>NZ_LZIJ01000021.1 GCF_001667115.1 Mycobacterium sp. 852002-51163_SCH5372311 | reverse complement strand
CCGGCCGGCAAGCCCAAAGAAAGTCAACCCACAGGAGTGACAGGTGTGAAACGAGCCAATACCGGTCACCGCCTCAGAGATTATGGCTGCAGACCACAATCCCCTGGGAGAATTCAACAAGTTGGTGTGAAGCCAGGGCTTTGGCGGTGAAGCCAGGGCTTTGGGTGTGAAGCCAGGGCGGAAATTCGCGACGATCCCCGCCGCATGTTCACCCGGAAAGCCGTCACTTCACGCTCAACGCCGTCAGTTCACGCTCAACGCCGTCAATTCACACTCAAATTCGCGACAGCCCTTGGCACGCAACGGTTGTCGCTTCGAAACAGGCAAACGGGAAACTGCGACAACTCGTAACGCGTGGGACTTACGATGAACGCTCGGCCAGCACGTTCGCCGGCACGCGGGCGGACTACTCGCAAACTCAGCCGACGGCGCGCTCGGCGCCTTCCCAGAACTGTGCTCGCACGGCCTTCTTGTCCGGCTTGCCCAGCCCGGTCAGCGGCAGCGACTCGACGATCACCACCCGCTTGGGCGCCTGCACCGAGCCCTTGCGGTCCTTGACCGCGGCCTGGATCTCGGCGGTCATCGCCTCGACCGCGGCGTCGTCGCGGGCCGCGTCGGGACGCAGTACCACCACCGCGGTGACGGCCTCGCCCCACTTGTCGTCCGGCGCGCCGACCACGCACACCTGCGCCACCGCGGGATGCTCGGCCACCACGTCTTCGACCTCGCGCGGGAACACGTTGAAGCCGCCGGTGACAATCATGTCCTTGACCCGGTCGACGATGTAGTAGAAGCCGTCCTCGTCCTCGCGGGCCATATCGCCGGTGTGCAGCCAGCCGTCTCTGAAAGTCCGCGAAGTCTCGTCAGGCAGATTCCAGTAACCGCCGGCCAATAACGGTCCGCTGACGCAGATTTCACCTGGTTCTCCCTGAGGTACCGGTTTGCCGTCCTCGTCCAGCAGGGCGACGCGCGCGAACAGCGTCGGCCGGCCGCACGAGGTCAGCCGCTTCTCGTCGTGGTCGCCCTTGGCCAGGTAGGTGATGGCCATCGGCGCTTCGGATTGCCCGTAGTTCTGGGCGAAGATCTTGCCGAACCGGCTGATCGCCTCGGCCAGCCGCACCGGGTTGATCGCCGACGCACCGTAATACACCGTCTCCAGTGACGACAGGTCCCGGGTGCGCGAATCTGGGTGGTCCATCAGCGCATACAACATCGAGGGCACCACGAATGTAGCCGTAATGCGCTTCTCCTCAATGGTTTTCAACACTTCGGCCGGATCGAACTTGGGCAGCACGTACATTTCGCCGCCCTTGATCAGCGTCGGCACGAAATAAGCCGCTCCGGCGTGCGACAACGGAGTGATCATCAAGAACCTAGGCTGCTCCGGCCATTCCCATTCGGAGAGCTGAATCATCGTCATCGTGGAGATCGATTGCGCGGTGCCCATCACGCCCTTGGGCTTTCCGGTGGTACCGCCGGTGTAGGTCAGGCCGATCACCTGATCCGGTGGCAGGTCGGCGGCCACCAGCGGCTGCGGCTCATACCTGGCGGCTTCGGCGGACAGGTCCACCGCCACCCCACGCAGCGCCTCGGGCACCGGCCCGATCGTCAGGATCTGCTTGAGCGAGTCCACCTTCTCCAGCAGGCCCAGCGCGCGCTCGACGAACATCGGGTTGGGGTCGATGATCAGCGAGCTGATGCCGGCGTCGTTGAGCACATAGGCGTGATCGTCCAGCGAGCCCAGTGGGTGCAACGCGGTGCGCCGATAACCCCGGGCTTGTCCGGCGCCGATGATCATCAGCACTTCGGGACGGTTGAGCGACAGCAGCCCGACCGCCACGCCGGTCCCGGCCCCCAGCGCCTCGAACGCCTGGATGTACTGGCTGATCCGGTCGGCCAGCCGACCACCGGTCAGGGTGGTGTCGCCGAGGAACAGCACCGGCTTGTTCTTGTGTCGCTTGAGCGCGCCCACCAGCAGGTGGCCGTTGTGGGTCGGGTTGCGCAACAGCTCGTCGGTCATGTCGCAAGACTAGAACGTGTTGCAGTTCGGCCGCATCGTGCCCTCGATCAGTACGATCCCTGGACATGACCGTGGCAGATCTCGTGATCACCGGAACCGTCTTGACCGTCGACCAGACCCGCCCCACCGCCGAAGCGCTCGCCATCTCCGACGGCCGCATCGTCGCCGTGGGCGGCCGGTCTGAAATCGACCGGCTCATTGGCGACGGTACCGAGACCATCGATATCGGTGACGGCTGCGTGATGCCGGGATTCGTTGAGGCACACGGACATCCGCTGATGGAGGCCATTGCGCTGTCCGACCGGCTCGTCGACATCCGGCCGGTCACCCTGCGCAGCGCCGACGACGTCGTCAGGGCGGTACATCGCGAGGTTGCGCGCCGCGGATCCGATGGCGCATACCTCAACGGCTGGGATCCGCTGCTGCAGAGCGGGCTTCCGCAGCCAACGCTGGCCTGGCTTGACGAGGTCGCACCGGACGGGCCGCTGGTAATCATGCACAACTCCGGTCATAAGGCATTTTTCAACACACACGCCGCCCGGCGCGCCGGCTTGACCCGTGACACCCCGGACCCCAAGGGAGCCAAGTTCGGGCGTGACGCGCACGGCGAGCTGGACGGCACCGCCGAGGAGACCGGTGCCGTGTTCCCGCTGTTGGCGGGCGCGATACAGCCGGGCGACTACCCGGGGATGCTGCGCGCCGAGTGCGCCCGGCTCAACCGGGCCGGGCTGACCACCTGCTCGGAGATGGCATTCGACCCGAACTTCAAGCCCCTGGTGGAGCAGGTGCGCAGTGATTTGACCGTCCGGCTGCGCACCTACGAAATCTCCAACCCGCAGATGCGCACCGACGCCGCACCGGGCCAAGGTGACGACATGCTGCGACAGGTGGGGATCAAGATCTGGGTGGACGGCTCACCGTGGATCGGCAACATCGCGCTGTCGTTTCCCTACCTGGACACCGAAGCCACCCGCATCAGCGGCATACAGCCCGGCTCGTGCGGATGCGCCAACTACACCGCCGAACAACTGCACGAAATTGTCGGCGCCTACTTCCCGCTGGGCTGGCCGATGGCATGTCACGTACAGGGCGACGCCGGCGTCGACACCATCCTCGACGTCTACGAAGAGGCGCTGCGCCGGCATCCCCGCGACGATCACCGGCTGAGGCTCGAACATGTCGGCGCGATCCGGGCGGACCAGATCCAGCGTGCCGTCGAACTCGGTGTCACGTGCAGCATTTTCGTCGACCAGATCCACTACTGGGGTGACATCATCGTCGACGGATTGTTCGGACCCGAACACGGATCTCGTTGGATGCCAGCGGGTTCCGCGGTCGCGGCGGGCATGCGCATCTCGCTGCACAACGACCCGCCGGTCACCCCCGAGGAGCCGCTGCGCAACATCAGCGTGGCCGCAACACGCGCCGCGCCCAGCGGGCGGGTGCTGGCGCCCGAGGAACGGCTGACCGTCGAGCAGGCCATCCGCGCGCAGACCATCGACGCCGCGTGGCAGCTGTTCGCCGACGACATCATCGGCTCGCTCGAGGTCGGCAAGTACGCGGACCTGGTGGTGCTCTCGGCCGATCCGCGCGCGGTGCCCCCGGAGCACATCGCCGACCTCGACGTGCGGGCGACGTTCTTGGCGGGGCGCCAGGTTTACCGTCGGTGATGCCCGACCTGCTGGACCTGCTGGACCGCCTGCACGTGGTGGCATTGCCGATGCGCATGCAATTTCGCGGCATCACCACCCGCGAGATCGCGCTGATCGACGGTCCGGCCGGCTGGGGCGAGTTCGGGGCATTCGTCGAATACGGACCGGCCGAGGCCGCGCACTGGCTCGCGGCGGGCATCGAGGCCGCTTATCAGCGCCTGCCGCCGCCCCTACGCGACCAGATCCCGATCAACGCCACCGTGCCCGCCGTCGCCGCCGCCCAGGTGAGCGAGGTGCTGGCCCGGTTTCCCGGCGCCCGCACCGCCAAGGTGAAAGTCGCCGAGCCGGGACAACGGCTGGCCGACGACGTCGAGCGGGTCAACGCCGTTCGGGAATCGATCGCCACCGTGCGCGTGGACGCCAACGGCGGCTGGAGCGTCGAGGAGGCAGTCGAGGCCGCCGCCGCCCTGACCGCCGACGGGCCGCTGGAGTACATCGAGCAACCCTGCGCCACCGTGCCGGAGCTGGCCGAGCTGCGCAGGCGGCCAGACATGCCAGACGTGCCGATCGCGGCCGACGAAAGCATCCGCAAGGCCGACGACCCGCTGGCCGTGGTCCGCGCCGGCGCCGCCGACATCGCGGTGCTGAAAGTCGCTCCGCTGGGCGGTGTTTCGGCTCTGCTCGACATCGCCGCGCAGATTGACATCCCGGTAGTGGTGTCCAGCGCGCTCGATTCGGCGGTCGGCATCGCCGGCGGGCTGGCCGCCGCAGCGGCCCTGCCCGACCTGCGCCATGCCTGCGGGTTGGGCACCGGCGGGTTGTTCTTGGATGACGTGGCAGACGTCGCAATCCCGGTCGACGGCAACCTGCCGGTGCGGCCGGTGGTACCCGACCCCGAGCGCCTGCACGCGCTGGCCGCACCCGAGGAGCGACGGCAGTGGTGGATCGACCGGGTCAAGGCCTGCTATCCGTTGCTTGTACCGTCGTTCGGGTGATCAACCTGGCTTATGACGACAAGGGGACCGGCGAGCCGGTTGTCTTTATCGCCGGCCACGGCGGCCTTGGACGCACCTGGCAACCACATCAGGTCCCGGCATTCCTGGCGGCGGGATACCGCTGCATCACCTTCGACAACCGCGGCGTCGGCGCCACCGAGAACGCCGAAGGTTTCACCACGCAAACCATGGTCGCCGACACCGCGGCGCTGATCGAATCCCTGGGCATCGCGCCCGCGCGCATCGTTGCCGTCTCGATGGGCTCGTACATCGCCCAGGAGCTCATGGTGGAGCGGCCAGAGTTGGTGAGTTCGGCCGTGTTGATGGCCACCCGGGGCCGCCTGGACCGCACCCGCCAGTTCTTCCATGAGGCCGAGGCCGAGCTCTATGACTCCGGCACCCTGCTACCCCCCACGGCCGACGCGAAATATCGCTTGCTGGAAAACTTTTCGCCCAAGACGCTCAATGACGACAATGTCGTCGCCGATTGGATCGGCATGTTCACCATGTGGCCGATCAAACCCACACCGGGATCGCGGTGCCAACTCGAGGTCGCTCCGACGACGAATCGGTTGCCCGCCTACGGCAACGTCAGCGCGCCGGTGCTGGTCATCGGTTTCGCCGACGACGTGGTGACGCCGGCGCATCTCGGCCGCGAGGTCGCCGACGCCATGCCCAGTGGCCGCTACCTGCATATTCCTGATACCGGTCACCTCGGGTTCTTCGAACGGCCGGACACCGTCAACGCCGCGGCACTCCGGTTCTTCGCGAGCACGACGGCCTGACGGCCGGTCTCTGCGGCCGGCACCGAGCCTGCGTCCAGGGCTAGTCACGGCATCGTCCGCAGGCCCTCACCGCAGACTCGGCGCCACTACCGCAGACTCGGCGCCACTACCGCTCGTCATCAGCTGAAAACAGTCGGTCGCTGAGGCTGGTGTGACGGATGTGGCGAGGTTGCCGGCCTAGGCGGCGATTGTGACACCCTGTACTGGTGAACCCATCGACGACACAGGCCCGCGTCGTCGTCGACGAGCTGATCCGCGGCGGCGTCCGAGACGTGGTGCTGTGCCCGGGCTCACGGAACGCCCCGCTGGCATTCGCGCTGCAGGACGCCGACAGGTCCGGCCGGATCCGGTTGCACGTCCGCATCGACGAACGCACCGCGGGCTATCTGGCCATCGGGCTGGCGATCGCCGCCGGCGCGCCGGTCTGTGTCGCGATGACGTCGGGCACCGCCGTGGCCAATCTGGGCCCGGCGGTGGTGGAGGCCAACTACGCGCGGGTGCCGCTGATCGTGCTGTCGGCCAACCGGCCCTACGAGTTGCTCGGTACCGGGGCCAACCAGACCATGGAGCAGCTGGGCTACTTCGGCACGCAGGTTCGCGCCACCATCAGCCTGGGTCTGGCGGAGGATGCCCCCGAGCGGCTGGATGCCCTCAACGCGACCTGGCGGTCGGCCACCTGCCGAGTTCTGGTGGCGGCCACCGGCGCTCGGAGCGCCAACGCCGGCCCCGTGCACTTCGACATCCCGCTGCGCGAACCGCTGGTGCCCGATCGCGAACCGCACGGCGCGGTGATCCCGCCGGGCCGGCCGGGCGGCAAGCCGTGGACACATACGCCCCCGGTCAGCTTCGACCAGCCGCTGGACATCGACCTGTCGGCCGACACCGTCGTCATCGCCGGACACGGCGCAGGCGTGCACCCCAACCTCGCCGAATTGCCCACCGTCGCCGAGCCGACGGCGCCCTCGCCGCAAGGTGGCGGGAACCCCCTGCACCCGCTGGCGCTGACACTGCTGCGCCCCAGACAGGTGATCATGCTGGGCCGCCCGACGCTGCACCGGCCCGTATCGGCGCTGCTCGCCGACCCCAAAGTGCCCGTGTACGCGCTGACCACCGGGCCGCGCTGGCCGGACGTCTCGGGCAACTCGCAGGCCACCGGCACACGGGCGGTCGTTACCGGGATGCCGCACCCGGCATGGCTGCGCCGGTGCGCCGAGATGAATCAGCACGCCATATCGGCGGTTCGGGGCCAACTCGCCGCCCACCCGCTGACCACCGGCCTGCACGTGGCGGCCGCGGTCGCCGACGCGCTTCGGCCCGGTGATCAGCTGGTGCTCGGGGCGTCCAACCCGGTACGCGATGCGGCGCTGGTCGGCCTCAAGACTGACGGCATCCTGGTGCGGTCCAACCGCGGCGTGGCAGGCATCGACGGCACGGTGTCCACCGCGATCGGGGCGGCTTTGGCCCATGAACGCACCGGCAACCCCGCGCGCACCATCGCCCTGATCGGTGACCTGACCTTCGTCCACGACAGCTCCGGGCTGCTGATCGGCCCCACCGAACCGACACCGGCCCACCTGACGATCGTGGTGTCCAACGACAACGGCGGCGGCATCTTCGAGCTGCTGGAGCAGGGCGATCCCAGGTTCTCCGACGTGTCGTCACGGGTCTTCGGCACCCCACACGACGTCGACGTCGGCGCGTTGTGCCGTGCCTACCACGTGGACAGCCGGCAGATCGAGGTCGACGAGCTGGCAACGGCCCTGGACGAACCTGCCGCGGGCATGCGGGTGCTGGAAGTCAAGGCTGACCGGTCCTCGCTGCGCGGGCTGCACGCAGCCATCAAGGCGGCGCTATGAGGGCCGCGTGAAGTCGCCGAAACGGCTGCTGCACATGCTGATTCACGGCTGCGCTGACGAGCAGCCGAAGACCAGGGTGCGGATCGCGCTCCGCTGGGCACGGATCGCGGTCCTGATCGTCACCGGTCTGGTCACGCTCCAATCGGTGTTGCTGGTAGCCGGCGCCTGGCGCAACGACCTGGCGATCAAACACAACATGGGTGTGGCGCAAGCGGAGGTGCTCAGCGCCGGGCCGCGGCGCTCCACCATCGAGTTCGTCACGCCTGAGCGCGTGACCTATCGGCCCGAGCTCGGGGTGCTGTATCCATCCGAGCTGGCCGCCGGTATGCGGATTTACGTCGAGTACAACAAGAACGATCCGAACCTGGTCCGGGTGCAACACCGCAACGCCGGACTGGCGATCATCCCGGCCGGGTCCATCGCCGTGGTGGGCTGGCTGGCCGCGACGGCTGCGCTGGTCATGCTGGCCCTGATAGACCGGCGGCTGGACCGTCGCGACAAGGCAACGAGCCCGCCCAGCAAATCGAGCTGAGAGAGTTCGCGCGCCGTATGCCCGTCCGCAATCTTGGCGACAGTTGACGCTGCGACTGTGGTGGCGTGCGCGTTGCAATCGTCGCCGAGTCGTTTCTCCCGAATGTGAACGGCGTCAGCAACTCGGTGCTGCGGATACTCGAGCATCTGCGTCGAACGGGGCATGAAGCGCTCGTCCTCGCGCCTGACAATCCGCCCGGTGAACCCCGAGCGGCGCGAATTCACGACGGTGTCCGAGTCCATCGGGTACCGGCCCGGATGTTCCCGAAGGTGACCTCACTGCCGCTCGGTGTGCCCACGCCGCGAATCGTCGGTGTGCTGCGCGGATTCAATCCCGACGTGGTGCATCTGGCGTCTCCGGCGCTGCTCGGTTATGGCGGGCTGCGCGCGGCTCGCCGGCTGGGGGTGCCGACGGTGGCGGTGTACCAAACCGACGTACCTGGGTTCGTCGCCAGCTACGGCCTGCCGCTGAGTTCCCAGACGGCCCGCGTCGCGTGGGCGTGGTTCCGCCACCTGCACGGCCTCGCCGACCGCACCTTGGCGCCGTCCAGCGCGACGATGGAATCGCTTCTTGCCCACGGTGTTCCGCGTGTGCACCGATGGGCGCGCGGGGTCGACGTGCTGCGGTTCGCCCCGTCTGCGCGGGACGAGGCGCTGCGGCGACGGTGGTCGCCGGAGGGTAAGCCGATTGTCGGCTTCGTGGGCCGGCTCGCACCGGAGAAACACGTCGAGCGGCTGGCCGTGCTGGCGGCGCGCGACGCGGTGCAACTCGTCATCGTCGGCGACGGCATCGATCGGGAAAAGCTGCAATCCGCAATGCCCACAGCACTTTTCACGGGTGCGTTGTATGGAGCGGAGCTCGCTGCGGCGTATGCCAGCATGGACGTCTTTGTGCATACCGGTGAGCACGAGACGTTTTGCCAAGTCGTGCAGGAAGCGCTGGCGTCGGGGCTGCCGGTGATCGCCCCCGACGCCGGCGGCCCACGCGACCTCGTCACCCCGCGCCGCACCGGACTGTTGTTGCCGGTCAACGAATTTCAGGCACGCCTGCCCGCCGCGGTGCACCATCTGATGTCCCAACGGCACGGCTACTCAGCTGCCGCGCGGCGAAGCGTGCTCGGTCGCAGCTGGCCGGTCATTTGCGACGAGCTGCTCGGCCACTACGCGGCGGTGATGTCGCCGGCCGCGCGGATACGGCTTTCCTGGCGGCGATCCGCGTAACCGGCGGACCGCACGCGCAGCTCGGTTCGGGTGTGAATCTAAGGTTTTCGTTGTGAGCCTATGGCTTTGGGTGTGCACCCAGGGCGGGAACCGGGCATAGATTTCCGCCCAGTTTGCACTCGCAAAGCCCAGGATTCACATTCAAAGCCCGCGATTCACGCGGAATGC
Source organism: Mycobacterium sp. 852002-51163_SCH5372311 (assembly GCF_001667115.1). Taxonomy (GTDB): domain Bacteria; phylum Actinomycetota; class Actinomycetes; order Mycobacteriales; family Mycobacteriaceae; genus Mycobacterium. The sequence goes on along the minus strand of NZ_LZIJ01000021.1, from coordinate 33,559 downwards.
CTGAGACGACGAAGGTTGCCGCCCTCGCCTTCCCGGACGCTGTCCTGGTAGTCGCAACACCACCCCTGCGCCGTGCCCTACGGGCCAAGGTAGCGTCTGCATCGTGAGTCGCGCGGACCTGGACAAAGATCCTCGCGACGTCGCGTCGATGTTCGACGGCGTGGCCCGTCGATACGACCTCACCAACACCGTCCTCTCGCTGGGTCAGGACCGGTATTGGCGCAGAGCCACCCGGGACGCGCTGCGGATCGGGCCCGCCGACAAGGTACTCGATCTCGCGGCGGGCACCGCGGTATCCACGGTGGAGCTGGGAAAATCCGGAGCCTGGTGTGTAGCGGCGGATTTCTCCGTCGGAATGCTTGCGGCGGGCGCGGCGCGAAATGTGCCGAAGGTTGCCGGCGATGCCACCAAGCTGCCGTTCGGTGACGGTGTGTTCGACGCCGTGACCATCAGCTTCGGGCTTCGCAATGTCGTCGATCACGAAACCGCGCTGCGCGAGATGGCCCGGGTCACCCGCCCGGGTGGCCGGCTGGTGGTGTGCGAGTTCTCCACCCCGACCAGCCGCGCGTTCGCGACCGTCTACAAGGAGTACCTGATGCAGGCGCTGCCGCGGGTGGCCCGTGCGGTGTCAAGCAACCCCGAGGCGTACGTCTACCTCGCGGAATCGATCCGAGCCTGGCCCAACCAGGCGACGCTGGCCCGCCAGATTTCGCGGGCCGGGTGGTCGGCGGTGCGCTGGCGCAACCTGAGCGGTGGCATCGTGGCCCTGCACGCCGCCTATAAGCCCGACCGCTAAGCGGTCAAACTCCGCGTCCCCTACTGATGCCCGACCTGCTGCAGGCGGTCTACGTGCTCGGGGCAGTAGTGGTCGATCGCCGCACCGAGGAACTGGAATGCCTGGCCCTGGGTGGTGTGCAGTGGCAGGTTGCGCTGGATGAACGTCGCCGACTTGTACGCATCGGTGTCCACCCCCCGGTCCATCCGGTCGCAGCTGATCTTGGCCAGCCAGGCGTTGTAGTCCTGCGGGCCGTAGATGCCGTACTGGTGGAGCTGGGCGTTGAACGGGGCGTCGTAGTCGTCAGCCTGTGCCGGTGCGGCCAATGCGATCGCAGCGGCCGCCGTGGCACCGATGGTAGCCAGCCTCATGCCCTTCATTAGCGGGACTATACACCGCGGATATCAGCCCAGGTGGGCTGTTAACAGCCAACCGCCGACGGAACTGAAGCCGTTGGGCTCCTCGCGGATGTCGAACATCGGTGGTAGGCCGCCGGACTCGGAAGAAAATTTCGAGTACAGTCGCGCCGGCCTGATTCCGTCGACGACCCAGTACTTGGAGACCACGTCCCGCAGCTCTGCTTCGGTGACCGCGTTGATCGGGCCTTCGGGTACGGCCGCCTTGTCGAAGACGAGCACGATGTACGACGCGCCCGGCGCCGCGGCCCGGACGATCGACTGCTGGTAGCCGTCGCGGAGTTCCACCGGCATGGAGTGGAACAGCGTGCTGTCCACGATGGTGCTGAACCGCCCTGCCGATCCCGGCGGGTATGCGCTGAAATCGCTGATATCTGCGACCGCGAAGCTCGCATTGGTCAAGCCGCGTCGCTGCGCTTCATCGCGAGCCAGCTCGATGGCGGTGGGCGACATGTCCAGCCCCACCGTGTTGTGTCCTCGTTCGGCCAAAGCCAGCGAAATTGCGCCTTCGCCGCAGCCGGCGTCAAGGACGTCGCCGTGGAACTTGCCCTGCTCGATCAGGGCGGCCAGTTCGGGCTGCGGTTCACCCAGACTCCACGGCGGCCGCACGCCCTCCCCGAGCCGTGCCGATTCGCCGCGATATGCCGTTTCGAATTCAAAATCAAGCTCAGTCATAGGTTCCGGTATATCAACCAGCCTGATATATGTCAACTACCTTGATACCGTCGAGCAGACGCAAAAGCACCCCAAAGTTACCGATTTTGGGTGCTTTTGCGCCTGCTCGCCAACTCTTAGCTGAAGGGCGGGCGGCGGTCGATCAGCCGGGACGCACGTCCGCCGCCCCGCCACATCCGGGCCACCCAGTCCGCGTCGTCGTCGGTGACCAGGTTGGCCATCACCCGCACGGCAATGGTCATCAGCCTGGTCGAGCGCATCGCCACGGGCCCGGTCGCCGGCAGGAACCGCTGGAAGGTCAACAACAGCGCCAGCCGGCGCGCCACTGAGAACCCGCGGGCGTAGTGGTGTTGCAGCAGCGACGGCCATACCCGCGACAGATCGCGCGAGTCCAGCAGCTCGGCAGCGAACCGCCCGGTCTCCAGGCCGTAGTCGATGCCCTCGCCGTTCAGTGGGTTGACGCAGGCCGCCGCATCGCCGATCAGCATCCAGTTCGGTCCGGCCACTCCCGACACCGCGCCGCCCATCGGCAGCAGCGCCGACGACACCGCCCGCGGCGGTCCGTCGAAGCCCCACTCGTCGCGCCGCAGGTCGGTGTAATACGAGATCAACGGCCGCAGCGCCAGGTCGGCTTGTCGCTTGGTGGTCGACAGCGCTCCGACGCCGATGTTCGCCTCGCCGTTGCCCAGCGGGAAAATCCAGCCGTAGCCGGGCAGCACCGCACCGTCGGGGGAGCGCAGTTCCAGATGCGAGGTCAGCCAGGGCTCGTCGCCGCGGGGCGTGGTCAGGTAGCCGCGGGCGGCGACGCCGTAGACCGTCTCCTGATGCCACCGCCGGCCCAGCTTGCGGCCCAGCGAAGACCGGGCGCCGTCGGCGACGATCAACGCCCGACAGCCCACCTCGGTGCCGTCAGCCAGGGTCAGCGATACCACGCGCCGCGACGAGTCATGATGCACTGCAACGGCTTTGGTCCCCAGGAGCATGCGCGCCCCGGAATCCTCGGCGACTTTGCGGATCCGGTCGTCCAGTTCCAGGCGGGCCACCGCACTGCTGTACGACGGGAACGACGGCCCGGGCCACCGAACTTCCACCTCGCCGCCGAATCCGCTCATCCGCAGGCCGTGATGCCGGATGCGGCCGTTCAGCCAGTCGCCCAGGCCCAGCCGTTCCAGCTCGGCGATCGCGCGCGGTGTCAGCCCGTCGCCGCAGGGCTTGTCGCGGGGAAAGCCGGCCGAGTCGACGACGAGCACATCGCTGCCCGCCCGGGCGGCCCAGGCGGCCGCCGCCGACCCGGCGGGTCCGGCGCCCACGACCACCACTTCAGCGCTGGTCTTCATGCTCACCAGTATGTTGGTCGGGTGGGGACTCCGGCGACGGTGGTGGCGGGCGTTGACTTCGGCGACGCCGAATTCGCCGCTACCGTGCGCGGCGGTGTGGCGCGGATCGAAGAGCTCATGGACACCGAGCTGCGCAGCGCCGACGAGGTGATGATCGATTCCCTGCTGCACCTGTTCAAGGCCGGCGGCAAACGGTTCCGGCCGCTGTTCACCGTGCTGTCCGCGCATACCGGGCCCAATCCGGAGGCGTGGGAGGTGACGCTCGCCGGCGCGGTCATCGAGATGATTCACCTGGCCACGCTGTACCACGACGACGTGATGGACGAGGCCGAGGTCCGCCGCGGCACGCCGACCGCCAACGTGCGCTGGGGCAACAATGTCGCGATCTTGGCCGGGGATTACCTGCTGGCGACGGCGTCGCGGCTGGTATCCCGGCTGGGACCGGAAGCGGTGCGGATCGTCGCCGACACCTTCGCTCAGCTGGTGACCGGCCAGATGCGCGAGACCCGCGGGGTGGCCGACGGAGTGGATTCGGTCGAGCACTACCTGAAGGTGGTGTACGAGAAGACGGCGTGCCTGATCGCCGCGGCCGGCAAATTCGGCGGCATGTTCTCGGGTGCGGACGGCGAACAGGTGGAACGGCTGAGCCGGCTCGGCGGCTACGTGGGCACCGCGTTCCAGATCTCCGACGACATCATCGACATCGACAGCGACTCCGAGGAGTCCGGGAAGCTGCCCGGCACCGACGTGCGTGAAGGCGTGCATACGCTGCCGATGCTGTACGCGCTGGCCGACACCGGGCCCGACGGCGTGCGGCTGCGCTCGCTGCTGTCCGGGCCCGTCGACGATGACGCGGAGGTGCTCGAGGCGCTGACGCTATTGCGGGCGTCCCCGGGCATGGCGAAGGCCAAGGAAGTGCTCGCTGACTACGCGGCGAAGGCGCGCCACGAACTGGCCCAGCTACCTGACGTGCCCGGCCGGCACGCGCTGGAAGCGCTGGTCGACTACACGGTCAGCCGGCACGGCTGAGGGTGTCCTGGAACCCGGCGGGTCATCTCGGGCGTTGATTAGCTGAAATGCAAAATATCCCAGGTGTTCGCAGGAGGACACACTGATGACCTGGCATCCCCATGCCAACAGGCTGAAGACCTTCGTCCTGTTGGTCGGTATGTCCGCGATGATCGTCTTCTTCGGCCGGCTGTTCGGCCCGACGGCGATGTGGCTGGCGGTGCTGTTCACCGTCGGAATGAACGTCTATGTGTACTTCAACAGCGACAAGCTGGCGCTGCGGGCTATGCACGCGCAGCCGGTTTCCGAGCTGCAGGCGCCGACGATGTATCGCATCGTCCGGGAGCTGGCCACCAGCGCGCACCAACCGATGCCGAGGCTCTACATCAGCGACACCAACGCGCCCAATGCGTTCGCCACGGGGCGCAACCCGCGCAATGCCGCGGTGTGCTGCACCACCGGCATTCTGCAGATCCTCGACGAGCGCGAGCTGCGCGCCGTGCTGGGCCACGAGCTGTCGCACGTCTACAACCGCGACATTCTGATTTCGTGTGTCGCAGGAGCGCTGGCGGGTGTCATCACCGCACTGGCCAACATGGCCATGTGGATCGGGTTGGGCGGCGACCGCGACAATGACAATCCCTTTGCGCTGCTGGTGGTTTCGTTGCTGGGCCCGATCGCGGCGACGGTGGTGCGGCTGGCGGTGTCACGATCGCGGGAGTATCAGGCCGACGAGTCGGGTGCCGTGCTGACCGGTGACCCGCTGGGCCTGGCGTCGGCGCTGCGCAAGATCTCGGGTGGCGTGCAGATGGCCCCACTGCCGCCCGAGCCGCAGCTGGCCAGCCAGGCACACTTGATGATCGCCAACCCGTTCCGCGCCGGCGAGCGGATCGGGTCGTTGTTCTCGACGCACCCACCGATCGAGGACCGCATCCGCCGTCTGGAGGCGATGGCGCGCGGGTAGCCCGGCGGCTCGGGCAAAAGGCCCCTTGCTCCCACTGCGTCGGGTCCTGTTGTGTCCGCCCCACGACGTTTACATTGGAATTAATATTCGGTGGCAACTTATGAGAGCTGTGATTCCAATGGCGGAAATTGAATCGATGGATATCCATGAAGCCGGATTGTCATTGGATCTGTCGGATTTGGTGTTCGAGACGCGTGTCGGCGCGAATATGACCCAGACCGAGCTCGCGACTGCGCTTGGCACGAGCCAGGACACGGTGGCCGCCTGGGAAAGCGGGGCCGAGGTGCCCCGTGTCGACGAATTGGCGAAACTGGCCCGGGTATGCGGCAAGCGGCTGCATATCTCAATCGACGTCGATTGACCGTTGCTGCGCCTGTTCGGCGGCCGGCGTCGTCGGAACTACGAGTGCCTGCTCGGTTTTGCTAGCGCCGGTGCTAGCGAATTCGTGAAGCGACTGGCCCGGCCCTCGTGTGACTAGTGGGGCCCATGGTGCACGTGCCCGGCGTCGTCGGAACATGCATGCCTGCTCGGTTTTGCTAGCGCCGGTGCTAGCGAATTCGTCAAACGACTGGGCCGGCCCGTCTTGTGACTAGCGGGTTCAATGGTGCACGTGGTACCACGTCCCGCGTGAATCGTTATACCTACCGCGTGGAATGGTCGCCCGAGCATGACGAGCACGTCGGCTTCTGTCTCGAGTTCCCTTCGCTGTCGCACTATGCGCCCAGCCTGCCCGAGGCCCTAGCGGGCATCGAGGAAGCGGTCGACGAATACGTCGACGACATGCAAACCAACGGCCAGACACCCCCCGCACCGCTGGCCGAACGCAACTACAGCGGAACACTTGTCGTCCGCACATCATCGGCGCTGCACGCGCGCCTCGTCCGCGAAGCCGTTGAGCAAGGTGTGTCGTTGAATCAGTGGATGGTGCAGAAGCTAGCCGAACGTCGAATAGACTTCGGACCGTTCGGTTTCGACTAGCGACTCAGAACCCTGAGCCGTGCACCTCGTGGCCCGGGGTTTCGGCGATCAGGCCCCGATAAGCTTGCTCAACCGTCGAGCCATGGTTGACCACGGCGTCCACTTCGCGCGCAATCGGCATGTTCAGCCCGAACCCGTCGGCGAATTCCATGACCACGCTGGCTGCTTTGACCCCTTCGGCGACCTGATTCATCGAGGCGATGATCTCGTCGATCGGCTTGCCCGCACCGAGTTGCTCGCCGACGTGGCGGTTGCGGCTGCGCTGACTGGTGCAGGTGACGATGAGATCGCCCAGACCGGCAAGCCCGGGGAAGGTCTCGGCATTTCCACCCGTCGCCACGCCCAGCTTTGTCATCTCGCGCAACGAGCGGGCGATTATCAGTGCACGCGTGTTTTCACCGATGCCCATCGCGTAACCCATCCCGACAGCGATCGCGAACACGTTCTTCAGCGCGCCGGCCATCTCGACCCCGACGACGTCGTCGGTGGTGTACACCCGGAATCGCCGGGTGCGGAACAAGCCCGAGAGCCGGGTTGCCAGGTGCTGGTCGGGCATCGCCAGCACCGCCGCGGCGGCATAACCCTCGGCTACTTCGCGGGCGATGTTTGGTCCGGCCAGGATGCCTGCCGGATGACCGGGCAGCACCTCCTCGACGATCTGCGACATCCGCATGTTGGTGCCCTGCTCGAGGCCCTTCACCAGTGAAACCACCGGCACCCAGGGCCGCAATTCCTTGCTGAGCTCGGTGAGCACGCCCCGGAAGCCGTGCGACGGCACGCCCATCACGACGACGTCGGCGGAGTGTGCGGCCTCCGCGAAGTCCGTGGTGGCGCGCAGGGTCTCGCTCAGCTCCACGTCGTTCCCGAGATACCGGGAGTTGCGGTGGTTTTCGTTGATGTCCTTGGCGGTCGCCTCGGAACGCACCCACTGCAGTGTGGGCGCGCGGCGTGCGCAGATTGACGCCACCGTGGTTCCCCAGGAACCACCACCAAGAACGACGACTTTGGGTTCGCGCTTCTCAGCTGCCATGAAGATCAGCGTATTGCCGAACGCGGCCGAACACCATCGCCTCCTCGATGCGGTCGAACTTGTAGTCCAGGGCGTCAGCGAAATAGTTCTGCCGAACATTCCACGGGCGCTTGGTGCCGGACTTGGGCAGCGCGTGCAGCGCACGCTTCACGTAGTTCGCCTGGATGTCCCAGGATGGCTTTTCGGCCATCGACTGATCGCCGAGGTGCGGATAGGCGTGCGTGTAGCCGTGAGAAGCCATATGCGCCAGCAGCTTTGCCGTCGCACGCGCGGTGATGTCGGCGCGCAACGTCCAGGATGCATTCGTATAGCCCACACACCAGAACAGGTTGGGCACGTCCTCGAGCATGTGGGCTTTGTAGACGAAGCGGTCCCGCGTATTGATCTCTACGCCGTCGAGGCTGATCGTGGCGCCGCCCAGCGCCTGTAGTTGCAGGCCCGTGGCGGTGACGATGATGTCGGCATCGAGATGCTCACCGGATTGCAGCGCGATACCGGTGGCGTCGAAGTGGTCGATGTGATCGGTGACCACCTCGGCGCGGCCCGCACTGATCGTGGTGTACAGGTCCGCGTCGGGGATCAGGCACATCCGCTGGTCCCATGGGTTATACCGCGGTTTGAAGTGCCTGTCGACGTCGTACCCGTCGGGCAGGTTGGTGATCGCAGTGCGGCGCAGCAGCCACTTCACGAAACCCGGAGTCTTTCGGGACAAGAACCAGATAAGCGCTTCCTGCAACGCCGCCCACATGCGGATGACCAAGTGGGAGGCCTTGGGGGGCAACACTTTACGCGCGACGGCGGCAACCCGGCTGTATTTGGACGCCGAGATCATGTAGGTCGGCGAGCGCTGCAGCATGGTCACCTTTTCGGCGCGCTCCGACAGCGACGGGAGCAGCGTGACCGCGGTGGCCCCACTGCCGATCACCACGATCTTCTTGCCGGTGTAGTCCAAGTCCTCCGGCCAGTGCTGCGGATGTATGACGGTGCCGCCGAACTTCTCGATGCCGGGGAAGTCCGGCGTGTAGCCCTCGTCGTAGTTGTAGTAGCCGCTGCCGAAGAACAGGAACCGGCTGCGGTACTGCTTAGCCACCCCGCCCTGTTCGAAAGTCACCGTCCAGGTGTCAGTGGCGGAATCCCAGTCCGCTGAGCGGACGTAGCTGTCGAACTGGATGTGGCGGTCGATGCCGTACTTGTGCGCGGTGGCGGTCAGGTATTCGCGGATGTGGTCGCCGTCAGCGACGCCTTCCTTGCGCGGCCAGGGCTCATAGGGGAAGGACAGGGTGAAGATGCTGCTGTCGGAGCGCACGCCTGGATAGCGGAACAGATCCCAGGTGCCGCCGATCTGCTCGCGCCGCTCCAGGATGGTGTAGCTCAGTTGCGGGTTGCGCTCGGTGATTCGATAGGCCGCGCCGATGCCCGAGATGCCGGCGCCGACGATGATGACGTCGAAGTATTCGGCTTCCTGGGGAGTCAGGGTCATAGCAAACCTCGCTTGAAATCTCGGACCGTCACCGGTAGTTGACGAACTGCAGCGCCACATCCAGGTCGGCCTTCTTCAGCATCGCGATGACGGCCTGCAGGTCGTCGCGTTTCTTGCTGGTGACGCGGACCTCGTCGCCCTGGATCTGGGTCTTGACGGTCTTGGGTCCCTCGTCGCGGATGAGCTTGGTGATCTTTTTGGCGTTCTCGCTGCTGATGCCCTGCTTGAGCGCGCCGGTGACCTTATACGTCTTGCCGGAGGCCTGCGGCTCGCCGGCATCGAAGGCCTTCAGGGAGATGTCCCGCCGGATCAGCTTCTCCTTGAAGACGTCGACGGCAGCCTTGACGCGCTCCTCGGTGGACGACGTCAGCTCGATGGCCTCGTCGCCCTTCCACGCGATCTTGGTGTCGGTGCCGCGGAAATCGAAACGGGTGGCCAGCTCCTTGGCCGCCTGGTTGAGCGCGTTGTCGACTTCCTGCCGATCGACCTTGCTGACGATGTCGAACGATGAGTCCGCCATTCGATGCTTCCCTCCTCCATGGCCCTATTTCGGGTGACGCCCGTTTGTGCTCTGTCTACCCGTTCGTTGTAACCTGCTAGGCGGCAGGTTGCCCGAGCGGCCAATGGGAGCGGACTGTAAATCCGTCGCGAAAGCTTCACAGGTTCGAATCCTGTACCTGCCACCAGTAAAACCGCAGGTCAGGGCCGGTTTCCACGCCGACCGGCTCACGGCGTGCGATGAAAATGCGATCCCGCACAGCAAAACTACCCTCGCATCCGGTTGCTGGCACCCTCACCGGCTCCCCGCGACCCTGTATCTGTTCGGCTCCGCACACTCCGCACGCCTGACACCGCAGCCACGTTAGCTACGCTTCGCACATTTCGCCCTGAATTCTGCTAATATCGACAGCAGCAATTAGACACTAGAGGCGGCCTAGTCATAAACGCGCTCCCTGTCGAAACTGGCTTCTAGCACGTGCTACGCCTGACGTAAAAAGGTAGCGTTCTATGTCCATTTCCAACTCTAAATCGAAGCTTGTCGATCTGCCTGGATTGATTTCAACTGCCGAAGCTGGAAGCGTCTCGGAATTCATCCCAACACGATTCGCGCTCACATCGCAGAGGGACACTTAACAGGGTATCGAGTTGGGCGATTAGTCAAGGTCGATCCAGAAGACTTCGAAACCTTCGTCAAAACGGTTGATAACCGCTCATGATCTGTTAGCCAGACGATTAATTGCTGTATTCCGGTGTCCACGCTTCCAGTATGTCGACAACAAAACGGAGCAACTCTATATACGTCTTATTCAGAGCGTCTTCGCTCAGCCTTGGCACGTTTCGTAAGTTCCCGTGAGCGAGATCACTTCGGGTTCCGTACACTTCGTCGAAATACTTTCGTGGCGATTTTCCTCCGTACTCGCCGGTTAGCCGATCAGTCAGTTTCAGGCCAAGCTGACGAACCGACTCGTACCTGTCAGAATCAAGTAGCTTTAAGACCGCGCTTCTGGTTGCGTTATCAATTTCGGTTGCAGACATGTCGTTGACATGCGAGACAAGCTTTTCCAGTACCGTAACGACTTCGGCTACGCGCTCGCGGTACGGGATCAGCGCCTCAATCGCCGTCACTGCCAGAATCAACCGGGGTTCGTAATTTTCATTCGCGAGCGAACTATGTACCAGCTGATACGCAAGCTTTAATTCATCACGCCAGATCCCGCTATGCCGTTGCAATGCTTGCCCAACACTGTCGTACGTCGCTTGTTCGTTCAACGATACGTGAACCGATACTTCGCCCATTGAAAGGTGCACAAAAGGACGTACCGGTTCGGTCTTATAAATCGACAGACCATGACGATCCTCGTAAATGATGGCTCCCGGCTTTATGCCAATCATCTCAAGACCTGTTCCTGTGACCATGGTTTCAGGTAAAAGTACTTTAGATTCATCGACATCATCACCCAAATCGACGGATAGAAACATTCGGGCGAAAACTGAGGACAGCACTTGCCGCCACTTTCGGCCTGCACCGAGTGCGGCTTCGGGGCTATCGTAACCGCGTCCCGAAATAATTAGTTCGTCGACATCTTTCAGCTTTTTACTTGGATAGCCAGGACGGGCGATGATGATCTCATTCGAGCTTTCCGGACTCAAACGGAATTCGGTCGCGTCGACTTCTAATTTCTTGCCGTCTTTGATTCTGATTCGATTTCGAAAAGAGTAGACCACGCCCCCGATGCTGCCACGAAGCAGCCGCAGCATCGCGGAAGTCGGTCAACCCGGTCGGTTACGGATTACCGGTCGCGGACTACCTGCGCGCGGGTTATGTGGCGGTCTGCGCCACGTCGTGCCGTTGGCAGCACCGTAGGGCACCGCTGGCGGCTCATAGGTTGTCGTCACGGCTGGCCCTTCAGACGGTTGCGCTTGGCCCGTACCCGCGCGATGCGCGCCGCTGCAGTGTTGGCTTCAGCAAACGGGGCCAAAGTAGCCAATTCCGTTTAAACGCAGCCCGCTATGGGCACGCAGACGCAACCGCAGCAAACGAGAGAAAGGAACACGTGTGGAATACGCACGAATCGGTTCTGTGGCCGCAGCAGCAGCCATCATCGTGTCCGGGTGCGGTGGGGGAAGCCATTCGGGCTCAGGTACGTCGTCGGGGTCGGGTACGTCGTCGGCATCGTCGACGTCGGCGGCTCCGGCGTTCGACATGCGTCACATCGAGAGTGTCGCGGCCAGCCAGATTGAGAATGATCAGGGCGGCAAGCTGATCAACGCTACGGCGAGTTGCCCAGCCGCCAGCAGCATCGAGCCCAAGGCGGGCACGAAGTTCGATTGCAACATCAGCGCCCGGCCCGTTAACGCCAACGTGGATAGCGTCGGAGGAAGCGCCACCGTCGTCCTCAATGACCCGGAGGGTAAGACGTTCTCGCTGGACTACAAGTTAACGGTCCACAGCAGACGGAGCGGCGACACGACCCTCTCGGGGACCCACGCCTCAATCGGCTGACCAGACTGACCGTCACGAGATGATTTCTCTTTAACGCTTTTTGCGTTGCCGCGCAGTCGCTTTAGCGCGTCGACCGATCTTGGTGTTGCCCTTGGCCTTTGCCTGTTTGGCGAACTTGGCGCGATGTGCTTTTTGCTGTGCAATTGTCATCTGTAATCGTTTCCTTTCGGTCAGCGTCTGCGTCTGCGCGGTGGTCGTTTGCGAACGTCGGCGACTGACCCCCGCGCGGCGGGCCCCAATTGTTCGGCCGTGCACTGCTTACTCCCTATCGAGCAAGGCCCGGCTCCAACGCTGCCGCGACAATGGGCTTGGCCCAAGCCGGCGTCAACGTCAAATCGGATGGCCCGACGATGCGGCCACGCTGCATGTTCAGCACCAGGACCGGCTGCGGTGCCTGGCCGGTGGCGGGGTCGGCGGTCGCAGAATTGTCATACACCCGTAGCTCGCTCAGCACCGGCAGCAATGTCACGAGATTGATCAGGCTGTGGCGGTAGCGACGGCGGATGTCGGCTTCGGGAATGTCATGCCCGCCGGCGCGGACCCGTTGTCGCACCCGCTGGATGTGGGCGTCGGCGCTATCGAGCCCGACGTAGAAGACGTGAACCTCGATGCCACGCTTGGCGGCCTCGGCCAGCAGTTTCGGCATCGTGTTGCCGCCCAGCGTGGTCTCAAAGGTGAAGTCCAGGTCGTGAGAAATCGCCCGCTCCAGGAGCTTTCGGCCCTGTTCCCATGCCGCCGCGTTAGCCGCGGTTTGGTTCAGTCCGGGGCTGGCCACCATGATCACCCTTGCGGCCTCGTCAGGGTTGTAGTACTCACCGCCCATATCGCGAATCGCCGCGCCGACGATGCTACTCTTGCCGGCCCCGTTGACGCCGGCCACCACATGTATCTGCGCAGGCATCGTTGTTTTGCGGATCATGGACCGCGCTGGATCAGCGTGGTGGTGCGGTGCGCGCCGCCTTCACCGCGGCGGCGCCCAGTTCCTCTGGGGTAGCGTCGAATGCCGCGGCGACGCCGGCTTTGGCTTGCGGCGTCTGCATGGTGGCCAACAGCGTGTCGAAGCGCTCACTGAGGTCGTCCAGCGTAGGTGTGGCCGACGCGGTCAGAGCCTCGAATTCGGCATACGAGAGCAGCACCGCTCTGGGGGTGTCGTGCTTGGTGATCACCACCGCCCCGTTGAGTGCGGCCTGCTCAAAGACCGTGCCGAACTCGTTTTTGAGACGGCTTGCGGCCACCACGGGCACATCGACCAGCTTGCCGTCGCGGTTGCGGAACGAGACCGTGGACATGGCGGTTCCTTTGGTTGTCCTGCACTCCGGCTATTTTAGCCGTTTTGTCTATTTTATGCTAATTGGACATTTCACGTTCGCCCGGCGCGGGCGATCCAAGCTCTGCGTTCGGATACGCCCCAGTTGTCTCGTTTGTATTCGCCCGAAGGTTGGGCAGGTTGCTGCGGGCCAAGGAGGTGTTCTGCGACGGCGTTGAGCAGGCCGGCAATGCCGATGATGTGGTTGTTACTGCGCTGCGACCACGGCCCGGAAGTGCGCGTCACCCGAGCGCACTCGGTTGATGTCGGACATTGCAAAGGTCTCGACCATCGGCCGGACTCCAGTGCGGGCTGCGAAGTTGAGCATCTGGATCGTTTCGTTTGACGACGCCGGTATTCCGCCGGATCTTCTTCTCCGAGATCAACAACGACCTGTTTAAAACATCCTGCCGTTGTCGACGCATCGAGTCATTCTGCAATTCGATGCTGACTTGGTTCGGCTATCGCCGTATCGGCAGGCGGTGTTCGGCCCGCAAGCCGCTAACGGGCGCAGCCGAATTCGGCGTCGCCGCACTGCGGCCAGCGGGCGAGCCGTGCAATACCGTCCCCGTCGTCACGGCCGCAACGATTGCATCTGCCGGAACGGCTCTGGCCACGGCGGCAACAATGCGGCTTTGTCCAGCTACTGAACGCCTTGTACACCTGCATTGGTGTCACCTGTCCGAAATCTGAAGGAGCGGATCGTGCGTCGGATAGATCTTTCCATAACGAAGGTGGACCGAGATCGGCAGTTCCAGGGCGAAATTGCAATTGTGGGTTTACCGAAGTAACTCGCTGTCTAAACTCGGGTCAAGCTCGGGGTCGGGACGTTTGCGAATGGGAGGCCGTTGATGAGTATGTTCGTTCGCCGCATGGCTGGCGCCGCCGCGGTGGCATTAGCGCCCTTGGCGTACGCGACAGTCGTGTCGCCTGGGGTGAGTTCTGCTCAACCCCCCGATTGCGGTCCGGGTAACTGGTGGAACCCAGGAACCAACGCGTGCCAGCCCATAGCGCCGCCGCCGCAGGATTGCGGGCCGGGCAACTGGTGGAACCCAGGAGCCAATGCGTGCCAGCCCCTAATGCCGGCAGCACCCCCGGACTGCGGTCCCGGCAACTGGTGGGACCCGGGAGCCAATGAGTGCCGGCCGGTGGTACCACCGCCGCCGTCCTAAACCCGGCCGGATCGCCGTCGGCGAGCCCCACCCTGCTTCCAGGCGGGGCAGGAAAACTGCTGCCGCTGTCGTGGCGATAGTCCTGGCAGGTTGCGGCGGCGGCAGGTCAACGACGACCACCGTGACGGTGACGTCCACCGTGGAAGTCACCAAAACGGTGGCGGTGACCGCGCCGCCGTCCTCCGCCCCCAAGACGACCATCGAAACCGATGGCACGTATCGAGTGGGCATCGACATCGTGCCCGGCACGTATCGCTCGGCCGGAGCCAATCCCCAAGGCGAATCCGACTGCTACTGGGCGAGGCTGAACAGTCTCAATCCAACCCACATCATCATCAACGGCCTCGGCACGGGTCCTCAGGTCGTGACGGTCCAGCCGGGTGACACGGCATTTTTGACGCACAGCTGTCTGACCTGGCAGAAGGACTGATCCGGGAAGGTGGTCAGTGAATGCGCGCGCTCCCGCCGAGACCGACTTCGAGAACGCTGCCGGTGATGACGCCCGGATCGGTGACCAGGTAGAGCACTCCGCGGCTGACGTCCTCGGGTTGCAGCCACGGCTGTGGTATCGGGTTGGCCTTCATCATTCGGCGCACCAGATCGTCGGGAACGTCGTCACCTCCAGCGGGCTGCACCATCGGCGTCTGCGTCGTGGTGGGACAGATGACGTTGACCGTGATGCCTTCTTTGGCGACCTCCAGGGCAACAGACTTGGCCAGCCCGATGATCCCCCACTTGGTGGCGTTGTACGCCGCCAGATCTGGAATGCCCATGCGACCGCCCATCGACGACGTCACCACGATCCGGCCGAAGCGCTGGCGCCGCATCACCGGTATGGCCGCCCGCAGGGTGTGGAACACGCCGGTGAGGTTGGTGTCGACCAGCTGCTGCCAAACCTGGTCACTCACCTGCTCCAACGGTCCGGTGCTGACGACGCCGGCGTTGGCCAGCACGATGTCGAGGCTGCCCAGGTCTTTCACCGTCTGCTCGACCGCCGTGGCAACCTGACCGGCGTCACGCACGTCGACCGCAAGCGGCAGACAGCGTCGGCCCAGCTCTTCGACTTGCTTGGCGGTGTCCCCCAGGTCGTCTTCGGTGGCCAGCGGGTAGGTCAGGTCCGCCATCGCACCCGGCGCATCGGCCGCGACGATGTCGGCTCCTTCGGCCGCCAGCGCAAGGGCATGCGCGCGGCCTTGGCCCCGACCGCCTCCGGTGATCAATGCAACCCGTCCGTCCAACGCACCCATGGACGGCTAGCCTAGTCGTAGCGTCGGGAAGCTCACCCGCCAAGTGCCGCAACAGATTTCCGGGGTCATCGTTATGTGGCTATGCGGTCGGCGCCATGTCTGCACATAGGCTGGGTAAATGAGCGCCGGTGAGCAGCGCGCTGGAATCGATCTGACCAATCTCGACCAACCGCTGAGCCCGGGCGCCGAGGCCACCAAGCGCGACTTGGTGGACTACCTGGATGCGGTGGCCGACAGGATGCTCCCTGGACTTGCCGGCAGGCCGCTCACAGTGCTCAGGGTCCTGCGCGGGCGGGCGCCGTTCATGCAGAAGAACGTGCCAAAGTACACCCCGGATTGGGTGCCAACGGCTTCGATTTGGGCGGAGGCGTCGCAACGGGAGGTTCGTTATGCGGTTTGCAACGACAGGCGCACGCTGTTGTGGCTGGCCAACCAGCGTGCCGTCGAGTATCACCCCACCTTGGGGTTGGCCGACGACATCTATCGGCCTACCCATCTGGTCCTCGATCTCGACCCACCCGCCGACGATGACTTCAAAGCGGTGGTAAACGTCGCATACCTCGTACGGCAGGCTCTCGCCGACAGCGGACTCGTCGGCTCCGTCAAAACCAGCGGCGCGAAGGGCATTCATGTCTTTGTGCCTATCGACGACACTGCCCCGGTCGACGACGTGGCTGCGGCGACACGCGCGCTGGCCGCACGCGCGGAGGCACTCGACCCCTCTCTGGCGACAACGGCTTTCATCGTCGAGGACCGAGCAGGCAAAGTGTTCGTCGACTCAACCCGGGCTGGCGGCGCGACCGTCGCTGCTGCGTACAGCCCGCGGTTGCGTCCGGGCATACCGGTGTCCTTCCCGTTGGATTGGTCAGACCTGGACCGCGTCAACCCTGCTGACTTCAACGTGCACACGGCAGCCGACGCGCTTTCCGCTTACGATCCCTGGGCCGACATGATGGTCGCACCGCAGCGCCTGCCGAATGATCTCATCGAACAAGGCCGCACGATTCCGGTCGCCCGAGTTGCTGCGATGCACGAAGGCAAGCGACGCGCGCGGGCACGCCGGGCGGACGGGCCAGTCAGGCCGTCAGATCAGATCCAGGGGCCTGGGTAGTGGCCGTTCTCGTCTTGCACTAGGACGATTTCCTTGCATTCGCCGCTGGTGGGTGTCTCGCCGCGGCACACCAGCGTCCACCCGGAAATGCGTCCGAAAGGCCGGACGGACCAGGTCGACGCGAGCGTGTTGGCGGTCGGAAGACCGAGCACTGAAAGGGTGCCGCCGGCGTAGGTGACATAGAGACGGTCGCCGAATAACGCCAGTTTTGAAATCGACAACTTGGCGGCTTCGTCTCTGGTTTTCAGCAGATCCCACTGCTGTGTGCGTAAGTTCCATACGCCGAATCCAAACTGCGAGTTATCCGAGCCGCGGGCGTCGACGAGCAATTTCCCGTCGGACAAGGTGGCGGCCAGCCCACTACCCGAAATACGGTCGCTGTCACCGAGTTTGACGATGGCTCTGGTGTTCACGTCCCAAAATATCGTCGACACGACGGAGGGATTGGCCGGATCTCGGCGTGTGATTTTCACCAACTTGTCGGACCCCTCGGACAATTCGGCTTCGACGGCCTCAATGTCGTTGTCCTGATATACCGCTTCGCCGGTCGATAGCCTCAGCTCCGCCCCCGACGTCTTGCCTGGCATCGTATTGCGTTGGAACGCAAGAGCATCCTGCCACACCCGTCCGGGCTGCGGATCAGTCCAACCCATTGACAGGTCGGTGTTGGACAGAATAACGGTCCGGGGCGGTGACGCTGAGCCGTGCCCATCGCTGAAGGCGTTCACCCACGCCACACCGGATATGGTCGAGCCGAGCCGCCATTCCTTCGGTGCGGAGAAGCTGAGATCGGGCGCCGGCGGCTGCAGTTCCTTGGTGGCCAGCGGCCGCTCCGATTTGAGGTCGAAGAGATACGCCGTCGTCTTCGTGGCACCGTGTCCCGGAGAGTCCTGCGCGACAGTCGAGACGACGATGTAGACGACTTTCATGTCGTCGGCAGTGTTGGACAGCGCGCATACACCGCCGGTCACAGTCTCGCCGGCAGGCACGGCAGGGATGGCCGGCGAGGTGAATTGCCCTGTTTTGATGTCGAAGATCTTCGGGCGGATGTCCTCGAGCGCCGATTTGCTCGACGAGAATCCCTCGGGACAGCCGAAGTAGACGGTGCCGCCGTAGCTTTTCCAGTCTTTCGCCAATGGACTGGTTGCCGGAGCAGGAGCGGCGACCGGGCGGGCGGTGGTTGCCGAAGTCGAGGTGGCGGATCTTCCCGCCGGCGGTGACGCGGTCTGCGAAGTTGAGCAGGCCGCAAATAAGACGACGGCTGACCAAATCGCCGACATCGTGGCGATTCTGTGTTTAACCACACCCGGCGGTCTATTCACACTTATCCGCAATCCCCCGCTAGTCCTGTGCGCAAAAAGCCTAAAGCCGTTCGTCGGCCACTGCGACTCAAGCGTCGCGGGATGGCGCGCCATGGTAAACCGAAAGCCATGAGTGGGCTTGCCGAAGAGACGCGCTGGATGGACGCCACCGACCAGGCGGCGCTGGTAGCGAAGGGCGAGGTCACGCCCAGCGAGCTGCTGGAAGCGGCGATCGCGCGCATCGAGGAAGCGAACCCGTCGTTGAACGCCGTGGTCATCGAGTGGTTCGAGCATGCCCGCACGGTGGCCGCCGATCCCGGCCTTCCCGCCGGCCCGTTCCGCGGCGTGCCGTTTCTGCTGAAGGATCTCTACACGAGCTTCGCGGGCCAGACCCTGTCCAACGGCAATGTCGCGCTGAAAGAGGCGGGCAAGATCGACACTGCCGACACCACATTGGTGGCCAGGTTCAAGGCGGCCGGGCTGGTCATCGCCGGTCGGACTAATAGCCCCGAAATGGGCAGTCTGCCAACCACACAACCACTGGCATGGGGGCCGACCCGCAATCCGTGGGCGCTGGATCGCACCCCGGGGCGGATCGAGTGGCGGCGCCGCCGCGGCGGTGGCCGTCGGGATGGTTCCGTTCGCCAACGCCTCGGACGGGGGCGGCAGCATCCGCATTCCCGCCTCATGTTGCGGGTTGGTGGGGCTCAAGCCGAGCCAGGGCAGGATCTCGGTGGGTCCGCAGCGCGCCGAGGTCGGGCTCGGAGTCGAACTGTGCGTCAGCCGTACGGTGCGGGACACCGCAGGTCTGCTGGATGCCGTGCGCGGTCCGGGCATTGGTGACAGCGTGATCGCGCCCGCGCCGCAGCGGCCCTACCTCGACGAGGTCGTCGCTGAACCAGGCCGGTTGCGCATCGGGCTGCTCGACGTCCACCCGCGCGTTGAATTCCTGCACCAGGACTGTGTTTCGGCCGTGCGGGGAGCGGCGTCGATGCTGGAGGGACTTGGGCACATCGTCGAGCCGGCATGGCCGCCGTGTCTGGCCGATACCACCTTGGTCCACAAGTTCATGGCGCTGTGGGCGACGCAATTGGCGATGGCGGCGCGCGGATTCAGCGAGACGCTCGGACGCGAGGTGACTTCCGATGACATCGAGCCGGTCAACTGGGCGCTGATCGAGCGAGCGACGGAAGTGACCGCCGTCGACTACGCCGCGGCGCAGGCCGCGGTATATGCGTTTCGGCGTGCGCTGCAACAGTGGTGGGCCGACGGCTGGGACCTCCTTCTTACGCCGACCGTCGCCGAGCCGCCGCCGCTGCTGACGGACTTCGAGAACGATCCCGAGCACCCAACGGTGCCGATGCGCCGCGGCGGCCAGTTCGCCGCGTTCACCCCGCCGTTCAACATGAGCGGACAGCCGGCGATCAGCCTCCCGTTGCACCGCAACGCCGACGGGCTGCCTATCGGCATCCAACTCGCCGCCGCCTACGGCGCCGAGGACGTGCTCATTCGTGTGGCCGCGCAACTGGAGGCGGCGCATCCCTGGCACGCAGCCCGACCAGACGCACAGTAGCGCGAGCAGACGCAAAATCGCCCCAAAGTAGTTGATTTTGGGGGATTTTGCGTCTGCTCGCCGCCTTCAGCGGGCGCCGGGAGCGGACCGCCGGTCCAGCACCCACACCGTTGCCAGCGTCAGCACGACGGCAAATGAGGCCAACGCGATGAGACTGCCGGCGGCGCCGCCGTGGAAGGTTTCGCGGTAGGCCGACATGGCCGGCAGCGTGCCGGTGTACCTGTCCAGATTCAGGTGGCGGCCCAACGCGTCGAAAGCGTGGCGGTTCGACAGGACGAGGCTCATCAGACGTCCCGGGGTGGCCATCTGGTCAACGGGGACGATGGCGCCACCGAAAAGGACCTGCGGGAAGCACAGCATCGGCAGCGCGAGTGCGGCCTGCGCGGCGTTGGACACCGCGGCCGAGGCGAGCAGGCCCAGCGCCAGCGCCGACGTCGCCTCCACCACAATCGTCATGAAAAGGACTGCGTACACGTCCCACCCGACGGCGGGCAGCCGACCGAGTGCCCGCAGCACGCCGAGCAGCATTGCGCTCACCGCCGCCAGCACCGGAAGCAGCGCCGCGATCTTGGATGCCACGTAGGCGCCCACACTCAGTCCTGAGAGGCGTTCCCGCCGGAAAACCGCCATCTCCCCGACGATTTGGAGCAGCCCGTAGGTCAGGCCGAAGAAGAACCCGGCGAACGCGATCCAGAACACGATCTGCGCCGGGCCCACGTCGGCGGGGCCGTGCGGATCGAATGAACCGCGCTTGAACAGCGTCGCCATCATCACCGTCACCAGCACCGGCGAACCGAGCAGTACCGCCAACGTCAACCGGTTGCGAAACAGGACATCGACATTACGTCGGGTGAGCAGCCACCATTGCCGGACTGCGCTCACGCGGGCTACCCCTGAGTACAGCGGTTGGGCCACAACGGGTTTCGCATCCGGACCGCTGTCCGTGAATCGCATTGCCCAAGTCTGCGGATCCTCACCCGCCAGCCTTGCGTAGACGTCGTTGAGATCATGCACGCCGAAGTAACGGCGAGCTTCGGCCGGGCTGCCGGTGAAGGCATGGTGGCCGTCGCGCGCAAGGAACACCACCCGATCGCACCGGTCGATGGCGGCCGGCTCGTGCGTCGTGAGGACAACCGCGACCCCGCGGCGGCTGAGCCTGCGCAGCAGCCGCATCACGTCGGTGGCGGTAGCCGGGTCGAGCCCGGAAGTGGGTTCGTCGAGGAAGAAGATCCGTGGATGGGTCAGCAGCTCCACCGCGATGCTGGCCCGCTTGCGCTGCCCGCCGGACAGGTCACGGACCGGCACGTCGGCCCGGTCAGCCAGGTCGAGGTCTTGCATGGTTTCCTCGACTATCCGGTGCGCCTCGGCCGCCGACGTGCCGGCGGGTAGCCGCAGCCGCGCGGCGTAGCGCAGCGTGCGGCGCAACGGCATCTCCAGGTGGATGATGTCGTCCTGGGGCACGTAGCCGATGCGGGACTGGCAGCTCACTCGTGCACCGCACGGGACGCCGTCGTGGCGAACCTCGCCCGCCGACGGCGGCGTCAGCCCCGCGAGGACCTCTAACAAGGTGGTCTTGCCTGCGCCGCTGCCGCCCGCGATGGCGACCAGCTCGCCCGGTTCCACGGACAGCGACATTTGCCGCAGGATCTCGCGAGACCCCGCATGTCGGGTCACGTTCACCGCGTCGACCCGCGCGCCGCGGGTGCTGACGCCGTTGTGTGTCGGTGTGGTTTGTAATTGCTTGGTCATGGAGCGATCATCGGTCGCTGCCGTCGTGGTCACATGAGGCGTTTGCCTCAACATGTCGTCTGCTCGCGCAACTAAGCCAGGCCCCGGTCGATCGCCGCGAGGGTCGCCTGTGTCCGGTTGTTTACGCCGAGCTTGGTGTAGACATGCTCGACGTGGTTGCGCGCTGTTTTTTCGGCGATGACCAGCTCGGCAGCGATCTCGCGGTTGGACCGGCCCTGCGCGACCAGCCGCAGCACCTCGACCTCTCGCGATGTCAGCCCTCCTGACCAAGGCGTTCGCCGCGATGCCCGATGCCCCGCCGCGGTCAACACCGCCTCTACCGACTCGGCATCGAGTCGTCCGGCGCGCGCCTCTTGGCGCAACTGATTCGCCGCCCCACCGGCGTCGAACGCGGGCCGATCGGGACGTGGCTCGAGCAGTTGGTGATACGCCACCGCCGCGGCCAGCAACCGATCCTGTCTGCTCAGCTCCGCGCCCGCCAGCCCGCGCGGAAAGCCGGACCCGTCAATACGTTCCTCGTGCTGAGTCGCCAGCGACGCCACCGACTCCAAACCACCGACCCGGCTCAGGATCCGCCCGGTGAGATACGGGTACATCCGCAGCCGCTCCCATTCTGCGGTGGTGAGCGGCCCCTTCTTCTCCCAGATCTGGTTGGAAACCCCCAGCCTGCCGAGGCCGTGCACCAGACCGGCCCGGTACAGGCGCGTGACGTCCGGCGACGGCATGTCGAGCTGGCGTGCGGCGGCGGCCGCCAGGTCGCCGACTCCGCGCGAGTAGCCCGGCGAGCTCGGACACTTCAGGTCCACGAAATCGGCGATCGCTCTTAATAACTCGTCGATCTCGTCATCGTCGAGGATGCGGTCGCGATCGGGTGCCTGCGACAACACCGCTGCCCAGACATCGATTTCCAGCAGCCCGTCGAGAATCGCAGCGGCGTCGCCGTCGAAAATCTGGGCCACGGCGGGGCTGAACTGCGTGCCGCTGCGGGAGCGCACGACGTCGACCGCCGCTTGAACCCCTCCGGTTCGAAAATGCACCTCGGCGACATCAGCGAGGTGAACGATGTGGATCTCGACCGGAATATCTTCTCCGCGAGCACCATTGGGCATCCCGCGGCCGTCCCAGCGCTCGAAGACATATGCCAGCGCCGCTCCGACACGTCGGTCCAGACCCATCCGATCGGAAAGCACGCCCGCGGAACTGCAGTGCGAATGGATCATCTTGGCAACCTGGTTCCGCGCCGTGAGCACGAACGCCGCCGAGCGGATGCCGCGCTCCCAGCTCGGCAACCCGCGGCCCAGGTGGCTGACCATCAAGCGCAGGAACGGCAGCCCGGTCATGTCCACGGCGTAGGTGTCGGCGCGGTAGGCGATGTCGTCGCCGAAGAGCGCAGCGAGTTCGTGAGAGTCGGCGTGACAACCGATCCAACCCAGCAAATTGGCGTAGTACACCGTCGCCCGCTGTCCGGCGTCGAGACCCATCCGCTCGGCGATTCGCGTCGCGATCAGCGCCGACCGAAGCATGTGCTCCATCGGCTGCCCCAGGCCCAGGTCGATCGCCAGCGATATCGCAGCCAGCAACTCGGCTCTGCGTAGACCTTTTGTCGAACCCTGCGTTGGGTGCACGCTCTAATTCTGGCCTGAATACGTCGTCCGCTACGCGGCTTTTGGGGCGGATGCCCCATGTGTCGAAACGGTCTGGCGGCAATCATTTGTCCCATGACTGCTACCAACGTGCCACTCGAAGTCTCGCGGCAGCCGTGGGACAAGGTGCTCACCGAAGGTCACGCGTCCTTGGTGAGGGCGCGACGGGTGTTTCGCTACCTGCCCTCGGCGCCGCGATGCAAGGTGTGCAACAACCCTTTCGGCGGACCGGCAGGACGGGTACTTGCTGCCGCGGGGTTCACCCCGTCGCGCAAGAACCCCAACCTGTGCAGCCGATGCTGTGACTCGCTTCCCCCGGGTGGGGCGGAGGTGGACGTCGCCGTCCTGTTCGCCGACGTGCGCGGCTCGACGGCCCTGGGCCGGCGCGGTGTGGCCGCAGACTTCGCCGCCCTGCTCAACCGGTTCTACGTCGCTGCGACCAAGACCCTGCTGCGCCATGACGCGGTGATCGACAAGCTCATCGGCGACGAGATCATGGCGTTCTTCGTCCAGGGCATCAGTGGTCCGCACTACCGGCGCCGCGCCGTCCTGGCAGGGATGGAGCTGCTGGAGGCAGTGGGGTACGGCAGCGACGACGGTCCCTGGATCGAGTTGGGCGTCGCGGTGAACGCCGGCGTCGCGTACGTCGGCAACGTCGGCGGCGCGGTGGTCGACTTCACCGCCCTCGGCGATGCGGTCAACGTCTCGGCGCGCATGCAGCAACACGCCGCCGGCGGGGAATTGCTCGTGGCGTCAGGGGTCGCCGACGAGTTGATGGGAAGGACGGTGCAGCGCCGCCTGAACCTGCGCGGACACGACCGACCCGTCGACTCGTTCGTCCTCGACATGTCGGCGGGGCGGGGGGCGGTGACCGCGCGAGCAGACGCAAAAGCAGCCCAAAATGGTTGATTTCGGGTGCTTTTGCGTTCCCCCGCAAGCGGGAGGTGCCCCCAGCTCGCCGTGCTTAGCGGGAGTCCCGTCAGCTCACGGCAAGTCGTAGTCGGGCAACTCGAAGTCGTCGCGCACGCTGCCGGCGAAAAGCGTTGCCAGCGGACCGAAATTCATCGCGCGCATCGCCACGTTACGGAACCACAACCCGAATCGGGTCCGGGTGGTGAAGAACGAGATGTACTTTTTGGCATCGGCTTGCTTGGTCCTGACGAACGGATGCAGGCGCTTCTCGTAGGTTTCGAAAGCGCGACGATAGTCGGTGCCGGCCCGCGCGAGTTCGCCGGCCAGGACATACGCCTCGGTGATGGCCAGGCCGGTGCCTTCACCGCCGAGCAGCGAGATACACCCGGCGGCATCGCCGATCAGCAGCACCCGGTCGCGCGACCAGTGGTCCATCCGGATTTGGCTCACCACGTCGAAGTAGAGGTCGTCGACATCGTCGAGCGCCGCCAGCATGTTTGGGCATTCCCAGCCTGCGTCACGAAACTGGTTGCGCAGCTGATCTTTTGGCGGCAGGTCTGGATCAGCGTGCTGGTCGCGAAAGATGAACAGAAACATGGTGCGGTCGTCGCGCAGCGAAACGCGGCTCACCTGTCGGCCGGAAATGTTGTAGGTGAAATAGACCAGCTCCTCACGGGGCCGGTACCCGTCGACCACGCATGCGGCGACCTTGCAACCCAGGTAGTGCTCGAAGTCGCTTTCGGGCCCAAACACGAGTTGCCGCACATTGGAGTGCAGGCCGTCGGCGCCGATGAGCAAGTCGAATTCGCGCGGCGGGCCCTTGTCGAAAGTCAGGTGCACACCGTCACTGTGTTGCTCGACGCTGGCGATGCTGTCGCCGAAGATCGTTTCGACCTCGTCTTCGATGGTTTCGTAGATCGCGGCGGCCAGGTCGCCGCGCGGCAGGCTGGTGAAGTCCTCGCCCACCATGTGGCGAAAGGCGTTGACTCCCAAATCCGCTTTGACTTCGCCGTTGCGGCCCACCGAACGCAGGGATTCGATCTGGTATCCGGCTTTGCGAATCGGCTCCTCGATGCCCATCCGCTTGGCCGCTTGGTAGCCAACGCCCCAGAAGTCGGTCATGTAGCCACCGGTGCGAAACTTCGGCGCCTGCTCGATGAGAGTGGGGACATGGCCGGTGCGGTGCAGCCAATGAGCAAGTGCTGCTCCAGCCACCCCGGCACCGCTGATAGCTAATTTCATAGGGAAATTGTATCCTATGGCATCAATCAGCCGATTCGAGCCCCGTGCGCCGACGTCCCGTAGGCGACTTGCCAGTGCTTGATGCCGGTGATGAACGAGGATCGCAGCCGTTCGGGATCGCCCAACGGGGTCAGATCGGGCAGCTCGTCGGCGATCGCGTTGAACATCAGGTCGACGGTCATGCGGGCCAGGTTGGCGCCGATGCAGTAATGCGCTCCGGTGCCGCCGAATCCGACGTGCGGGTTGGGGCTGCGCAAGATGTCGAACGTGTACGGGTCTTGGAAGACCTCCTCGTCGAAGTTGGCCGAGCGGTAGAACATCACCACCCGTTGGCCCTTCTCGATCCGCACCCCACCGAGCTCGGTGTCCACCAGAGCGGTGCGCTGGAACGCCGTGATCGGAGTGGCCCAGCGAATGATCTCGTCGGCGGCGGTCTTCGGGCGCTGCGACTTGAACAGCTCCCACTGATCCGGGTATTCGGTGAAAGCCATCATTCCCTGCGTGATCGAGTTACGGCTCGTCTCGTTGCCGGCGATGGCCAGGGTGACCACGAACATGCCGAATTCGGCTTCCGAGAGTTGCCCGTCGGCATCGGCGTGCATCAGCGTGGTGACGATGTCCTCGCCGGGCACGGGCTCTTCGGCCTTGCGCGCTGCCAATTGCATTGCGTACCACATCATTTCACCGGCAGATGTCAGTGAATCGTGGTCGGCGAATTCCGGATCGTCGCTTCCGATCATTTGGTTGGACCAGTCGAACAGCTGTTCCCGCTCCTCAGCCGGCACACCGAGCAGGCCGGCAATCGCCTGCAGCGGCAACTCGCAGGCGACCTGACGGACGAAATCGCCCGAGCCCTCGGCAGCGGCCCGTTGGGCGATTCGCCGGGCGCGCTCGGCGAGGTCGGCACGCAGGCGTTCGACGGCCCGGGGGGTGAAGCCGCGCGCGACGATTTTGCGCAGCCGGGTGTGCTCGGGATCGTCCATCATGATCATGGACGCGCGCCCAGCCTCGATCTGGCCCTGCGCCTGATCTTCCCGATACCGCGGCACGATCGACTTCTCGGCCGACGAGAAGACGTCGCTACGCAACGAGACCTCGCGTACGTCGCGGTGCTTGCTCACCACCCAGTAGCCGCCGTCGCCGAAGCCGCCTTCATTCAGCGGCTGCTCGTTCCACCAGATCGGGGCCGTCGCACGCAGTTCGGCGAACTCCCGGACCGGTATCCGGTGGGCATAGATGTCGGGATCGGTGAAGTCGAACCCCGGGGGCAGGTTCGGCAGGTTCCGAGTGGCCATTGCCCGATAGTAAATCCGCAAGTCGCGACGGCGGCGACGAATTGGGGCAAGAATCGCACCATGCTGTTGATTCCGGCGTGGGTATGGCGCGGCGGCCCGGTGTATCGGGCCGTATGTGTGGGCGTTCCGGTCGGTATCTTCCTTGCTGCGTTGGTATTTGCCGAATCCGGCGTGCTGCTGGGTGCGCTGGTCGCGTTCGTGGTGATCGGCGTCTTCAACGGGATCGTGGTGTCCCGCCGGATGAGCAAGGCCTGGCCTGCGGCCGACGAGCTCAACCCGGCCGAGCGGGTCGCCGTGTGTGCTGCGGTCCGTCGCGGCCGGCAGATCGACGACCCCAGGCTGGCTCCCGCGGCGCTCGCGTATGTCGGTGCCTTGCGTACCGCTCGCGAGCAGTCCCGGCGTGTGCAATGGGTCTTTTGGCCTTGTGCGGCAGTGGTTTTGGTCCTTGCAGTGTTCGACACTTACACCGCCACTACCCGCCTGGCTGTGGTTTCGTGGCTGTTCGTCGTCTTCTTCGCGGTCGAAATATTCTGGTGGCCGCGGATTCAGGATCGTCTGTTGGCCAATGCCGAGCGCACCGCGCAATCAGCCTCGCGCTGGACTGGCTAAGCGATAGCCCATCCGCGCCGGAATCGGATTCGGCCAATTGTCAGGGCTGAAGCCGTGGTGCCGCGGCGCTGGGATCGAGCTCCCGCAGTCGTTGGGCGCACCGCGCGCCTTCCGCGGCTGCGGAGCGCACAATCTGGTCAGCAGTGAGGAAAGGTTCGCCAATCTGTTCTCTGCTTGCAATGTGCAGGCCGGCGGCACAACGCAGGATCATCACTGCCAGGACGACGGACGTTCGACTGGGAATCACGATGAGTGTGGCCCGCGTTTTGGTGCCGCTGATCGTCATAACGCGCTGGCTGATCGGTCGACACGGACGCGCCAACAGTGGGCGACACAGCGAGTCCAGGTCCGGTGAACTGGCCAAGGACGACCAGTTGATGCTGATATCGAGGAGTCGGCCCAATCGTGGGAACAGGGAATCAGCCAGTTCGGGAAGTTCAGCACCTAATGCGACCGTGTGGGGCCACCACGCTCCGTCGAGTTCGCCGCCGAGTTCGGACGCCAAGGACACCCGGACCGGGCTGGCCAGACGACGTGCGCTCACTGCACTATTCACTACGCAGCTGCTGTCAGCCGAGCGCTGCTTGTACTACAGGCGGCAAAACCCAAGTAATACAAGCGCGTTGACGCCGTGTGAAGGGGGAAGACCCATGATCCCTTGCAATCCATACAATTCCCTCACTCAGTTGGTCCCGGCAGATGATCGCAGGAGTCGGGAAGCGGATCGGATCGCAGGTTGGGCTCTCGGCCGGTATCACGCCTGAGGATTACCGTTGGTTACGACGCGGTTCATTGTCGACGGTACACCCACATCGGCTACCAGCTCCACCGGACACGAAGATCGCGGTGTCGGAAAGCGTTTGAGGGGCAGGTGTGGTCGCGGCCGTTTGGCGAAGGAACTCACCGAAACCGCCCAGTTACGGCCTTTTACGCGGTGGTGCACCCGATCTCGCGAGCACATTGGCTTTCCAGGCTCGTGCTAGGCTCACTCCGGGATGTTTGCTACATCCTTTCGAATGAGAGAAGTTGAAGGTATGGCACAAGGAATTGTGAAGTGGTTTAACAACGATAAGGGCTTCGGGTTCATCGCTCCTGACGACGGCGCAGAAGATCTGTTCGTTCACTACAGTGAAATCCGCGGGAGCGGGTTCCGATCACTCGAGGAAAACCAGCGGGTTCAATTCGACGTCGGCCAAGGGACCAAGGGTCCTCAGGCAGTCGCCGTGACACCCGTCTAGGGACTCTTCGTCGGATGTGGGCTGGCAGGAAACTGCCAGCCCACATTCCATTCTGAGGTCACGAGCCTTCTCGCCGCGGCCGCCAACGCGTAACGACAAGCGTATGCTCGGGGAACCGGGACCAGCCAGGCCCCATAGATAAGGGGTCGGTGATGTCCGACAAGTCTCCGCGGCAAGCTCTGAGCAAGAAATCCAGTCAGACGCTCAAACAGAAGCGCGCCGTCAAGCGCGCCCAAGCCGATGCTGCAACGCCGGCCGTCGAAATCCCGAAGACCAAGCGGCGCTGAGTAATTCCGCCCGGCAGCATGATTTGGCTGAGCCGCGGCCAAGGACAGGAGCGTCACATGACGACACAACGAGGCACCCTCCCCGCGGCGGGCAAACAGTCAGGACCCGAGCACACACCCCGTCTCAGGCTGAAGCCCAAGGCGCCGACCACCGGGTATGTCGACGGGGCATGGTGGCCACACACCGATGACCTTCAGACTGAACTGCCGGATCTGCTGGCAGTGCTTTCGGTAAGGCTCGGCCCCATTGATCAGGTGCTGTACAACCTGGCCGAGTGGGCGCAGGCCCCAAAGAGATTGACGACCGACCGGCCGGCGGTACGGCTCGCCGGCTACCACCGGCAGCCGTTGAGCACGATCGAGGTTTGCGGTGCGAATCGCGACAAGATCGTCCTGTTGGTAATACCTGCGGATACCGATCCAGACCGCGCACACGATGTCATGATGGCCGCGGCAACCCGAGATGACGTCTCGACCGTCGACGGCCTACTCGCGACGATAAATCCAGCATGACCAGCCCAACCTGCAATGTTCTCGTTGAATAGTGCTGCCAGCGTGCAGGATCGGTACGTCTAGGGGCAACCCCGGGTACCAAGCACGCGCCGCTGACCTGAGTGTCCACGATCTCGACCGCCCAAACCGTACGCGCGTCCGGCTCGCGTTGCCTCACTTCGAGCCGTCCGTATCGGGACCCGGACCTGACAATGCCTTGGCTCTCCGAACCGCGTCCCGGCGGCCAAGCTAGTTTTGACCGCGTGACAGAACCGACGCGGGCACAGCTGGCCGATGGCCGCGACCTGCTGTTCTTCGCGTTGCCCGGGCACTGTCCAGCACCGGTCCCGGATCGTAGGCCGTTGCCGGCGCGTGGCACCGATCAGTCGCAGCTGCGATTCGACCGATCAACCGGGCAGTGGGTGATCGTGGCCGCGTTGCGCCAAGACCGCACCTACAAGCCGCCGCCGGACGAGTGCCCGCTATGTCCGGGTCCGACCGGGCTGACCAGTGAAGTGCCCGCTCCCGACTACGACGTCGTCGTCTTCGAGAACCGGTTTCCGAGTCTGTCCGGCGGGTCATCGCCGGAACCGCTGCCCACCGGTGACGGATTTGTGTCCGCTCCCGGCCACGGCCGGTGCGAGGTCATCTGCTTTTCCAGCGACCACACCGGGTCGTTCTCGGAATTGGAACCGGTGCACGCCCGGCTGGTCGTCGAGGCGTGGCGGCACCGCACCGCCGACCTGATGGCCGCGCCGGGCATCGAGCAGGTGTTCTGTTTCGAAAACCGCGGCGAGGAAATAGGTGTCACGCTGACCCATCCGCACGGTCAGATCTACGGCTACCCCTATCTGACGCCGCGAACCGCCGCGATGCTTCGGCAGGCACACGAACACCGAACGCGCTACGGCGGCAACCTCTTTGCCGATCTATTGGCGCGTGAAATCGCCGACAGCAGCCGCGTCGTGGCACGCACCGAGCAGTTCACGGCGTTCGTGCCATTCGCGGCGCGCTGGCCGGTCGAGGTGCACATCTACCCAAACAGGTTCGTGCACAACTTAGTCGATCTGGATGCGGGCGAACTGGACGGGTTGGCGCAGGTCTACCTCGACGTGTTGAAGCGGTTCGATCGCATGTATTCTGCTCCACTGCCATACATTTCGGCGCTGCATCAATTCGCCAACACCGAGGCTCAGGTCGACGGCTACTTCCACGTGGAGCTGATGTCGATCAGGCGCAGCGCCGCCAAGCTCAAGTACTTGGCGGCCTCCGAATCGGCGATGGAGGCGTTCATCAGCGACGTCACGCCCGAAAGCGTGGCGCAGCGGCTGCGGGAGCTCGGATGACGGTCCGCTACGCCGCACCGGGGCGCGTGAACCTGATCGGGGAGCACACCGACTACAACCTCGGGTTTGCGCTGCCGATCGCGCTGCCGCAGCGCACCGTCGTGACCTTCACCCCCGACGCCAGCGATGTGATCACGGTAGCCAGCGATCGCGCGGACAGCCCGGTACGCATTCCGCTCGGCGCGGCTCCCGGTGACGTGGACGGCTGGGCCGCATATGTAGCCGGGGTGATGTGGGCGCTGCGGAGCGCCGGCCATCCGGTGCCCGGTGGCGCGATGTCGATCACCAGTGATCTGGAGATGGGATCGGGACTGTCTTCGTCGGCCGCACTTGAATGTGCGGTGCTGGGCGCGGTCGCGTCGGCCGCCGGTGTCCGGATCGACCTCAAAGATCAGGCCCGGCTCGCGCAACGTGCCGAAAACGAGTATGTCGGCGCCCCAACGGGTTTGCTCGACCAGCTGGCGTCGTTGTTCGCCGCGCCGGCGACGGCGCTGCTTATCGACTTTCGTGACGTCACCGTCGCGCCCGTGCCCTTCGACCCCGATGCTTCCGATATTGCGCTGCTGCTGATCGACTCCCGGGCACGCCACCGTCATGCGGGCGGCGACTACGCGGCGCGGCGCGCGTCGTGCGAGCGGGCCGCCGCCGACCTGCACGCGTCGTCGCTGCGCGAGGTGCAAGGTCCGTCGGCGCTAGCGGCGGTGACCGACCCGGTGGACGCCCGTCGTGCCCGGCATGTGCTGACCGAGAACCAGCGGGTGCTCGATTTTGTTTCCGCCGTGGGTGATTCGGAATTCGCCGAAGCGGGACGCCTCATGATCGCCTCGCACGACTCGATGCGCGACGACTTCGAAATCACCACCGAGCATATCGATCTCATCGCCGATACCGCGGTGCGTGCCGGTGCGCTGGGCGCCCGGATGACGGGCGGAGGCTTCGGTGGCTGTGTGATCGCGCTGGTTCCGGCCGATCGGGCGGATGCGGTGGCGCAGGTGGTGCGACAGACAGTCGGCGGGGCTGGGTTCGAAGAACCGGTGATCACGCGCACCCGAGCGGCCGCGGGCGCGGGACTCTGCGGATGAATGACGCAGGCGGCTACGTAGACGTTCGGGCATACGCGGAGCTGAACGACTTCTTGTCAGCCGAATCCCGCGGCGTGACTGTGCGCCGCCCGTTCCGGAGTCATCAGACCGTCAAGGATGTGTTGGAGGCCATGGGCATTCCACACACCGAGGTCGACTTGATCCTCGTCAACGGATCTCCGCGGGGCTTCGACTACCGTCCCAACGTCGGCGACCGCATCTGCGCCTATCCGATGTTCGAAGCGCTGGACATCGGGTCGACGGCGCGGCTACGTCCGGTGCCGCTGCGCAATCCGCGGTTCGTCGTCGACGTGAACCTCGGCCGGCTGGCGCGGCTGCTGCGCGTCCTCGGCCTGGATGTGTGGTGGTCGAGCGACGCTGACGACCCGACCCTGGCCGATATCAGTCGCGACGAGCAGCGGATTCTGCTGACCCGCGACCGCGGCCTGCTGAAACGCAGCGCCGTCACGCACGGCTTGTTCGTGCATTCTCAGGATCCTGAGCAGCAGGCGCTCGAGGTGATCAGACGACTGGACCTCGAGCATCGGCTGGCGCCGTTTACCCGTTGCCTCCGGTGTAACGGCACGCTGGACGCCGTCTCCAAGGACGAGGTGATGGATCGCCTCGAGCCGTTGACGCGTCGCTATTACCAAAAATTCAGCCGCTGTTCGGGGTGCGGGCGCATCTACTGGGCCGGGTCGCATCACGCACGGATGGTCGGTCTCGTCGAACGACTACGCGCCCAACTCTGACCGCTACTGCGCCGGCGTGAATCGGATGGCTGCCATTTTGATCCGGTCGGTCGCCTCGGCGAACTCGTCCAAAGTCGGAATTTGCTGGTCGCGGAATTTCAGCCCAATCATGCGTTGCGCGCGCTTGACTCCGTAGCCTTGCGCGCACTTCAGGTAGAGGGCGGACACAGCCGCACGGTCGCGGATGAGTTCGCCGCGCATTGTGGTGGTCTTTCCGTCGTAGACGACCTGGGCGGGCGCGCCGTCGCGAAAGTTGTACTTCCATTGGGCATAGACCAGTGCGTACAGGTCACCGTCGATCACATGAGCGCTAACCGGAATGGTGAACTGGCGCCCAGACTTTCGCCCCGTGAACTTCAGCACCATCAGCTGCTTGCGGGCTGAGCCCGCCAGCGGAGTACGCAGCAGGGCACTCAGCATCGGATTGACCAGACGGAGTAGAGCCGACGGCGGGTGCCCGACATCTATCGCATTCGACTGTTCTGCCATGCCAACACCGTAAGGCCTTGGCCGCGAGACATAAAAGCCCGCCAAACAGTGGTCTTGGCGGGCTTTCACGTCTGTCGTCAGATCAAAGGGAGATCGTCGTTTGCTCGTCGATGACATTGGTGGCGTCCATCAACGGCCCTTGCTCGCTTTCCAGCGAGTCGGCGTTGAGCTGCAGCACGAATACCGCGTCCCCGCTGGGGATGATTACGGTCTTCTGCGCGATGGCCCGCCTTTTGCCGTTCTTTTCGTAGGTGCCGCCCAACTGCCATGCGGCAAAGCCGCCCAGGGTGGACGTGTTGCCATTGCCGGAGCCTTGGTATCCCGGCAGATTCTGCAACTCGCCCGGCGCGTATTCGATGAGCTTGGCTTGGTCGACGTTGCCGGTGAGCTTGGCGACGAGCGCCACGATGGTGGGCGGGTCGCTGGGGTCGGCGGGCTGCGTCAAGACAATGCCGCCGTACGGTGCGCTGGAGCTTTCTTTGAGCACTTGCCAACCGTCGGGCACTGGCAGATCGATGGTGGGTGAGCCGGGATCTCCGTGATGGATTGGAGTCTCGGTGATCTTGTTGTCCTTGATGTAGTCGGCGATGGTGTACTTGGCGCCCGAGGCAGGTGCGGTACTGGTTGCCGACGACGCCACCGTCGTCGCCGTCGAGGTCGAGGTCGACGTGGACGTCTTGGTCGCGGACTTGCTGTTCGAACCGCAACCAACGAGCGCCAGACTCACCGCCACCGTGGCAATAGCCGCCGTAAAGTATTTCATCAATCGCCTTTCCCAAAAACGGGCCGGCACTGCGCTGGCCGGGTCGGCACTGAGGGTAACCCAGCCGTTTGCGCGGCATTACTACAATTGTCATTCAATTAATTTCGTCGTGAGGAGAAACGCGTTGTCAGGGCAGTGTTTGGTGACATCGCGGAAATGGCTGGTCAAGCGTGCATCATAAGTCCCACGCGCACAACATGTCGGGCACGTGTCGTTTGGTCCGACTCGGAGGACAACTGTTGCGCGCCAACTGGTTTGTCGCGCGACGCTCATGGCCCTGGCT
>NZ_LZIJ01000020.1 GCF_001667115.1 Mycobacterium sp. 852002-51163_SCH5372311 | reverse complement strand
TGGCCCGCTGCAACGGCTGGCACAGCCGCTGGTCACAGCGGTATGCCACGCCATGCCACTGGCACACCGCAGGCACAGGGCCACGACCAGCTAAAACACGACGCTGTGCCAGCTGTGCCATCAGGTAGAGACCACGTTGTTTTGGGCGGATTGCCGGTCCAGCCGTAGACCACCCGGAGTTCCTGGCGAGCCCGCTGAAGGGTCCGCTCGCTGAATCCGGCCTTTGCTGCTTCACGCTTCACGTCGGCAGAAAGTACGGTTGGACCTTCCATCGCCAGGTACTCGCTCAGCCACCTGGAGGCGTCAGCTCGGTCCTGACGATCGTCACCGTGCGCGTTCTCGTATGTGTCGGCGATGTGCTGGCGCGCGGTGCGGTCAGACTCGCCGGCATAGACGAGGAGCGGAACTGTGCCGTCGCTGTCGTCAGTCGGCTCGAAATGCGGAATGGAGTTGATGGTGAACTTCGACGCCGGGATCTGGGCGGCGGTGTTCATCTTCTCCGGGCCGACGACGAGGCGCCCGTCGTCGTCGGATTGCGCATACAGCGTCATTCTGGCTTTCTTGCGGAGCTCGCCCGTTGCCCCGTAGCGGTCTCGGGCGTTCGCGGATGCTACCCGGTTGGTGTGACACAACAGCAGCACCGCGGCGTCGGTCGCGGTTGCGAGCTCTTTCCATGGGTGCAGGGCTTGGCGGGCCTGTTGAGGATCGCGAACCGAGAGCATGGCTGGCACGGTGTCCAGCCACGCGTCCACGACGATGATCACGGGCGCGGGATCGGCTTCTGTGATGAGAAATAAGTCGCGCGGGAATATCGGTGCGCCGCTGCCATCCTCGTCGACACAGATGACGGTGACCATGGCAAGGTCTGCGCCGGCAACTTCAAGTCGCGGCCGCACGGTCGTTGTCCAGTCGTCTTCGGTGACGACCAGGACGACGTGCGCTGGCGCGCGGGTCGGTATTCCGAACTCGGGCAACGGCTTTCCGGTTGTGATGGCCGCGACGATCCATACCCATAGCAGGGATTTGCCGATTCCTTCATCGCCCACCAAGAGGCTGATGGCCGCGCGGGGCAGTCGACCCTTGGCGAGCCAGCGGGGCGGCTTCGCCGCTTTGAGATCGGTTGCGCGCCACAGCCGGGGCATGCCTTCGATCGGCGCGTTCGGGTCGGGCGTCGGTTTTGCCGGCAGCGAATCGTCTGCCAAGCCACGACCGTTGAGAGCGAGCCTTGCCGCCTCTTGCGTGGCAGCCCACTCGGCTTTTCCTCGAGCGATTATTGACTCGATGTCGTACTCGTTACTGCTGGTGGCCGCCCATTGTTCAGCTGCGGCTTTGCCTTTCGCGATCAGTTCGTCGTCTCTCATCGGCCACTCCGCACGATGATGGCGGCCAGCTTCTCCCGCAGCAGCTCGCTGATGTGCGTCGAATGTTCGCGGAGTATCCAGGTCAACGCCGCCGTGTAACCCTGCCTGTAGCCGGCCGCCCGGAATCCTGTCGGTGCCCGGTGATATCGGCGGCCGGGGAAGACCGGGTCGGGATTGGCGCCTTCGAGCCGAACGGCTGCTTCGCGACGTCTGTGTAGTTCGTTGTCAGCGGCCACGGCGACCACTTCCTCCGGGTCGCTGACGCAGCATCTTGTCGATCTCATGGAATCCCGCGATGTAGCGCTGGTGGTGAACGGGGCAACGCCCGCGCCAGGGGCAGCCTTGAGGACAGCAGT
This sequence comes from Mycobacterium sp. 852002-51163_SCH5372311, assembly GCF_001667115.1. Taxonomy (GTDB): domain Bacteria; phylum Actinomycetota; class Actinomycetes; order Mycobacteriales; family Mycobacteriaceae; genus Mycobacterium. The sequence continues at coordinate 83,372 of NZ_LZIJ01000020.1, read as the reverse complement.
GGGTATGCTCTTTGTCAGCGAGTCGCGTCGTCGAGGTGGCCCGGGCCTCTGACCCCGGGCTTCTTCGTTCCGGCATTAGTCCCCCCAACCAGCGAAAGGCTGGAAGGCGGAGTCGACTTCATTCAGGTCGACTCTGATTACGCGGGCGTTGATTCGGTATCCGGTGATCTTGCCTTGCGAGATCCATTCGCGGATGGTGCGCAGACCCACGCCGGCGTATTCCGCTGCTTGGGGCATTGATGCCCAGCGTCGTTGGGCGCGTTGCTGTTCGGCCTGTTTTGGGTGGCGCCGCTCGGCGCGGTTGAGAGTTGGCGTGTCAGCCATATTCCACTCCGAAGATGCGAGTGGCTTGCTGCTGGAAGGCGATTCGAGTTATCCAGTGCAAGCCGTGTTGGCTTCTGGGTTTCTCGGTACGCCTATGGCAGGACTGACAACCGTGACGCTGACAGAAGTGCGTCCGCCTGCCTTGTCAGGCTCGGGAAGCAGTTTCCGAAAGCTGCCCTATTTGTACCACAAGTCGCCGAATCTGCTCGATTACCTATCGGCGAGTTTCGACAGGAGTTTGGCTATCTGCCGATCCCTGCCCTGCGCCGCGTGCTGGTAACGCATAGCGGCTTGCGGTGTCGAATGTCCTAGGCGCGACATCAATTCCGCCAACGTGGCGCCGGTCGCGGCCACTAGTACCGCGCCGGAGTGCCGTAAGTCGTGCCAGCGCAAGTCATCTCGCTTAGCCGCCGAGCGCGCTTTGTAGAACTGCCTGTACAGGCTGGCCGGCGCGAGGTGGCCGCCTTGCGCGGCGGGGAACAGCAGCTCATCTCTGCCCGCACCGACGAATCGCGCCAGGTGGTCCTTGATGGCCGGGAGTAGGTGGGGCGGGATTTCGACGTCGCGGCGGCCGGCATCGGATTTCGGTGTCGTCACCGAAAAGCCTTTGTCTGTGCGGACGACGGCGCGATCGACGTGCACGACGCCGTACGGCTCGGGCGGTGCCTGCCCACTGTCCAGTGCGGTGGATAGTTGCTCGTCGGTGGGCTCGACGATGGTGATGTCTTTTCGGCGCAGCTCGGTCAGCTCGCCGAACCGCAACGCCGCCCATGCCGCCAGGAGCACCATGGCCCGGTACTGCTCGGGCATCTCGTGGGTGATGGTCTCGATCTCGTCAAGTGACGCCGGGCGGATCTTGTGGACTCGGCGCGCGCTGCCGGCGCCGCGGATCACGCAGGGATTGGTGACGATCTTTCCGTCGTTGGCCGCGGTGCCCATGATCGTGCGTAGCAGCCCGTAGCAGTGGGCGCGCAGCGTGGGCGTCTTGGCGCCCATCTTCGCGTGCCAGGCCCGGACGTCGTCGGCGGTGATCGACGCGATCGGCAGCGCCCCGAACCTGGGCAAGAGGTGGTCCTCGAGGAGCTTCGTGTAGTGCTCGCGCGTGCGGTCCTTGAGGTCGCGCTGCTCGATCCACGTGGTGGCGTAGGCGCGGAAAGTCAGCTTCGACTGCGGCAACTCCTGGGCGCCGGGCGGCATCCACGCCCCTTTGATGATGTCGGCCTGCCTCAGTGCCAGCCAGCCGCGGGCGTCTTTCTGAGTGAGGAACAGGGTGGGTGCGGTGTACCGGCGCCCGTCCGGGCCGCGGTAGCGCGCCCGTAGCCGGCCGCTGGGCAGTGTCTCGACGGCACCGAATGTGCCGGGTTGCCGCTTCTTGCGGGCCACGGGTGGGCTCCCTGCGATAGTGCGTTGAGTACTGGCGTGGGCCAGCGTGGGCCAGCCTTGGGCTAACAAGACTGTATCAACTTTCCGGCAACTTTCCGGAACTCTCTGCTATACTGAGCAGCATCAGCGCAGGCAGATCCACTGTTTTTGCTGGTCACAATATCCACGCTAGCAAAGTACTTTTACTGGTTCAATCCCAGTATCGCGCACCAGAGTTTTTGCAGGTAAGACACGGTATTTGCGACTGCAAACTAGGGTCTGTGACCTAGATATGACCTGACGGTCGGCAACCCAATGCGCCAGTCGATATGGACGCGGCCGCTGCGACCGCGCTACTCCACCGGCAGTTTCACCACCCGGTCCGAGTCGGTGACGTAGACGTTGCCGACGGCATCCACCGCCACACCCCCCGGACCGTTAAGGCCGGTAAAGGGCAGCTCCGTCGGGGTGGACGAGCCGACTGCCAGCTTCAGTACCCGCTTGTTGCCGTAGTCGGCGACGTAGACGGTGCCGGTGCTGTCCACCGCCACACCGTCGGCATGGTCGAGGCCGGTGAAGGGCAGCACGTCCTGGGTGGACGAGCGCGCCGGCAGCTTCAGCACCCGGTGGTTGCCGGAGTCAGCGAGGTAGAGAGCGCCGCTGCGGTCCACTGCCAAACCTTGGGGATCCTTGAGGCCAGTGAAGGGTAGCGCGGTGGGGGTGGACGAGCCCGCCGTCAGCTTCTGCACCCTGCCAGGGTCGAGGTCATCGCTGACATAAAGGCTGCCGGTGTTGTCCACCGCCACACCGTGGGGCACCCTGAGGTCAGTGAAGGGCAGCACGGTGGGAGTGGACCAGTCCGCCGTCAGCTTCAGCACCCGCCGGCTTGTTTGGGTGATGGTGCCTTGGTCGGCGACATAGACGGTGCCGGTGCTGTCCACCGCCACACCCCAGGGCCCGTTGAGGCCGGTAAACGGCAGCTCTACCTGGGTGGACGAGCCCGCCACCAGCTTCAGCACCCGGTTGTTGAAGGAGTCGGTGACGTAGACGGTGCCGGCGGAATCCACCGCCACACCGAAGGGAGCGTTTAGGCCGGTGAAAGGCAGCACAATCTGAGCGCCATAGGACCGCGCCGATGACGTCGGAGGTGACTGCGACGGCTGATTTTTGATTAGGACGGGGATGTAGACAACGGCTGCGATCGCGGCGACTGCACCGCCGCCGATCAACGTGAGTGTGGTGCGTCGGCTGATTCCGCCAGCGGTTGTCGGGACGGCCGGGGCGGGTTGCTGCGGCGACGTTTTGGCGGGTGCCGGCGGCTCGGCTTTGACCGTCGCCGGCTGCGCGGCGGCGTGATGGGGCGCAGGCTGCGTCGCTCGCACCTGCGTCGAATTCGCCGTCGGTTTGTGCATGGGAACGGTGATCGCGTCGCGCGCGGCGTCAGCCAACTCGACGGTGGTGGCATACCGCTCATTGGGGTCCTTGGCCATGCCAGTCGCAACGACCTCGTCGACCTGCTTAGGGATGGCGGGATCAGTGCTCGACGGGCGCGGCGGCGGCTCCATCAAGTGCGCGGTGATCTACTGTTCGAAGCTGTCTCCGGGATAGGGCGGGCTGCCGGTCAGACACTCATAGAGCACGCACGCCAACGCATAGATATCTGAGCGGGCATCGACCTGGCCTGCTCGAAGACGCTCCGGCGACATGTAATGCCAGCTACCGATGATATTGCCGGTGCCAGTCATGCGGGTTTGATCGGCAGCGCGAGCAATGCCGAAGTCGATCAGATAAGCGAAATCGTCCTCGTCCAGCAGGATGTTGGACGGCTTGACATCGCGATGCACCAATCCAATCTTGTGCGCGGCGTGCAGCGCCTTGGCCACCTGCTCGACGATGCGCACCGCTCGCCCCGGCTCCAACGGACCGTCGGCCAAAACCTCTTGTAAATCGCGGCCTTCGATGAGCCGCATGTCCACGTACAGCCGCCCATCGATTTCGCCGTACTGATGGATAGGAATGATGTGTGGGTTGCTCAGCTGAGCGGCCGCATCCGCCTCTCGGCGGAACCGCTGCACGAACGAGTCGTCGGCAGCTAGCTGCGGCGACAGCAGCTTGATCGCCACGGCGCGGTTGTTGGCTTGTGTGTCACGGCCCCGCCACACCTCGCCCATGCCGCCACGGCCCAGCAGTTCGATGAGTCGGTAGCGACCGAAGGGCGTCCCGTCCACGTCAGCCGACATCGGTGTCCCCCCATCTGCTAGGCCGTCGCAGATATGAAGATGGCCATAAGTATCGCCAATCCCACCCGAGGTTGTTCCGGTTTTCGCTACAGTGCGCGGTTCCGTGCAGGGGATTTGACAATTACCGATGTAACTAACCGCGCAGTGGCTTATGCTCCGACGAATCGGCGACGTCAAAAGCGCGCCGCCGAGCAGAACAAGTCTCCCGCTCAGGGCTAACCGTCAATAAACAAACCCAGGGGGAAGAAATGGTCACCCTGTTGGCGATAGTCGGCGTCGCGGTCATCGCCGGGACGCTGTTGGGCCAGTACAAGGGCCGTCAGCTTCGCAACCGTGACAACTAACCCGTTACCGTGCCCGCGCGGTCCCAGGGCTACTGGGACGTGACACTGGAATTTCGTTAGGGACCAACCATGATTCTTATTGCCCTCTTCCTGTTCTGTATCTTCGCGCTCATAGTCTTCGCCGTGGTGACCGGCATCGTCGTGCTGGCGGTGCGGTCGGGACGGATGAAACCCTCCGCGGGACCGACCAGTCCGGGACCCGGAAAAGCGCGCTGCCCGGGCAGCGGGAACTATGGTCACGGTCAGCATGTGGCGAACCCATTTTCGGGCCACAAAGACTTCACCGACGCCCACGTGCGTTGTGGGGACTGCGGGAAGACAGTCAGCTGCTACAACGACGGTAGGGCTATCGAGCACTATCGGTGAACAGCTGCACCGACAGCCATCAGCTGCACCTGGCCGCTGCGGATGCTGCGCGGCCGAATAGAAGGCGTTGTCCTACGGCACGAGCCCGGCAATCACGCTTCGCCCTTCTTACTCATGGTTCGCACCGCGGCGAGATGCCCACGGCGCGCGGGCACGCCCTTACTCAGCTTGTCCAGCACCTTCCCTAGCTCCCGAGCCGCACTCGGATGCGCCGCAATCGCCTTCGAGTTGTCCAAGAGTTGAGCCAGGCACACCGCAATCGCACTTGCACCTGGACGCTCAGCCGATAAGGGGTAGCCGGCCAACTCGTTAGCGACCGCCGACTCCACCGGACCAGGAAGCTCAGGCTGTGGCAGTTCTGCACCAGCCGGAGCGCCACCCCCCCGCCGATAATCCCGGTGATACAAACGCTCAGCCTCAGAGCAGTCATCACAACGACACCCCTTCGCATACCGGTACCGTGTTCCATGCCTGACCGTCTTCATGTCATCGAAACTTCTTGCAAATAGTCATCATTCGCGCGCATTAGTGCCCAACCCCGTTGCAATGAAACATGTTGTGCAACGAGTCGTTTCGGAAATATGGGACGAGCCTGTGGCTGGTCCGTTGGAGAGTTTGCTGGGATTTGCATACCCACCCCTGACCTACTGTTATGCTGCAATAAGTGTTTGCTAAGTCGGGATTGAACCGACTATCCAGCCCGTCTGGTTGATGAGATGCGTTGTCCCGCAACATAATTCGCACACGAAAGGAATTGCTCCACAACGGTTTTCAGCGTTGCTAGGGGTTTCTCCGCAGCCCGACGCTGACACCGCTAGGTCGAGTGCCTAGACGACCATCGTGGCGATGCCATCGCGCCATGCTTCCCCAACCGCCATTGATTTCGGCTGGGGTGGTCACGTTGACGCCGGGCTGCCGAGAAGTTCTCACTTGCCAGTGACGCGTTCCACGTACCCGCTGCGTTCCCATTCTGCTGCAACGCTTTCGGGAACGGTGACGGTCTGGCCCTTGACATATGGCTTGTCGTCGTGAACGACGCGCCAACGGTCGATCACCTTGACCTTGACCTGCTTGTCAGTCATGTTCGTCTCCAGAATCATGGTCAGCTAGTAGGCAGGCATCGGAGGCCGTTGGTGCACCGATTTTGATGCCCTCTCCGCGGCAGCCTTTGTCTTGTAGCTCTTGCAAAGACACCCCTCGTTGTATCGCCGTCGCATGACGCGTCCTGCCGCCACGACTCCTTAATGCCGTTGTGTTTCAATATAATTCGCGTGCAAAAAGATGCGCGAAAGGCTTGTAACAGTGTTACTTGCAACCTGCTTGGCGAAAAACGGGACGAGCCTGAGGCTGGTCCGGATGGGCACTTATGGCTTTGGGCTCATGGCGGGGCAGTCTGCGCGCCAACAGGCCGGGTTGGGCCTGACTCCCTCGTTAGCGACTGACACCACGAGAGCCACGCCGAGGAGAACCACCAGTGGCACGAAAACGAGTGGGTACGTGGCGATGGCAGCAAAGGCGATGAGCGTGCCCGGCACTACCACCGCCATTGCGGCCGTTGGATGCCGATCGGTTAGGTCGGCGAGCCTCGCCAGCGCCGCTAGCGCCACGCCGACCCATGGATGCCGATCCGGCCATTTACCGAACGAGCGGCGGGTTTCTAGGCCGCAACCCCAGCAGTTTGTCCGCTCACCCGCTCATGATGTCACCGCGTCGGGCATCCCACCACAGCACCGAGACTCCCGTCAGGTAGCTCTTGCGGTGGCCCGCAGAACCCAGCGGGATCTCTCTGTCCGACCTCCACAAGGGTATCGAGGGCATAAGCTCAAGCAATCCGAATTGGGGACGGGTCCTTCTGAGGAGGTCCTGCGATGACGAGGTTCGTTCGCCGTCTGGCCGCCGGTGTCGCGGTCGCGCTGGTTCCGATGGCCCCTGTGACAGTCGCCGCGGCGGGGGTCGCCTCGGCGGAGTGCGACCCCAACTGGTCGCACAATCCCGTGACGAACGAGTGCAAACCGCCACCGCCGCCGCCGGACTGGTGGACTCCCCCGCCGGAGTATGCGCCGATGTACGCGCCACCGTCGGCGCCGCCGCCCCCGCCACCGCCGCCGTGGGCACAGTCGCTGCGTCCGGTGTGGGACGGGGGTCATCAGCAGTGGGTCTGGGTGGGGATCTAACCGCTGCTCGAAATTGGTGTGAGTCCCTGCCGGCACAGCTGGAATACACCGTCATGGCGTTGCCTTGCTCCAGGATTGACCCCATCGGTCGATTGCCGCCACCTCATCCAGTGGCTTTCGCCGCACCGGGTGATGCCCACCTTTGGGCCAGCCCACCGTAAGCAGCGTCGCGATCCGCCAGTCGTCAGGAATTTCGACCATGCAACGCAGTTCCTCCTCGCAGGACCCGTGCCACAGGGTGATCGCCGCGCCAAGTCCTTGCGCGCGCGCCGCCAGCAGGAAATTCTGCACGGCGGGAAAGATGGACCCGCCCTGCTGCAGTTCGGTGGTTCCTCGCTGGGGCTGGACACAGAACAGCACCAGCACTGGCGCGGCGCCACCGACACGCATATGTTCAGCCATCGTTCGAAGAACGCGCGATTTGGGGTCGTCGGCCCCGTCCGCAGGCACCGACAGGCGATAGAAGTCGGTCATCACGTCCCATGTCCTATGGGCGGCCGCGGTGACCACGTCTCGCAGACCACTCGATCTCAGCACGACGAATTTCCACGGCTGCTGATTGCCTCCGGACGGCGCCCAACTCGCCGCACGCAGACAGGTTTCGATGACCTCGTCGGAGACAGGGTCGTCACGGTAGCGGCGCACGGCGGACGCGGTGCGCATGACCTCCCACAGGTCCGTCGACCTCCGCGGGACCGATTCCTCGCTCACACCTTCCTCCCTGACGGCAGCACGCCGCGCCAGGCTCCGCCCCGCACGGGACCGGTGACCAGCGGTAGATCGAGGGTCGACAGCAGCCCAGCCGGCGCGGCCATCACGGCGGGAATGGCGTTGAGCTCACGCATGACGGTCGCGTACGTCAGGCCGCGCATGTTGTTCCCACGGCCGTGCATCTCGATGTCGACGGTGTAGGTGGGCAGGCCATCGACGATGACCCGGTAGCCGCCGTGCGGTGATGGATGGCGCGGCCAATCCGGCGCGGAACCTTCGCCCATTCGGGTGATGTGTTCCAGTACGACTCGCTCCTCTTCATCGACTATCCCGGCGAGCTTGAACCGCATCCCTCCCATCGTGCCCGGCTCGATCCATCCCGATGCCACTTCGTAACGCTCTGTCGCCAGCCATTTTTCGATCGTCGTCTCAACGCCGTCGAGCGGAAGTCCGACGCCGTCCGCAACCAGATGGACGATTGGTGCCCATAGCGAGGCCAGCCGCTCGGTGTCGAACAGCGGCGCCGGATGGTCGGGTGGGTGTCCGAAGCCCATGAAATCGAACATGATGTCGGGTTGGTTGATCGGGCCGTAGTCGAGTATCTCGAGCATGGTGATGCGGTCGACAAGGCTGCTGAACCCTGTCATCGTCAGCGCGATCACGTCGTTCGCCCAGCCGGGGTCGACACCACTGTTGAAGAAACTGGTGCCGCCCTCGGCGCAGGCCGCCTCGAGCAGTTCGACTGTTTCCTTGTCGGCCGCAGGCGGGTAGCACATGGGCACCAGCGAGGTACACACCACGTGCTTGCCTGCGCGCAGACAGCGCGCGATGTCCTGCGCCGCTTCGTGGTAGCGATAGTCACCCGAGGCGAAATAGGCCACCACGTCAGCGTTTAACGTCAGCGCAGCATCGATGTCCCGGGTGGCGATGACGCCGGTCGACGGCATTCCGCACAACTCGCCGGCGTCCTTGCCGTCTTTCGCTTTGGCGTGTACCACCACGCCAGCAAGCTCCAGGCCCGGGTGGGCGATCAGGGCGCGCAACGCGCCGATGCCGACCTGGCCGGGACCCCACAGAATCACGCGGGGCTTAGACCCACCGTCTGCCATCTGCACCCCTCCCGACCGTCACCGACCGATTGTGAGAACATACCTTCTCAATATTGATAACACCATTACCGAATGCGGGCGAAAGGGTGAAGGCACACGGTGAGCGATTATGGGTTCTTGAAGTGGGAAACGTTCGACGAGGGCATGATCGTTCGGATTTCGCTGAACCGCCCCGACCAGCGCAATGCCCAAAATCGCGGCATGCTGGTCGAACTCGATGAGGCGTTTACCCGCGCCGAGGCCGATGACACGGTCCGCGTGGTCATCCTCGCCGGGGAGGGCCCGATGTTCTCGTCCGGCCACGATCTCGGCTCAACGCAGGCGCGCACCGAGTTCAGCCCTGGGCTGGCCCAACACCCGACCGTGACGATCAACGGTGGAACCCGCGACGGCGCAGAGAGGACCATGCTGCAGGAATGGCACTACTTCTTCCAGAACAACCTGCGGTGGCGCAACCTGCGCAAGATCACCATCGCCCAGGTCCACGGTGACGTGTTCTCGGCAGGGCTCATGCTTATCTGGGCGTGTGACCTCATCGTCGGCAGCGAAGAGGTGCGCTTCGCCGATGTGGTGGGTACGCGGCTGGGAATGTGCGGCATGGAGTACTTCGGCCACCCCTGGGAGTTCGGGCCGCGGCGCACGAAAGAGCTGATGCTCACCGGGGACGCGATCGACATACAGGAGGCCTACCGGCTCGGCATGGTCAGCAAGATCTTCCAGCGCGACGAACTCGCGGAGCGCACCCTCGAGCTGGCGCGGCGCATCACTAAGGTGCCGACGATGGCGGCCCTGCTGATCAAGGAGTCGGTGAACCAGTCCGTCGACAACATGGGTTTTTACAACGCACTGCAATCGTGTTTCGCGTTGCATCAGCTCAATCACTCCCACTGGGCGCAGATCCGCCCGGACAAGCTTCCGACGGCCGGCGAGGAGCAAGGGGTGCCAAACTGGCGGACCGCTCCCCCGGTTGTCCTGGCGGTCAAGGACAAGGTTCAGTCCGAGGTGTGAGCTCGCGGCGCTGTTCAGCCGGCGTCGGCACCATAGCGCGCATCAGCTACGCGGTCCAATGCGGACGCCGGATCGCCGAAAACCATTGCCCAACCCCGCACCCGGCGGTAGTACAACTGGATGTCACCCTCCATACCGAATCCATATCCGCCGTGGATATGCAGGCTGCGTCGCGTGGCGTCCCGCGCCGTTTCATAGGCGAACGCGAATGCCATGGCGGCCAGTTCGTGAACGCGATCGGGTTCGTCGGTGAATGCGCACGCTGCCTTCAGCCCGAGTAGCCGCGCCCCGTCGGCGGCGGTGGCACTGTCGGCCAACGGGTGCGACACCGCTTGGAAGCTGCCGATGGGGGTTCCGAAGGCATGACGTTGTTTGGCGTAGTCGACGCCGATCTCCACCGCCTTCTTGGCCGCGCCCGCCAACGCGACAGAGGTCAACGCCAGCCACAGGTCAAGACCGCGGGAAACCAGGTCACGCGCGCGCTCCCGGTCGGCGAGCACAGCGAATTCCTCACCAATCGTGATGTCCGCCAAAGGCATCGACGCAAGGTTGGCCACCGCGGTGCGGTTCGTCCCGATCGCCACCGCCAGCAACCGTCCCTCCACTAGGGCGACCACATGGTCGGCAACGGCCCCGGCAGGCACCAGCCTCAACTGCCCACCTCGCCCGACCCGAGGCGCGAAGGTGACCAGCCGTTCGCCCGCGAGGACCGCACTCAACAGCTCTGCCCCCGCCTCGCCCGATTCCGCCAACAGTCGCGCGGCGACCTGCCCGTCGATGACCGGAGCCGAGGCGACCGTGCGGCCGAACTGTTCGGCGATCAGCGCAAGTTCCAGTTCCGAGGCCCCCCAACCTCCGGCCGCCTCGTCGACCGCCATCTGCAGCGCGCCCGTCTCCCGCAGCGCCTCCCACAGCCTCGGGTCGAACCCCATCGGCTCGGCTGCCCGGACGCGCTCGGAGGTCGACTCCCGCGCGAACAAGGCGGCGAACGAATCGACCAGCTGTCTCTGTTCGCCAGTTAAGCTCAGGTCCACGATCCCCAGTCCTGTCACCTGCGAATATGGTTACTCTCAGATCTGAGAGTAGCATTACCATCCGTACCGGCCCGAGGTGTGCGACGACAGATTGGCTTGCCTTCATGGATTTTCGGCTCGATGCAGATACCGAGACCTATCGCGACGAGCTGCGTGCCCACCTGCGAGAGGTGCTGACTCCCGAATTCGAGGAACGCATCTACCGCAGCGGAGTCGCACACGACGACGGATTCGCCAAAAGCCTCGTCGACAAAGGCTATTTCGCGCCGGCGTGGCCCGTTGAATTCGGCGGACAGAATCGCAACGCATGGGACGACCAGGTTGTCAAAGAGGAGCTCATGCGATTTGACGCGCCGGTGTACCTCTCCGAGACGACCAGAATGGTGGCGGCGATCATCCGTGAGATCGGCACCCCGGCGTTGAAGGACCGCATCCTCCCCGGTGCGATCAACGGCGACATCACCATTGCCTTCGGGTTCACTGAACCGGAATGCGGATCGGACGTCGCAGCCGCTGCGACGAAGGCGGTCCGCGACGGTGACGACTGGGTGATCAACGGCTCCAAGATGTTCACCACCAATGGTCACATTGCTGACTTCGTGTTCCTGCTTACGCGCACGAGCCCCGACAAGCCGAAACACGAGGGCCTGACGATGTTCCTGGTGCCGCGCGACGCCGAAGGCTTTGAGGCACAAGCGGTGTGGACCCTTTCCGGCGAGCGCACCAACATCACCTTCTACAGCGACGTCCGCGTCGGCGACGAGTGGCGAGTCGGTGACGTGGACGGGGGCTGGCAGGTACTCGGCCTGTCCCTGCGCGACGAGCACGCATCCGGTTGGGGTCCACACCTTGTCCGGCTGTTGCATCATGCCGAGCACTGGGCCACCACTACCGTGTCCGACGACGGCTCACCACCCATCGCAAATACCGACGTCCGACGCCGGCTCGCCCGGGTCGCGGTGGAGTCCGAGGTGTCGATGCTGTTGCAGCGGCGGTGCGTATGGATGCTCGAACAGGGCGACATTCCGGTGGCCGAAGGGTCGATGTCGAAGGTGTTCAGCACCGAGGCGCTCGAACGCGCCAGCCAGGACGTGGTCGAACTCGTCGGCGCGGACGGCTTACGCAGCTATCTCGAGCCGACCGCTCCCGAACGCGGGCGATTCGAACACTCACTGCGGTTTTCGTTGGGCACCACGATCTATGCGGGGACCAGCGAAGTCCAGCGCACCATCATCGCGCAACGCGGGCTCGGCCTACCCCGTTAGCTTCTTGGTGCGACGGCCCGGCGCTGTACGCGCCGCCGCCTTGCGCGCCGGTCTGGGCTTGATGTCGCTGACAGGTGGTGTGACAGCTTGTTTGCACCACGCCCACAATTGGTCCTCGGTGAGCCTGGGACTCTTACCGCCCAGATGGAAAACGCCGATCTGAGCGAGTGCGGTGAGCGTGGTGTTGAGCAAGGTGGTCAGCTGCGCCGGTGTCAGGTCCGTGCGCACCAGTCCCGCCCGGGCACATGACGTGATGATCTTCGTCAGCAGCTTCAGATGAGGCTCCCACACCTTGGCGAAGTCGTCGGGCCGCTCAATCTCCAGGCTCAGGTTGTAAATCGTCACCACCCGACCGCCAACCGCTTCCGACGACTCAGCGCGCGACAGCACGCCGCGGCAGAAGGCCTCGAGTTGCTCCATCGGGCCATCGGCCGCGGCGACCTCCTGTCGGATGTCCTCGGTGAACTGACTGGTGACGTTCTCGTAAAGCGCCAACATGAGTTCTTCTTTGCCCGCGAAGTGTTGGTAGAACGCCCGAAGGCTCAGATTCGACCTGTCGATGAGCGTCTGGATCGTGAAGTCGGCCTTACCCGACTCCTCCACCAACTCCAGCGCGGTAGCGAGAAATCGCGAACTGCGGGCGAGAGCACGCGCTCTCGCGGTGCTCAGACGTCGCTCAATCGTGCGTTGCTGCCATGTTCCGGGGGCCTCAACGTCGGTATCAACCAGTTCCAGGCCGACTTCCGAGTCGCGAGCGGGGAGCTTTTTCGTAGACAGCTTATTCGTAGCCAGCTTCTTCGTAGCCATAGTGTCGACCAGAATACGCGAGCAGCATTGAAAATGGGATCTACCTACACGTGTATGTTGATTGCCGCTCTGCGTAACTCCTGGTTCCGGCTTCCACCTCGGCTCCTGACGTCCCCGCCGCACTGGACGGCGCTCTCCCAATGCCGGTGGCTCGTCATGGCAATCTCAGTTGCGACCCGCATTCGCCCAAGCGCGCATTTGGATTTCATGGAGCGGCGCTACCAGGATGAAGGCGCCCTGCGTGCTTCGGGACGGACTGATGCGGTAGCGTGGAAACGCTAATTCTCGTTTTGAATCAGTGTGCCGCAGAAACCGGGGCCACAGCCGTTGTCGAAGGAGTGCAAGCCTTGAGTGCAGACATTCTGATCGTCTCGCCCGACGACCACCTGGTGGAGCCGGCCGATCTGTGGACCAGCCGGTTGCCCAAGCGCTATCGAGACATCGGGCCGCGGATCGTTCGCACCCGTGGGCGGATGGATCCGACCGTCACTTCCGATGTCGTGTTCGTCGAGGACGACGAAGGCCGCGACGCGGACATCTGGCGCTATGAGGACGCGACGATTCCGATTCCGCTTATCAGCGCGGCCGCCGGCTACGAAATCGACGAGCTCACCACCGACCCGATCACGTACGACGAGATGCGGCCAGGCTGCTACCGTCCGGCGGATCGGCTCGCCGACATGGACATTGCGGGCATCGAGGCCTCGGCCTGTTTCCCCAACACCCTGGTCCGCTTCTGCGGTCAACGATTCTTGTACGGCAAGGACAAGGAGCTCGCCAAGCTCTGTGTGGAGGCCTACAACGACTTTCAGATCGAGGAATGGGGCGGCAGCTCGAACGGGCGGCTGATCCCGCTCGGCATCATCCCGCTCTGGGACGTTGAACTCGCCGCGAAGGAGGTCGAAAGGGTTGCGGCCAAAGGAATGCCGGCCGTGTGCTTCTCCGAGCTACCCAGCCGTCTGGACCTGCCGTCCATTCATAGCGGCTACTGGGACCCGTTCTTTGCCGCCTGCGAGCGGAATCACGTGGGCATCATGCTGCACATCGGCTCGAGTTCCTCGCTCACCAAGTCCTCGCCCGACTCTCCGCATGTTGTCACCAGCGCGCTGATGGCGGTCAACTGCACCATCGCCATGGTCGACTGGCTGTTCTCCGGCAAGCTGATTCAGTTTCCCAACCTCAAGCTCGCGTTCGCCGAGGCGCAAGCGGGCTGGATCCCCTACTATCTGCAACGAGTCGACGAGGTCTGGGAGGACCGTCGGGCATGGGGTGGCATTCATCCGCTGCTGACCGACCCGCCGAGCAGCCAGGTGCCCGGACGCGTCTACTTCTCCACCTTCGGCGATCCGGTCGCGTTTCGCATCCTCGATCTCGTCGGACCAGACCAGCTCATGTTCGAGACCGACTACCCGCACAACGACACCAATTGGCCGAGGAGCCTGGAGGTCGCCAACAAGGCGACGGAGGGCCTGGACGAGGAGACCAAGCGGAAAGTCTTGTCCACCAACGCGAAGACCTTCTTCGGCATGGTGTGAGCGGCCGGGCCAGGTTGTTCGTGCCGTCTTAGCGCTACAGCGCTTTCCAATCCGGGTTGCGCTTCTCGAGGAAGGCCCGCGGTCCTTCGATGGCGTCCTTCGTCAAGGCAACCTTCATGCGGTAGTTCTCGGCGAGCAGTTCGGCCTCGTAGATGGGCAGCGAGAGACCCTTGCGCACGGCCATCCGCGAACCCCGGACCGCCAGTGGCGCATTGGAATTCACGATGCTTGCGATTTCCCACGCTCGCGTCATCAATGAGTCGTGCGCAACCACCTCGGTGAAGACGCCCAGGTCGTAGGCGCGCTGCGCGTCCAGTTGTTCGTGCTTGCCCATCAAGATCAGCCGCATCGCCACCGGCAGTGGCAGGATCCGGGCGAGCCTGACTCCTTCGCGACCGGAGGTCACGCCGATGCTGACATGCGGGTCCATCAACGTCGCCCGCTCGGACGCGACGGTGATGTCCGCGGTGGTCACCAGGTCCATTCCCGCGCCGCAGGCGATGCCGTTGACCGCGCAAATGATTGGCTTGGTCATCTGCAGCCACGGCGGCGTCGCCTCCTGCGGTGCGTCCCATTGCCGCATCGAGTTGAGAATGGGCTCGCCCTGGTTGTCGATCCCCGCGGCGTTCTCCATATCGTGGTCAGCCGCCTTGTTGACATCCGCTCCGACGCACAGGGCACGGCCCGCACCGGTGATGATCACCGTCCAGATATCCGGGGAACTTTCGATTTCCCCGTAGGCCGCGGCCAATTCGGCGATCATCTCGTCGTTGATCGCGTTGAGGACCTCGGGACGGTTGAGGGTCACGCATGCGGTGCGATCCCTGACCTCCACCGCGATCGTGTCGTACTGTGTCACCTGGTGCGACCCCCACTCTCCACGACTTTTTCCAAAGCCGTAGTGGCGCTGGGAAAAAGCTCGCTTGGACGGAATCCGAGGAGGTCATGGAATCTGTCGCAGTAGCGGGGCCAGACGTCGGGATTCAGCAAGCGTGGCGGCATACCGCCACCGAAGATCGTCCGCCACTGCGTTGCGGTGGCCACGGCGATGTCGCGTGCTGCCTCGACGGTGATGCCCGCGGTGTGTGGCGTTGCGATTACATTGTCGAGATGCAGCAGCGGGTTGTCCGGGCGCGGCGGCTCCTCGTGGAACACGTCGAGGCCCGCTCCCGCTATCCGTCCGTCGACTAGTGCATCGAGCAGCGCCGCCTCGTCGTGCACCGGCCCGCGCGCCGTCGTGATGAAGTAGCCGGTCGGCTTCATCATCGCGAACTGCTCCCTGCCGATGAGCCCCTCGGTTTCACCAGTTAGTGGACAGGTGACCTGGACGAAGTCCGAACACTCGAGCAGTTCGGCGAGTGCGACGACCCGCACCGCGCGCGCTTGTGCCCTGAGCTCGTCGACGTACGGGTCGAAGACCAGAACCTCCATGCCGAACGGCGCGCACAACTCGACGAGGCGACCTCCGATGGCCCCGAGCCCGATGACGCCGAGCGTCTTGCCCAGTAGCTGACTTCCCTTGAGAGCCAACCGATCCCTCAGTGGGCCTGCGCGCAGCACCCGGTCGGCGACGGTGATCCGCTTGGCCAGGTCAAGCATGAAGCCCAGAGCGTGCTCGGCGACCGCCTCCGCACCCGGGCCGGAGTTGTTGCACACCGCGATTCCGGCACGCGTGCACTCGTCCACATCGATGACGTCATAGCCGGCCCCGGCCGAGCACACGGCGAGCAGTTTTTTGCAACGCCGTACCAGCGCGGGCCCGGCCAGCCACTGTGCCCCGTCGGCGTATCCAGCCACGTCGGACCGGGTTGCCACCTGGTAGCCGTGCGCGGACTCCAATGCGGCCCAACACTTCTCCTCGGCTGCGGTCAGATCGAGCTTGACCAGGTCGACATCACCGACTTCCAGGATGTCGCCGGCAACGGGATCGGTCCACCGCTCGTAGACCAGACGCGGGCGAACGCTCACGTGTGCTTGACTTTGGGTTTGGCCTGCGCCGCCTTGAACATGTCGGCCAGTTCAGGGTTGACATTCTTGTAGTCGTTACGGGCTATCGTTCCGTCCCGGCCCTCGACGACGTCATAGCCCAGCCGCAGATCCTTGTTCTCCATGTGAAAGTACTCGCGGCCGATCGGCAGCCGCCGGTCTTTCCGCGGCACCTCCATCCATGCCCGCAGGAAGCAGCGGGCCTTTTTGGGATCGTTGCTGCTGACGAAGTCGGACCGGGAATGGCACATCGCGAAGTTGTTGGCTACCGCGGCTTCACCGGATTCCAGCCGGAACTCGACTTGCTGCTCGACAAGGATGTTGCGCAGCAGTTCCACCGCTTCAGTCTCCTTGGGCGTGAACTGACGGCCCAGCGCGTGCATGGCGGGAAGGATGCTGCTGTAGGTGAAGTTGATGCAGATCCGACCACCGATCTGGGAGAAGACGGGCACATCGTAGGGCGTCACGTCGGGCTGGTCATCGGGCTGTTCACTACGCCGATGATGCGGAAAGCCTCGGTAAAGCACGTCGAGCAGATCCGGACGTTCGGCGAGGATCCGGTTGTGCGCCGCGGGTCCGCTGGCGAACTGGCTCTCCCCGCCCTGAGCCGCCGGATACACGCACAGCAGGGAAAGGATGTCTGCGGCGTCGTTGTGCATGGCCAGCTCCGCGCGGGATTTCGTTCCGCGTGCGGGTTGCACACCGCCGGGCAGGATTTCCTCCTGCACGCGCACCATCCGGTGCCCGAAGGAGTTGTTCGACACAAGATATCCGAGGTGGGTGCAGAAGGCCCAGTAGATGCGTTCGAGCTCCTCGATCGAGTGCTGTTCGACGGGGAAACCGCGTACACAGGCCAGTCCCTTACCGAACATCAGATCCTGGTAGAGCCGCGCCAGATCGTCGTCAAGGTCTGGGTGCCGAGCATCCTCGGGCGTGATGTCATCCCGGTCCTTGTTCGCTGTCTTTGCCAGGATCGATTCCAGCGCAGCCACATTGCGGGCCGACAGGTCGAACGCGAAGTCTTCCTTACTGTTGAAGTCGGCGCCGGTCCACGCCATTGGGTCGGTGACGCGTTCGGTGTAGATGGCTGTCGGCATCGGTCCTCCTGTTGTAATGGCGTCACTCTCGCCTATCGATGTCACTCGGGTTTCCGCGGTGACCCTCCAGTCCACGGAGCGCCTGCGCACGGGCAGTAGCCGCTTCGGTCATCATCCCGACGTCGGTCCCCGCCGAGATGAATCGCAATCCCAGTCCCACGAACCGATTTAGCAGGTCAAGTGACTTTATTCCGGCTATGCCGAGCGCCACGCCGTGACTACGACAAGCCGCCGCCACCGAGTCTACTGCATGGTGGAAATGGTCATTCTCATACTGGCCGTGGATACCCATTTCGGCGGTCAGATCGCTCGGCCCGACGAGAATCATGTCGATGCCGTCGACCGACGCGATAGAGTCGGCAGCTTGGACAGCTGCCGGGGTCTCGATCATCACAGCCACGACCGTGCGTCTTTCGAGCAACTCCACCAATTGCGCCGCGGTTCGCGGTTGGTATCCACTGACCGCGTTGGGACCTGAAATGGACCGATGGCCGAGCGGCGGAAACCGCGCCGCGTGGACGACCTGCTCCGCCTCTTCCTTCGAATTAACATGTGGCACAATGACTCCTACTGCGCCTCCGTCAAGCACCCTGGCGATGACGCTGGCATCATGCGACGGCACGCGAACCAGGCCCGAGATCCCCGCGCCGACGGCGCTCGCACAAAGCATCTGCGCCGTATCCAGCGACGTCGGCGTGTGCTCGAGATCGACGTAAACGGCGTCGTATCCACATGCTGCCGCGACCGCGGGAACATCCGGGGTGCGCGAATTGAGCAGCGCCAGGCACAGTACCAGCGCTTCTCCCTGCAACGCGTCGCGCAGCGCTGTCGTCATAGCCTCACCGTAGCCGACCGAGAATAGCGTTTCCACATTCTCGTCAATGGCCATTTTCGGTGCCGACAGCGATGTGATAACCATGAGCTATGCCGTCGAATCGCGTCGCCATAGTAGGCGCAGCCCTGTCCGACTGCGGCCGGGTTCCCGACAAGACGGCCATGGCGCTGATGGCCCAGGCGTCGCGGCGCGCGGTCGCCGATGCCGGACTCACCAAGGACGACATCGAGGGTTTCGGCGGGCACGGGACGTTGCTTCCCCCCGTGGAGGTCAGCGAATACCTCGGACTACGACCGGCTTGGGTCGATGCGACCAATGTCGGCGGATCCTCGTGGGAAGTGATGGCGGCTCACGCCGCCTCCGCCATCGCGACAGGGGAAATCGAGGTCGCCCTGTTGACCTACGGATCCACCGCACGTTCCGATGTCAAGCGCGGGGTACGCGCGTCGGCTGCCGTGCTGGGCACCGGCGGTCCACTGCAGTACGAGGCGCCCTACGGCGGGACTTTGATCGCGAAGTACGCCATGGCGGCCAGGCGGCACATGATCGAATTCGGCACCACCGTCGACCAACTGGCGGAAGTCTCCGTCGCCGCTCACGAGTGGGCAGCCATGAACGAGAACGCATTTGAGCGCGATCGCATCACCGTGGCCGAAGTCGCCGCCGCACCGATGCTGGCCGACCCGTTCACCTCCAAGCATGTGTGCCTGCGCACGGATGGCGGCGGGGCCGTCGTGCTGGCCGGCGAACGCGTGGCCAAAGACTGCGCGAAGGAGCCGATCTGGATTCTCGGCGCAGCCGACGCGGCGTCACACGTCAGCATGAGCCAATGGCCCGATTTCACGACGTCGGCGGCGGCGCGTTCAGGTCCACGGGCGTTCGCGCAGGCCGGCGTCAGGCCGGCTGACATCGATGTGTGCCAGCTCTACGACTCCTTCACGTCCACAGTGCTGTTGACGGTTGAGGACCTTGGTTTCTGCGCCAAGGGCGAAGGCGGGCCTTTCATCGGGTCCGGCGCTCTTCGCCCGGGCGGGGCGCTTCCGACGAACACTGACGGCGGTGGCCTGGCCTCGTGTCACCCCGGTATGCGCGGAATGTTCCTCATGGTGGAGGCGGTGCGGCAGTTACGTGGAGAGTGTGGGCAGCGCCAGGTCAGCGGTGCCCGGCTGGCATGCGTCCACGCGATGGGTGGTTTCTTCACGCACAGCGCCACGATGATTCTCGGGAGGCAGTAGTGACGGGTCCTGACCGGCCCACGATCGACGCCGACAGCGAAGCGTGGTGGTCCGCCATCAAGGACCGCACGCTGATGGTCAACACGTGCCGGTCGTGCGGTCAGACATCGTTGTACGTCCGGCCCTTCTGTCCGCATTGTTGGGGTGAGGACGTGGAGTTGGCGTCGGCCAGTGGACGCGCACGGCTCTACACATGGACGCTCGTTCACCAGAACGCCGCACCTTTTGACGCGCACACTCCCTACGTGTTGGCGATGGTGGATCTCGAGGAGGGACCGCGGCTGATGACCGTCGTCGAGAATTGCCGCGCGGACGAGCTGCGCGCCGACATGGATCTGGTGCTCGCCTTCCGCAACGACGATGATGGGTTCGTCGTCCCGGTCTTTCATCCGGCTACCGAACCAGCGTCCGGGACAACGGATCTCAACGGATAGTGGCAAGGCGGTCGGCCACCAGCCGCCGCCGCCCGGCCGAGCGGGCATCGAGCTTGGTGCGGTCGACCTTGCCGTTCGCGTTGACCGGAAGCGGCTCGTCCCAGAACACCAGCTCCTCCGGCAGTTTGTACTTCGGCAGTCCCTCCGCGACGAGAGCCCGGGCGACTTCGGCCAGCGACATCTTGCTTTCGGGCTCGAGCACGACCGCCATGGCCAGTCGCTCACCGGTGGTGTCGTCGGCGACGGAGTAAGCGGCACACTCGCGGACTCCGGCTATTCGCGCGACCGCCTCCTCCACTTCGGCGGCCGGGATCTTCAGCCCGTTGCGAATCACGATGTCCTTGAGCCGACCGATGATCCGCACCCGGCCGTCGACGACCTCTGCCACATCGCCGGTGCGAAACCACTCACCGTCGAAGGCATGCCTGTCGTCCTCGACGTCGGTGTAACCGAGAAAAGTGTGCGGACCCTTGACGCAGCACTCGGTGGGTTCGGCCATGGATCCCACGCGCACATCGACGTCGCGCAGCGGCACTCCGTCGTCGGCATGGCGCACGTCTCGCGATTCGGTACGCAGGCCAGACGTGCTGACCGGGATCTCCGAGGACCCGTAGGCGCGCATCACCACGATGCCGAATTCGTCTTCCACGCGTTCGACGATGCGCCGGTCCAGCATCGTGCCGCCCAGATATACCGCGCGCAGCGGGACGACAGCATCGCGCGCCATGGCCTCGTCGAGCATCCGGTCCAGCAGCCGATCCGGGCCTCCGTACCAGGTCGCACCGGAGGCGACCAGCAGCTCGCACGTCGCCGACGGGTCCCACCGATCCTCGAGAATCACCGGTACCGCCAGCATCGGAGCGATGAACAGCGCCTGCAACACCCCGGTGACCGAGGCCAGCGGACTGATCAAGAAGATCCGGTCGTCCACACCGAGGCCCGCCGCGGCAATGTAGTTCGCCGAAGCCTTGGTCAACGTGCTCAGCGAGTGGATCACGCCTTTGGGGCGAGACGTCGTACCCGATGTGTAAATCACAACGCACGGCTCGTCGGCCGGGCGCGCCGGGGCCAAAGGCTGGGCGGCGCCCGTCCGGCCGCTGTTGTCCAGGTCGATCCACCGACAACGCCCGGACAGTTCCGTCTCGGTGATCGGCGTGCAGTTGGGCGCCGCGCCGAGCCGCGCTCCGGTGCGGTTGACGAGGTCGGCGAGCTGCTTTGGCCCGGTGCTTCGCGGCACGACCAGCACCACCGCATCGACTCGAAGCGCAGCGTGAACGGCCACCACGGAGTCCACGTCGTTGCCCGCTACCAGCACGACCGCGCTGCCCGGAACCACGCCGGCATCCACCATCGCCAGAGCGGCCGCATCGATGCGCTGGTCCAGCTCACCGTAGGTGAGTTCGGCGCGTCGATCCGCCACAGCGAGCCGGGTGGCGTGTCGCGCCGCGGCGACGCGCACCACATCTACCGGCTCCGCCTGCCAGAGACCGGCCGCGCGGTACCGCGGCCGCAGCGCTTCGGCTCGCCGGTGCGCATACCGGAGCAACTCAGCCGGGCCAGTCATGAGTGTCCTCCGATGCAAATGCCTGCTCTCGATTAGGTAAATGTAACCTCTCACCCATGCAGTCAATGACTTTCGACAACCAAGTGGCCATCGTTACCGGGGCCGGCGGCGGACTGGGCCGCTGCCACGCCCTGGAACTCGCCCGCCGTGGCGCCCGGGTCGTCGTCAACGACCTGGGTAGCTCGGTGGACGGCAGCGGGGCGTCGATATCGGCGGCCCAAGCCGTGGTCGACGAGATCACCGCGGCTGGGGGAACCGCGATCGCCAACGGTGACTCGGTGGCCACCGAGGAGGGTGGCGCGGCGATCGTGGCGGCCGCGATGGATGCCTTCGGGCAGGTCGACGTGCTGGTGAACAACGCGGGGATTCTGCGCGATGCCGCCTTCAAGAACATGACCGCCGAACAGGTCGATGCCGTCATCGCGGTGCACCTCTGCGGCGCGTTCAACGTGACGCGCGCGGTGTGGCCGGTGATGCGGGAGCAAAACTACGGCAGGATCGTTCAGACGACTTCGGGCACTGGTCTTTTCGGTAACTTTGGTCAGGCCAACTATGGCGCCGCGAAGATGGGCCTCGTCGGCATGATGCATGTTCTCGCCATCGAGGGTGCACGAAACGGCATCGCGATCAACGCGATCGCTCCCATCGCGCGGACCCGAATGACTGAGAACATCATGGGTGACGCCGGAAAGGCCATGCATCCGGAACTCGTCACTCCCGTCGTGGTTTACCTCTGTCATCGGTCCTGCGACCGTACCGCGCACATCTACTCTGTGGGCGCAGGGAAGGTGTCACGGGTGTTTGTCGGAGTCACCAAGGGAATCGAGGACACGTCGTTGACTGCGGAATCGGTGGCATCGTCGATCGACGAGATCGACGACAGCGCCACATTCACGATTCGCGGCGGACCGGCCGCGGACTGAGATTCGGTCAGCGACCGAGAAACTTGGGTTTGCGGCGTTCGGCGAACGACGCAAGTCCCTCTTGGAGGTCAGCGGTGCGCGACACCACTTCCTGGGCCCAGGCTTCCTGCTCGAATGCGCGACGTCGATCTGATTCCGACGACACCGACAACAGCCGCTTGGTCAGTGTCAGCATCACCGTTGGACCCGCGGCCAGGCGCACTGCGAGCTCCTCGGCGACCGCGTAGGTCTGCTCCGGTGCGGTCACGCGATTGACCAGTCCGAGCTTTTCACATGTCGCAGCGTCGACCGGTTCACCGAGCATCAGCAGCTCGGTCGCCCTGCGCAGGCCGACGATTCTCGTCAGAAGGTGGATGGCGCCCGAATCCGGAAGGATCCCCCGGTGCACGAACGCCTCCACAAGCGTTGCCTCCGTTGACATGACGACGAGATCGCATGCGAGCACCAGGCTGACGCCGGCACCGGCAGCGGTACCCTCGACCGCGCCGATCACGGGTTTGTCGCAGTCCAATATCGACGCAACCAATCGCTGCCAGCCCTGCTGAAGCATGCGAGCGACGTCACCGGCACGTTTTTCGGCGAGGGGCTTCCGTCGCGGGTCAGCGTCCGCCATCTGTGGCGCCAACCCTGCTCCGGCGCAGAAGTGCCGGTCACCGGCCGCGCTCAACAGCACGGCGCGCACATCGGGCTGGTCGTTGGCCCGTGTGAATGCCTCGGTGAGCGCGTCACGCGCCAAGGGCGACAACGAATTTCCGACATCCGGACGGTCGATGATGATTCGTTGTACTCCATCGTCACCGACGGCGACACCGATGCCCGATGCTTCTTCACTCATATCCACTCACCTGTCGTCGCCCTGCGTTAACGGCGTTTCCGCTTTTCGGGTATCTTAATTTCCATGCCGGAGACCGGTCACATTACCGATGAGGGATTGGCTCGGTTGCGCGCCACCATCGGTATCGCCGTTCCCCATACGCAGCCACCGCACTACTTTCGACCCAACGAGGACAGCTTCCGCCACGTGGCGGAAAGCTACGGCGACGCCAACCCGCTTTGGACCGATCCGGAGTACGCCGCCAAATCCGTTTGGGGCGAGTCGATCGCACCGCCCGCGCTCGTCGGCGGCGACACGTTGGTCGGCGAGGACGAGGTGACCACGCTCTCCGACGAGGACCGCGCGCTCACCAAGGGCGACCCGTTGCGTGGCGTCCACGCGTTCTATGCCTCGTCGTCGCGCGAATGGTGGGCGCCGCTGCGTGCGAATCATCGGGTCTTCCGGCGCAACGCCCTCGTCGCGGCGCTGGACAAGAGCAGTGAATTCGCCGATCGCGCCGTCCACGAATGGTCGGCCCAGGTGTTCCGCGACGACGAGGGCGTCATCCTGGGCGGCCAGTACCGCAACATGATCCGCACCGAGCGCGACAAGGCGCGCGGACGCAAGAAGTACGAGGCCGTCGAACCGAAGTCATGGACGGCCGATGAGATTGCCGAACTCGACGAGAGATACGCGCGCGAGTCACCGCGCGGGGCCGAACCCCAATGGTGGGAGTACGTCAACGAGGGCGACGACCTCGGCCCATTGACCAAGGGCCCGCTGACGGTCACCGACATGGTCTGCTGGCACGTCGGCATGGGAACCGGGATGTACGGCGTGCGGCCGTTGCGGCTGGCATGGCGCAATCGGCAACGCATTCCACGTTTCTACACGCTGAACGAATACGGTATCCCCGATGTGCAGCAGCGCGTGCACTGGGACCCGCAAGCAGCCCGCAACGCGGGCAATCCGACCACTTTCGACTACGGCCGCATGCGCGAGACGTGGCTTATCCACCTGTGCACGGACTGGATGGGTGACGACGGCTGGCTCTGGAAGCTCGACTGTGAGTTCCGGCTGTTCAACTACGTCGGCGATCTGCACACCATCACCGGCAAGGTCGTGAGCAAGTACCTCGCCGAGGATGATCGGCCGGCCGTCGACCTCGAGCTGGCGGCGACCAATCACCGTGGTCAGGTCACGACCCCCGGACACGCCACGATTCTGCTGCCCAGCCGCGAACACGGACCCGTCCGGTTACCCGATCCGCCCGGTGGGGCGCGCAACCTCGCGGACCTGCTCACCGCCGTTTCGGCACAGTTCGCCGAGCGTTGAGGCCATGAGTTACGACAGCGTGCCCGGCCTCTGCGCAGAACAGAAGGGCCCGGTCCTGCACCTGACGTTGGACCGTCCCGACCGCCGCAATGCCGTCAACGACGTGATGCTCGACGCGATGATCGCGCATCTGGCCGCCGCAGGCATCGACGAGTCGGTGCGTGTCATCCGCATCGACGCCGAGGGACCGGACTTCTGCGCGGGGTCCGACCTGATCGCCAACAACGCTCGCGCCGAGCGCAAGCCGAGGGTAGGCAGCACCCAGCGCAGGCTGCCGAATAAGGCAAACAGGTTTATCCCGTTGATGCTCGAGACGCAGGTGCCCATCGTGTCGGTGGTACGCGGCTGGGCCGCCGGTTTGGGGTTCCACATCGCGATCGCCTCCGATTTCTGCCTTGCCGCCGACAACGCGCGCTTCTGGGAACCCTTCATGGCCCGCGGCTTCACCCCGGACAGCGGGGCGACCTGGCTGCTGCCCCGGCTCATCGGAATGGTCCGCACGCGGCAGCTCTTGATGCTCGGCGAGGAGATCTCCGGAGCCACCGCAGCCGAGTGGGGCATTATCCAGGCGGCGGTTTTCGACGACCAATTGAACGCAGCGGCAACCGAACTGGTGACCAAGCTGGGCGATGCGCCCACGGTGGCACTGGGTCTCACCAAGTGGCTGCTGCACAGCGGCAACGGACTCGACATCGACCGGCACCTGCAGAACGAGGCCATGGCACTCGAGTTATCCAGCCGCAGCGAGGATTTCAAAGAGGGGTTGGCGGCGTTCCGGGACAAACGCGACGCAAAGTTCCAGGGGCGCTGAAAACATGACAGCACTGCCGATCACCGATGCCACCAGCGTCGCCGACGCCGTGGCCACGGTGCAGCGTTGGGTCGTTGCAGAGGTGCCCGCCTCCTGGCGCATCGCCGCCGCCGAGAGTCCCGCTGCGCTACGGGCGGTGCGCAGCCCCGCGGACTACCAGCAGTGGTATCCGGCCTTCGCCGTGTCCGGTCTTGTCGTACCGACGTGGGCGCGCGAATACGGCGGACTGGGTGTGGGCAACGAGGTCGCGCGAGCGATCGATGAGGCGCTGCGACCGCTACGGCTGTACCGGCTCAATCCTTTGGGGCTCAACAACGCCGCCGCAGCGCTGTTCAGCCACGGCACCGAAGAACAGCGGCTGCGCTTCCTGCCTCCGATTGTGCGCAACGAGGAGAAGTGGTGTCAGCTCTTCAGCGAGCCAGGAGCCGGCTCCGACCTGGCGTCGCTGGCCACCCGCGCGGTTCGGGACGGCTCGGCGGAAGACGCAGACTGGCTGATCTCCGGACAGAAGGTCTGGACCACCTGGGCCGACCAGGCCGATTTCGCGATCCTGCTCGCGAGAACCGATCCGGAGGCGCCCAAGCACAGGGGCATCACGTACTTCCTGCTCGATATGCGTCAGCCGGGCGTCGTTGTGCGACCACTGCGTCAGATCACCGGCGAGGCGGAGTTCAACGAGGTCTTCATCGACAACGCGCGCGTCCCCGACGCGCACCGCGTCGGAGAGGTCAACGATGGCTGGCGCGTCAGTGCATCGACGTTATCCACTGAGCGGCAGATGGTTTCGGGATCCGGGTCGGGAGGCATGGGCCGGCTGGGCGGCTCCGGCGCCGACCGCCTGATAACCCTGGCACAGGAGACCGGCAGGTGGGACGACCCCGTCATTCGCAACAAGGTCATGCGGCTGTGGGCGCAAGAACAGATCCGCGGCTGGACGAACGCCCGTGTGCGCGCAGCACTTTCCGCCGGCCAGTCGCCGGACGCCGCGTCGTCGATCGGCAAGGTGCACCAGGCTGCATTGAACCAGCAGATCCAGGACCTGATGGTCGATCTGCTGGGGACGGACGCGATCGCCTGGCCGGCCACCGACGACCCGGACTCCTTGCCGCGCGACGTCCACGGCATGATGCGCAGCCTCGCCAACGGCACCGAGGGCGGCACCACCGACATCAACAAGAACATCCTGGGTGAGCGCGTGCTCGGGCTGCCCAGGGAGCCGGATCCCTGGAAGGGCAAGCCCTGGAAGGACATTCCGCGCTCGTGAGCACGTACCAGCGCCTGGTGGTGGAAAGGACCGGCGGCATCGGCTGGCTCATCCTGGACAGGCCGGACGCCGGCAACGCGTTCGACTCGTTGATGCTCGACGAGCTCGAGTCCGCCTGGGCCGACCTCGACGCCGATCCCGACGTCCGAGTAATCGTCAACACGGCCAACGGCAAGGCATTTTGCACCGGAATGGACGTGGTGCAGGTGGCGCGCGACAAGCAAGCAATGCGCCGGCATTCCCGCCGGACCAGGGATGCCGAGCTGAAGATCTCGTCGTGGCACTGCCAGGTGTGGAAGCCGGTGATCGCAGCTGTCAACGGTGTTTGCGCGGGCGGCGGTCTGCACCTGGTGGCCGACGCCGACATCGTGATCGCGGCCGAGCAGGCATCGTTCGTCGACCCGCACGTATCGCTCGGCCAGGCCGTCGCCTACGAGGCAATCACGCTGCTTCGCAAGTCACCGATGGAGACGATCACCCGGATGGCGTTGAGCGGCAACAGTGAACGCATCTCCGCGCAGCGTGCCTACGAGTTGGGCATCCTGTCCCAGGTGGTGCCGGCCGATCAGCTCCGCGAAGCAGCGGGCCGGCTCGCCGCCAGGATCGCCACTAATTCGCCGACCGCGATGCGCGCCACCAAGGAGGCGCTGTGGCACTCCCTGGAAGTCGGCATGACGCAGGCCCGCAACGATGCCGCCGACGAAATCTGGCGGCTGCGTAATCACCCCGATCACGGTGAAGGCGCAAGGGCGTGGCACGAGAAGCGCACGCCGCAGTGGCAACCGCTGTCGGACGCTTTGGAGGTTTCATGACGTACCAGAGGCTGGTGGTCGAGCGGCGCGGACCAGTCGGCTGGATCATCAACGACCGGCCGGACCGCCTCAATGCCTTCGACGCTGTGATGCGTGACGAATTCCCCAGAGCCTGGGCCGAATTGAACACCGACTCCGACGTTCGCGTCATCGTGCACACCGGTAACGGGCGGGCTTTCCAGGTGGGAGCCGACGTCGCGGAGCTCGAAGGCGAGGCCGTGCTTCAGTTCCAGGAGACCATGCGCACGCTGGACCTGAAGTTGACGGCGTGGCACTGCAACGTCGAGAAGCCGGTCATCACCGCCGTGAACGGGGTTTGTGCGGGCGGTGGATTGCACTGGGTGGCCGACGCCGACGTCGTGATCGCATCGTCGGATGCGAGCTTCGTCGATCCGCACGTCTCCATCGGTCAGGTCAGTGCCCTGGAGACCATCGCGCTGATGCGCAAGATGCCCGCCGAGGCCGTGCTGCGGATGGCTCTGGTCGGCAGCCACGAACGGCTCAGCGCCCAGCGCGCATACGAACTCGGCATGATCAGCCAGGTCGTCGACCCGCCCGAGAAGCTGCGCGAGGTCGCCCAGGCGCTCGCCGAAAAAATCGCCCGGAATTCGCCCGCGGCGATGCGCGCCACCAAGCGCGCGCTGTGGGGCGCACTCGAACATGGCCTCACTGATGCATGCCGCGAAGGTGCGAAGCATCTGACATCGATGTGGGGGCATCCGGATCAACGCGAGGGTCCCCTTGCGTTCGCGGACAGGCGAACTCCGAACTGGGCTCCGCTAGAGGCTGATTCGTGAGTCTCGCGGAGTTACTGGACGGCCTGCCCGACGTCGCGGTACACATGCTCGGCGCCTCAGTGTCGCGCGACGAGCTCGCGGCCAGCGCCGAACAACTCGACACGATGCTGGTAAAGAGCGGACTCGCGGCGGGACAGGTGGTCGCCGCGATGCTGCCCAACGACGCCACGACCATCGCCGCGCTGTTCGGCACATGGCGCGCCGGTGGCGTGTACACACCACTGAACCCCAGGGCGGCCGATGCCGAAATCGTGACACAGGTGGAGACATTGCGCCCCGCCGTCGTCATCACTGCTCCTCAACTTGCACAACGATTCTCGGCGTTTCGCCTGCCGGTCATCACCGGTGACTCGCTGAGATGGGCAACAACCGCGTCGCCGGACCACACCGCCGTCCTGCGGCGCTACGACGACTCCTACGACCAGGATGTCGCGCTGCTGCAGTTCACGTCGGGCACCACCGGTCCGCCGAAGCCGGTGCCCCTTCGCCACAGCACGGTGCTGGATCTGATCGACCGGCTGCTGCTCAAACTCCGCGGGACGAAAGCTGTTACAGACCAACCGAAGCGGCCCCCCATGCCGAATCTGGTCCCGTTGTCGTTGTCCCTGTGGGCCGGTATCTACCAGGTACTGTTCGCCTTCCGGGCGGGGTCGGGTGTCGTGCTGATGGACCGGTTCTCCCCGTCGGATTTCGCGGCGCTGGTCAAGCAACACAAGCTGCGCTCAACCGTGCTGCCACCAGCGGCGCTGACCATGGTCCTGCACGACGACTCGGTCCACGACCTATCGCCGCTGAAGATCGTCCGGTCGATCACCGCCCCCCTTTCGCCGGTACAGGCGGCCCGTTTCCGGGACAAGTTCGGGGTTATCGTGCTGAACTCCTACGGCCAAACGGAACTCGGCGGCGAGGTCGTGGGCTGGTCGGCCGCCGATGCGCGCGAATGGGGCGACACCAAACTGGGATCGGTCGGGCGGCCGCTGCCGGGCATCGACGTCACGATCGTCGACGACGAGGTGATGGTGCGCACGCCGACGACGGCCGCCCGCAAAATCGATCCAGCCTTCCTGGACCGCCTCACCCACGACGGTTGGTTTCACACCGGCGACCTCGGCTGGTTCGACGACGACGGCTTCCTGTGGCTCGACGGCCGGGTATCGGACATGATCAACCGCGGTGGCCTGAAGGTGTTTCCGGGCGCCGTGGAGGACGTCCTGCTGGCCGCCGATGGTGTGCGGGAAGCCGCCGTCGTGGGGATACCCGATGAACGGCTCGGAGAAGTGCCGTGGGCCTTCGTCGCGCGTCACCAGGATGACCCGTCGGAGGAGGATCTGATCGCGTGGTGTCGCGAACGTCTGACGCCTTACCGGGTTCCCGTGCGCGTGGTCTTCGTCGAGCAGTTGCCCCGCAACGACGTCGGCAAGGTGGTCAAGCGCGAACTGGCAGCATTGGCCGGCGAGTGACCCTTCTAGGTCTGGATACCACCGTTCTGCTAAGTTGAGAATCAATATTCTCAGTAGGTTGGAGGTGCGGGTGAGCGGCAAGGCATTGGAAGTGTGGGACGCCGACAACCACATGTACGAAACCATCGACGCCTACACGCGGTATCTGCCGGAGAAGTACTCCGAGGCGCTGAAGTTCATCGACGTCAACGGCCGCAAGAAGCTGCAGATCCTTGGTGTGGTCACCGAATGCATTCCGAACCCGACTTACGAGGTCATTCCCACCCCGGGCGCGTGGGCCGATTACTACCGCGGGATCAATCCGGAGGGCAAAACGCTGCGGGAACTCGCCGACCCGATCCGCTGCCCGGACGAGTTCCGTCGTCCTGACCTGCGCCTGGCGTTGATGGACCGCCAAGGTGTCAACGGCGCCGTGATGTTTCCCACCACGGCGGGCATGCTCGAGGAACGCACAAAGTCCGACACCGAGCTCACCCATGCTGTCACCCACGCCTTCAACCGCTGGCTGCTCGACGACTGGACGTTCAATTATCAGAACCGCATCTTCGCGGTCCCGGCAATCTCGCTCAACGATCCCGCAAAGGGCGTCGAAGAGCTCGAGTGGTGTTTGGACAACAGTGCCAAGACGGTGCTGATCCGTCCGGCGCCCGTCCCGCGGGAGGACGGTACGTCGCGTTCACCGGCATTGCCGGAATTCGACGAGTTCTGGAGGCTGGTCGAGTCGGCGGGCATCTCGGTCCAGATGCACAACTCCGACGCCGGCTACGATCGCTACCTCTCTGATTGGGAGGGCGGCGACGAGTTCCAGGGCTTCCAGCTGACGAAGTTCCGCGGCTTCATCTACGAGGAGAGCCGCCACATCTTCGACACCCTCGCGGCCTTCATCGCACACGGGGTATTCGAGCGGTTTCCGGGCTTGCGAATCGGTGTCGTCGAGAACGGCGGGTCGTGGGCTCACCGGCTGATGGATGTGTTCGATCGGGTGTACCGCAAGAAGCCGCGGGAGTTCAGCGAGCATCCCTGCGATGTCTTCCGCAGGCATGTGTGGGTCAACCCATTTCACGAGGAGGACATGTCGCACCTCATCGACATTCTCGGTGCGGATCGCGTGATGTTCGGGTCAGACTTCCCGCATCCCGAGGGACTGGCCGACCCTGCGGGTTTCGTCAAGGAGCTCGAGGCCCTTCCGGCGGCGACCACGGCGCGAGTGATGGGCGGCAACCTCAAAGAGCTCATCGGCGTCTAATCGGGTTCGACTGCGGTCCTCACCCGCATGTCGAATCGAATTGTGGGACATTACGTTTGGCCCCCGAACCGGGCACGCAATTCGGTCTTGAGCACCTTGCCGGTGAGGTTGCGGGGCAGCGCATCAACGATTTCGAGCCGTTCGGGTGTTTTGTGCTTGCTCAGCCCTCGCGCTCTACAATGTTCGGAGACCGACGACAGCGTCACCGTTGCGCCGGCGCGCACGACGACGACGGCGCAGACGCGCTCCCCGGTTCGCTCATCGGGCACGCCGATGACCGCGACGTCGGCCACCGCTGGGTCGGCGGCCAGTACGCCCTCGATCTCCAGTGCCGAGATGTTCTCCGCATTGCGGATGATCGCATCCTTGATTCGTCCGGTCACGACGACGTTTCCGTCGTCCTCGATGCGGCCCAGATCGCCTGTGCGGAACCAGCCGTCGGCGTCGAACGCGTGGGCATCCAAGGAGGCGTCGACGTAGCCGAGGAAGCACTGCGGCCCCTTGAGGCGCAGCTCCCCCTCCACCCCGCATTCGACCTGCCGCTCCGCTTCGTCGACGACTCGCACCGACACGCCCGCCACCGGCGGTCCGACAGTGCGGTCGAGGACATCCGGTGCAGCCTCCGGCGTCTGCGACGTGGCTACGGGAAACTCGGTCAAACCCCAGGAATTCGCGGCGCCGTTGACCGAAAAGGTCTGACGCAGTTGGTGACCCAACTCCGCGGTGATCGGGGCACCCCCGCCGACGCATCCCCGCAGATCGGGAAAGAGCGGCTCGGCGCCGTGTGCCCGCTGTGCCGCCATAAACGCGACGAAGAACGGTGTCGCGCTGCCCAACAAGGTCGGCCGATGCGCCGCGATGGCGATGGGGGTCTCGACAGGATCGAACACGTCGAACAGCACCAGCCGCATGCCGGTACGGAGAGCCGCGGCGAGCATGGCGGCGCCTCCTATGTGCGAAACCGGGAACGCGATCGGGTTGATGTCGCTGCTGGAAGCGCCGACGATGCCCACAACCCCCGCCGAGCCGGCGATGACCGAGCGGTCGCAGTGCCGTGCGCCTTTCGGCGCCGCCGTCGTGCCCGACGAATAGTAGATCCAGCGCGAGTCCTCGCTGCTCCTAGGCGGCTCAGGCAGCGCCTCGGGCGAGCCGGCAGGCAGCCGAAGCCCGCCGGTGATGGGCGCGGCGTGGTCGACGACCACGATGGACATCGGCCGCGCAACGGCACGTTCACCAGCGAGCTGATACGCGAGTGCGGCGTGGTCGAAGTTGCGCCACACACCCGGAACAATGATGACGTCGGTAGCGAGTTGCGTTGTCACAAAGCGCAGTTCGCTCGCCCGCCAAATCGGTAGCACCGGGTTCTGAACTGCGCCAAGACGTGTCAGTGCCGCCATGACGACCATCGTCTCCAGGGTGGTCGGCAGTTGCCATGTCACCACCGTGCCCGCGCCTATTCCCCGCTCGGCCAGCGCCGCCGCGCACGTCAGCGCCGATTCCCGCAGCTGTGCGCAGGACAGGCAGCGCCCATAGTCATCGGCGAGGACCACCCGATCCGGATGCGCTCGAGCTGCGGTCTCGATCAGGGACCAGTAGGTCTGCGCAGCGGGATGAGGGGTCACCGGCTCGGCAGGTGCAGTCGGCGTTTGGCGAGGATGTTGCGCATGATCTCCGAGCTGCCACCCGATATCGTGTAGGCGCGCGACCACAGCCAGCATTCACGTAGCCGTTGTTTGGCCTGCGCTACATCACGGTTTGCCGTCCCGCCGACTGTCGCATACGCTGCCAGCTCCGCCCCATAGGCCGCGACTCGGTGATATGTCTCGGCAAAACTCAACTTCGCGATCGAGCCGTCACCCGGTTGTTCGTCACCCATTGTCAGCCGCTCCACGTGGTCGTCGATGAACGCCTTGGCCACTTCGACCTCTACCGCCAACTCGGCCACCTGCTGGCGGATGTCGCCGGACTCCAGGGCCGGCGCGCCGTCGACATGGACGTGGCGGGCCACGGCGACCAAGTCGTCGATCAACAATTCCAGCAGGATGACGTTGCCGCCGATGCCGAACCGTTCAAAGTCCAAGCCCGCCATGATGATCGACCAACCTTGGCCAACCTGACCGATCAGGCTGCCGGAGTCAAGCCGAACTCCGGTGAGGAAGACCTCGTTGACTTCGATCGCATCACCGATCGTGCGGATCGGGCGAACCTCGACACCGTCCGCAGCGAGCGGCACGGCGAAGATCGAGAGTCCGTGGTGGCGCGACGAAGTCGGATCAGTGCGGATCAGGGCGAGGCCCATGTCAGCCCAGTGTCCGTCGGTAATCCAGATCTTGTGGCCGTCGACGAGCCAGCTGCCATCGGCTTGCGGCGCACCGCGGGTGCGTACTGCCGCGATATCGCTGCCGGCATCGGGCTCGCTGAGCAGCTGGCACCAGACGTGCTCGCTGCTCCGGATCGGTGCCAGCAGCGTGCGCTTCTGCTCTTCAGAACCGAAGTGCAACAAGACGTGTGCGGCCAAGTTGACTTGGTCGACGGGCCGTGGTGCGCGAGCGCGCAGAATCTCCTCGCTCACGATGCGGTCATGCAGTGGGTGGTAATCGGTGCGCCCACCGTATTCGACCGGCCAGTCCGCGCCGGTGAACCCCGCATCGAACAGGCTGGCAAACCACTTGCGAAGCAGGGCTTCCTGTTCGGCGGTTTCGGGGGCGCGGTGGCCCTCGCGCGCTTCGAACGCCGGTGCATGTTCGGCGATGTGTGCCCTGACCCGACTCCTGAATTCGGACAGCTGTGCGCGTGAAGGTCGGTTCCCGAAAACGCTCACCAGCCTGACACCTCCGCCAGCAGCGCCCGACTCGACCGCGCCGTGCCTATCAGCTGAGCGTTCGTGAAGACACGACGAAGTTCGAAGTGCAGCGGGTACTCCCAGGTGAATCCGATGCCGCCGGACAGTTGCATGCAGTCGTCCACGGCGGCAGTGGCTTTGGCCGCTACGAACGCGTGCGCCGCCGCCGCCAGCGCGGTCGCTCTTTCGTCGGCGACGGCAATTGCACGCGCCGCCCTCATGACTACGGCGCGTGCTTTGACCTCGAAGAGCAGTAGCTCTACCAGACGGTGCTGAATCGCCTGGAAACTCGCGATCGGCGCACCGAACGCGACGCGCTCCTTGAGATATGCCGTCAGCCGTTCAAGGGTCATCGATACGGCGCCGACAGAATCGGCCGCGACGAGCAACCGAGCCACGGAGATCAGCTCGTCCGCCCGTTCGCGCGACCCGATCAAGGCGCTGGGCGCGTCCGCGAGATCGGCCCGCCATACCGTTCTGGTGACGTCGAGCAGATCAGCATCCAACGTGAACCGTGCGGGATCCAGGTCGCAGAACAAGTGAATCCCGTTGCGCGCCAGAAGAACAACTACATCAACGTCATCGCCGCGGATGACCCGTACGGAGTCGTCGAAGGTCGAAAAGCCCGCCGTCGCAGTGCCGGCGAGCAAGCCGGGCAGTAACAGTTCCCTGACCTCCTCGGGCGCCGAGGCGAGTGCCGCGGCGGCCATGGTCGTGCCAAACCACGCCGACCCGTCCTGTGCTCGCCCGAGTTCCTCGGCCACAAGGCATGTCTCGACAGGACGCCAGCCTGCGCCACCCATCACCTCATCGACGAGCAGCCCGGTCCAATCCATCGCCGCGAGGTCCTTGACAGATCCCTTCTCAACGCGTTCGGCCAGAAACTCCCGCGCCGACACTCGCAGTAGGTCGAGGTCGACCTCGAAATCGACCACGCCTGAGTTCTGGTCAGCCATCGCGTGTCAGCTGCGCGAGAGCAGCTGGTCGGCGTTGTCGCGCATGATTCGCCGCTTCGAGGCGTCGTCGAGCGGATCGAGCAGGTTGGCGAACTCGCTCGGCACAGCCAGGCCCTCGGCGTGCGGATAGTCCGAACCCATTACCAGGCAGTCGTCGTATCCCATGCCCGCGACGATCGCCGGGATGTCGTCCTCGGGGTACGGCACGACACGGACATGACGCCGGAAGATCGCCGACGGCCGCTCGTTCAGTTTCCCGCCGATCCACGGACCGTTGCGGCCCATGCCGCGGCTCTTGTCCATGTGTCTGACGAAGAACGGCACCCATTCCGCCCCGTGCTCGGCGACGAGGACGTTCAGACCCGGAAAGCGACCGAAGAGGTTGTCGAAGATGAGCGCGGACAGCGTCTCCTCGATCGGCCGCTGGCCGTAGATGTTCATCCACTGCCACGCCGACATGTGCCACGAGGCAGGGTCGGAATTCTGCCCCCAGGCCGGCGAGATCGCATTGAAGTACCAGAACGGCATGATGTGGAACACCAGGATGCAGCCGGCCTCTTGCAAACGTGCGTAGATGGGGTCGAAGTACGGGTCGCCGGGTGACCGGCCGTAAGCCGGCCCAGTCGGCAGCAGCACGAATTTGGCACCCTGTGCGAGGATCGCCTCCGTCTCGGCGATCGCAGAATCCAAGTCGCGCAACGACATCAGCGCCGTGGCGAAGATCTTTTCTTCGTAGTTGAAACCCCATTCCTCGTCGAACCATCGGTTGAACGAGCGCAGATTGGCATACAGTGCCGCCGTGTCGTCGACGTAGTGTTCGGCGGCCAGCGCCATACCGCTGGGATAGATGACCATGCGCTCGATGTTCTGGTCCGCCATGACCGTTAGGCGGGCAGCACGCTCGATGAATTCCGGTTGCATGGGTTGCGGCTCGTAGGACTCCTCAGGGTTGCCCGATCCCATCTGCTTGAGCATCTCCTTGAGTGAGCCGGGCCGGTAAGCAACATCAAGACCCAGGCCCCCTT
The DNA here is from genome assembly GCF_001667115.1 of Mycobacterium sp. 852002-51163_SCH5372311. Lineage (GTDB taxonomy): Bacteria > Actinomycetota > Actinomycetes > Mycobacteriales > Mycobacteriaceae > Mycobacterium. The sequence goes on along the minus strand of NZ_LZIJ01000020.1, from coordinate 47,657 downwards.
CGCTGTTGAAGGTGGCGACGCGATGCCCCGCGAGGATCACCTCGACGCCGTCCGCCCCTCGCACAGTGGTGATGGCCCGGTCCCGAAACTTTTCCGGCAGATAGCGGGTGAACGCATCCCGCGTCTCGTAGCAGTGGGTGTCGCAGTCAAAAATACCGTAGTCGAGTTCGGTCGCCACTGCGTCGCTCCTTCGCGCGAGAATGATTATTCTCTATTTTCAAGAAACATACTATCCTGGTCCGGCAATGGCTATCGCGGGGCGAGCTGGCCAGGGCAAGGAAGGCATGACCCCATCAAAGCCACTGACGGCCAACGTGATCGGCGGGAAGCAATGAGCCTGCGGGTTCCTGCACTGGTCAGGTGGATTCCCGTCGACGCCGAGGCGCTGCTGAACCGGGAGGTCGCGCGTGCCGACAAGTGAGGCCGAAGACCTTCGCAGCGTCGTCCGCGACTACCTGACTGCCACATCGCCCCGCGAGACCGTACGCAAGCTGATGTCGACGGACACCGGGTACGACGAGCCATCCTGGCGCCAGATGGCCGGCGAGTTGGGTCTGCACGGCATTGCCGTACCCGAGCGATGGGGCGGCGCGGGCGCTGGTGTGACCGAACTGGCAGTGGTCTTCGAAGAGATGGGGCGCGCGCTGTTGTGCTCCCCTTTTTTTGCCACCGTTGGGCTGGCGAGCCAGGCCGTTCTGTCCAGCGGTGACGACGCGGCTGCGGAACGGTTCGTACCCGGGTTCGTCGATGGCTCTACCACCGCGACGCTGATCCTCAACGGCCGACTCGACGCGTGGGACCCCGCCGCTGTGACATGCCGGGCTGACCGCGACGGCACCGGCTATCAAATCCATGGCGAGGCACCGCTGGTGATCGACGGTCACACCGCGGACGTCGTACTCGTAGCGGCCGGCACATCGGCGGGCATCTCGTTGCTTGCGGTAAGCGCCGAGTCACCGGGGCTGCGCCGAACGCCGCTGGCCGGACTCGACCGCACCCGCAAGCTGGCCCGGGTGGAGTTCGACGGCGCGCGAGCGGATTTGATCGGACCCGACGGTGGCGCCGAGAACTTCCTGGCGCGCACATCGGACCTCGCCGTCATTGCGTTGGCGGCCGAGCAGGTCGGTGCCGCGCAACGCTGCCTCGACATGGCCGTCGACTACGCCAAGAATCGAATCCAGTTCGGTCGCCCGATCGGCAGTTTCCAAGCGGTGAAGCATCGGTGCGCGGACATGCTGGTCCGGGTGGAGGGTGCGCGTTCGGCCGAGTCGCATGCGGCAGAAGCGGCGGGCACCGATGACCTGCCTACGGCCGCGTCGGTCGCGAAGCTGGTGTGTTCGGAAGCCTTCCTCCAGGTTGCGCTCGACAATATGCACATCCACGGCGGCCTCGGGTTCACCTGGGAACACGATGCCCACCTGTTCGTCCGGCGCGCCAAAGCCACCCAGTTGATCTTCGGCGACCCGGACTACCACGCCCAACGCCTCGCCACGCTCGTCTCCGGACCGAAAGGACCCTTGTGACCGTTTGCTTCTCCCTCGAACTGCCCACCCAACGTGTCGAAACGGCCGACGAATTCGTGACCGCTGACGCGATCGCCGACATCGCACGAGTGGCCGAAGCAAGCGGATTCGCGGCAGTCCACGTCACCGACCACCCCGCACCCGACGCAAAGTGGCTCGACCACGGTGGCCACCATGCCCTTGACCCCTTCGTCGCGTTGGCCTTCGCCGCGGCCGCAACAACCAACCTCAAGCTGCTGACCAATGTCTACATCGCCGCCTACCGCAACCCGTTTCTCGGCGCCAAATCGATTCAAAGCCTCGCCGCACTGTCGAACGGGCGGCTTATCCTGGGGACTGCCGCCGGATACCTCAAGCCCGAATTCAGGGCCCTCGGAATCGATTTCGACAACCGCGGCGCTCTGCTCGACGAGGCCCTCGACGTCCTGGACAAGGTGCTCACCGGCGAGGACATTGCCTACGAAGGGGCGTCGTTCGCCGCCCGCGGTGTCCGGCTGCGCCCGCTGCCGGCGACTCCCCCGCCGGTGTGGGTCGGCGGCAACAGCAAACCGGCCGTACGCCGTGCCGTGTCGCGCGCCCAGGGATGGGCCCCATTCAACACCTTCGGCTACGCCGCGGCGTCGCGCACCGCGGAGATCTCGACCATCGATGAATTGGAACGCGCCATTGACTGGGCCAAGCAGTACGCGGTCGAGATCGGCCGCACCGCGCAACTGGACATCTGCTTCTCGGCGGGAAACCTGTTGGACGACACCAAATCGGCCGATGAACGTCACACGACCATTGCACGGCTCGAGGCGGCCGGTGTCACCTGGCTCACCATCGCGCCGCGCGGCTTCGACCGGGCCGAAGTCGTCGACCGTTCGCGTGCTTTCGCCTCGGAGTTCATCGCGGCATGACGCGTTCTCAGGCCATCAGGCTGCCGCACCGACTCGCGCAGCGCAAGCTCCGGTGCCTGCAGCGGGTCCGCTCCTGGAAATCGCCTGCTGGCACGCGATAACGTGTATTCTCATGCCACAACCAAGCCTTCGCGACCTGCTCGATCCTGCCACCACGGCGCTCGTGACCCAGGAATGCCAGGGCGGCGTGATAGGACCACAGGCCGGCCTTCCACTGCTGGCCGAGGAGGCCCGTCGCGAAGCCGTGCCCAACATCGCCAAACTGCTCGGCGCCGCCAGGGCGGCCGGTGTCACGGTAGTGCATTGCGTGGTTCAACGGCGCGCGGACGGTCGCGGCTCCAACACGAACGCACGACTGTTCGCGGCGGGCAAGTCCTTCACCGCCGACCTGACGCCCGGCAGTGCCGGAGCCTCGGTACTGCCGGAGTTGGGCCCGCTCGGTACCGACCTCGTCCTCACTCGCATCCACGGCCTGGGCCCGATGAGCGGTACCGACCTCGACGCTGTGCTCCGCAACCTGAGCATCAAGACCATTGTGGGAGTGGGTGTTTCGGTCAACGTCGCGATCACGAACTTCGTCATGGATGCGGTCAACCGCGGTTACCAGTTCGTCTTGCCACGCGACGCGGTGAGTGGATACCCGCGGGAGTACGCAGATTCGATCATCGACAACACCTTGTCCCTGCTCGCCACCGTCACCCGGTCCAGCGCCGTTGTCGATGCGTGGAATGCCGTGCGTGAATGAAGGCCTGACCGAGTAGCGTCACCCCGATCTGGATGTTGATGGATCATGGTGATAACGTCATTCTCAGTTTACGTAAATGCTCATATTCACTGCGCAGGAGGAAAGTCCGGTGTCTGCCCGTTCATTGCCGTATCCGGTTTTCGACATCGACAACCACATGTACGAGACGACGGACGCACTCACCAAGTACCTGCCGAAGGAGCACCGCGGAAAAGTCGGTTACGTCGAGGTCAACGGCAGGCCCAAGCTCGTCGTCAAGGACCACATAAGCCACATGATCCCCAACCCGACATTCGCGCGCGTCGCCAGGCCGGGCAGCGCCGAGGACTACTTCCTCGGCAACAATCCCGAAGGTCTCAACTTCCGCGAGTTCGTCGGTGAGGCAATGGATGTCATCCCCGCCTACCAGGCGCCCGCGCCTCGGCTGGAGCTGATGGACGAATTGGGCATCGACCAGTGCGTGATGTACCCGACTCTCGCCAGCCTGATCGAGGAACGCACGACCGACGACGTCATCCTCACCCACGCGATCATCCACGCGCTCAACGAGTGGATGCACGAACACTGGACGTTCAACTACCACGACCGGATCTTTCCGACCCCCGTCATCTGCCTGCCGTTGGTGGACGAAGCCATCAGAGAATTTCACTGGGGCCTAGAGCGCGGTATGAAGACATTCCTGGTCCGGCCCGCGCCGGTGCCAAGCCGCTTCGGCGGTTCGCGATCCATGGGTCTGCCCGAGTTCGACCCGTTTTGGGAAGAGGTCGTCAACGCCGGCATGCCGGTCACCATGCATGCCTCGGACAGCGGCTACCAAAAGCACCTCATGGAGTGGGAGGGCGGCGACGAGTACCTGTCCTTCAAACCGAGCGCGCTACGCGAGGTCGTGATGGGCCACCGCGCCATCGAGGACACCCTGGCCGCCATGATCTGCCATGGCGCGCTGTCGCGCTTCCCAGACCTGAAGATTTTCTGCGTCGAGAACGGCAGCGGCTGGGTGCGCAATCTGCTCGAGCAGCTCAATACCGCATACAAGATCATGCCGAAGGAGTTCGACGAGCATCCCGTCGAGGTGTTCAAGCGCAATATATACATTCACCCGTTCCTCGAAGACGACGTCAAGGGAATCGTCGACATCATGGGCGAGGACCACGTGATGTTCGGCTCCGACTTCCCTCACCCCGAGGGCATCGGTGACCCACTGAGCTTTGTCGACCGACTTGACGGCATCTCGGAAACGGACAAGGCGAAGATTATGGGCGGCAACGCGATTGAACAGTTGCGGCTCAAGGTCGCGGCATGACTCAGGCGCCTGCGTTTCCGAAGATCTACGACGGGGTCGCCGGATTCCAGGCCCACGTCGGCGAACACTTGGGCTACAGCGACTGGCGGCGGGTCACGCAGAGGGAGATCGACCTCTTCGCCGAGGCGACGGGTGACCGACAGTGGATCCATGTAGATCCGGAGGCTGCGGCAAGAGGTCCGTACGGTAGAACGATCGCCCACGGCTACCTGACGCTGTCGCTGGTTCCGATTCTGGTGCAACAGATTTACCGGGTGACCGGCTTGTCGATGCAGGTCAACTACGGCGTCGACAAGCTCCGGTTTCCCGCACCCGTGCCCGTGGATTCACGTATCCGTGCGGGCGCCGAGCTGATCAAGGTGGACCGCAATGACAAGGGCGGTCGCGCCACCGTGCGGGTTACCGTCGAGGTCGACGGAAGCGACCGGCCGGCGTGCGTCGTCGACACGATCGCGGCGATGGTCGACGCCTGACCGAACGAGCAGGCGCGTCGAGCGTGGGGGAAACGCACACAGAACCAATGCTTTTCGTGCACTTAGCCCACGGTCGGCGAAAGCCGCTGGATCAGCCCGTCTTGCGCACGGGCACGTTGGACCACCCACAGACGTTGGACATCGCTACCCGCCGCAGCCCGCTGCGGTCGACTTCGTAGTCGGGGAGGAGGTCGAGCAGCGCCTCCAGTGCGATGCGGCTCTCCATCCTCGCCAGCGCCGCCCCCAGACAGCTGTGCACGCCATAGCCGAACGCGAGATTGAAACCCATCTTGCGCTCCCTGTCGATGTCCAGCCGATCGGGATCGGGAAACATCCGCTCGTCCCGCGTCGCCGAACCGGTGACCAGCAGGACGGCGCTCCCTTCCGGAATCACCCTGCCGTGCAGCATCACTTCGCGGGTTGCGGTACGGACCTGGTACTGCGACGGTGCCTCGTAGCGCAACAACTCTTCGATCGCCGCGGGAATCCTGCTGCGGTCCTGCTGTAACTTCCGCCACTGGTCGGGAAAGTCGGCGAAGGCGACCATGGCGTTGCCGACGAGCTTGGTGACGGTCTCCGCCCCCGCTCCCCCGAGCATGGTCGCGAATCCGGTGATATCCACATCCGTAAGCTTCTCCACCTGCCCGTCTCGCTCGATTTCCGTCTCGATGAGTCGGCTGATCATGTCATCGCGGGGTTGGGCACGCCGCTGCCGTACGAGGTTGTAGTAGTAGATCCCGGTATTCATCGAAGCCTTGAAACCCGCTGGGGTGGTCGCGATCTCACCGGGATGGCGCTCAAGCAGGAGATCGAGCCAGATCCGAATCTGATCGCGGTCCTGTCTCGGCACGCCCAACATGGTGGTGATGACCTCGTTCGGGAACAATGCCGAAAAGTCGGCCACCACGTCGAAGGAGGCCGGGTCAAGCGCCTGGATGCGTTCGTAGACCTTTTCGCGCACCATGTCTTCCAGCGCGGCAATGGCGCGCGGCGTAAACACGTTGCTCACCAGCCTGCGCATCTTCTGGTGTTCGGGCGGGTCCATCGAGATGATCACCTTGGGCACCGGTATCGCGTCGTCATGCGCTTGCACCATGTCCAAGGTGGCACCCTTTGCCGATGAGAAGGTCTCGTGGTCCTTGGTGGCGGGTGCCACGTCGTCGTAGCGCGTCAGTGCCCAGAAGTCCCACTTGGCGCTGTAATAGACCGGAGCCTCGTCGCGCAAGCGCCGGTAAGTGTCAAACGCCCCGTTGAAGAAGTCCTCCGAGAACGGGTCGAATTCGACGGCGTCCCCGGAAACAGCCTGCGGCACAGTCGGGCTCATAGGATCGCTCCCGCCTCCTTGTAGCCCATGATGGTGTCCCAGTCGAAGCCCGCGTCCATCAACACTTCCTCCGTGTGCTGGCCGTGCTCGGGGGCCCCCGGTGGGACAACCGCCTGTTCATCGAACTGGACCGGGTTGGTGGGCAGTGAGTATGGCGATCCGTTCATCGTCTTGGCGCCGGCGATATAGCCGTTCGCAGTCACTGCCGGGTCGTGGCACAGTTCTGCCGGTGTCTGGACCACGCCCCACGCACCGGAAATGCCTGCTAACTGTGCACGCCATTCGGCGAGGGTGCGTTGGGCAAAGACATCGTCCATGAGCGAGATCAGCTCTGCCCGGTTGGCGAATCGAGATGCGGGGTCGGCGAATCGCTCGTCGTCGATCAACACCGGTAAACCGATGGCGCGCATCACTTCCGGGTAGAACTTGTCGAGTTGCAGCATCATCAGCTGGACGTATCGGTCGTCCTTGGTGCGGTAGGTACCCACCAATGGGTTAGGCGCGTCGGCGTGACTGTAGTTCGGGATGGAGCTGCCGCCATGAATCTGGCTTACGGCGACATCAGGGCTGAGGTTCCAGGCCGCAAGTCCGAGTAGGGAGACATCTACAACTGACCCCTTGCCGGTGGTCGCCATCTTGTACAACGCCGCCGCAACTCCGCCGGCAATCGTCATGCCCCCGAGCAGGTCTCCGAACGCAGGCCGCGCACGCACCGGCTCATCTGCGTCTTCGCTCAGCATGGCGGCGATGCCGCCGCGCGCCCAGTAGGAGACGCCATCGTAGCCGGGTTTGTCCGAATCGGGTCCCTTTGGACCGTGGCCCGACCCGCGCACGTAGACGATGCCGGGGTTCACGGCTTTGATGTCGTCGACGTCGATGCCCATCTGTTTGCGGCGGCTCGGCAGGTAACTGGTGAGGAATACATCGCACGTCGCTGCGAGCTTGTGAATCACTTCCCGGCCGCCAGCGGTGCTCAGATCGACCCCAATCGACTTCTTCCCTCGATTCGGTATCTCGATCATGTAGTTGACCGTGCCACCACCTTCGTCCACGATGCCCATCGTGACGAGGCCGCGCTGCGGGTCGCCTCCTTCGCGCGGCTCGACCTTGATGACCTCGGCACCCCACTCCGCCAGCACGGCGCCGGCGGATGGCACAAAGGTCCACGCGGCGACCTCCAGCACGCGGACACCGCTGAGTACTCTATCGACGGAAATGATTGCCTCCAAGGACGCGGTGTCACCAGCGCGAACGCACCAACGGGTCAGCAACGGCGGAAACGCCCGTTTGCATCTTCTGAGAATGGCAGTTTCTGGTGGACTTGTAAACTGCTAGGGTTGCGCTGACAGGCGTTCGGGCAACGCTGGATCTCCGTTGGCCCAGAAGGCCCGCCACGTCGGCATCCGCTGGGGCATGGCTGCGCGCAACGGGAGATCGGTGGGCCAGCGTATGAAGTCCGGTCCCGGTCGCTCGGTGACATCGACTGAGTACCAGGGATGTTCGCGTCGCTTGACGAAGCACCACCGACCGTTGCGCCGCTCGTAGACGTCGTCGTAACGCATGGTGATGACGTACCAGCCGTCGCCGTCCTCGTGTTCGGCGCGGCAGTAGATACATCCGGTCGCGCGGTCGGCGTCGACGAAGTCGAACTGCTGGCCGCAGACCAGGTGGATGCTGCGGTAGAACCGCCGAAGCACACGGTCGTACCAACGCTTCAACGCATCTCTGCCACGACCCTCCGGGCCTGCGTCGACGTCGTCGACGAACAATGCCACCAGCCCGTCGAGGTCGCGCGCGTCGAGGGCCATCGCGTACCTGCTGGGTAGCTGACTGATTGCGAGGCTCGACTCCACTCGGTCCAGCCGGTCGCCCGCGGTCGAATTCCTCGATTCTGCGGCCATGGCGGCATTGTAGGCGGGACCCAGCTTACTGAGAACTAGTGTTATCGTTTTCCGGAAAGGCTACTATCCTGCGCTCATGCCCTTCCCGACCATCTCCCCTACGATTCCTGCACTTGTGCGGTTTTGCGCAGCCCGTTACGGAGACAAGCCCTTTCTCATCGCAGACGGGCAGCAATTGACCTATGCCGATCTCGACCGGCGCTCGGCTGCACTGGCGACTGCCCTGTTGTACGAGGGCATCAGCAAGGGCGATCACGTCGGAATCTTGATGCCCAACAGTGTCGACTGGGCACTGGCGTGGTTTGCCACCACACGAATCGGCGCGGTTGCCGTGCCGCTCAACACCTTCTACCAGGCTTCCGAACTGGCCTGGACTGCCCGCCACGCCGACCTGCGGGCGATCCTGACGTGGTCGCGGTTCCGCAATCACGACTTCCTCGCGCGACTGGAGGAGGCGCTGCCGGGGCTGGCCGATCAGCGCCACCCAGACCGCATCGCGGTACGCAAAGCCCCGTTCCTGCGGACCGTCGCGGTGTGGGGTCCATCCGACCGGGCCTGGACGACAACGGTCCACACCGATAGCGGGCTGTCGGCTAACGACGCCGATTTCCTCATCGACGTGGAATCGTGCGTCACACCGGCTGACGACGTGACGATCATCTACACCTCAGGCAGTACCGGCGACCCGAAGGGGCCCGTGCACAGCCAGGGCGCCCTCGTACGGCACACCTACAACCTCACGTTCATGTATGGCGTCACCCAGGATGACGTGATGTTCACCGCCATGCCCTTCTTCTGGGTGGGCGGGCTGATCACCGGACTGCATGCGGTGATCCACCACGGCGCGACCCTGGTCACCCAGCCCGCGTTCGACGCGGCCGAGGCCCTGGAGCTGATGGAGCGCCACCGCGCGACGATCACGCTGGGCTGGCCACAGCAGGGCAAGACACTGGCCGAGCATCCCGATTTCCCCGCACGCGATCTGACCTCGGTGCAACGCACCAGCATGCCCGCGATGGTGCCACCCCAGCGTCAGCCCAAGGGGTCCAGTGGTCTGGGGATGACGGAGCTGTGCGGCAATCACATCGGCGTCGACCCGTATCTACCGCAGCCGCCTGATCGATCCGAAACCGGCGGCCTGCCAATCGAAGGGCTGCACCATCTGGTCGTCGATCCCGAGACAGGACGGCCGGCGCCCCTCGGCACGCCGGGCGAAATCTGGGTTCGCGGATACTCGTTGATGCAACGCCTGCACAAGCGTGAGCGCGAGGAGGTGTTCACCTCTGACGGCTATTACCGGACGGGCGACTGCGGCGTCGAGTACGACGACGGCTGGATCAGGTTCACGGGGCGGTTGGGGGACATGATCAAGACGGGTGGCGGCACCAACGTCACGCCCAGCGAAGTCGAACTGGCGCTTGCCGACTGCGACGGCGTGCTCGAGGCGTACGTGGTCGGCGCCGAGAGTGACGACGGGACGGTGGTTGCCGCGGCGGTGGTGCCACGCGGCGAATCGACGCTCGACGGCGACGCCCTGCGGACGCAACTGCGTGGTCGGCTGTCGGCGTACAAGGTGCCGAAGTTCATCTGGGTCACCGCCAAGCAGGACCTTCCGTTCACCGCCACCGGCAAGGTCAAGAAGTCGGAACTGGCGCAGCGGCTCAGCGGACTGTTGGCGGGCTTTGAACCACACTGACTCTGCGGTGCCGGCGCGCCCTACTCGCACTCCTCTGGACCTTCCGACCACCGCACAGCGCCACGCGTTGGATTCGGCTAGTCGATGAACATGCCGATCTAACTGCGGGATTGACGGCTTACGATCGGGGGGCCCGCTAAGGGATTTGTCAACAGTCCCGCTGGTGCGGTCACCACCTCAGGAATCGCACTGATTGCGGCCAGCGCAGTCACGACGACGCCAGGGTTCACTCGGTCTTCAGCTGAATGCTCGAAATACAACTCCAAACTCATGCTGGGGTTGCCTTCGACTCTGAATACCATCCCGCCCTGCCCCTTGCGCGCCGGCCTGGGCCACCGCTCCGGCCACGGCGTGGAACTGACTGTTGCAAAATACTGGACTGCAACTGCAGGCCGCTTGCCGATAAGCCCGGATAGTTGCCACCTATGCGCACAAATTGTCCCCTCCGGAATCACGCCTACCGCCGTATCCAGATCGGTTGGCGCAAGCAAAGTCTCCCAATCCAATTCGATTGCATCCAGTTTCAGTCCAAGGACATCGGCGATGTAGCGCACCACCGTCTCCCAATCCTTGTTGACTTTTCCTGAGGAGATACGAATGGGCACGTGACCATCGGGCTTCCCGAAACCCATCGAATCGTGCAGGACATCCCATATCGGGTAGGACTTATCCAAGTCCACGGCGTACTCGTCCATACGATAGCTGTCCACCCGGCCAGCCCCGGTCAGCAACGCGGTAGGAAGATTCAGGCTGACGAATCCCGGCTCGCCGCCGGTCGCGTAGAACGTCGAATTGCCTTTCTTTGCTGCAGCTTCCAGGACGGTGCGCCATTCCGCCGGCGCCGCGGGTGGGTAGACCATCGGAATAGTGGAGATCGTCACGACATTGATTCCCGCCGCGAGGTAGGCCGCCATGTCGGCGATTGCCTCGTCCTCGCGCCGCACAGCAGTCGCACAATAAGCCACGCAGTCAGGTGCGAGGGCTAGCACCGCTGCAAGGTCGCCGGTCGCGAGCACTCCGGTATCACCCTCACCGCAGAGGCGCCCCGCATCCACTCCGGCCTTCTCAGGCGTGGACACTTTGACACCGATGAGCTCCAAGGCGGGGTCCTTGATTATTGCGCGCAGCGCCTCCCTACCGGTCAAGCCGGTACCGACGTGCACCACTCGGCATGGACTGACTTCCGGTTGATTGGTCAAGATTCACTACCTCCCGTTGCGAGCGCTTAGACTCTGCGCTCCTCGGAGCGCACCAACGCGCCTCTGACTCAAGTGCATATCCAAAACCGAGCGAACATCGGCAAGGCTTACCTGGAGAAGGGTCCCGGTTTGCCCGCTTTCTCCAGGTGCCCGTAAGGGTCGTACACCTTGACGGTCGGATACGGGTTCTGTTCGTATGCGGGTTCGGACAGTCCCGCAGCCCGCAGCCCAGACAGCACCGCCAGCGGTATGCCGAACGATACGAGGCCCACCGAAGCCGAGACGAGAAGCTGGCGAGTCAGCGTGACCGTGCTGCGACCCGGTCCCGCCGGTAGCCGGCGGCCGATACGGTTGATCATTACCAACTCACCGTCGTCGTCGCGGACGCACATGACGGCGACCATCGCGAAAATGAACGAGTCGTACACCGCCATGATGAGCGGCAAATGGATATGGCCGATCCGCAGCGTCGGCCCGACCGCCTCGGTGTAGTAGAAGATGCCGAATTTCATCCAGGCGAATTGGACGATCCCGTTGAGCGGTATGGCAATGACGAACGCGCCGAGGAAGACGCCGATGAGACGATGGCGCGCAAGCCAACTCGTGCGCCGAACCATCGGATCCAAAAATCGGTGGTGCAGCTGCGATATCCCCATTCCGGTCAGGAGGTAGTAAGCCGCATAACCCCCGAGGAAGGACAGCGCGGGCTCTAGATTCGGCGCGATGTTCACATATGGCCATGACAGCGGGAAGTGCAGCATGCGCGGGTCGAAGATCGCGAACGTCGCCCAGTTGGCGAGCGGATCTAGCGCGCCGGTGATCAGGCCGGCGAACGCGATCACCGCCGTCCAGTGCATCTTGCGCTGTCGCACCGAGAGCCACACCAGCGTTGCGATTAAGCCGATCCCCATCGGAATGGAGCTGAGAGAGACTGCCAGCGGCCAGTTATCGAAACCGAGGAACGCCGGATAGGGCGCCGGACCCGGGTTTGGGTTGGTGGTCCGGAGGTCCCCTTGAGTGCCCGATTGCATGCTCGCGACGGTCACAACGGCGAAGATCAGGTAGCCGATGACGAAGAGTCCCCAACACACCCGGGACAACGTAAGCGAACCGCCTGCCTCAACCGGCTCGGCGAAATCCGAATCCCTACCAGTGTTAACGGTCTTCGTCATGTCACAGCATGTCGGGCAGTCTCATCAATCCCACACCACATCGAGATGCGGCGGCGAACGGAACATCGTGCCGCTCACATACGGCGGTGCGGCGTCGGGGTCGAGGCGCAACCCCGGCAATTGATCGAGCAGCGCATTGAAGATCTTGATGCTCTCCAGGCGGGCCAAGTGCATTCCCAGACACACGTGTGCGCCGTGGCCGAACCCGATGTGCGGCTTGCGTTCCCGGAAGATGTTGAATGACTCGGCGTCCTCCCAGCGCGTCTCGTCATGGTTGGCACTACCCAGGTTCACCATCATCGTCGATCCCTTCGGGATGTGGACCCCGAAGAATTCGGTGTCGGTGCTGACTTCGCGGATGAAGTTCAACAGCGGCGTCTCCCACCGGATGCCCTCCTCGATCGCCTGCGGCAACAGGCTACGGTCGGCACGCACCGCGTCGAGTTGGTCGGGGTGGGTCAGCAGTCCGAATGCGAGGCTGGCGGTCGATCGAGACGTGGTCTCCGCACCTGCGGGCAGCAGATTGCGCATGAACCCGTAAATTTGCTCGTCCGACATCTTGACGCCGTCGATCTCGGCCTGCGACAGGATGGTCACCATATCGTCTTTCGGCGACTCGCGCCGGTCGGCAAGCACTCCGACGAAGTATTCCTTCATCGCTGCCGACGCTTCCATCGCGGTTGCCATGTCGGCGCGAAAGCCCAGCAAGTCGATGGCCAGCCGGTGAAACTCCCCGATGTCGGACTCGGGCAGCCCGAGCAGGGCCGCGATGATCCGTACGGGAATGGGCATGAAGACCGCATCGACCAAATCGGCACGCTTGTCGTCGCGGAATTTCGCGATCGTGCGATCGACGAGGGGCCCGACAAGCTCGGTGTCCCAACGCTTCATCGACGAGCGGGCGAAGGCGAATTCGTGCAGCCTGCGGTAGGTGGCATGCTCGGGCTCCTGCATTTCCAAGATCGTCGGGCCCTGCAGCGGCCGCACCATGTCCTCGTAGATCCGGGTGCTGAACGTGATGTTGTCAGTGAAAACGCCTTTGACGGCGTCGAACGAGTACGCCGTGAACGTCTGCTTGCCGTCCGGCCCGCCCGCGGGAACGCCCATCTCCGGCCAGCCCGGGTGGACGGCCGCCTTCGCGCGCAGTTCGCGCAGCAGCGGGTATGGGGTCGCATCGCCGTCGGCGCCCATGCCGGCGTTGAACTTCTCCTGTGCCTCGCGGATGCGCCGATCGATATCGTCGGTAACCGTCGGCTCCCCCACGCGCCGCCTCCCATACGGTCGGTCAACCTACATCTTGTCGGTTGCAAACCTACATGATGTAGGTTGAAGCGACCAGTAGCCCGAAACACTCGCGAAAGCGCAACCTGGAGCATTCGATTGGTTATTCGAGTCGCGCAATGGGCGACCGGTGCGGTCGGCCGCGCCGCCCTGCAGGAGCTTATTGAGAATCCCCGTTATCAGCTGGTGGGCGTGCTGGTGTACGACGCGGCCAAAGCCGGCCTCGACGCCGGCGCGCTGTGCGGGCTGCCGCCGACGACGGGCGTGATCGCCACGGCCGTCAAGGACGAGATCATCGCCGTGGGCGCCGATGTCGTCGTGCACGCGGCCAGCAAGGCCCACGCCGTCGACACCAACGCCGAGGACATCTGCCGCCTGCTCGCGGCCGGCAGCACGGTCATCACCACGACGTCCTACAACCACCTGCCCACCTACGGCGCGGAAACCCAGTCGGCGTTCGCCGAGGCCTGCCGCCGTGGCGGAACACGGTTCCACGCCGCCGGGGAGAACCCTGGGTTCATGTTCGAGCGGCTCGTCGCGACCGTGACCGGACTGAGCAAGACGATCGACCGGATCGACCTGTATGAGGCCACCGACGTCTCCGCCGTCGACAGTCGGCCGATGCTGGTCGACCTGATGGGCATGGGGCGGCCACCCGAGGACGTCAGGGACGATTCCCCGATCATCAAGAAGCTGGACATGGCCTACCGCCAGGCGCTCAATGCCACCGCCGACGTCCTCGGGATCAGTCTGTCGCACATCGACGTGGCGGTCGACGCGACCACGCTGCCTTACGATATCGAGGTCCTCGCCGGCACGATCGAGGCGGGAGCGGTTGTCGGGCAGCGGTTCTCGTGGGTCGGTCATTGGTCGGGGCGTCCGCTGCTGGCCATCCACGAAGAGTGGGTGCTCACCCGCGACCTTCCCCAGTGGGGCATGGCACCGCTGGCGCCCGGCGAGAAGGCGCCGCTGATCCGCGCGGTCATCAAAGGGGAGCCGAGCTTCGAACTCCAGCTCGACGTGGGGTCAGACACTCAGATGCCGACGGGCCGGCACGCCATGGCAGGCCACCTAATGATCGCAATGTGCGCGGTTCGTGCCATTCCTGACGTGCTTGCCCAACCGCCAGGCATTGTGACCGCGCCGGTGTTCGGCGCGATCCAATTAGCTTGAGGTGTGAGCGACCGCGCGTGCGAGGTGATCGCTGGGCGCCGCGTGGAAGACGTGTGCGCTGCCGTCGGGCAGCACCCGCCGGGCCACAAGGTAGTCCGAACCCATCCAGCCCTGCCGGATGAACCGACCGAACCGCAGGAACGTTCCCGGCGCGCCGCTGGCCGCCGGCACGAGCTTCACCTGCTCCATACCGTTCTTCACGCCCTCTCCGGTCAGCGGGCGCGCGGCGGCGAGGCCACGCACGATCACGGTGGCCGCGTCGTGGGACAGGCCCGGCATCGAGTGCGCCGGCCGACGACCATATCGCGCCTCAAAGCGGCCGAGAAAGGCCTGCCCGACGATATTGCGCTCGTCGTAGCTGTCCAGACCGACCCAGCCTGACAGGTGCCGCCTCCACTCCGCACTGATATGGGCCATTTCGAAAGCCGTCGTCGTGTACCGCGGCGGATCCCAGCCCGCGGCCAGCAGCGCATCTGTGAAGCCCCACAGGCCGTGCCCGAACCCGACATGGACGACCGCGTCGGGCTCCGATGCGCGCAGCGCGGTGACCGCGTTGGACTTGTCTGCTTCCACCTGGGGTATCTCCACGGTGGCAACGACCTTCAAACCCGCTGCGCCGTATGCCTTTTGAGCGAAGGCGAGATACTCCTTGCCGATCAGGGAGGACTCGTGGGCAATGGCGATCCGCGAGCGGCCATCGCCGATCATCACGGCGGCCAACATCACCGGCTCCTCGGCCATCGAGCCGTTGTTCAGCGCGAAGCACCAGTCGCCGAGCGCGCCCTCCGACCCCGAGAGAGTGAGGATCGGAACCCGGGCGGTGGCTTCGACGTGGGAACGCAGTGGCACCACATTGTCCGATACCCATGGCCCGTAGATGGCCAGACAACCCTCCGCGACGAGCTCGTCGAAGGCGCGTTCGACCGCAAGGTATGTGCCGTTGGGCAGGCCGACCACGTTGCGCGTGACGAGTTCGATCGGCCGGTCGAGCAGTCCGGAGGAAAGCGCTTCGTCCATCACCAGCCGAAGCGCGTCGACGGTGTCATTGTTTGTGTCATTGTCTGTGTCACCGGTGGTCGGATAGTCGTTGAGCAAGCCGACTTTCAACGGAGCGACCGAACCGTATGCGCGTACCTCGTCGTCTCCCATAGCGGCAACATACAACATACAGTTTGAATGTTGATACGATCGTCGGCATGGCGAAGCGCGGTGGCGCGGACGACGATCGGCGCGCCCGCGGCGAGAAGACCCGTCGCGACCTCATCGATGCGGGCCGAGAACTGTTCGTGGAACGCGGATTCTTCAATACGAGCATCGGCGACCTCGTGACGAAGTCAGGCGTCGGC
Source organism: Mycobacterium sp. 852002-51163_SCH5372311 (assembly GCF_001667115.1). Lineage (GTDB taxonomy): Bacteria > Actinomycetota > Actinomycetes > Mycobacteriales > Mycobacteriaceae > Mycobacterium. Next base: position 31,622 of record NZ_LZIJ01000020.1, on the reverse strand, counting down.
ACCCGCGGTGCTTTTTACCACCACTTCAAGGACAAGGCCGAGCTGTTTCGGGCCGTCTTCGAAGACGTCGAGAACGACCTCACGCTTCGGTCCATCGCCGCTCCCCCGCCGGGGGCGGATCCGTGGGAGCGGCTCACGAGCGGGCTGCACGGGTTTCTCGAAGCGGCACAAGAACCCGCCGTGCAGCGGGTAATCCTCATCGACGGGCCGGTGGTACTGGGCTGGCAGACCCTGCGTGAAATCCAGGAGGGCAACAGCATCGCCCTCATCAACGACGTGGTCCGCGAGGCGATCGCCGAGGGGGTCATCGACGACCAACCAGTCGGAGAGCTGACGCACATGCTCGTCGCGGCGCTCGAGGAGGCCTCGCTTCTGGTGGCGCATGCCGCGAATCCGACCAGGGCGCGCCGTCGGGCCGCCAAGATCCTCGACCGGCTCCTGCTCGCATTCGCCATCGAAGACCCAAAAGTGTCGGGGCGGTGATCATTTGGCCCCGGCCACCGGCGGCCGCCCTAGGGATGGAAATGTGTATTTTCATAAATCAGAATAGTGCCTCTGCGTAGCTGATAACCTCACTCTCAACCTCTCTGCAAGGAGCCCGATGCTAGCCGTCAGTGCCAGACTCGATGTCTGAGAACGGACCATTACGGGTCGCCGTCGTCGGCGCGTCCTCCGGTCTTGGCCGTTGCATCGCCACCGGGCTCGCTCACCGGGGTGCACGTGTCGCCTTGCTGGCGCGTCGATATGACAGGTTGGTCGACGCCGCCAGGCAAGCGGGCAACGGCGCGGTGGCCGTCGCCTGCGATGTCACCGTGAACGACAGTTGCCGGCAGGCGATCAGCCAGGTGGTCGACACGCTCGGTGGCCTCGACGCCCTCGTGTACACGACCGGCATGGGCGTGCTGGCGCCACTGCGCGACGTGACCGCGGAGCAATGGGCGCAATTGTTCGCCACCAATGTCACCGGTGCCTCGCTCGTCACCGCGGCGGCGGCGCCACACCTGACCGCGGCGGCGGGCTCCGCCGTATACCTGTCGTCACTGAGTGCCTCCTACACGACTCCGTGGCCGATGCTCGGGGCGTACGCGGTTACCAAGGGGGCGCTGGACAAGCTCGTCGAAGCGTGGCGCATCGAACATCCGGAGATCGGTTTCACCCGTCTCGCCGTGGGTGACAGCCTGGGCGGGACGGGCGACGCCCAGACCGAGTTCAACAAGAGCTGGGATCCTGGCGTTCTAGAGTCGGCCATCAAGTACTGGATGGAGAACAAGTACATGTTGGGCGGTCTGGTTGACCACGAACATCTGACCGAAGTCGTCAACGCCGTCATCCGCTGCGGCGCCAGCAGCTTCATTCCCCACCTGACGCTGGCCCCGCGTGCCTCCGGCGCAGTGAAGGAACTCCGGCAATGGTGAACCACAAATCGCGAATGCTGATCCACGGCATGCTCGTCGAATCCGAGACCGAGATCTGCACTGAGACAAAGACTCTCGGCTGGCCGGCGTCCTGAGCCGACGCTCCGACGAAAGAGACGCGATGAAGACCAAGGCAGCGGTGTTGCGCGGTGTGGGTGTGGACTGGCAAGTCACCGAAATAGAACTCGATCCGCCGCGCGCCGGCGAAGTTCTGGTCAAGATGGCCTACGCGGGGGTCTGCCATTCCGACGAGCACTTCTACACCGGTGACAGTGTTCCGACCGCGGAGATGGAAGAGATGATGCGGGCCTCCGGACTTCCGGTGCCCGAATGGTTCCCCATGCTCGGCGGCCACGAGGGCTCCGGCGTCGTCGAAGCGGTCGGCCCACGTGTCACGACGCTGAAACCCGGTGACCACGTCGCCGTCTCGTTCCTGCCCGCCTGCGGCAACTGCCGATGGTGCGCCACCGGCCACACCTACCTGTGTGACGTGGGAGCCGATATCTACAGCAAGGCGATGACGACCGACGGCACTCGGCGACGCCACCTCGGAGACGAAGACCTGATGGCGATGATGCAGGTCGGCACCTTCTCCGAGTACGTGGTGGCATCGGAGCGCTCGCTGGTCAAAGTCCATGACTGGATCCCCCTGGAGGCAGCATCGCTGGTGTCCTGCGGTGTGACAACAGGGTTCGGGTCGGGATCGGTGGCAGCAGGTACCGAAATGGGCGACACCGTCGTCGTGGTCGGTGTCGGCGGAATCGGCATGAACGCCGTGCAGGGCGCAAAGGTCGCGGGCGCCAAGCACATCGTCGCCGTGGACCCCAACGAGTTCAAACGGGAGGTCGCACCGACGTTCGGTGCCACCCACACCGCTGCGGACACCGGTGCCGCACTGGAACTCGTCAAGGAGATCACCTGGGGTGTGATGGCCGACCGCGTCGTTCTCACCCCCGGGGTTGTGCCCGCGGACATGGTGTTGATGGCGATGATGTTGTTGCGCAAGGGCGGTACCTGTGTATTGACCGGGATGGCGAAACTCACCGACATGATGGTGCCGATGCTCCTCGGCGACATGGTCAGTTCTTGCAAAACCTTCAAAGGCGTGCTCTACGGCGAGATGAACCCGCGCGAAGCCATGCCGAAACTACTGTCGATGTACGAGGCGGGCTTGATAAAGCTCGACGAGCTGGTTACCCAGAAATACAAGCTCGACGACATCAACGAGGCCATGAAAGACCTTCGCGCGGGCAGAAACATTCGCGGCGTCCTCGCCTTCGAGTGATAGGACCGCCGGGCGTGCAGTCGGTCAAGGCCGTCGGGACCGGTGCCGCGGTGGTCGATGTCACCTAAAGAGTCGAGCGTCGGCTACTCCTTGAGGAGAATGGACCCGTGTCGTCATGGCGCCCGATCACCTGGTGCATCCTCGGGCTGCAGGTTTTGTTCGTCATCTGGCTGATCGTGAATGTCATCTCGGGATTCGACGCCTGCTCGAACCAACACTCCGATGGCTGCAGAGCTGGCGAAGCAATCGGCACGAAAATCGGGATGGGGATCTTCATCTTGCTCTGTGTCGATGTCCTTCTCGGCGTCTTATGGGTGGTGACGAGCAAGACGGACACGGGCCCACAGACATGCCCTGCCTGTGGGCACAATATGACGAACGGACTTCCGGTCTGCCCCGGTTGCGGATTCGACATCGGGGCTGCGACTCCCGGGCAAGACCCGCCCGGGCCCCTTGGTTGACGCGCAGGCCAGCCGAACGCCTGCTTTCGCTGGCTTTCCTAGGGGTTGTTCTGCATCACACAGCGCACGACCGCATTGGCAACACGCGGCTCGAATCCCATCTGCGTAACTTTCTGAGCTTCTGCAGCAGGGGAAACGCCGGATTTCAGATCCTGCTCAATAGTTCCAGCGAGGTACCGACTGTTTGGGCTGGGGGATGTCAGCGGGATGTTGGGAATGTTTCCCACGCAACGGAGGTAACCGTCGTCGTCAGCGTGAGCCGACGACGCCTCCAGCAGCACAGCGGGGGCGATCAACGGGACAGCGATGGCGGTGCCGACCGCCGCAACGGCGTGGATGATGCGCATGGTTGCACGCATACCCGCCGCCGAGGCCAATAACTCCTTCCGGAGATCAGACGGTGCGGGAATCCACTTCGAATCAGGCAAGCCGCCGCGCTACATGCCCGGAATCGGCAAGAACTCAAAAACCTCGATGCTGCCGCCGTGGGTGCTGTGCGGATGACCCTCCAGCACCGCTCGCAACGCTTCGGCAGAATCCGCCTGCAGGATTGAGAATCCGCCGATCGGGTCGCCACTGACTGTGGTGCCCTCGGCCGGCTGCAGCGGTGAGCCCAAGTCCACGATGGCCGATCCGGCCTTCCCGGCCCACGCCATCCATTCCTGCATCCCGGCCTGCTGCTCTTCGGCGGTGGCCCCCGCCATCTGATCCGCTGCCGACTGACCTGATCGATACAACACGAGAAACTTCGTCATCTGCCGCTCCCGTCACACTAGGAGAGTTGAAACCGCGACCCACTCATCATGGCCCTGGAGCGGCCTGGCCGTGTACCAATGAACGGAAAAGGATTGCGTCGCAATGCTGATGCATCCGCCCGGCGTAAGGAGATTTGTCGGACGCTCAGCAACGAACGCTAGGGAAAGGCTAAGACGCTTCGGAAGCCCGTTCGCCAGCCCCTACGTCGAGCGGCCCAGTTCGTCCCGAACGTGTTTCTCGATGAACAATGGGATGAAGCCCCGGATCGGACTGGCGTCGAATCGAGCGTGCTCTCGCCGCACGACGGCGTCGACATGCTCGGGCGAGACTCTGGGGAACTCGTGAACCAGTCGCCGTTCAAGATGCGCTAGTACCGGTTCCTCACTGATCGGACTGACCTGTCTCATGCTCGGAGCTCTTCCCTTCACTTGCCGTAGTAAACGGATGGCCATCCGGGAAGTAATACTGCGTTGTGCCCACGCCGCGGGGCCACCCCGCCCGGGCATGATCCTCAAGATTTCGCGAGAAGTTCACGAATACTTCGCACAAGCGACGTATGGCAGTGGCGTAGGGAGGCGTCCTGAAGCAGATGATTGCCGGAGCATTCGCGCTGGCGCGGCGTCGGAGCGACCCGCCGCCAGACCTCGCAGAAGCGCCTTTGGACCGGCCCGCGAGTCACCGCTCCGCAGTCGAAACCTCTTGTGCCGGAAATGATTCGATGACTTCTACCAGCTCATCGGCCGCTTCCCAATTCAACAGGTGTCCGGCGTCGGGAACGGTGACGAGGCGTGCCCCCGGAATGCCTGCGGCAAGTCGGCGCGAGTGGTGGGGCGGGGTTGTCCGATCGGCAGAGCCGACCATGACCACCGTCGGCACCGCGATTTCACCTAGACGCGGGTATCGGTCTTCTTGCGAGAAAGCCCGCACGATCGGTAGCAACGACCCGTGGTCGTCGAGGTGTCGATTGAACAACTCGATGAACGCCGAGACCATCGTCGGCGAGGGGCGCCTCCCGCACTGCGCCGCGCCGAACAGCACCGCCACGGTCTTGCTGTGCAGCATCTGCTGCAGGACGCCGTATTGCAGCAGCGGGATCTGCAGCCGGTTCTGCGGCGCTCCGTCCAGGACGCGCCCCGCCCACGTGGCGAAGAGCACCAGCCCGCGTAGCCGCGGCGCCAGATCGGGATGGTCGAGCATGGCACGGATGGTCAGAAATCCGCCCATCGAGTGTCCGATGAGCACGCCGTCGCGAACGTCGAAGTGCTCCAGGACTGCCGCGATATCGGCCGCCATGGGCTCCGACCCGATGCCGTCGGAGCCCAGAGTTGAACGCCCGTGGCCGCGCTGATCGAAGGCGATGACTCGAAAGCCCTTGGCCTGCAACTTGTCCCACACGAAGTTCCACTCGGCCAGGGTGGCGGTGTAGCCGTGCACGAAAACCACCGGCGGTCCCTGGCCCGCGGCCAGCGCCCGCAACACTGTCCCGTCCGGGCGGGTTATCAGCGTCTCCTCACCCGTGGGCTCGGCGATGAGTTGCTCACGGGTAAAAGGATCCGGGTTTTGTTCGATCCGTGCGGCCGCCGCCCGCGCAGCGCCCCAGAATGCACCAATCATCAAGCCCGCGGCCAGCTTCGTTCTCATCGCACGTCGACCCAAACCGTAAGAGCCACAGTCAGAATGGCGAACAGACCGAGCAGGATCGTATCCATTGCGTGAAGTCGCGGTGATTCCGATGCGCCCAAACGCAATTCGCGGGCGATCAGGAAAAGCGGAAACGTCACGCTCACCGCAATCAGTGCGGACCCCAGAATGTAAGCCCAGACGAACCGTATGTGGTACCTCCTGGCTTCGATCACCATCAGGATGGTCGCGGCCAGGGCGAACATGAGGATGTCGGCGGTGATGCTTCGCGAAGCCGCCGTGACGGTGGTGTCTTTCACGAAGTCGATCAGAAAACCGGCTGGCTTGCCCGCGTATGCGAGGTTCTGGCTCCAGGTCGCGACAAGCGCCGCGAGCGCGATCGCCGCATAGACGCCGCACAGCACCTTGCGGGACATAGGCATGACCGACGGTGTTTGCTCTGCTGTTTCCACGGCCCCAACATTAGGGCAGCCCGATACCTGGCAGAACGGATATGCCGGTCAGCTGCCGGCTTTCGGGGCCGGACTGGTGTCCTCCCCGGTGACGTACTTGGGACAGTAATGTGCGGCGGCGAGCGTCGTGAACTTGGCGGCGCCGGTTCCCTGGAATGCCGGGTTGCGGTTGCGCAGTTCGGTGACGATGTCCGCGGCCGACTTTCCCTCGTCGATCAATTGACATACCGACTTGGCAGCCGTTATCGCGTGATCCGGGTCCTGGTAGGTGATTCCGGCCTGTCGCAGGTCGGCGAGGAACTCTTGATCGTTGTCGTCGGCGTGCGCCGGCGCGGCGATACCGATCATGACGGCGACGCTTGTCAGCACCAGCAGGAGTCTCATGACTTCCTGATCTTGGCAGAGGGGCTTGGCCGACGCATCTCATGGCGCGAACGCGAGACGCCTACGCCGCCGACGAAACTCGTGACAACCTGAGTGCGGACCGGCGAACCGGCTGGGCTCCGGGTAGTGCGGTGACCGGGCGACGTTGCGGGATTTCCCAGACGTCTCCTTCGAGAACGCCAGGCAGGTCCGCCTCGCTGGCCACGAAGATCGGCTCGACGCCCAGTTCCGACTGACGTTGGTAATCCTTCACCGCCGCGAACGCCCACCGGCTCAGCAGGCAAATTGCGACCAGATTGGCAATCGCCATCAGTGCCATCGCGAGGTCGGCGAGCGCCCATACCAGCGTCAGCCTGGACATGGCCCCGAACGCGATCGCCATCAGCGTGACGAGCTTCAGCGCGCGTATCGCCCAGCGGCGGCCGCCCAGGAAGAACAGGTTGGCCTCTGCGCACACGTAGTTGCTCAGCACCGAGGCGAACGCAAAGACGAACACCACCGCGGTCATCAACACGGTGGTCCACGAGCCCAGTCCGGCGGCGACGGCCGATTCGGTCAGGCTGGCACCGGCGATCGAACCGGTATGAGCGGGGTTGTACACGCTTGGCCCGGACATCAGCACGATGAGCGCCGTCGCCGTGCAGATCACCATGGTGTCGACGAAAACGGCGAGCGACTGAATCAGCCCCTGCTCCACCGGATGTGACACGGTGGCGGCACCGGCGATGTTGGGCGAACTGCCCATCCCCGCCTCGCAGGCGAACAGGCCCCGCTTGACACCGGTTGGCATCGCCACCGCGATGCCCCCGGCGAAACCGCCTGCCATTTGCTTGATTCCGAATGCGCCGCCGACAATCTGCTCGATCACCGCCGGCAGCTGGGTGATGTTGGCTGCCACAATCGCAAGCGCCAGCACCGCATACGCCAGCGCCACCCCGGGCAGGACCGTTCCGGCGAACTTGGCGATTCTGCGGACACCGCCGAAGAGCACCGGGGCCGCGAGCACGGCCAAAGCCAGCGTTGTCCAACCGACCGGGATGCCGTGGGATGACTTCAGAACTCCGCTGATGGCGTTCGTCTCCACCATGTTGAACGCGGTCGAGAACGTGATCATCAGCAACACCGCGAACAAGACGCCGCCCGCCCGGGAGCGCAGCCCGCGCTGGATGTAGAACGCGGGGCCACCCCGGAAAGTACCGTCGCCCGAGCGGACCTTGAACAGCTGGGCGAGCGTCGCTTCGACGACAGCGGTGGCCATGCCGACCGCGGCCACGACCCACATCCAGAAGATCGCGCCCGGTCCGCCGACGGTGAGCGCGATAGCGACACCGGCGATGTTCCCGGTGCCCACCCGTGACGCCAGCCCGACGCAGAATGCCTGAAAGGAAGAAATCCCACCGTCGTGACGGTGGGATTTGCGAAGCTGGCCAACCATGCGGCCGAAGTACCGGATCTGAATACACCTGGTGCGCAACGTGAAATAGATGCCGGCACCGATCAGTAAGTAGACGAGGACATGGGTGTTCAGGACATCGCTAAGCGGATCGATCAACTGCGCCTGAAGGAAGTCCAAAGTTTGCTTCCTCTCCGCGTGGCGGCTAGTCCGTCACAGGATGGTAGGTACGAAATGTTGAGGACACGTTTCGTTCACCGGGATGTCGGTAGCCAGGGTGTTAACAATCGGTCACGCGCTGCTCGCTAGGAGCCGCCACCGCCGTCGACGACATTCGTCGAAAGTGCTTTCGGGCAATAGATGTTGGCCGCGATGGCCGTGAACTTCGCGGCCTTCTCCTGACTGAGCCCAGGGTTCAGGCGTTGGACGTCCTTCACGACATCCACCATCTGCGTGCCTTGACCGGCCGTTTCGCACACCCATTTGCCGGCCGCGATCACCCGGGCCGGGTCCGGGAAGCTGATGCCGGCCGCCTGGATCGTCGCGATGAATTCGTCGTCGGTGCTGTCGGCATACGCGGGCCCGGCCACGCCGAGCACAACGGCGAGGCCCGCCAGCGTCAGGATCGGCGGCTTCACAGTGCCCTGATAGTCGCAGAGCGGCGAAGCGGTCGCATCCTCTGCGGCGGATTCGCCCTCTGAGGGGCAACTAATACGGGCCGCCACCGACTCCGGCTTTGCGGGTGAATCCTGGGCTTTGCGGGTGAATCCTGGGCTTTGCGAGTGAAACCTGGGCGGAGTCCACGGCCCGATTCCCGCCCTGCGTTCACATCGGAAGCCGTCAGTTCACGCTGGAAGCCGTCAGTTCACGCCGGAAGCGGTCAGCCCGTACGTCAACCCGAAGTTGACGACGCGCGCATCGTCAACCTATCGTTGACGGCATGGCCGAGCCGACACCGATCGCCTATCCCGTCCGCCTCGACGAGTTGATCAGCGCGATCAAACGCGTCCACAGCGACGCTTTGGAACAGCTCAGCGACGCGGTACTGGCCGCCGAGCATTTGGGCGAGGTCGCCGATCACCTGATCGGGCATTTCGTCGACAAGGCGCGCCGGTCGGGCGCCTCGTGGACTGATATCGGCAAGAGCATGGGCGTCACCAAGCAGGCCGCGCAGAAGCGGTTCGTGCCGCGCCCCGAAGCCAGCGTGCTGGACCCGGATCAAGGCTTCGGGCGCTTCACACCGAGGGCGCGCGGGGCCGTCGTCGCCGCTCAGAACATCGCCCACGAAAACGCCAACAGCGAGATCACCCCCGACCATCTGCTGCTCGGGCTGCTCAGTGACCCGGCCGCGCTGGCAACCGTCCTGCTCAACCTGCAACACGTCGACGCCGAGACGCTGCGGGCGGCCGTGACCCTTCCCCCGCCCGCCGCCGAGGTGCCCGAACTCATCCCGTTCAACGGCCCGGCGCGCAAGGCGCTCGAACTGACCTTCCGCGAAGCACTTCGGTTGGGCCACAACTACATCGGCACCGAACACCTGCTTATGGCGCTGCTCGAGCTTGAAGCCGGCGACGGGCCACTGCACCGATGCGGCGTGGACAAAGAACGCGTCGAGGTGGACTTGGTCGCCGCGCTGGAATCCCTTACCAGCGGCAACACGGTCACCGGCCCCGGCCGGGACGCTGCGCAGGACGGCTGACCAGCTACGCCAACACCTCCCCTTTGCTGCGGCGCGTGTGCAATCATGCGAGGGTCCGCCGAAGGAGCCGAGGAGGCAACGATGCACCGCTGGCTGGCCGTCATGACCACTTTCCTAGTCGCCGTTGCGGGAGTCGTCACCGTCGCAGGACTCACCTCTGCCGCACCGCGTGCCTGGGCGAGCGACGCGCCTATCGGCCACATCGGCGACACGTTGCGGGTGGATACCGGCACCTACGTCGCAGACGTCACGGTCAGCAGCGTCACGCCGTGTGACCCGCCGCCAGGATTCGGCTACACCCGCTCCGGCGTCCCGGTAAAGAGCTTTCCCGACAGCACCGTTGAGCGCGCCGACGTGACCATTCACGCGGTGCGCGTACCGAATTCGTTCATCATGGCCACCAACTTCAGCTTCAACGGCGTGACGCCGTTCGCCGACGCCTACAAGCCCCGGACATCCGACGCACCCGACGCGCTGGACAACGTCCTCGTGAACGCTCCGCAGGGATCCGTCGTGCGCGGCGAAGTGTATTGGGACGCCTACCGTGATCCGGTGTCCAACGTTGTGCTGCTGGACAAGAAGACCGGCGTGCACCTCGCCCAATGGAATCTCTGACCTCAACCGGGAGTTTGATTTACCTGGGCGGTCAGCGCCAGCAGCCGAGAAGTGGCCCGCAGATACTTCTTTCGGTAACCACCAGCCAGCATCTCCTCGCTGAAGATGGTGTCCAGCTTCGCCCCGGAAGCCACCACCGGGATGCCGGCGTCGTATAGCCGATCGGTCAGCGATACCAGTCTCAAGGCGACGTTCTGGTCGTCGATCGCGTGCACGCCCGTCAGGAAGACGGCGGTCACGTTTTCGATCAAGGTCAGATACCGCGACGGGTGCATGGTGGCCAGATGACGGCACAGGGCGTCGAAGTCATCGAGGGTCGCCCCGGCCACACCCGCCGCGCGCGCGGCGACCTGCTCGTCAGACAACGGTTTAGGCGCCGGCGGCAGGTCGCGGTGCCGATAGTCGGGTCCCTCGATCCGCACTGTGGTGAAAATGCTTGCCAGCGTGTTGATTTCGCGTAGAAAATCCTGCGCGGCGAAGCGGCCCTCGCCGAGTTGCTCGGGCAGCGTATTGGAGGTGGCGGCCACCGACACACCGCGCTCGACCAGCGACGAGAGCATCCGAGAAACCAGCGTGGTGTTGCCCGGGTCGTCCAATTCGAACTCGTCGATGCACACCGCGGTGTAATTGGCCAGCAGATCAATACATTCGGCGAAGCCGAACACCCCCGCCAACTGTGTGAGTTCGCCGAAAGTTGCGAAAGCCTTTGGCGCCTCGGCGTTTTCCGGCGCCGCCTCGGGTCCTGGACCGGGCAGCTGGTAGTACGCCGAGGCCAGCAGATGGGTCTTGCCCACTCCGAACCCGCCGTCCAGATAAAGCCCGACGCCGGGCAGCACCTCCCGCCTGCCCAACAGTTTCTTGCGGCCCGCCCGTCGCTCCACAGCCTGCCGGCAGAAGTCCTGACACGCCGCGACGGCGGCAGCCTGAGTCGGTTCCGCCGGGTCGGGACGATACGTCGCAAAGCTGACATCGGCGAACGTCGGCGGCGGCCGCAATTGCGAGATCAGTCGCTCCGGCGACACGCTCGGATGCCGGTCCACCAGATGAGCGACCGGGCCGGGCGCATTCGGCCCGGGCGCATTCGGCCCGGGCGCATTCGGCCCGGGCGCATTCGGCGAAGCGGACCCGTGCATGCAGGCACTGTAGCGGCGTGCTGCAATCAATCTCATGCCCGCACTGAGGCTGCTCGAATCCGGGCGCGAAGTCGATGACGGTGAATTGCCGCAGTTCTACGACTACCCGGCCGAGCACGACGGCGTCTGGCTGCGAGCGAATTTCATCACCAGCACGGACGGGGGTGCCACCGCGGCCGGCACCACCGCAGCGATGGCGTCACCCGGCGACAAGTTCATCTTCAATCTGCTGCGTGAATTGGCCGATGTCGTGCTGGTCGGCGCCGGCACGGTGCGCATCGAGAAGTATTCGGGCGCGCATCTGAGCGTCACTCAGCGCCAGCGTCGGCAAGCACGAGGCCAAAGCGAGGTCCCGCAGCTGGCGATCGTCACAAGAGCGGGTCGACTGGACCGGGACATGGGAGTGTTCACCCGCACCGAGGTGCGGCCCTTGGTCCTCACCTGCACGAAAGCCGCCGATTCGACGCGCGACAGGCTTGCCGGCCTGGCCGAGGTAATCGATTGCTCAGCAAACGATCCGGGCGAGGTCGACGAAGCGGCCGTGCTGGCAACCCTCGCAGCGCGCGGTCTTCGACGCATCCTCACCGAGGGCGGGCCCATGTTGCTCGGCTCGTTCGTCCAGCGAGGCCTGCTCGACGAACTCTGCCTGACGATCGCGCCCTGCCTGGTCGGCGGGTTGGCCCCACGGATCGCGACCGGATCGGGCCAGCTGTTGACCCCGATGCGGTGTGCACACGTTCTCACTGATGCGTCCGGCTACCTGTACACGCGCTACATCAAGAGCTGACGCGTCGATCCCTTTGGATATGGCTACTGTGGTCGGCATGTGTCGGCGCGCCACGTCTGCCGCGATCCTGGTCGCGGTGACCCTCTCGACGAGCCTGGTGTTGTCCGGCTGCGTCCCGCTGCTGCCCGCAGATCCGCGCTTCGCCACCAACAAAGGCGCCCGGCCGCAGGGCGTGGCCACTACCAAGCCGCCGCCAGCCGGGCCGCCGCCGATCGCCGCGCCCAAGAACGACTTGTCCTGGCGCGACTGCACCAAGCGGGTGCTCGCCGACGCCGGGGTCACCGCACCGCCCGGCCTGCTGTTGGAATGCGCTACCTATGACGCCGACCTCGACCCGGTGAACGGCGGATCGGGAACGTTGAGCATTGGCGCCGTCCGCGCTCGGTCGAGTCAGACTCCACGCGACGCCGGCCCGCTGGTCTTCACCACCGGCGCCGACCTGCCCTCGTCGACGCAGTTGGCGGTCTGGCTCTCCCGCGCCGGTTCCGACGTGCTCCGCAGCCATCCCGTCGTCGCCGTCGACCGCCGCGGCATGGGCATGTCGAGCCCCATCGACTGCCGAGACCGCTTCGACCGCCAGACGATGCGCGATCAGGCGCAGTACAAGTCCGGCGACGACCCGGTTGCCAACCTCTCGAACGTCTCGAACACCGCGACCACGAACTGCACCGACGCCCTGGCGCCGGGCGCATCGTCCTACGACAACTCCCACGCCGCCTCCGATCTGGAGCGGTTGCGCAACCTGTGGGACGTGCCCGCACTTGCCCTGGTCGGAATCGGCAACGGCGCACAGGTGGCGTTGGCTTACGCCGGATCGCGTCCCGACAAAGTTGCCAGACTGATCCTCGACTCCCCCGTTTCGCTCGGGATCAACGCCGAAGGCGCCGCCGAGCAGCAGGTCAAGGGGCAGCAAGCCGCCCTCGATGCGTTCGCCGCGCAGTGCGTGGCGATGAACTGCTCGCTGGGTCCCGACCCGAAGGGCGCTGTCTCCGTGCTGCTCGCCGATGCCCGTGCCGGTAAGGGTCCGCGCGGCGCCTCGGTGGCGTCGGTGGCCAACGCCATCGTCAGCGCCCTGGGCTATCCCGCCGGCGGCCGCGCCAACATCACCACGAGCCTGTCCGACGCGCTGGCGTCGGCCCGCGCCGGCGACACCAACCAACTGAACAGCTTGATCAACCGCGCCGACGCCACCATGGATTCGGACGGCCAGTTCGTCAACGGCTGCAGCGATGCGCTCAACCGCCCCACCCCCGACCGGGTCCGCGAGCTGGTGGTCGCGTGGGGGAAGCTCTATCCCCAGTTCGGCACGGTCGCGGCGCTCAACCTAGTCAAATGCGTGCACTGGCCGACGACTTCGCCGTCACCGCCCCCGAAGGACCTCAAGGTTGACGTCTTGCTGATGGGGGTGCAGAACGACCCGATCGTGGGCTCCGAGGGCGTCGCCGCCACCGCGGCCACCATCATCAATGCCAACGCGGCCAGCAAGCGGGTCATGTGGCAGGGCATCGGCCACGGCGCCAGCATCTATTCGTCCTGCGCGGTCCCACCGCTGATCGCATATCTGGACACCGGCAAGCTGCCCGGCACCGACACCTATTGCCCCGCCTAACAGTTGGCGGCGCGACCGGCCGGTGTACGGTTCGCTCGTGACGGCAGCTGACTCGACCCGAACCGGCTTCAGCGATTGGATACAAGCCGCATTCCGTCCCCCCACCAGTGCGCCCAGCGCGGCGACTGTGCTGCGCTCGGTGTTATGGCCGGTGGCCATCCTGTCGGTGCTGCACCGCAGCATCGTGCTCACGGCCAATGGGAACATCACCGACGATTTCAAGCCCGTTTACCGTGCGGTGCTCAACTTCCGGCGCGGCTGGGACATCTACAACGAGCACTTCGACTACGTCGACCCGCACTACCTTTACCCGCCCGGCGGCACACTGCTGATGGCCCCATTCGGGTATCTGTCCTTCACGCCGTCGCGCTACCTGTTCATCCTGATCAACACCGTCGCCATTTTGCTTGCCTGGTACTTGATGCTGCGGTTGTTCAAATTCACGCTGTCCTCGGTCGCGGCGCCCGCCTTGCTGCTTGCCATGTTCTGCACCGAGACGGTGACCAGCACGCTGGTGTTCACCAACATCAACGGCTGCGTACTGCTGGCTGAGATGCTCTTCCTGCGGTGGCTTTTGGACGGCAGAGTCAGCCGTCAGTGGTGGGCCGGCCTAGCGATAGGACTGACGCTGACTCTCAAACCCCTGCTCGGGCCACTGCTGTTGTTGCCGCTGCTGAACCGCCAGTGGCGCACGCTGGTGGCCGCCTTCGCGGTCCCCATCGTTATCAATCTGATTGCGCTGCCGCTAGTGCCCCACCCGATGGACTTCTTCACCCGCACGCTGCCCTACATCCTGGGCACGCGCGACTATTTCAACAGCTCGATCGAGGGCAACGGGGTGTACTTCGGGCTGCCGACGTGGCTGATAGTGTCCCTGCGAATTCTATTTACGCTGCTGGCAATTGGCGCCCTTTGGCTGCTGAACCGCTACTACCGCACCAGGGATCCGCTGTTTTGGTTCACCAATTCGGCCGGTGTGCTGCTGCTGTGGTCGTGGCTGGTGCTGTCGCTGGCCCAGGGTTACTACTCAATGATGCTGTTCCCGTTCCTGATGACGGTCGTGCTGCCCAATTCGCTGATCCGCAACTGGCCGGCCTGGCTCGGTGTCTACGGCTTCATAACGCTGGACAAGTGGTTGATCTATAAGGCGATGCGATATGGCCGCGCCCTGGACTACCTGAAAATCACCTACGGCTGGTCGTTGCTGCTGATCGTGGTGTTCACCGTGCTCTGCTACCGCTACCTGGACGCCAAGGCGGAGGATCGGCTGGACAGCGGCATCGACCCGGCATGGCTGACCGCCGAGCGGGAACGCGCGATGATCGCAACCGCAGCGGAGACGGGCGCGGCGGGTCACCGCTAGTTTCGCTAGCGTGGACGCATGACCCGTCCAAAGCTTGAGCTGTCCGATGACGAGTGGCGGCAAAAACTGACCCCGGAAGAGTTCCACGTGCTGCGTCGCGCCGGTACCGAGCGGCCGTTCACCGGTGAGTACACCGACACCAAAACCGAGGGCGTCTACGAGTGCCGAGCCTGCGGGGCCGAATTGTTCCGCAGCACAGAAAAATTCGAGTCACACTGCGGCTGGCCGTCATTCTTCGATCCATCGAGCTCCGACGCGGTGATCCTGCGTTCCGACAATTCGATGGGAATGGCGCGCACCGAGGTGTTGTGCGCCAACTGTCACAGCCACCTCGGTCATGTATTCGCCGGTGAGGGGTATCCGACGCCGACGGACCAGCGCTACTGCATCAACTCGATCTCGCTGCGCCTGGTGCCGACAAAGGCTTAGCCGGTTAGGGCCCGCGGGCCGCCGGTCGCAGCAGTCCCACTAGTCACGGGAAAGTTCGATGTGTTGGCGCAGCGAATGCGATAGCGCCGGCGCTAGCACTTGCCGGAAACGGATGGTGCTTCCCTTGCCTCAATAACCCCACCAGTCACGGGAAAGCTCGGGTGTGTCGCTTCAACGATGTGATAGCGCTGGCGTTAGCACTTTCCGGAAACGATTGGTAGCAGCCGCGGCGGTGCTGAAGTGACACCTGTGACTAGGGCGCTAAGCCTGGCTCAGTCGACCCGGGTGGCGTGCACTTCCCAGAACGGCGCGTGCAGCCTGCCGTTGACCAGCCACGGCTCCATCGCCCGGAACTGCTTCAGCATTTCGGCCGCTTGCTCGGCAACATCGGGATTGCGCGCCGCCATCATCTCGATCGTCTCGGCGCTGATATTGACCTGGTAGGTGGTGGTGCCCAGGTAGGTGATCTCGAAGCCGCCGAGGGGAAGAACTTCGCGAAAGCTGTTCTCGGACAGCGACCGGAACATTTTAAAGCCGTTGACGTCGTGTTCGCCGAACTCGAACATATAGAGTCGCGCTCCCGGCTTGGTCGCCCGGTGCAGCGCCTGCACGTAGGACTTCTGCAGCTCGGGCGCGGTGCTGAAGGTGTGGTAGAAAGCGCAGTCGACGACGGTGTCGAACCGGTTGTCCAGGCCCTCCAGCTTCGTCGCGTCGGCGACCTCGAAGTTGACCGAGACGCCCGCCTTGCGCGCGTTCTCCTTGGCGCGCTCGATAGCCGCGGCCGACCCGTCGATGCCGGTGGCCGAATAGCCCTTGGAGGCGTAGTAGATCGCGTGATGCCCTGGGCCGGTGCCCGGGTCGAGCACCTCGCCCCTGATCGCGCCCACCGCGACCAGCTGCTGAACCACCGGCTGCGGGCCGCCGATGTCCCACGGCGTGGCGGCGGGCAAGCCGTGCGACCGCCGATCGTCGCGGTACATGTCCTCGAAACGAGTGGGATCGGTGGGGTCCGGGGTGGTCATGGCAGCGCGTTCACCAACTGCTCGACCGGCACTCGCGGCCCGGTGAAGAACGGCGTTTCCGCCCGGGTGTGACGCCGGGCGTCGGTCGCGCGCAGTTCCCGCATCAGGTCCACTATCCGGTCCAGTTCGGGTGCCTCGAACGCCAGGATCCACTCGTAGTCGCCGAGCGCGAACGCCGGCACCGTATTGGCCCGAACGTCCTTGTACTCGCGGGCGGCCATGCCATGCTCGGCGAGCATGCGTCGGCGCTCTTCGTCGGGCAACAGGTACCACTCGTAGGACCGCACGAACGGGTACACGCAGACGTAGTTGCCGGGGTCTTCGCCGGCCAGAAACGCCGGGATATGGCTTTTGTTGAACTCCGCCGGCCGATGCAGCGCGACGCTGCTCCACACCGGCGAACTGGCCCTGCCCAGTGTGGTGGTGCGCCGGAAATCGGCGTACGTGGCCTGCAGCGCCTCGACGCGCTCGGCGTGCGTCCAGATCATGAAGTCGGCGTCGGCGCGCAGCCCCGCGACGTCGTATAGGCCGCGCACGACGACCCCGCGTTCCTCCTGCTGCTTGAAAAACGTCGCGGCGTCGTCGACGACAGCATCCCGCTGGTCGCCGAGCTCGCCGGGTCGCACCGAAAACACCGAGAACATCAGGTAGCGAAGCGTCGAGTTCAGCGCCTCGTAGTCCAGCCGGGTCATGGGACCTATCGTGCCACTTGCGCGTCGAGCGCCTCGACATCCCTGATGACGCGGGTGACCGCTGAGCCGGCCGCGCCAATGCAAGCGGGCACGCCGATGCCGTCCAGATAGCTGCCCGCTACCGCCAGCGTCGGCGGCAGACCCGCCCGCACCTGCGCGACCAGATCCGCATGACCCGGTCCGTACTGCGGCATGGCGTCGACCCAGCGCTGCACGCGGACATCGACCGGCTGAACGTCCAGACCGAACACCGCGGCCAGGTCGCTCAGCGCCCAGGCCAGCAGTTCGTCGTCGGAAGCCCGGACGGCCAGATCCTCGCCGAACCGCCCAAATGACAGCCGCAGCAGCTGCACCTCAGCATCGTCGCCCCATTTCCGCCCCCATTTTTGGGACGACAAGGTGATCGCCTTGGCTCGCAACGGCTCACCACTGGCCACCAGCACACCGGAAGAATCCGGAAACGCAGTGTCGGCCGGCACCGCCAGCGCAACCACCGCCGACGAGGCACTGGCGATCCGGCCGGCGGCGGCGACGCTGCGCGGGGCCAGATCCTCGACCAGGCGCACCAGTCGCGCGGCCGGGACGGCCAGGATCACTGCGTCGGCGTGCCAGCTGGTACAGGTGTCGTCGTGCAGCACCCAACCGGGTTCCAGCTTCGTCACCGCGGCCTGCACCCACCGCAGCCGGCTGCGCGCCGCGAGTTCGTCGAGCAGTACCTGATAGCCACCGCTCAGCGATCCGAACACCGGCCCGCCGTCGGCCGGCGGCAATCCCCGCCGAACCGCGTCGGTCAAACTCCCCGCGCCGCCGTCGAGCGCGGCCGCAACGGTGGGCGCCCCCGCACGCAGCCCAATCGTCGCCGCCGACCCCGCGTACACCCCGCCCAGCAGCGGATCCACCGACCTCGCCACGGCCTGTTCGCCGAACCGGTCGGTCACCAGCGAGGCCACCGACGGATCGCTGCCGGGCTGCCAGCTGAAAGGACGGCCCGGTTCGGCCTCGATGCGCGCGAGCGTGTCCTCGTCGACCAGTCCGGCCACCGATGCAGCCGACGACGGGATACCGGCCACCGTGCCCGACGGCAGGGGGTGCAGCTCGCCCTGGCTGTAGATCAACGGTCGGGCGCCGGTCGTGCCGCGTTGGCGCCCCGACAAGCCCAGCTCGGTCAACAGCGCCGGCATCTCGGGCCTGCGCAGCACGAACGCTTCAGCGCCCACGTCCATGGGCCGGCCGGCCACCAGCTCGGTGCGCAGCACCCCGCCGAGCCGGTCGGCGGGATCGAACAGCGTGATGATCGCGTCGTCACCCGCGGCCGCCCGCAGCCGGTAGGCCGCCGTCAAACCCGAAATACCGCCACCCACAATGCAATACGAACGCGCCCTCATAACGAGTGGACCAGCGACACCAACTCGGTCAGCACTCCGGGATCGGTCTCCGGCAGTACTCCGTGGCCGAGGTTGAAGACGTGGCCGGCCGCGCCGGCGTCCACGGCGCGACGCCCGTCGTCGACGACGGCACGTGCGGCACGTTCCACCACCGGCCAACCCGCCAACAGCACCACCGGGTCGAGGTTGCCCTGCAGCGCCGTCCCGGGTTGCACGCGGGCCGCGGCGTCGGTGAGCGACGTGCGCCAATCGACGCCTACGGCCGTGCCCTGTCCGGCGCAGGTGCCGGACTTCAGGGCCTCGGACATCGCGCCCAGCAGCTCAGCGGTCCCCACACCGAAGTGCGTCATCGGCACGCCGTAGTCGGCCAGCGAAGCGAAAACCCGGGCGCTGTGCGGCAGCACGTACTGGCGGTAGTCGGCCAGCGACAGCGTGCCGGCCCACGAATCGAACATCTGGATGGCGTCGACCCCGGCGTCGATCTGGCCGCGCAGAAACGCGATGGTCAAATCGGCCAGCTTCGTCATCAGCGCATGCCAGCTCGCCGGCTCGGCCAGCATCATCGCCTTGGTACGGGCGTGGTTTCGGCTGGGCCCGCCTTCGACGAGATAGGACGCCAAGGTGAACGGGGCACCGGCGAAACCGATCAACGGTACCTCGCCCAATGCGTCGATCAGCAACGAGACCGTCTGCAGCACCGGCTGAATCGATTGTGGCTCAAGGGGTTTCATCGCATCGATATCTGCGGCGGTGCGAACCGGATGAGCGATCACCGGTCCGACGTCGGCGACGATGTCCAGATCGATGCCCGCCGCCCGCAGCGGCACCACTATGTCGGAGAACAAGATTGCCGCGTCAACGTCGTAGCGGCGTATCGGCTGCAGAGTGATCTCGCAGGCAACTTCCGGCTCGAAGCAGGCCGCCAGCATGCTGTGGCGTTCTCGCAACGCCCGATACTCGGGCAGCGAACGACCCGCCTGCCGCATGAACCACACCGGGACTCGGCTGGGTTTGCGGCCGGCGACGGCGGCCAGATAGGGCGACTGGACGAGGTCGCGACGGGTACGCGCAGGAATATTCACTGGCCCCAATGCTGCCACGTCGGCCAAATCCTGTGCCCCGGACCCGTTAGTGGGCGGCCGTTTTGGGTAAGCGCCGTTAGGCGGGGACACATTTTCGAAGTCCAGTCGCCCCCCTCGACTGCCGCGGAAGGAGACGTTCGATGTTGCTTATGGACAAGCCGGGAAGTGGCGCCAACACTGTTGAAGAGGTGGAGTACCTCGTCGATCGGGTGCTGCGGAACGTAGCCCATGGCCGCTTCGAGCGCTCGCTGTCGGGGTTGACCGCGTTCGCGGCGGTGGTGACGACCGCCGAGGTCTACCTGGAGCACTACAAGGCCAGCTTCGGCAACAAATGGATGTGGAGCCCCATCGTGGTCACCCCGCCAGTGGTGGTGGCGGGCGTGGGCGGCGTCTTTTCGAAGCGCTGGGCCAAGCGCTGGCTGCCGATCACCGCAGCCGTGTACGCGGCGAACGGGTTGATGGGTCAGTACTTCCATGCTCGCGGCGTGTCGCGTCGTCCCGGCGGCTGGGGAATGGCCAGCTACAACGTTCCGATGGGACCGCCCATCGCCGCACCCGGGCTGATGAGCGTTGTCGGGGGGATGGGCTTGCTGGCCGCCGTGCTGCGGCGGGAGAAGTGAGAGCCTGCGATGCCGGACATTCCCAGCGGCGAGCATCTGCCCCACTTGAGGCGGAACGGACGGCCGTTGCATCCGTCATGGTTGCCCCGCCAGCGTCGCGGCACCACGCCGCAGATGATCGGCCGCTATCCGGACTATGACGTGCTGGCCACCGTCGACAGCTGGGACGACGCAACCAAGAAAGTGGTGCTGGCCCGGCTCGAGAAGCCCGGGCCGCTGCGTTTTTTCGACGCGTCGCACGAGCCGACCCTGCGGGCGTTCTGCGACACCGTGCTCGCTCAGGATTCTGATCCCCGCATTCCCGTCGCCGAGTTCGTCGACGCCAAGCTCGCCGACGGCAAGCTCGACGGCTATCAATACGCCGACATGCCTGACGACCGCGACACCTGGCGGCTGGTGCTGGCGGGTCTGGATGAGACAGCCCGGGCGACCTCGGGTGCTGAGTCGTTTGCCGCCGCCGACCTGGACAGCCGGGAATCGATCATCGGGCAGTTCGCCGACGGAAAGCTGTCCGGCGGCAGCTGGGAGCGCTTGAACGTCTCGCGGGCCTGGTCGGTGGTGATGCGGATGGCGCTCAGCGCGTTCTACAGCCATCCATGGGCATGGAACGAGATCGGCTTCGGCGGCCCCGCCTATCCCCGCGGTTTCATGCGGCTGGGCGGCGTGGGCAGCCGGGAACCCTTCGAAAGCCCGGGCGCAACCGACGAGGACCCGGTCAAAGCCGTGAATGAGGACGACATCGATGGGTGACTTCTGGCGCGGCCTGCTCAAGGGCGCAGTGGGGCCGCGGGACAACGACTCCCGGTTCCTGCTCGACGTGCACTCGCGCGACTTGCCCGGCGAGGCCACCATGCGTCGCTACTCCGACGACGAGGAAGTCGACCTCGTCGTCGTGGGCGCCGGTGCGGGCGGTTCGGTGCTGGCCCAGCGACTGGCGCGGGCCGGCTGGCGAATCGTGATACTCGAGGCCGGCCCGTTTTGGCACCCCGACGAGGACTGGGTCTCCGACGAAGCCGGCTCACACGCCCTGTACTGGACACAGAAGCGGATCATCGGCGGCTCCGACCCAATCGAGTTGGGCAAGAACAACTCCGGCCGCGGCGTGGGCGGATCGATGGTGCACTACGCCGGTTACACGCCGCGGTTTCACCCCAGCGACTTCGAAACCTTCACCCGGGACGGCGTCGGCGCCGACTGGCCGATCAGCTACGCCGACCTGCGCTCGCACTACCAGCGCTTGGAGCAAGAGCTGCCGGTGGCAGGTCAAGACTGGCCGTGGGGCGATCCGCATCGCTACCCCTTCGCGCCGCATCCGGTGACCGGAGCAGCCATGCGGCTGTGGGAAGGCGCCATCAAACTCGGCATCGAGATGCGCGTCGGCCCAGTGGGAATCGTCAACGGCACCTTCGGCAACCGGCCGCACTGCATCTACCGCGGGTATTGCCTGCAGGGCTGCAAGGTCAACGCCAAGGCCAGCCCGTTCGTCACGCACCTGCCCGACGCGCTGGCCCACGGCGTCGAGATCCGGGCGAACTGCATGGCCAGCCGCGTCGAACTGGACGAGGCCGGAAATGCTTGCGGGGTGGTCTATTTCGACGAGCATGGAGAAAAGGAGCGCCGCCAGCGTGCCAAAGTGGTTGCGATAGCCTGCTATTCAATCGAGACTCCGCGGCTTCTGCTCAACTCCACAAGCGCCAGATTCCCGCACGGCTTGTGCAACAACGACGACCAGGTCGGCCGATATGTGATGGTGCAGGGCGCATCCCAGACCGCGGGCCGCTGGCCGGAGGAACTGCGGATGTACAAGGCGCCGCCGCCGGAGGTGTCGTCGGAGCAGTACTACGAAACCGATCCACAGCGTGGTTTCGCCCGCGGCTTTTCCATCCAGACCGTCTCGCCAATGCCCATCGGCTGGGCCGAACACGTCCTGGCCGACGGGCATTGGGGGGCTGCGCTGCGCGAATACATGCGGGACTACAACCACTGGGCCACCATCGGGGTGCTCAACGAGTTGCTTCCGCACCCGGACAACCGGGTGACCCTGGCCTCCGGAGCTGAAGCGACCGATCACTACGGAATTCCTGTCGCCCGTTTCGACTACACCCTGTCGGACAACGACAAGGCCAACATGGAGTACTCGACGAACGTGATCAAGAACATCCTGCAGGCCGCCGACGCGCAGGACATGTTGACCATCCAGCGATTCGCACACCTCATCGGTGGCGCCCGGATGGGTTCGGACCCGCAGACCAGCGTGGTCAACTCGGACCAGCGGACCTGGGCCGTACCCAACCTCTTCCTGGCCGACGGCTCGGTGTGTCCCACGCAGGGCAGCGCCAATCCGGCGCTGACCATCATGGCGTTGGCTTCCCGCCTGGCCGAACGCATTGTCCGCGGCGACATCAAAGCGGAGGCGGGCACCGCCGCTCGATCGGGGCGTGCGTAGCATCCACGTATGCCAGTGCGCCACGCTCCAGTGAGCTATGACGAATTCCCCAGTCTGCGAATCGAACCCGGCGATAACGGCGTGCTGACGCTGGTTCTCGACGCGCCGGGGCTGAATTCGGTGGGGCCGCAGATGCACCGTGACCTCGCCGACATCTGGCCGGTGATCGACCGCGATCCCAACGTCAAGGTGGTCCTGGTCCGCGGCGAAGGCAAGGCGTTTTCCTCCGGCGGCAGCTTCGACCTGATCGAGGAAACCATGGGCGACTACGAAGGCCGTGTCCGCATCATGCGCGAGGCCCGCGACTTGGTGCTCAACCTGGTGAACCTCGACAAACCGGTGGTGTCGGCCATCAGGGGCCCTGCCGTCGGCGCCGGTCTGGTGGTGGCCTTGCTCGCCGACATCTCGGTGGCCGGCCGCACCGCCAAGATCATCGACGGTCACACCAAGCTCGGGGTGGCGGCCGGCGACCACGCGGCGATTTGCTGGCCGCTGCTGGTCGGCATGGCCAAGGCCAAGTACTACCTGCTCACCTGCGAGACGCTGTCCGGCGAAGAAGCCGAACGCATCGGGCTGGTGTCCACCTGCGTCGACGACGACGACGTGCTGGCCACCGCGACACGGCTGGCCGAGAACCTGGCCAACGGGGCCCAACACGCGATCCGCTGGACCAAACACAGCCTCAACCACTGGTATCGCATGTTCGGGCCGGCTTTCGAAACGTCGCTCGGGCTGGAATTCATCGGGTTCGGCGGCCCCGACGTCCGCGAAGGGCTCGCCGCCCACCGCGAGAAGCGCCCCGCCCGGTTCGGGACCGACGGCCCCAGGAAAGAGACCCCCCACTAGCCCGAAAACGGCGCGCCTGTCGCGGCGTGTCGGGGGATGGGTCTACCGTCCATTTGTGACTTCCCCGGCTGAACCGGCCCCCTTCCGCGAAGCGGTGGCGGCCATGAACGCTGTCACCGTGCGGCCCGAAATCGAGCTCGGTCCCATTCGGCCGCCGCAGCGACTGGCTCCGTACAGCTACGCGCTGGGCGCCGAGGTCAAGCATCCCGACGTCGAGATCGTCCCCGAGCGATCCGAGGGCGACGCCTTCGGCCGGCTGATCCTGCTCTACGACCCGGACGGCTCCGACGCGTGGGACGGCACCATTCGCCTGGTCGCCTACATCCAGGCCGACCTGGACTCACACGAGGCGGTAGACCCCCTGCTGCCCGAGGTGGCCTGGAGCTGGCTGGTCGATGCGCTTGCGTCGCGCACCGAACAGGTCACCGCGCTGGGCGGCACCGTCACCGCCACCACGTCGGTGCGCTACGGCGACATTTCCGGACCGCCGCGCGCCCACCAGCTTGAACTGCGCGCGTCGTGGACGGCGACAACTCCCGACCTCGGCGCCCACGTCGAGGCGTTCTGCGAGGTCCTGGAGCACGCCGCGGGTATGCCGCCGACCGGGGTCACCGACCTGGGCTCGCGGTCACGCGCCTGACATGCGTCCCGAGCCGTCTCCGCCGGAGACTGATTCTTCGGGCGGCACCGAACCGGAACCTACCCCGCTACTGCATCCCGCCGACGGGCTACCGCACCTGTCGGTGACGGCCGGCGACATCGAGGCGGCCGCTACGCTCCTGGACCGCGGCCGCGGACCGTTTGCGGTGGACGCCGAGCGCGCGTCTGGCTTCCGCTACTCCAACCGGGCCTACCTGATTCAGATCCGGCGGGCCGATGCCGGCACCGTGCTCATCGACCCGGTCAGCCACGGCGGTGATCCGCTGACCGTGTTGCGTCCGGTGGCTGAGGTCCTGGGCCAGGACGAGTGGATTCTGCACTCCGCCGATCAGGATCTGCCCTGTCTGGCCGAGGTCGGCCTGCGGCCACCGGCGCTGTACGACACCGAGCTCGCCGGGCGCCTGGCCGGATTCGACCGGGTCAACCTGGCGACCATGGTCCACCGGCTGCTGGGCCTCGGCCTGGCCAAGGGCCACGGCGCTGCAGACTGGTCCAAGCGGCCGCTGCCCATCGAATGGCTCAATTACGCGGCACTCGACGTCGAACTGCTAATCGAGCTGCGGGGGGCCATCGCGGAAGTCCTGGCTCAGCAGCACAAAACTGACTGGGCCGCAGAGGAATTCGAATACCTACGCAGCTTCGAGGCACGGGAGGCCGAGCGGGAGGCGGCCGTCCGGCGGGACCGCTGGCGGCGAACGTCGGGGATCCACAAGGTACGTGACCCGCGCGGCTTGGCGGCGGTCCGTGAATTGTGGACGACGCGTGACCGGATCGCCCAGCGCCGCGACATTGCGCCGCGTCGCATCCTGCCTGACTCGGCCATCATCGACGCCGCCATCGCCGACCCGAAGACGGTCGAGGATCTCGTCGCCCTGCCGGTATTCGGCGGGCGCAACCAGCGCCGCAGCGCTGCAACGTGGTTGGCGGCGTTGCAGGCGGCCCGGGAGAGCCCGAATTCGCTGGACGAAGCCGAACCGGCCAACGGGCCGCCGCCGGCGGCGCGGTGGAGCAAACGGAAACCCGAGGCCGCGGCCAGGCTGGAGGCTGCCCGGGCGGCCCTGGCGGAAGTGTCACAGCGGGTCGGGGTGCCGGCCGAGAACCTGATCTTGCCTGACCTGGTGCGGCGGCTGTGCTGGGACTGGGAGACCATCTCGGCGAATGCCGGTGGTGCGGTCGAGGCCGTAGAGGAGCAATTGCGCCTCGGCCAGGCGCGGACCTGGCAGCGAAAGCTCGTGGTCCCCGCGCTGGCCGCGGCCCTGACCCAGACGCCTGCGGCCCCAGCAGGCTAGTCGAGTCGTTCGCTGATCGGCGCTTCGCCGGACTCCGTCGCCCTGGCGCCGAGTGCGGCGACCCAACCGGTGATCCGGCGGGCGACGTCCTGGTCGGTCAGTTCGAGATCGGCCAGCACCTCACCTCGCGACGCGTGCTCGAAGAACTCCTGCGGCAGTCCCACGTCGCGACACGGCACGTCGATCTCCGCGCGCCGCAGCGCGGCCGATACCGCGGCACCCACGCCACCGTTGACCCCGTTGTCCTCCAGCGTGACGAGCAGTTTGTGCTGTGCCGCCAGTTCGCCGACCGCGTCGGACACCGGTAACACCCAGCGTGGGTCGATCACCGTCACTCCGATTCCCTGGTTGTGCAGCCGTTTGGCCACCGCCAGCGCCATCGGCGCGAAGGCCCCCACCGCCACCAGCAGCACGTCGTGGTTCAAACCGCCGGCCGGCACCGCCAGCACATCCACGCCGGAGCGCCGTTCGATGGCCGGAACATCTTCGCCCACATCGCCTTTCGGGAACCGCAAAGCCGTCGGACCGTCGTGGATGTCCAGCGCCTCGCCGAGTTCCTCGCGCAAGCGGGTGGCGTCGCGCGGTGCGGCTACCCGCATACCGGGCACGATGCCGAGCATCGACAGGTCCCACATGCCGTTGTGGCTGGGGCCGTCCGAGCCGGTGATCCCGGCCCGGTCCAGCACCAGGGTGACCGGCAGCTTGTGCAGCGCCACGTCCATCATGATCTGGTCGAAAGCCCGGTTGAGGAACGTCGAGTAGATCGCGACCACCGGATGCAGACCGCCCATCGCCAGCCCGGCCGCCGACGTCATCGCGTGCTGCTCGGCGATGCCTACGTCGAACAATCGGTCCGGAAATTTCTTCCCGAACGCCGTCAGTCCGGTGGGGCCCGGCATGGCCGCGGTGATGGCGACAATGTCGCGGCGCTTCTTGCCGTAGGCGATCAGCGCGTCGGAGAAAGTCGCCGTCCACCCCGGGCCGGCGACCTTGGTGGCCAGGCCGGTTGCCGGGTCGATCACGCCGCACGAATGCATCTGTTCGGCCTCGTCGTCCTCGGCCGGCGGGTAGCCCATCCCCTTGCGCGTGACGACGTGCACGATCACCGGACGGCCGAAGCCGCGCGCCCTGCGCAGGGCCACCTCCACCGCGTGTTCGTCGTGGCCGTCCACCGGGCCGACGTACTTCAGCCCGAGATCGGTGAACAACAGTTGCGGCGACAGCGAGTCCTTGATCCCGGCTTTGACGCTGTGCAGGAAGTGGTAGACGACCTCGCCCACCAGCGGCACCGCGCGCACCGCGTCGCGGCCCTTCTCGAGCGCCTGTTCATAGGCCGGCTGCAGCCGGAGCGTCGCCAGATGGTCGGCCACCCCGCCGATCGTGGGTGCGTAGCTGCGGCCGTTGTCGTTGACCACGATGACGACCGGGCGGCGCGACGCCGCGATATTGTTCAGCGCCTCCCAGCACATGCCGCCGGTGAGGGCGCCGTCGCCGACCACCGCGACGACGTGCCGGTTGCGGTGTCCGGTCAACTCGAAAGCCTTGGCCAAGCCGTCGGCGTACGACAACGCCGCGCTGGCGTGGCTGGACTCCACCCAGTCGTGTTCGCTCTCGGCGCGCGACGGATAGCCGGACAGCCCGCCCTTTTTACGCAGGCTTTCGAAGTCCTGGCAGCGGCCGGTGAGCATCTTGTGCACGTAGGCCTGGTGACCCGTGTCGAAGACGATCGGATCGTGAGGTGAGTCGAATACCCGGTGCAGCGCCAGCGTTAGTTCGACGACACCGAGGTTCGGGCCCAGGTGCCCCCCCGTTGCGGCGACCTTGTGGATCAGGAATTGGCGAATCTCGGAAGCCAGGCCGCGCAATTGCCGCTGGGAAAGGTGCTGCAGATCAGCGGGCCCGCGGATCTGTTCCAGCATCCAGCCAGTCTACGCAGCGACGGGCGGATGCCGAACTCTCACAGATGCCGCGCCGTATTGTCTATCTATGCGCGCCGCGGAACTCGCCGAAGACTTCCCGGTCGTCACCGTCGACTCGGACGCCCTCGCCGCCGCCCGGCTGCTCGCCGAGCACCAATTACCGGGGATCGTGGTGACCGACAGCGCCGGTAAACCGTTCGCGGTGCTGCCGGCGTCCCAGGTGGTCAGGTTCCTGGTGCCTCGATATGTGCAAGACGATCCCTCGCTGGCCGGCGTGCTGAACGAATCCATGGCCGATCGCGCCGCCGACAAGCTGGGCTCCAAGACGGTTCGCGACGTGCTGCCCGAGAAGCTGGTCAAGCTACCGTCCGCGCACGCCGACGACACCATCATCGAGGTGGCGGCGATCATGGCCCAGCTGCGCAGCCCGCTGATCGCGGTGGTCAAGGACGACCGGCTGCTCGGCGTCATCACCGCATCCCACCTACTGGCGGCAGCGCTGAAACACTGAACTACGAAAACACTGAAAGCCAATGAACTACATAGCGATCGCCGTCTTCGTGATCGCCTATGCGCTGATCGCCGGCGACCGGATCAACAAGACGTTGGTGGCTCTGACGGGTGCGGCGATCGTGGTCGCCTTGCCGGTGATCAGGTCAGATGACGTCTTCTACTCCCGCGACACCGGGATCGATTGGGACGTAATCTTTTTGCTGCTCGGCATGATGATCATCGTCAGCGTGCTGCGCAAGACCGGCGTGTTCGAATACATCGCCATCTGGGCGGCCAAACGCGCCAAGGGCTCCCCGCTGCGCATCATGATCCTGCTGGTATTGGTCACCGCGATCGCGTCGGCGTTGCTGGACAACGTCACGACGGTGTTGTTGATCGCGCCGGTCACGCTGCTGGTCTGTGATCGACTGGCAATCAACCCCGCGCCGTTTCTGATGGCGGAGGTGTTCGCATCCAATATCGGCGGCGCGGCCACCCTGGTCGGCGATCCGCCGAATATCATCATCGGCAGCCGGGCGGGCTTGTCGTTCAACGACTTTCTGATCCACATGACGCCGACGTGATCGTCGTGCTGACTGTTTTCGTCGCGCTGTTGCCGCGCCTGTTCCCCGGCGCGTTCCACGTCGAACCGGAGCGGGTCGCCGACGTGATGTCGCTGGAGGAACGCGAAGCCATCCGCGATCCGCGGCTGCTCATCAAGTCCGGTGCTGTCCTGATGGCGGTCCTGATCGGATTCGTCGCGCATTCGGCGCTTCGCATGGAGCCCTCGGTCGTGGCGCTGCTGGGGGCCGGCATCCTCGTGGTGATCTCCGGGCTGGAGCACTCCGATTACCTATCCGGTGTCGAATGGGACACGCTGCTGTTCTTCACCGGGCTGTTCGTCATGGTGGGCGCCCTGGTGAAGACCGGCGTCGTGAACCAACTGGCGCGCATGGCCACCGAAGCTACCGGTGGCCATGCGCTGTTGACGACGATGTTGATCCTGGTGGTGTCCTTCGTGCTCAGCGGCGTCATCAACAACGTGCCCTACGCGGCGACGATGGCGCCGATCGTCGGCCAGCTGGTGCATTCGATGGCGGGCAGCCCGCACCCGCAGGTGCTGTGGTGGTCGCTAGTGCTGGGGACCGACCTCGGCGGCAATCTCACCGCCGTCGGCGCCAGCGCCAACGTCGTCATCCTGGGCATCGCCCGCCGAGCCGAAAGCCCGATCTCCTTTTGGGAATTCACCCGCAAGGGCGCCATCGTCGCGGCGATCTCCATCGGGATATCCGCGATCTATCTGTGGTTGCGGTATTTCGCGTTGGCCTGAATACCCTGAATCCCGTTGCGCCGCTGCTGGTTCCATTCAGGTCACAGCCGCTCCATCTCGCGGGCCATGCGGGCGTGCTCAAGGTACCTGTTGGACTGCGGGAGGTGTTGTTTCGGTGGCGGCAGGCGCAATGCGGCGCCGGCTGCGCGGATCGCGTCGAACAACCGGCGCGATTTCGATGCCGGCCGAGGCGACAGGGCCACCGCGGTACTGAACACAACCTCCTGCTCGGTGATGAGGACGGGCGCCTGAGACGCAACGTCTTCCACCACGATTGGCTCGACGTTTTCGATGACATCGGGTTTTGCGACGGGTGTCACGGCGGATGTCGTTGCTGGTTGCGGCATTTCACGCCTCCTTGTCGTGTCGGCTTGTCACACTCGGTGTGGACATGCCTTGGATGGCATGAAGTTTCGTCGGACAGCGCGGCAGCGGACCAGAGAGCACACACCACATTCGGCGGTGATATGCACCCCCGGGTGTGCACAGGTCGGAAAATGGTGCAGGCACCACCGTGTGCGCACCACCACAAATCGTGGTGCCGGCAGGCTGCCACGGACCTCGACTGGCGGCGACCATGGTTGTGCAGCTGCCGCAGCCGTAGGACCGAGATGGCGTCGCTGCGAGAGCCGATGTCACGTCAACGACAAGGACCTGTAAGGGACGACTTGCAATGCGCACTATCCGCGACCTGATGGTAAGGGTGTCGCCGGTGGCGATACGACCGCCGCGAAGAAGAGGAACGATCAACAAATCCACGCTCGTTTTGAGTACGGACGCCTCGGGCCGCACGCTGTGGGTAGATATCGGCTGGCAAGCCTGCGACGAACGATTGGTCACCATCGCCGAAGCCAATGCGCTCCGAATCGGCGCCTGCCGGCGATTCGACCGACTGGCGTTAATCCGGAGCAAACGTTGATGGTCCAGGTTCACCGCGCCTGCAGCAGGCTTGATATCTCCGATCGCGCGAACCGTCGGCCGTGGTCATCGAACCCAACCGCGGCGTGGCATGAAGAAATGCGGTAGTGGCATGCCATCGGTTTGTGCATTAGTCGAGCGAATTGGCGCCGATAGCCGGATAATTTCACCGTCGACGCCGACGACGTGGAGCGGCGACGGTGATCTTGAACGACCGGGAAAGGACGGCAGCAACATGAGCGGTCCGATCTCGGTCCTCATTGCCGAGGATTCCCTGTTGGTGCGAGACAGCGTTTCCCGGGCATTGTCGACCGACCCCGACGTCACTGTCGTCGGCGTTGCCGAAGACTACGACTCCACCGTCGAACTGATCGAGAAGCATCAACCGACGATGCTGTTCACCGACGTGCGGATGCCGCCGACATCGACCGATGAGGGCATCAGGTTGGCCAGGTGGATGCGCACCGCGCATCCGGCCACCGGGGTGATCGTGTTGTCGCAATACGCGGACCCGAGCTACGCGGCGGGCCTTCTGGACGGCGGTACCGCGGCCCGCGGATACCTGTTGAAGGAACGTATTTCGCATTTCGAGCAGCTCAGCGAGGCGGTGCACCAAGTCGCTGCCGGTGGCACGGTGCTCGATCCGCTGGTGGTGGAGGCGCTACTGGCCCAGCCGCGCTCCGCGGCAACCCTTAGCCGATTGACCCCCAGGGAACGCGAGGTGCTCGCCGAATTGGCGACCGGACTCAGCAATCGCACAGTGGCGCAACGGCTTGTGCTTTCGCAGCGGGCGGTGGAAAAGCACATAAATTCGATCTTTTCCAAGCTGGGCCTGACCGTCGACGACTCGGTTGACCGGCGGGTCAAGGCCGTACTGATGTTCCTCGAACACGTCTCGGCTTGAAACGGTGAGCGTCGACAGCCTTGCGAAGTGTGGTGTGTACACCATTGTCTGGGCCGGACAGGCTTCGCATAATGCCCAGGTGCGGGACGAGCGAGTGCCAGTCTGGGTCGTCGACGACCAGGCCAGTTTCCGTCTCGCTACCGCCGCCGCCGTGGCTGCCACCGAAGATTTCGTCATGGCCGGCGAATGCGAAACCGGCGAATCCGCGATCGAACTGCTTCGGGACCGCGATGCCGGGATCGTGCTGATGGACATCCACATGCCGGGGATGGGCGGCATCGAAGCCACGCGCCGCATCCGGGCGGCACACCCGGAGCTGATGGTCCTGCTGATGTCGACCTACGACCTCGAGGATCTTCCCGCCGGGGCGGCCGACTGCGGCGCGACGGCGTACCTGCACAAAGAGCACCTGAGTCCAGATCTGCTGACCCGGCTATGGCGAGCACCCCACTGAAACCGGCGGATCCGGCCACGTCGGTGCCCTACTGGCGGGTGCCGAAGGTTCTCCTTCTCGCGGCGGTCCGGTCGTCGTCCTGGTTGGGTCACGACCTCGTTTACCGCCTGAAGGCGGAACGCTTTCAGCTTTTCCTTGGTT
>NZ_LZIJ01000019.1 GCF_001667115.1 Mycobacterium sp. 852002-51163_SCH5372311 | reverse complement strand
ACAATGGTTCCACCGGCCTATCTCGGCAAGCAGTTTGCGGCGGCGCACCAGCACTACCTTGTCTCTGGTAGCGCCACTATTGATTCCGGAGACCTCGAAACTGCCGTTCGCCATGTCACTGAGCACGGTTTCGGCACCGAATCAAACTCACGGCTGTTGGCGCTGATGAACCCGGCACAGGCGGAAGTGGTGTCAACCTTCAAAGCTGGCGAAGAAAACGCCAGCGGCATTATTGCCAAACACGACTACATTCCGTCCGCTGGCGCTCCGGCCTACTTGCAACCGGAAAATATCGTGGGTCAGGTTGCGCCGGAGTCCTACAACGGTCTTAAGGTGCAGGGTTCCTACGGCGAGACCTGGATCATCCAGAGCGACTTCATCCCAGAAGACTACTTCGCGGTTGTCGCCACCTACGGAGCCAACAGCCCTGACAACGCCATCGGGTTCAGGCAGCACGCTCAGCGCCAATATCAAGGTTTGCGTACTATTCCCGGTCTTGGCCCGTATCCGTTGCAGGACAGCTTTTTCCAGCGCAGCTTCGGTGTTGGTGTGCGCCGTCGCGGCCAAGCCTGCGTCACGCAGATCAAGGCCAGCGGTTCCTATAGCGTGCCGGTGATCCCGAAGTGACGCCTCGAGATTGGCTGCAGGCCAATCTGACTGCAGTCGTGGTCGCGGTAGCTCAGGCCGGTGCCACCCTGGCCGGCTCAACTGCTGAAACCAATGTGTCTCAGTCCCATTACTA
>NZ_LZIJ01000018.1 GCF_001667115.1 Mycobacterium sp. 852002-51163_SCH5372311 | reverse complement strand
CCACACCTAGACCAGGGACAGCCCAGAACCAACGCGTTCCACCACCCAGAACGATTCCTACACAACGACGACGACGATCCCGTTTGACCGACAGATGGTCAGACAAACCCTAGTTACCGGAACGCTGGCCCAGCGCACGCACGAAAAACATCAGATTGGCCGGCCGCTCGGCCAGGCGGCGCATGAAATAGGCGTACCACTGGGTGCCATACGGTACGTACACCCGCACCTGGTTACCGGCATCGACCAGTCGCCGCTGCTCGTCGCATCGGATGCCATACAGCATCTGGTATTCGAAATCGCCTACGTCGCGGTCCGATTCGGCTGCCATCGCGGAAACTGCGTCAATGATCCGCGGATCGTGCGAAGCCACCATCGGATAACCAGTGCCCGCCATCAGCACCCGCAGACATTGCAGATAGGAGTCGGTGATTGCAACCGGATCCCGATACGCCACCGACGTCGGCTCGTCGTAGGCCCCCTTGCACAGGCGGACCCGAGCCCCGACGGTAGCCAGCTCCCGGCAATCGTCGAGCGTGCGACGCAGGTATGCCTGCAAAACCGTACCCAGCCAAGGAAAGTCGAGGCGCAGATCACCGGAGATCGACAACGTCGAATCGGTGGTGTCGTGGTCTTCGGCATCTACCGTGACCCAGACCCCGACCTGCTCTGCTCGTTCGCAGATGGCGCGGGCGTTGTCGAGTGCGATCTTCTGGCCGTCGTGTTCCAGCGCCTGCCCCAGCGCCGAAAGCTTGACCGATACTTCCAGCGGCCGTACACGGCTATAGACGCTGCCGCCACGACAGGCGCTCAGCGCATCGAGCAGCTGAAGGTACTGCCGCACGGTAGCCGCCGCGCCGTCGATGTCGGTCACGTCCTCACCCAGATAGTCAATGCTGACCAGGCAGCCCGACTCGCGCAGTGCGGCAACACTGTTCAGCACCGAGCCGATTGCCTCCCCCGGTATGAACCGGTGCACCACACCGCGGGTGACCGGCAAACGTTCGGCGGCCCGCCGCAATCCCTGCCGACGGCTCGCGGCCAGGATGGCCGGCCGAACCGTGCTGGCGAACAGCCCGGCCATCAGTCCGGCCCCATATGCGGGTAGATGTGATCGGTGGCGGGCACGAAAGTCTCCTTGATCGTGCGAGCCGAGGTCCAGCGCAACAGATTCAGCGGCGAACCCGCCTTGTCGTTGGTACCCGAACCGCGCGAACCGCCGAACGGCTGCCGACCGACCACCGCGCCAGTTGGCTTGTCGTTGACATAGAAGTTGCCGGCCGCGAACCGCAGCCGCTCTTGCGCGGTCAGCACGGCCCGGCGGTCGTCGGCGATCACCGCGCCGGTCAAGGCATAACGCGATCCAGTGTCGATGACGTCGAGGATCCGCTCGTACTGGTCGTCAGGGTAGACATGCACCGATAACAGC
Source organism: Mycobacterium sp. 852002-51163_SCH5372311 (assembly GCF_001667115.1). Lineage (GTDB taxonomy): Bacteria > Actinomycetota > Actinomycetes > Mycobacteriales > Mycobacteriaceae > Mycobacterium. The sequence continues at coordinate 8,538 of NZ_LZIJ01000018.1, read as the reverse complement.
GGGCCGAAATACTCGGTCGCGAACGACTCGTCGGTGGGATCGTCGGACAGGAAAACGGTTGGGCGCACGAAATAGCCTTCGTGGTCGTCGTATTCGCCGCCCACCGCAATGGTGACCCCCGGGGCGCCTTTCGCCCGCTCGATGGCGTCGACGTTCTTGAGGAAGGCGCGCCGGTCGATCAGCGCACCACCGTAGTTGGTCAGGTCGGTGATGTCTCCATAGCGCAGCTCCGCAGTTGCGCTCAGAAGACTGTCTCCCATCCGCTGCCACACCGAATGCGCGATGAACGCCCGCGAGGCCGCCGAGCACTTCTGGCCCTGATAGTCGAAGGCCCCCCGAATCAGCGCGGTGCGCAACACATCCGGGTGCGCGGAGGCGTGGGCGAGCACGAAGTCTTTGCCTCCGGTCTCGCCGACCAATCGCGGATAACAGTGGTAGCGCCCGATATTCGTCCCGACCTGGTACCACAGTCGCTGGAAGGTGGCCGTCGACCCGGTGAAGTGGATGCCGGCCAGCCGCCGATCGGCCAGCGCCACATCGGAAACCGCGAAGCCGTCGCCGGTGACCATGTTGATCACTCCGGGCGGCAGTCCGGCGGCCTCGAGCAGTTGCATGAGCAGGTAGGCCGACAGGGTCTGGGTGATCGACGGCTTCCAGACGACGGTGTTACCCATCAGCGCCGGGGCGGTCGGCAGATTACCGGCGATCGAGGTGAAGTTAAACGGCGTGATCGCATAGACGAAGCCGTCCAGCGGACGGTAGTCGCTCCGATTCCACTCGCCCGGTCCGCTGATTGGCTGCTGCGCCAAGATCTGTCGGGCGAATTCGATGTTGAAGCGCCAGAAGTCGATCAGCTCGCAGGGCGCATCGATTTCGGCCTGGTATACGGATTTGGATTGGCCGAGCATCGTTGCGGCGGCGACCTTTTCCCGCCACGGCCCGGCCAGCAGCTCCGCGGCGCGCAGAAACACCGCGGCGCGTTCGTCGAACGGTATTGCCGCCCATGCCTTCTTGGCGGTCATGGCCGCCTCGATTGCGGCTGATGCGTCGGCGTGCACGGCGTTGGTCAGGGTGCCCAGCTTCGCGGCATGCCGGTGCGGCTGCACCACGTCTATCCGCTCGCCGTCGCCCATCCGGTGAGTGCCGCCGATGACATGCGGCAGGTCGATCGGGTTGTCGGCCAATGCGGCCAGTTCGGCAGCGAGGCGAGTGCGTTCCGGAGAGTGCGGGGCGTATTCGTGGACCGGCTCGTTGACGGGCGCGGGAACTTGGGTGATACCAGTGATCGCATCCATGCTCGCCATGATTCCCGCGGCGGCTGCGTCAATGTTTGGCGGATCCGACAATGATTAGCCGATGAGCTAGTACGATCAGACAGCATGGAAGTTCCCGGTGTCGGACTGGGCCAACTGTTGCTTGCGCTGGACGCGACCCTGGTCAGCCTGGTCGAGGCGCCCCGGGGCCTGGACCTTCCGGTGGCGACGGCCGCGCTGATCGATTCCGACGATGTGCGGTTGGGACTGGCTCCGGCTGCAGGGTCGGCCGACCTCTTCTTCCTGTTGGGCATCACCGAGCAAGAGGCGTTGCGCTGGATCGACCAGCAAGTCGGGCGCGCGCCGGTGGCGATCCTGGCCAAGAAGCCGTCGGACGCCTTGGTGGCCAAGGCGGTCGCAGCCGGATCGGCGGTGGTGGCCGTTGAGCCGCAGGCCCGCTGGGAGCGGCTGTATCGGTTGGTCAACCACGTGCTGGAGCATCACGGGGACCGCGCGGACCCGACGGACGACTCGGGCACCGACCTTTTCGGCCTCGCGCAGTCCCTGGCTGACCGGATTCACGGTATGGTCAGCATCGAAGACGCCCAGTCGCACGTGCTGGCCTACTCGGCCTCCAACGAGGAAGCCGACGAGTTGCGGCGGCTGTCCATCCTCGGCCGCGCCGGCCCGCCCGAACATCTCGAATGGATCGGCCAGTGGGGCATTTTCGACGCCCTGCGCGCCGGCGGCGACGTGGTGCGCGTCGCCGAAAGGCCGGAATTGGGCCTGCGCCCACGACTGGCGATCGGGATCCACCACCCGCCGACGGGCGCGCGGCGACCGCCGGCGTTCGCCGGCGCCATCTGGGTACAGCAGGGGTCGCAGCCGTTGGCCGACGACGCTGAGGAAATGTTGCGTGGTGCGTCAGTGCTTGCCGCTCGTATCATTTCGCGGCTGGCCGCGCGGCCGTCGACGCATGCGCGACGGGTGCAGCAGTTGCTCGGTCTAAGCGACGGGGACGCCGTCGACGTGGCCGGCATCGGCCGCGAACTCGGTCTGTCCGCCGACGGGAACGCCGCGTTGATCGGCTTCGACATCGCCGGCACCGGGCCACGCCATCCTCGTCTGATGGACGTTCTGGCATTGAGCGCCAGCGCTTTTCGGCCCGATGCTCAGGTCGCTTCATCCGGCTCGCGGATGTATGTGTTGCTGTCCGCGACCGCAACAGCCAGGTCTGTCACTTCGTGGGTTCGCGGCACGATCAGCGCGCTGCGCACCGAGCTCGGTGTACCGCTGCGGGCCGCCATTGCCGCACCGCTACCGGGCTTGGCCGGAATCGCCGCGGCGCGCAGCGAGGTGGACCGCGTGCTGGAAAGCGCTGCGCGGCACCCGGATTTGGGACAAGTGATCTCGCTGACCGAAGCACGCACCACGGTGCTGCTCGACGAGATTGTCACGTTGGTCGGCAGCGAACCGCGGCTCGTCGACCCCCGGGTACGCGACCTGCGCGCGCAAGATCCGGTGCTGGCCGAAACGCTGCGGACTTACCTCGACAGTTTCGGCGACATTGCCGCCGCGGCACAGGTATTGCAGGTACATCCCAACACCGTTCGTTATCGGGTGCGTCGAATAGAGAAGTTATTGTCCACCTCCCTCGCCGATCCCGATGTGCGACTACTGTTTTCGCTAGGACTGCGGGTGTTGGAGCGGTCATAGGCGCTGCCGTCAGCCGCGGCGGTGCAATTCAACGAACGGGCTACGACCGGCCTCGGGCCTCGCTATGCTCAATGCCGTGGCCGAAACGTCGTACGCGTCGTGCGGCGATCTCAGCCTGGCGTATCAGCTCTTTGGCGACGGGCCGGTCGAGCTTGTCTTCGCCGGACCATTCGTCAGCCACATCGAGCTGTTCTGGACCGTGCCCGAATTCAAGGCCTTCTTCGACCAGCTCGGCACGTTCTGTCGCATCGCGGTGTTCGACAAGGCCGGGGTGGGGCTGTCGGACCCGGTGCCGAGAGTTCGCACGCTCGACGATCGAGCGACTGAGATCGAGGCCGTCATGGAAACCGCCGGTTTCGGAAGGGCCGTCCTGTTCGGGTGCAGCGATGGCGGTCCGGCCGCAATGATGTTCGCGGCCACACGGCCGGAGCGAACGAGAGCGTTGATCCTTTGTGACACATATTCGTTTCAGCCAGGCGGGTGGGACACCATCGACAGCGACCCGGCCGAGCTTCGGGCGCGCTACCTGCCCGAGGTGGGTGAAGACTACATCTGGTCGGTGGAGCAGGTCACCCGCCTCCAGGAGATCCACCGTGCCGTCCGCTCGCGGTGGGGCAGCGGAGCGACACTCAGCATCGCCGGGCCGTCATTGACCGGTCGGCAACGCCAGTTCGCCATGTTGGAGCGCATGTGCGCGAGCCCGGGGATGGCGCGCGTGTCACTCGAGGCGTCGTTTCGGCTCGACCTGCGGCCGATCCTACCGACGATCACGGCCCCAACCCTGGTCATCCATGCGCGGGGGGATGCCGTCGTTCCGGTACAGTCTGGCCGCTACCTCGCCGACCACATCCCGTCCGCGCGGTACCTCGAGGTCGATGGCGAGCACCTGCCCTGGTTCGCTGAGTCCGACAAGATCCTGACCGCGATAGAGGAGTTCCTCACCGGTGGTCATGCGGCACCGCCACGGGGACATCGCGCGCTGCGCACGGTGTTGTTCACCGACATGGTGGCCTCGACCGCACACGCCGCGGCAGCGGGCGACGAACGGTGGCGGGTGGTACTCGAGCGCTTTGGTGAGATCACCGCCGACGTCACGAAACGATTCGAGGGCACGGTGATCAAGAGCACCGGCGACGGTCACCTGGCCACGTTCGAGGGGCCGACGCAGGCCATCCGCTGCGCCGAGGCCTTGCGCACCGAGGCCGAGATGCTGGGCATTCAGATCCGCGCGGCCATCCACACCGGCGAGTGCGAACTGCTGGCAGCGGACATCGGAGGCATCGCCGTCCACATCGCGGCGCGGATCCTCGGCCATGCCGGTGCCGGCGAAATCCTGGTCTCGCGCACCGTGCGTGACCTGGTCGTCGGGTCGGGCACGGGCTTTGAGGACCGCGGCAGCGTCGAACTGCGCGGTGTACCCGGCAGCTGGCAACTGCTGGCGGTCGATCGCGAGGGACCTCGGGCCGGGTCAGCCGAGGCGCAATTGGTGTCGACAGCGACTCCCGGAGCTCGGAGCGCGATGCGCCGCTCGGATCGCGCCGTCGAGGTGATGGCGCGGCGGGCACCATGGCTCCTGCGTGGGATGGCCCGCATCGCCCCGGCCGCCGGACGCAGGTGAACGCCAAAGGAGCTCCGGCTAACCGCCGTACCACGAGACTTGTTCCCGCGCTCGCAATAGTTATCTTCAGCGTGAAGGAATTCCCTGCGTTGCACCGCATTTGCCTGCCGCTATCCTGCCAGGGTGGCAGGCACCCCGTCGTCATACCTGGTCTTGGCGTCCCAGCGCAGTGGCAGCACGCTGCTGGTCGAATCGCTGCGCGCGACGGGCGTGGCCGGCGAACCGCAGGAGTTTTTCCAATATCTGCCCGCGACCAGCCAGGCTCCGCAGCCGCGGGAGTGGTTTGCCGGGGTCGAGGACGAGTCGATCCTGCGGCTGCTGGACCCGTTGGACGTGGGCACGCCGGACCTGGCTCCGGCCGAGATCTGGCGCGATTACATCCGCACGGTAGGAAGAACGCCGAACGGCGTCTGGGGCGGCAAGCTGATGTGGAACCAAACCCCGTTACTGTTGAACCGCGCGCGCCAACTGCCCGATCGATCGGGCGACAGCCTGCTGGCCGCGATCCGCGACGTCGTCGGCGAGGACCCGCTGCTGATCCACATCCACCGGCCCGACGTGGTGTCGCAGGCGGTGTCATTCTGGCGCGCGGTACAGACCCGGGTCTGGCGCGGCAGGCCCGATCCGGCCCGCGATGCGCGTGCCACCTATCACGCCGGGGCGATTGCCCACATCGTCACGATGCTGCGCGCCCAGGAGCAGGGCTGGCAAAGCTGGTTCGCCGAAGAAGGCGTCGAACCGATGGAAGTTTCGTATCCGGTGTTGTGGCGCAATCTGACTCAGGTGGTGGCCACCGTTCTCGAGGCGTTGGGGCTGGATCCGCGGCTGGCGCCCGAGCCCGTACTGGAGCGACAGGCCGACCAGCGTTCAGACGATTGGGTGGACCGCTACCGGGCGGACGCCGAAAGAGAGGGACTACCAACATGACTGCGACGGTGACGACCACCGAACTCCGAAGGGTCGACGAACTGCGGTTGCTGGAAGCCGAAGCGGTACACATCATCCGCGAAGTCGTCGCCGAACTCGAAAAGCCGGTGCTGCTGTTTTCCGCCGGCAAGGATTCGATTGTGCTACTTCGCTTGGCGGAGAAGGCCTTTCGCCCACTGCCGCTGCCGTTCCCGGTGATGCACGTCGACACCGGCCACAATTTCCCCGAGGTCATCGCGTTCCGCGACCGTCGGGTCACCGGCCAGGGACACAAGCTGATCGTCGCGTCGGTTCAGGAATCCATCGACAATGGCCGGGTACCCGATCCGGGTCCCGGGGCTTCGCGCAACCGGGCGCAGACTCGCACCCTGCTCGACGCGCTGGATGCCGGCGGCTTCGATGCGGCATTCGGGGGCGCCCGCCGCGACGAGGAGCGGGCCCGCGCCAAAGAACGCATTCTGAGCTTCCGCGACGAGTTCGGCCAGTGGGATCCCCGTGCGCAGCGCCCCGAGCCGTGGACGCTGTACAACGGCCGTATCAAGAAGGGCGAGCAGGTGCGGGTGTTCCCGTTGAGCAACTGGACCGAGCTCGACGTGTGGCGCTACATCCAGCTGGAAGGCCTGGAGCTGCCGTCGATCTACTTCGCCCACGAACGCGAGGTGTTCGAACGCGACGGCATCCTGCTGGCGGTGTCGGAATACGCCAGCCCTCAAGCCGGTGAATCCTCTGCCGTGGAGTGGGTGCGCTATCGCACCGTCGGCGACCTGACCATCACCGGGGCCGTGCGCTCCACCGCCACCGACATCGTCCGGGTCATCGGCGAGATCTCCGCGGCGACGGTCTCCGAGCGCGGCGAGACCCGCGCCGACGACCGCACCTCGGCTGCCGCGATGGAAGACCGCAAGCGCGAAGGATACTTCTGATGACCGAGACGACCGCCGAGACGACCGCCTCGATGACTGCGACAGTCACCCGTCAGCTGCTCCGCATCGCCACCGCGGGGTCGGTGGACGACGGCAAGAGCACCCTGATCGGCCGGCTCATGCACGACACCGACAGCCTGCCGCTGGATCACCTCGAGGCCGTCACCGACGCAGAGGGCGTCGCCGATCTCGCCGCCCTGTCCGACGGCCTGCGGGCCGAACGCGAACAGGGCATCACGATCGACGTCGCCTACCGGTTCTTCTCCACCGCAACGCGTAGCTACATCCTCGCCGACACTCCCGGTCACGAGCGCTACACCCGCAACATGTTCACCGGCGCATCCAACGCACACGTGGCGATTTTGCTGGTCGACGCCCGCGCCGGCGTGCTGCGGCAGACCCGCAGGCACGCCCGGATCGCAAGCCTGCTGGGCATCCGGCACTTCGTCGCGACGGTGAACAAGATCGACCTGATCGACTTCGACCAAGCCCGGTTCGCCGAAGTCGAAGCCGAACTGCGCCAGATGACGGCACGGCTCGGCGGCACGGACATCACGGTGATCCCGATCGCGGCCAAGCACGGCGACAACGTCGTCCACCGTTCCGATCGCACGCCGTGGTACAGCGGCCCCACTCTGCTGGAGTACCTGGAGGGCATTGAGTTGACCCCACCGCAGGCCGAGGCTTCGCGCCTGCGGCTGCCGGTGCAGTGGGTGTCGCGGCCGACCGCCGAGATGCGCCGCCGCTACACCGGGCGCCTCGCGGCCGGCACGCTCAGCGTCGGCGACCCGGTGGTGTCGCTGCCCGCCGGCACCCGCTCGACGGTGACCGCGCTCGACACACTCGACGACGACCGCACCACGGCCGTCGCGCCGCTTTCGGTGTCGGTCGAACTGGCCGACGACATCGACGTGGGACGCGGCGACGTGCTGGTCAGCGGTGCCGACGACGCCGTTGCCCCGGTACTGGCCCGCGAAATCGACGCGACGGTGTGCTGGTTCGTCGATACCCCGCTGCGCGCCGGTGACCGGTTGGCGCTCAAACAGGCCACCAAGACGGTGCGGGCGACGGTGCAGGCGCTGCACTCCCGCCTGGACCCCGAGACGCTCGACGAACTCGACGGGCCAGTTGAGTTGGCGCTCAACGACATCGGCACGGTCACGTTGCGAACCAGTTCGATCGTGGTGGCCGACAGCTACGCCGAAAGCCGTGGCATGGGCGCATTCATCCTCATCGACGAGTCGACCAACGACACCGTCGGCGCGGGCACCATCGTCGAGGCCCGCGAGGTCAAGCCGGGCACTCATCCGCGTACCGACATCCGCTGGCATCCGTCGTCGCTGGACCGCGGTTACCGTTGGGGCGCCACCGGCCAACCGGGCGCCACCATTTGGTTCACCGGCTTACCGGCGTCCGGCAAATCGACGATCGCGGTAGCCGTTGAGCGCGCGCTGGTCGAATCCGGGCGGGTGGCCTACCTGCTCGACGGCGACAACCTGCGGCACGGCCTGTCCGACGACCTGGGCTTCTCACCCGGCGACCGCACCGAAAACATCAGGCGCGTAGGGCATTTGACCCGCCTGCTGGCCGACGCCGGTGTCGTCGCGCTGGCCTCGCTGGTGTCGCCGCTGAAATCGGACCGCGAAATCGCCCGTGCCCTCAACGCCGCGGCCAAGCTGCCCTATATAGAGGTATACGTGGCGACGTCACTGGCCGAGTGCGAGAAGCGTGACCCCAAGGGCCTGTACGCGCGTGCCCGCAGCGGACAACTCAGCGGACTGACCGGCGTCGACGCACCCTACGAGCCGCCGGAAGACCCCGACCTCACGCTCGACACCACCAATGCCGACATCGACGAACTCGCCGCGCAGGTCATTGCGCTGCTGAACGAGCGCAGCCCGCGCCCGCCCGGCTAGTCCCGACTCGGGATGCCAGGTGTTGGGGGCGAAGGTAGGCACTGAGTGTGAAGCCAGGGCTTTCCTGGTGAAGCCAGGGCGAGATCTGCGCGATTTCCCCGCCCTAGTTTCACACCAACTTGTTGAATTCTCCCAGGGGATTGTGGTCTGCAGCCATAATCTCTGAGGCGGTGACCGGTATTGGC
>NZ_LZIJ01000017.1 GCF_001667115.1 Mycobacterium sp. 852002-51163_SCH5372311 | reverse complement strand
GGCTTCGCTGCCGGTCGCTGAATGGGCTCGGTGATCGCGTCGCGGGCGGCATCGGCAAACTCCACTGTGGTCGCGTATCGCTGGTCGGGGTCTTTGGCCATGCCGGTCGCGATGACCTCGTCGACAGCGGGAGGCACATTGGGTTGGGTGGTCGAGGGTCGCGGCGGGGGGGTACTCAGGTGTGCGGCGACCAGGCGCGCCATCGTGTCTTCCTCGAAGGGCGGGTGTCCGGTCAGGCTTTCAAATAGCACGCAGGCCAGCGAGTAGATGTCGGCGCGGGCATCTTCTGTTCTGTTATCTAACCGCTCGGGTGCGATGTACTGAAAGGTGCCAATCATATGGCCGGACTTGGTCATTCGCGTTTCATCCAGGGCGCGGGCGATCCCGAAATCGATCAGGTAGGCGAAGTCGTTGCGGTCGAGCAGGATGTTGGAGGGTTTGATGTCGCGGTGCAGCAGACCCACCTCGTGGGCGGCGTGCAGAGCTTCAGCGACCTGGCCGATGATGTGTACCGCGCGCGCGGGTTCCAACGGCCCGTCAGCCAGCAGGGTCTGCAGGTCGCGGCCCTCGACCAGGCGCATGTCGACATACAGGCGGCCGTCGATTTCGCCGTAGTGATGGATCGGGATGACGTGCGGGCTGTTCAACCGCGCCGCCGCGTGGGCTTCGCGGCGGAATCGGCCCTGAAAGTCGTCGTCCTCCGACAGATTCGCCGGCAACAACTTGAGGGCCACGATCCGGTCGGTGTCGGTGTCATG
>NZ_LZIJ01000016.1 GCF_001667115.1 Mycobacterium sp. 852002-51163_SCH5372311 | reverse complement strand
GTGGAAGCGCCGATCGACCTATATCGGCTGGGGCAGTTTGTGGCAGTCACCGACCACGGGAATCTCTCGGCGGCCGCCGACTACCTTCATCTGACTCAGCAGGCGTTGAGCACGGCGATGCGCCGATTCGAGCGTGCGCTCGGCGTGGGTCTGTTCGAGCGCAGCGGCCGCCGACTCACACTCACGGCGGCGGGCCGGAAACTCCGCGAGGGCGCGCCGTTGTTGCTGTCGGCCGCAACCGCCCTCACCGATGCGACGCGGCAGGTCGCGGCCGGAAGCCGGCCGCCGTTTGTCGTCGGGCATACGCCCGCGATCACCGCGGAAGAAGCCTTCGCGATTATCGAGCCGCTGCGGAGTGCGCTGCCCGAATTGTCCGTCACGGCACGCCAGATGTTTCCCAACGAAATGCAGCGGGGACTCCTCGACCGCACCATCGACGTCGGGCTTCGTCGCGGCGCCACCACGCCTCCTGATCTCGCGGGAACCGTCATCGGCTATGACGAACTGCGGGTTGCGGTGCGCGCCGGACACCCGCTGGCCGGACAGGCGCGAATCGCCCTGACCGACATTGCGGCTTACCCGCTGGTCGTGTGGGCGCCGCCGACGTTCTCGTTCTACACTGACTTCCTCGTATCGGCTTGTCGCCGAGCAGGTTTCGAACCTGCATTGGTCGTGAACAAAACACAGGGCACTCCGCCGGTCACGGCGGTCGCCGACAACGACTACGTCGCCCTGGTCACCGCACCCAGCGGTGCTGCACTGCAAGGTCGCGTCGAAGTCCGGCCATTGGTCGACCCGCCGCTGGTGCCGGTCCAGGCGCTGTGGCTGCCGCACACCCTGTCAGAACCGCGAAGCGTGCTGCTCGCGCGACGTTCAGCCGGCTGAAGGGGGCAGATCGGCGCGGACGCTGCTTTGGACGTGTACGGGAATGTCATCGGCCCACGGCTGCGCGTCGGCCATGTCGGCGACGTTGACGTAGCCGCGCTCGAACTCACCCGTCGCGGCATCGACGAGCCGGTATTCCTGCCGCTGCTGATGAATTGGCTGCGAGTCGAGAATCACCACCCGCACCTCGCCGGGCTCGAACCCGCAGCGCTCCTGCAACGCCTCGATCAGGCACTCGTTGTGCATATGGCCGTCGCCGAAGTTCCAGCCGAGAACCATCGCGCAGAGATTCTCGCCTTCGCACACGTTGTAGTCGTCTTCGTCATAGCCGGCCAGCGCGCGGTGTACCAGGGTGTAGAGCGCGCGGCCGTGCGTGTTCATGCCCCGGAACGCGAAGGCCAGGTGGATCGGCACCAAGGTTTCTTCTTTGGTCTTGTACAGCCGCTCGAGTTGCAGGTGATACATCGGACCGAGCGCGCGAGCGCCTACCCGGATCTTCTCGTCGGCAGACGGCTTGACACACCACTGGGTGGTGTCCCAGTTACCGGCGTAATACCGCATGGCGGGCAGGAAGGAAACCTTGCGCGGGAACAGGTTTCCGACGACGACGGTTCCGGCGATGATTACGAACAAGAGGACGACTGGCAGCGGGTGGGCGAGGTTCGACAGCCCCAGCGGCGCATGCGCGACGAACAGCCACAGCACCCCGAAGATCATGAACACGTTCCATTCGAGCGGCACACCCATCGGGAAGGCCAGCAGGATGTTCAGGTGGAACACGATCATCACAAATGCGGCGATGGTCGTCGGCCAGCCACCGTGTGAGAAGAGCAGCACGAGCGGGACCAGCCCTTCCACCGCAGTGGAGAAGTGCGCGATGAAACCGGCTAACGCGCTGGGCCGCAGGTCATTTGGATACCGCTTGAACAAAGAGCGCTTGAGGAACCCAGAGGGGATGAACGGGTTGTTCGCCAGCATCGTCGAGATCACGAATGGAAAGTGCTTGTTGAGTTTCGATGTTGCCGCACCCAGCCAGATGACCATGAAGACCACTTTTGCCCCGATGACACCGTCGGCTCCGTAGAACAGGAACGCCAGCGCCAGCGGCGCGTAGACCTCACCGCGAGCGGCCAGGAAGATCACCTTGTCGCGGAGGCCGAGCACGGCCAGCACCAACAGGATTGCGACGGTCTGCCACCGCGGCAGCACGCCGACTTCCGTGCCCAGGGCGGGAATTGGCCCGGTGCCGTCGGACACCAGTGCGATGACGAGCAACGCCAGCAGGGCGCCGTAGAGCAGCGCATCGAACGGGGTTCTGGTGCTGCCGTTGGTCAGGGGGACCCGGTTGGGCCAGGGCGGCAAGCGGATGGTGCCGGGTCGCAGCCAGTACAGAATCGAACCCATGGGCGGAAAGTAGCGGCCCGCCAGCGGTCCGAAGCAGCATCCGAGACCGACGACCTCGAACAGCATTGTGTAGAGCACGGCCTTCTGGAACACGATCGGTTCCGACCACCACGCGGCGACGTTGGTAAAACCGTGGATCCCCTTGGTGGACAGGGCAAATAACCAGGCCCCGAGGATGTACAGGGCGATCTTCAGGCCGTACATCACGTGCATCACCAGCGGAGTGCCGAACCCGTTCTCGGCGATATGACGGGTCATCGGCACAATGCGCTCCGCGCGGGTGCGCTTGCTCCATTCGGCCAGGTCGACGACGGGCAGGTTGGGCTGGATGAACCCCATTGCGGCTCCTTGGACCCCGGTGCCGATCGGTGGTGATGGCGTCAATCGGCAGGGTTGGCACTACGGTCAGGAAGAAAGTACCCCTGCGGGAGACCGAGGTTGAGGCAATCCACACTTTCCGCGCGACCGTGGGTCGGTCCACACTTGTGGGATGAACCTACGTAATTGCACTCCGGCGAGCCGCCGGGCCCAGTTCTCGACGTCACCGCGGCTGGCGTGATGGTGTCCGCCGGTGGCCCTGAGCCCGACCCGCGCCGCCCGTTGAACGGCCTCTCGGACGTTCGCGCGTTCTTTCACACGAATAAGGTGCCGCTGTACTTCATCTCACCGACCCCGTTCAACCTGCTGGGCATCGACCGCTGGGTACGAAACTTCTTCTACCTGACGTACTTTGACTCTTTCGAGGGCATACATTCGCGGGTGTTCGTACCCCGGCGGCGCGACCGCATCGATTTCGATTCGATGGGAGATGTGTGCAACCACCTGCTGCGTGATTCCGAGACACTCGAGTTCATCGCGGGCCGAGGACCCGGTGGCAAGGCCTGCTTCGTGATGCTCGACGAGAAGACCCAGGCCCTCGCGCACGAGGCGGGACTCGAGGTCATGCATCCGCCGGCGGAGCTGCGCCATCGCCTGGGCTCCAAGCTTGTCATGACACGCCTGGCCGACGAGGCGGGCGTGCCGAGCGTGCCGCACGCCATCGGACGCGTCGGCTCCTACGACGAGCTGTCGGCGCTCGCGCAAGGCGCCGGACTGGGCGATGACCTCGTCGTCGTTGCCGCGTACGGCGACGCCGGCAGCGCGGTGTTCTTTGTGCGCGGCCAGCGCGACTGGGACGAGCACGCCGGTGACTTGGTCGGGCAAGACGTCAAAGTGATGAAGCGCATCCGCAACGTCGAGGTATGTCTCGAAGGCACTGTGACGCGGCACGGCACCGTGATCGGTCCCGCGATGACCAGTCTCGTCGGTTACCCGGAGCTGACTCCGCGCAAGGGCGGCTGGTGCGGCAATGACATCTGGCGCGAGGTGCTGCCGCCCGCGCAGACGCGCGCCGCGCGACAGATGGTGGGAAAGCTCGGCGACATCCTTCACCGCGAGGGGTACCGCGGCTACTTCGAGGTGGACCTGTTGCACGACCTGGACTCCGACGAGCTCTATCTCGGCGAGGTGAACCCCCGGCTGAGCGGTGCGAGCCCGATGACGAACTTGACCACCGAGGCCTACGCCGACATGCCGCTGTTTCTGTTCCACCTGCTCGAGTACATGAACGTGGAGTACGAGCTGGACATCGACGAGATCAATGCTCGCTGGGAGCGGGGCTACGGCGAGGACGAGGTCTGGGGTCAGCTGATAATCAGTGAGACGTCGCAAGACGTCGAGCTTTTCACCGCGACACCACGCACCGGCGTGTGGCGCATCGATGACGAGGGCCGTGTCTCCTTTGCGCGCCCCGCCAATGACTGGGCCACCCTGCTCGACGGGTCTGAGGCCTTCTACATGCGTGTCGCGGCGCCGGGCGACTTACGTTGCGAGGGCGCCCAACTCGGCGTACTCGTCACCCGCGGACACCTGCAGACCGACGACTACCAGCTCACCGAGCGCTGCCGGCGCTGGGTGAAAGGCATCAAGGCGAAGTTCGCCTCGACGCCGCTGGGGCCCGCCACACCGATCGTTTCGCGGCTCGTCGCACGAGCGTGAGCAGCGTTCCGGCCGGAATCTCACTGGACAACTGGCTGTCCGCGCCGTATTCGCACTGGTCCTTCCAGCACGTCGCGGACTTTGTGCCTACCGCGGTGATCTCGCGCGGGACCGGGCCCGTCGCAACGTTGCCCGCGGCCAGTGCTGAGCCGGCCGAGGTCCGGGTGACCAGCACCGACGGGGTGGCCACCACCGTCGGCGCGGTGATGACCGCCACCGCTACCGACGGTTGGGCCGTCGCGTACCGCGGTTCGATAGTTGCCGAGGAGTACCTCGACGGCATGCAGGCCCAGACCCGGCATCTGATGTTCTCGGTGAGCAAGTCGCTGGTGGCGGCCGTCGTGGGCGCGCTGCACGGGGCCGGTGAACTCGAGCTTGACGCACCGGTGACGGCATACGTTCCCGCCCTGGCGAATTGCGGCTACGCCGGCGCGACGGTGCGCCACCTGCTGGACATGAGGTCGGGTATCGCCTTCTCAGAAGACTATGGCGACCCGGCCGCGGAGATACACCTTCTCGACCAGTCGATCGGGTGGGCGCCCAAAAGCAGTCCGGACGGCCCCGCCACGTTGCGTGACTTCCTGCTGACCTTGCGGCAGAAGTCATCTCACGGCGGTCCGTTCGAATATCGCTCGTGTGAAACCGATGTGCTCGGCTGGATCTGCGAGGTCGCAGGTGCCCAGCGGATGCCCGAACTGATGTCAGAACTGCTGTGGAGCCGTCTCGGCGCCGAATGCGACGCCACCATCGGCGTAGACACCGAGGGCACCGGACTGTTCGACGGCGGCATCAGCGCCTGTCTGACCGACATGGTCCGGTTCGGATCGCTGTTCTTGTGCGACGGCGCCTCGTTGACCGGCCAGCAAGTGATGCCGTCGGCGTGGATTGCGGACACCCTTGGCGGCGGGCCGGACTCGCGCCGGGCGTTCGCCGCGAGCCCCGACGACACCGAGATGCCCGGCGGGATGTACCGCAACCAAATGTGGTTCCCCTACCCAGGCAGCAATGTCGTTCTGTGCCTAGGCATGTGCGGTCAGATGATCTACGTCAATCGCTCCGCGGAGCTGGTCGCCGCCAAGTTGTCCACCCAGCCGCACTCCCATGAGCCGCACATGTTGGACACGCTGCGCGCGTTCGACGCGGTGGCAAAAGAACTGGCTGGAACCTGATCGTGCCGTTGCTAATCCGGGCGCCTGGGCGGAAATTCAGCCCGAGAGCGGATGGCGTCGCGGTAGGCGTACACCCTATTCGTAATCGTTCCCAGCACCGCGATGGTGCGGCCGGCACGCCCGTATGCGGCGACGAACTCCCATGCGCCGGGATCGCCCTCAACGATCTCGAATGCGTCGTAATCGGTTGGGATACCGAGCATCTGCAGCTTGACGTCGTATTGATCCGACCAGAAATAGGGCACCTCGTCGTACTCCACGGCGCGCTCGGGGCCCGCCAGTAGAGTCCGAGCGGCGGCGGCGCCCTGACGTCCCGCGTCGTCCCAGTGCTCGGTACGCAAGTGCCGTTCATAGAGCGGATGCCACCAACGGGCGACATCACCGGCCGCAACGACAGCGGCATCTCCGGTACCGCCTTCCGCCGCTCCGGTGGCGTCGCAGACCACCCCATCGTCGAGACGCAGCCCCGAGCCGTCGAGCCAGTCGGTGGCAGGGGTTACCCCTAGGCCGACGATGACGAGGTCGGCCGGAATATGCGAATCGTCGGAGAGCCGAACCGCTTCCACCCGCCCGTGTCCGACGAATGTGTCGACGCCAACACCGACCCGGATGTCTACCCCGTGCCGACGATGCAGTTCGGCCCAACGAGCTGCCATCTCCTTGCCCAGTGCGGTGAGCAGTGGGCCCGCGGCCTTTTCGATGAGCACCACATCGAGCCCGAGTGATCGACAGCTCGCGGCGACCTCGGCACCGATGAATCCGCCTCCGACCACGGCTACCCGGGGGCGCGAATCCAGCCGCTCCCGAATCGCCAGGCAGTCGTCGACCGTGCGGAGCATCAAGACCCCGTCGGGAACGGGACCGCCCGGCCATTCGCGCGGGACCGCGCCGCTGGCAATCACCAATCCGTCGAAATCCACTGACAGATCTTGGTTCTCGTCCCGCAAGTGGACGGTGCGGGCGGACATGTCCAACTTGATCGCCGACGCGCCTCTCAGCACGCGCGCCTCGAACTCGAATTGAGGCGCAAGGTCGACACCCGCTCGATGCACCTGTCCGGTGAGCAGTTTCTTCGACAGCGGCGGTCGGTGGTAGGGGGCGTGTCGCTCGGCGCCGACGATGGTCAGCTCACCGTCATAGCCCTCCAGGCGGAGAGTCTCCGCCGCACGTGTGCCCGCCACACCGCCACCGACGACGACAATCTGTCTTAGCTGACGACCGGGCATCGGCTCAGTCCTTCACTGTGATCGCCTGCGTGGGGCAGGACACCTCGGCGCCTATCAATTGTTGTCGCAACTCCGTCGGTGGCTCCTCTTGGAGTAGGTGGAGTCCGTCTTCTCGTACGTCGAACACCTCGTGGCAGATGCTCATGCAGACGCCGTTGCCGTCGCAGGTGTCGAGATCCACCGAAACCTTCATCGCACCGTCGCCCTTTCCATCGACTCGTCGGAACTGGTGCTTTGGGCGCTGTCGGATCCCCGTGCTTGGGACAGCGCTCGCTCACGGGCGGCCTTCGCCACCGGCGAGTAGTTCAGGTAGTCGACCGCCATCTGCGTGGAAGCCTCATCGTTCGGATGATGGCTGGGCCGCAGATATCGGACCGGCGTCGTCACCATGAGCTTCCACGGGCCCGGCAACCGGTACTCGCGGGCGGCCCACAGCCAGTCCCGCCAGCGCCACTTGCGATCGATGGTCGGGTCCTGGGCCATCAGGTAGCGAGCCCCGGCGACCCACCAGCCGATGAACAACGGCGAAGTAAAGAACATCGAGAACGCCCTGATCCAGTAGTTGCCGCTGACGTGCTGGAAGACGTCGAACACCAACGAACGATGCTCGACCTCCTCGGCGCCGTGCCAGCGCAGCAGGTCGAGCATCATGGGGTCGGCCTTCGCGTAGTCCAGGCCCCGGTTCGTCAGCACCCACTGGCCCAACATCGCGGTGTAATGTTCCAGCGCGGCCACATCGGCCAGACGTCGATACAGCCACCAACGCTTCATCGCCGGCGGAAACCACTTGGGCGCATCACCTAGCGTCCGGGACAACAGTTTCCCGAGTCGATCGGTGTACGGCTTGGTTTCGATGCCCTGTTCGGCCAAATGGTCCAGTACCACCTGGTGCGCCCAGGCGTGCCACGACTCCTGCTGGATGAACGGCTTGATCGCCGCCTCCAGCTCGGGGTCATCGACCAGGGACGACGCCTCCAAAACGGCTTTGATGAAGTGCCGCTCGCCCTCGGGTAGCAACAGATGCAGGACATTGATCATGTGTGTCGAGAACGGGTCGTCGGGCACCCAGTGCAGCGGCGTCTCCGACCAGTCGAAGCGCACCATCCGGCGATACTTCGGGTGTCCCTCGTGATGAAGTTCGACTTCTGGCATCAGAAGCTCCTCTCGCCGACCGATTCGGCTCGCTCTTCGTTCAGTTCGTCTTCAAAGAAGCGGTCGACCCAACGGGAGAAGCCAGGGCAGGTCCGCAATGGGCAGCCAGTCGCCGCTTGGACCGTTCCACCTCGCCGTCTACCCACCCGGGCGAGGGGTTATGCCTACCGGTGGTCGCGAATTTCTGAAAAGTTTTTGACCGCTTCGAGGCCGTGGAAGTCTCGCGGCAGTTCTCCACTTCTGAGACGCGTGTTGCGACAGCGCCCTTGCCCTCGCCCGCAGGGTATGCGACGAGGGCTTCAAGGCCGAATCAACCGATGTGGAATGCAATGATGGTTCGTTGACAAATCTCATTGGCAGGATGCTTGGGCATGACCTCGCTGCGAAGGAGTCGGCCGTCCTCGGATCGGCCGTCGGCTGAGCAGATTGATGCTGTACTGCGCGCGTCTCGGGCACTGGTGGGCATCGCGGCAGTGTCGATCGCTGAGACCGACGACGCCATTACCATGCCCCAATTTCGGGTCCTGGTCATGCTCCACACCCGCGGACCGATGAACCTCGCCGCTGTGGCCGCAGGGTTGGACGTCAATCCGTCCAACGCGAGCCGCACATGTGAACGGCTTTCGAAAGCCGGGCTTCTCGACCGTAAGGAGTTACCAAAAGATCGCCGGAACGTGACGCTGACGCTCACCGACGCGGGTCGCCGTCTGGTCGACAACGTGACCAGGCACCGGCGGGTGGCGATCGAGCGGGTGCTGCGCAAGATGTCGGCGGCCGAGCGCGACCGGCTAGCCAAAGCACTGAGTGCGTTTGCGGCGGCAGCGGGTGAGCCATCTGACGACAACGTGCTCTCTATCGGTTGGCATTTGCCAAAGTGAAGGCCCTATTTATTGCGTAAGCGCAATTATTGCGCGTAGTATGATTTTTCCAGCCCATTGATCGTCGATTTGCACCGGTCTGACACCCGTCAGCGCGCGGAGATGCAGCAGGAAGGAATTCGATGAGCTCTGTCAGCGTGAGCCGTCCGGGCCTGATGCGGGCGGTGTTCCGAGCGCCCACCCGGCTATACGCCGCGGGTTTTGGCTGGCTTCTACGAGATCGCTTCCTGTGTTTGACGCACACCGGCCGCAAGTCCGGGCGCCGATATCGCACGGTGCTCGAGGTCGTCGGAACAAAGCCAATAGCGGGCGAGTTCGTGGTCATTGCCGGATTAGGACCGTCATCGGATTGGTACCGGAACATCGCAGCCAATCCTGCCGTCGAGGTAGTCGTCGGTCGTCACCGCTTCGTGCCGCAGCACCGCGTGCTTGACCAAGCCGAAGCCGTGGAGGTGCTCGCGGGCTACGAACGACGCAACCGGTGGATCCTGCCGATCGTGCATGTCCTCCTGAGCAGGCTGGTCGGGTGGCGCTACGACGGCAGTCAGGAGGCACGAGAACGGTTAGTGAGCCAACTGCCGATGGTGGCCTTCCGCCGACGAATTTGAGGCCAGCCCGCCGGCAGGTTGAGGAGATGTCACGCCCGACCCACGTTGACGGCACGATCCTGATGGCCGGTGTTTTATCGAAACTTCCTCTGCCACAGGGAATCCGGTCATCTCGCGGATGTAACCTGCCAGTCGATCGCTCCCTTCGAGCCACCCGACGAGGTCTCTCGGTTGACCGTGGCCGCCGGTTTGGCCGTGTTAATGTGTTTGCTTGTCCCACTGTTGATGCCAGCGCTCCAGTAGAGCCGGGATCTCCTCCAGAAGGAATGCGTAGAAGTCGCGCATCTGGGTGAGCCGTTGGTTGGCAGGGTTTTTCTTGTCGATGGCCGCGATGGCCGCATTCGCGGCGTCCTGCATCGCTGAGATCACGATGTTCTGATTGGTGAACAGCGTCGCCCAGGCGTCATCGCGCAGTCGATAGTGATCGCGGCGACTGCCCGGTGCGGGCGCCCGCTCTACCAAGCCGACGGAAGTGAGCATTTTGATTGCACCCGAGATTGCGCCCGCGCTAGCTTGCAGGCGCTCGGCCAGCTCGCCGGCCGTCATCGTCGGCTGTTCGGTGAATATCAGCGCGGCCAAGACACGGGCCGTCATCCGCTGCAGGCCATGACGGATCAATACCACGGCAAGTTGTTCGGCGGCATCTTGATTTTTTGCGTCTGGCAATGCGTTCTCCCAACATGCTTCACTCATTCCTGAAACTTCAGTATATTGATCGACGGTGCTCCGGGAAGTCTGGTCGGACCTTGCTACCGCGCCCGCGGTGACAGGGCAGATCGGTATGGGAGCAACTGATGGATATTGCCGATGCCATCCCGGCCGCACGCGCGACGGACGAAGTCATCCACGTTGACGGGCTCACGTTCACCTATCCGAAGGCGGTCGAGCCGGCGGTGCAGGGCATGGACTTCGCGGTCGCCCGCGGGGAAATCTTCGGGTTTTTAGGTCCCAGCGGTGCTGGCAAGTCCACGACCCAGAAAGTCCTGATCGGTCTGCTGCGCGGGCACGGTGGGCGGGCGTCGGTATGGGGCAAGGATCCCCTGGACTGGGGACCGGATTACTACCAGCGCATCGGGGTCTCGTTCGAGCTGCCGAACCATTATCAGAAACTCTCGGGGCTGGAGAATTTGCGCTTCTTTGCCTCGCTCTACGATGTCGACACGCTCGATCCGATGGAGCTGCTCGACGCCGTCGGGCTGACTCGCGACGCCAATGTGCGAGTTGGCAAGTATTCCAAGGGAATGCAGATGCGGCTCACGTTCGCGCGCGCACTGCTCAACGATCCCGAGCTGCTGTTTCTTGACGAGCCCACGTCCGGGCTGGACCCGGTGAATGCCCGCAAGGTCAAGAATATGGTGTTCGACTTAAAAGCCCGTGGACGCACTATCTTTCTGACTACGCATGACATGTCGACCGCGGACGAGCTGTGCGATCGGGTGGCGTTCGTCGTCGACGGCCGGATCGTCGCGCTGGACACACCCGCCGAGCTGAAGATCGCGCGCAGTCAGCGGCTGGTGCGGGTGGAATATCGCGCTCACGGCGGCGCGCTGCAGGGCATCGAGTTTCCGATGGACGGCCTGGCCGACGATCCGGCGTTTCACGCAGTGCTGCGCGGCTACCACGTGGAGACCATCCATAGCAGGGAAGCGACGCTCGACGACGTGTTCGTCGAGATCACCGGACGGCAGTTGACGTGAGGCGGCTGGTAAGTGCGTGTCGGCTTGAGCTGATGTTGCAGGTCAGGCAGCGGTTCGTGCACGCGGCGGTGTTTTCCGGGCTGATGTGGCTAGCGGTACTGCTGCCGTTGTCGCGCAGGCTGCGTCCGGTGGTCGAACCGTACATCTTGCTCGGTGACATTTGCATCATCGGGTTCTTCTTCATCGCGGGCACGGTGTTCTTCGAGAAGCAGGAACGCACGCTGGGCGCGGTCATCTCAACGCCGTTGCGTTTCTGGCAGTACTTGACTGCGAAATTGACTCTGCTAGTGGTGATTTCACTGGTGGTTGCCGTGGTCGTCCCGATGCTCAGCCAAGGTTTGGGCTTCAAAGTGCTGCCGCTCGTGATCGCGACCGTGCTCGGTACGCTGCTGATGCTGCTGGTGGGATTCACCACGTCCCTGCCGTTCGCCTCGATCAGCGATTGGTTTCTGGCGGCGACGATCCCCCTTGCGATACTGACTGTTCCGCCAGTCGTGGATTACTCCGGCCTATGGTCGAACGTGGTCAGCTATTTGATTCCCACGCAGGGCCCAATGTTGTTGTTCGGCGATGCATTTCACCAGATCGCACTCGCGCCATGGCAGGTCCTGTATTCGGTGGTGTATCCGGCGTTGTGCGTGGTGGGACTGTGGTGGGCGGCCAAAGCCATGTTCGTGCGCTACGTCGTCGCGCAGTCCGGAGGCATGTGATGGCGATCAACGTGCGGGCGCTGGCAGCCTTGGGGCGCAACGACCTTCGCGGCACCTATCGTGACCCGTTGCTGGTCATGATCGTGCTCGCGCCGGTCATCTGGACCACCGCGGTCGCGGTCCTCACTCCGCGGTTCACCCAGATGCTGCGCGAGCGCCACCACGTCGACCTGGCCGCCTACTACCCGTTGGTGCTTACGGCGTTCCTCCTGTTGACGAGCATCATTATCGTCGGCGGGCTGGCGGCGTTCCTAGTTCTCGACGAGGTCGATGCCGGCACTTTGACCGCGTTGCGTGTGACACCAGTCCCGCTGGCCACGTTCTTTGCGTATCGCGCAGGCACGGTAGGCCGGCGATCAGCATACCGATTCCACGGACCATGGCCAGGCCCTGAATCTTGTTGCTCGCTAAGGCAAGGATGAGCAGCAGCGTCACCACCGCCGACAACCCGGCGAGCAGCCCGATCGGAATCAGCGTTGGGACCAGCCCTGGCCTTAGGATGCCGCTGAAGGACATCGTCGCGATGACGTATGCGGTGGTGACCACAATGACCGTGCCTGCGCGATACGCAAAGAACGTGGCCAGCGGGACTGGTGTCACACGCAACGCGGTCAAAGTGCCGGCATC
>NZ_LZIJ01000015.1 GCF_001667115.1 Mycobacterium sp. 852002-51163_SCH5372311 | reverse complement strand
GGCCCCCGCGCCCCCCCCCCCCCAGCGACACCGTCGGCATCAATCTTCCCAAACCCGAACGACTCCGGACAGCTTGACAACGCCCGCGCAGGGCGATTCTTGTGCGACTCTACGTCTGCTCGCGGTAGGTAGCGCAGCTCAGCCGACTTTGATCGGCACCATCACCGTTTCCATCTTGGCGGGCAGCAAGCTCGTGTCGACGGTCAAAACCTCTCCGCTGTCCTGAGTGCCGTTGGGCAGCATCTTCGGCACGAGGGTGAACGGCGGGGTTTGCGAAGCCAACCCCGCCAGCCCGAAGTCGCTGTCGTTGGCGATCATCAGCGTCTTGCCGCCGTCTCGGCTGATGATGCCTTCAATCTTGTCGTGCCCGAAGAAGTTCCCGTTGGCCGACAGCGAACGCACCAGTTCTCCGATGTCGAGCTTGAGTGTCTTTGCGGCGACGGCGATTCCGGCGGCTTTGAGTTTTTCTGCGGCGGCAGCGTCGGTGCTGACGCCGACAAGCGTCTCGATCGCGACGCCGTTGATCAGTAGTCCGCCACCGTCGGCGTGATAGGACGTCCCCGGCACCGTCGAACGCGGGCCGACGTCGGTGGCCGCGGAGATGTCGGCGACGTAGATCTTCTTGCTGCCGGCCGGGGCGGGCGCTCCGTCACGCTCGTCGATCAGGAACGTGGTGGCGCTGAGTGCGGTGATATCCGAGACCCCGACCTTGGTTTCCTGGGGGTTGGCCAGTGGATACAGGTACTCGTGCACGTTGGTGCGGTCGGCGAGGTTGACGGTGACAATGCGGGTCACGGGGACGGACTTGGCCGAGCCGGCCAGCCCCGGTGCGTTGAGGGCCGACTGCATGACGCCCACCAGCGTGGTGCCGTCGGGGGTGATCGTCAGACCCGCCATGCCCTGATTCGGGGTGCGCAGCGACAGCTCCCGCGGCAAGGTTCCGTCGAACGGCGAAAGACGTTCCAGCTCTTTGCCGTTGGCGTCGAAATGGACGACGAACGGCCCGTAGTCGTCGGACACCCAGAATGTCCCGTCGGCCATCGCGACCAAACCTTCGCTGTCCAGACCGTGATCGGAGCGCGCCAGCGGGTTCCCGTTGAGGTCCACCAGTGTCTCGCCGGTGGGCGCCTGCGGATCGATGAGGCCCACCAACGGTTTGCCGTCGCGTCCGCTCAGCACGATGATCTGCTCCAGCGATGCCACGCCGCCGGCGAGTTTGAACTTGGCGATCTGCGGGTGGAAATCGGGCAGCGGCAGCACCACCTCGTTCGGCGTGCGCCCGGCGACAGCCGGCCCGCGGTCGGTGAGGCCGTAGATCTCGTCGGCGCTGCCCGGGACCGCGGCGATGGCAGATCCGTGCGCGTTGGCCTGTATCGCGACCTCGCCGACGATGGTCAGCGGAGACTGGTCCTCGGCGTAGAGCCGGACGGCGCGGCTGACGGTGACGGGGAGCTGATCCGTGCCGCTGAATCCGGCGTCGGGCGTGTAAACCATCGCCCCGTAAGAGCCGTACGCGATGGTGCCGTGCGCGGGCTTGCCGAACGCCACCGGCGTCACGCCGTTCGTGGCGGCCAGCAACTGTCCCGGCGAAATCGTCAGGACTGCACCGGGTTTCGTACTCGGGGTACCGCTAGCGGGCTGCACAGACTCAATGGGCGGGTCCAGCGACGAGCACGACGCCAACGGCATCAAAACCGTTGCCGCCGCGGCCACCCAAACCTTCGCGGATCCCAACCCCGCCTGCCGATCAGTGCCGCTTGTCGCGCACTTTGTAGGTCGACGGCCACGATTTGCGGGATTCGTCGCCGGTCAGCGGGGTGCCCATGCCGCCGACTTTGACGTTGTACGCCTCTTTGCCCGGGCCGACTTCGCGATCGGCATGTTGCTGAGCGAGGTAGTACAGCTCGTCGATGGTGGCTTCGTCGTAGGCGACGAACGACGTTTCCCGGGCGACGTCGTCGATTCCGGCCAGCATCCGTTCGGGCAGGACTCGCGACGCCAGCGCCGCCGCGCCGAACAACGCGAACGAAATGATCCAGTAGCAGACGTAGGACAGCGCAGTGCTGCAGTCCCGCAGCGTGCCGTCGGCGCGGATGATCGCCGGGATCAGCGACGACACCGTCATACCGGCGAATGTCCCCACCCAGATCCAGGTCAATACCCTGGTCAGCCGGCCGAAAAGCTCGGTTTTGACGACGTCGGCGGGTTGTTCGGCCGCGGCGAACTCGTGCGCGAACGGCTTGCCCATCAGCACGCTGACCAGTGCGACGACGAAGAGCCCGGCAGTGCCGAGCGGCTGAATCCACCGCGCCGCGAACGGCTCGCTGACCACGCCCACGACCACAGCTAACACCGCAAACATTGCGATAGAGCCGATTTCGAGCGCGGTTACCGGCTTTCGAGCAGCCCGCCCGGTCGCGAACCCGGCGACGGCAATCGCCAGCGCGACCAGCACCGCGGCAAGGAAAGGAACGTTACCGACAAGCACCCAAAAGACGATCCACGGCGTCAAGCCAGACAGCATGCCCACGATCGGCCAGTGTATGAGTCGCGGTTTGCCGGGACGACGGCGGTAACCGACGGGGGCTTATCACGACGGCCTGCCGATTGCCTCACTGAGCGCCGCGCACTGGCTTTCGAAAAACCGCCGGGACACCCCCTTCTTGGGCGCCAGCAGGTCGAAACCGTGAAACGCGCCCTCGACCACCTCCACCACGCATGGGACACCACTGTTCTTAAGCCGATCGGCGTATTCGTGGCTCTCGGTGAAGAGCAGATCACGGGTTCCGACGCCGATCCAGGCTGGCGGCAAACCGGTGAGGTCCGTTGCCCGGGCAGGAACGGCTTGGTTCGGGTCGGCGCCACGCAGATAGCTCTTCCAGCCGAAGCGGTTCATGCCTTGATCCATCATGCGACGGCGCTCGGGCTCGGGATCTGGGCGAAACGCCGGCCGATCGTCCAGCATCGGGTAAGTCAACAACTGGATCACCGGTTGGGCAGCAGATCCCTGATCACGCAGCCGCAGAGCGAGGGCGGCGGCTAGACCTCCCCCCGCGCTGCCGCCACCGATCGCAACTCGTGACGAATCCACCGCCGGCTGAGCGAGGAGCCACTCCAGTGCCGTCTCGCAGTCGTCCAGCGCTGCGGGATACGGGTACTCGGGCGCCACGCGGTATTCGACGGAGGCGACGACGGCGCCGACCGCACGCGCGAACCGCCGGCACAGTTTGTCGTTCTGCGCGGCGCAGCCGATGACGTAGCAGCCGCCGTGAATCCACAGCAGGCCCGGCACAGGACCCATGCGCCCCGCTGGTCTGTGCACCCGGACACCAACGCCCGGTCCCAGTGACACCACCTCCACGTCGCGTGGGCCTCCGACAGCGGTCATCGCCACCATCGTTCGGGCAATCGGCAGTGTCCGAGGGGTCATTCTCATCACGCGGCTGGGTGTGAATCTGGCGATCCTGCGCAGATCAGGGTGAAAGTCGTCGACCATAAGCCCTACTTTGCGTTGAAGCCGGCGTCGACGGGAAGCGTGATGCCGGTGATATAGCGGCCGGACAGCCCGCACAGATAGACCATCGCTTCGGTCACGTCGGCGGAGTCCACCATTGGGACCGGTAACAGGTTTTGCAGCCCACTGTTGCCTTCGGGATGTTCTACCACGTTCCGTGCCACCGCCTCGTTCAGGATCATCGGTGTTGCCACCCCGCTCGGGTGCACGGTATTGACGCGAATGTTCTTTTCCGCCAACGTGGTTGCGTAATATCGCATCAGCCCCACGACGCCGTGTTTGGCAGCGTGGTAGCCGGCAAAGCCGTGGCTTCGAACGCTGAATGCCGGGCATACGCTGTTCAGTCCCGCAGCTGAGCTCGTGATGACGATCGCCCCACCTTCACCGTGCTCCAACAATGCGGGCAGTGCCGCCTCGATCGTGTAGTAGACGCCGTGGAGCAATACGTCGACCGCGTCGATATAGGCTGAAACGTCATATCTCTCGTCGCCAACGGCGGGCATGATCCCGGCGTTGGCGAGGATGAAGTCGACTCGTCCCAACTCGGAAACCCCATGCGCGACAACAGCCTTCAACTGCTCGAAATCCCGGACGTCACCCTGCTCGGCGACTATGCGACGGCCGGTCTTCTCGACCAGGTTGACTGTCTCGTCGAGATCTTCGCGAGTTGCCATCGGGTAGGCGACGCTGTCGATCTGATCGCAGAGATCCAACGCGATGATGTCGGCGCCCTCCTCGGCGAACCGAACCGCGTGCGAGCGGCCCTGGCCCCGTGCGGCGCCGGTGATGAACGCGACCTTGCCGTCGAACTGCAATGCCATCGTTTCTCCCTAGACGACGGGCGGAACCGGACAGTGCAGCACACCGCACACGGTTCGCAGCAGCTCCGATTCCTCCAAAGTGATTACCCTGTCTGCCATTACGGTCGTGACGACGGCGGCAACGAGGGTGGCCTTGTCGTTGCCTTCGAGCCCGTCGATCACCGGCCACACTTGTTCGAGTTCGAATACGTTCTTGATTGGCACGAACGGAATCCGCGCCTCGGGGTATGCCACCGAGATTCCCACCTGAAATGCCGCAGCCGCAGCCCGCGGGTCGCTGTTACCGGTCTGCGCCAGCAACGCGATGAGACAGGAAACGGCGCTTTGGGCGCTGGCCAGGCTCTGGCGTCTGCTCTTCCACGGCGATCCCGACGTCAACGCCTCGTTCAAGCCGACGAAAACCAGTGTGCCAAGGCAATATTCGAAGATGTCGATTCGCCCGTCGGCGTTGATCAGTTCGCCGACAACCGATAGCACCTGTCGCAGCTCAGTCTCGGGACGACCACGCAGCGCGGGAAATGCGATGGACGCCACGGGCAGACGCAGGCTCGGGTCGACTTGCACCAGCTCGGCCGCGCATCGCCAGGCCTCGTCGGCCAACTGCTTGCCATGTTGCCGCGCGACGATCTGGTATTGGGCCTGACGGACATTCTCGTTGCGGTCGAAGATGAGCCCGTAGATCAACGGAACCGCGGTGGCGGCG
This sequence comes from Mycobacterium sp. 852002-51163_SCH5372311, assembly GCF_001667115.1. Classification (GTDB taxonomy): domain Bacteria; phylum Actinomycetota; class Actinomycetes; order Mycobacteriales; family Mycobacteriaceae; genus Mycobacterium. Next base: position 10,956 of record NZ_LZIJ01000015.1, on the reverse strand, counting down.
TTGTGCGCAAGGTCGGCAACCTGCTGCGGAATCTCGGCGCGGATTCGCCTCCCCGCATGGTATGACGCGGCGGTCGGATTCCCCACGGCCGCTGTGTATTCGCGGGGATTGAGCTGACGTCGGGGTGCTTGCTGTGCCGGAGCTTGCGCGAGGCCCATCCGGGAGTCCTCCGCCAAGCCGTCCGGCGGTCGACTGAACCAGCCTTGGCGCAGCTGCTCGAGGTTGGCGGGAGTGAAGTCAGGCTCGAGCACCTGGATGCGCTTGATGAGCGGCGGGTGGGTCGCGTAGAGCGCAGAGAAGTTCAATCCCGGCCCGAACAGCATGTGACTGACGTTCTCGGTCTTGGGGCTGTGCAGCTGGGAGCCCGCCTCCAGCCCACCGATCTTCTTCAGCGCGCCGGTCAATCCGCTGGTCTGCCTGGTGAATTGGACCGCTGAGGCGTCGGCGAGGTACTCCCGTTGACGGGAGACGGCGGCTTTGATCAGCCGTCCGAAGAAGACTCCGATCCACCCTGCCGCCAGCACGACTAACCCCACCGCCCACAGCGGGATGCTGTTATCGCGGTCGCGGCTGCGTCCGCCGCCCGTATACCACAGCATCCGGCCGATCACCGACAACGCCGTGATTCCCGCCAGCACGCCGATGAGTCTGATACCCAACCGCATATCGCCATTCACGACGTGGCTGAACTCGTGTGCGATCACGCCCTGCAGTTCGTCGCGGTTGAGCCGGTCGAGTGAGCCTTGAGTCACGCACACGGCCGCATCGGCCGGTGTGTATCCGGCGGCGAACGCGTTGATACCCGGTTCGTGTGGCAGGTAATAGAGCACGGGCACAGGTGTGCTCGAAGCGATTGCGATTTCTTCGACGACGTTGCGGTACCGCTTGAGCTTTGGGTCGGTTGGCATCGGTGGTACGGGCACCCCGCCAAGGCTCTCGGCAACCTTGACCCCGCCACCATGGCGCAGCATCAGCGTCCTGACTATCGAGACCGCCGAAATCATCAGCAGCACTGCGCCACTCACGACGATCGATAGCGTGATCAGCTGCTGGGGCGTTACCGACTCCCGGGTCGCGATTGCCGCGATGAACACGAAATTCACAATCGCGGTTATTGCGAGGACCGCCAGGACGAAAAGAATCACCAACCATTTCGATGTCGCGCGGACCTTGCGCTGACGCTCGAAGAAGTCCATGAACTAGGTCAGAACTGAACGCGCGGGGCTTCGCGCTCGGGCGGAGCCGCCTCCAGCGGTGCTGCCGGGGTGAAGCCGAACATGCCCGCGAACATTGCGGCCGGGAACGTTTCGCGCTTGTTGTTGTACGTCATGACCGAGTCGTTGAAGGCCTGGCGGGCGAAAGCGACGCGGTTTTCCGTCGAGGTCAGCTCTTCCGAGAGCTGCATCATGTTCTGATTCGCCTTGAGGTCCGGGTACGCCTCGCGCAGCGCAAGCAACCGGCCGAGAGCGCCGGATAGCGCACCCTCCGAGGCCGACAGCTGACCCATGGCGGCGGGGTCCCCGGGTTCGGCGGCCGCCGCCGTCCGGGCGGTGACCGCCGCGTTTCGTGCCTGAATGACCGCTTCCAGAGTGCCGCGCTCGTGGGCCATGTAGGCCTTGGCGGTTTCGACGAGATTCGGAATCAGGTCGTGACGTCGGGTCAGTTGAACGTCGATCTGCGCGAACGCGTTCTTGAAGGCGTTGCGCGCACGGACGAGCCCGTTGTACACGCCGACCACGAAGAACACGAAGATCGCCAGGATTACCACGATGACGATCACGACGATGATGGCGATGCTCACTTGTTCCGCCTTTGCTGCTGGTAGGGGACCGTGCTCGTCATGGTCGCATATGGCCGGAATTCGGGGGTCGGAATTCGGCGCCGGAATTCGAGAGCCCGCCGGTCCGATCAGGGCGAGTCGGTGCACCGCCGGAGCCGCCTGTCACTCCAATCCCGGAGGGGGAATGTGCCATTCAGTCCACCTCGGAGCGACAATATGTTGGCGTGCAACGGATTGTCGCTGTGAGTCGGACAAAAAGACACACACCGCATTTCTTGTGACTCGTGAGACTGATGATGAACGCGCGACTGGCGTGTCCGCCCGCAACACCCAACGCTGTTCTCGTGCGAACGGCGTCAGATTTGAACCGGCCGTTGGGCATTGAAGACCTTGGACTAACCGCTCGGGTCTGCGTTGAGCCCCATCGCCAGAAAGTCGAGGCGCCACAGCGACTGGAAGAGGGTGCGGCCGAACTCCTGCAAGCCGGACTTACCTTCGTCGGTCAGGTTCGCCTGCTTCGCCACACATTCGGCGATCTCGCGAATCGTGCGGCGCCCGTCCACGTGCTGGACGAGGGGCAGCTGTGCGGAGTCGAGCTTCAATTTCATTCCGGGCGAGAGGATTTCGTCGCCCGATAGCAGGCACGCCGTACGCGCCACGGGAACGAAATCCAGTGATCCAGGCGACGAGAAATCGATCGTGTAATGCTCTTTCCGGCGTTCGGGGCGGCAGGCGATGAAGAAGTGAGTGGCGTTAGATGTCTGCAGCCGCTCCATTACCGACCACAATTCGGCGTCCGGCAACCGATCCAGCATTGATTTGAATCCATTGGCCGGCATAAGAAGGTCGTTCGGGTAGTACGGCGTTTTGTGAAACCAGCCCTGAAAAGCGAGCCCGGCGGAGCTGACCAGGTCCAGGCACTCCCCGACTGTGTAACTCCGCTGTCGGCTGTGTAGGAACGTGTCGACCAGGGCCCCGTCGGTCAGCAGGTCGCGCGCCCGTTTGAGGTAGGTCAGGACCGGGTGCTCCCCCGGCAGGACTGCCATCGCGTCTTTCACCAACTGGATTGAGGCCGCGTCCTGCGATAGGCCCAGATCGCGAAAGACTGTTTCCAGAATCTCCACTCCGAGCCGGCCGTACCTCGCGTAGAGCATGACACCCAAAGCCCCATCGGTGCGCAAACATTCGCCCAAAGCTCTGAGTCCGGCCAGCGGATCGGCCAAGTGGTGCAAGACCCCGCTGGAGACGATGAGGTCGAAGTCGCGTCCAAGCGATGACACCTCTTCGATCGGCAGCAGGTGCAGCTCCAAGTTCTGCAGCCCGTGCTTGTCCTTCAGATATTCGTGGTGATCGAGGGCAGAACGGCTGACGTCGATCGCCACTACTTTCGCGGCCCGGTTCATGAAGGCAAAAACCGCCGCCTGATAGGTGCCGCAACCCGCGATGAGAATGTCAAGCTCCGGCCTATATTCGCGATTCGGCCACAACACGCGGTGGGCCCAGAACGGATCGAACCAGTCCCAATGGTTCTTGGTCCACGACTCTAGGTCGGTTACCGGAGGCGGATACTCCCACTCGTCGTATTGGCGGGATACACCGTCGGCCCGCGGATCGTTGGTCACCTCGGCGCGTTGGCGGCGAGACGTCGAGCGGGTGCGAAGCGGACGGGCATCGACCGGATGCCGTTTATCAGGTTTGACCGCAACCGTTTGACAGGCCCGGCGAGTTCGAGGCCATACATCCGCGACATCACCTCTGCGATGATTGCCGACGCCTCTACGCGCGCGAGGTTCGCACCGAGGCAGAAGTGCGTCCCGCCTCCACCGAAGGCGAGGTGGGGATTCGGCGCGCGGCCGATGTCGAAACGGTCGGGATCGGCGAATCGGCTCTCATCGCGGTTGGCAGACGGGTAGAACATCGCGGCGCGATCGCCCGCCTTGACGGGTACTCCGCGCAATTCGGTGTCCTTCGTTGCGGTGCGCACGAACACTGTCACCGGAGAGGTATACCGCAGCATCTCCTCGATCGCGGTCGGCATCAGCGAAGGGTCTGCGGCAAGGCGTTGCCACTCAGCGGGATGCTGCATCAACGCGAGGATGCCCGCTGCGACGAGGTTGCGGGTCGTATCGCCCCCGGCATCGATCAGCAGGAGGAAGAACAGGTCGAACTCCAAGTCGGTCAGCTGCTCGCCGTCCACTTCGGCATGGAGTAAAGACGTCGCGATGTCGTCGCCGGGCTCTGCCCGTTTGCGCGCCGCGAGCTCGGTTGCGTATTGGAACATCTGCATGAGCGCCTGCTCGTTGGCGCCGTCGCCGACAAAGCCGGTGTGCAGCATTTCGGTCAGTTCGTAGAGTCGCCGACCGTCGTCGAGTGGGATGCCGAGCAGTTCTGCGATTACGTAGGACGGCAGCGCGCCCGCGACGTCGTCGACGAAATCGCATTCGCCCCGCTCGATCACGTCGTCGACGATCTGCCGCGCCATGTCCGCGAGGTGATCGTTCAGTCGCGCCACCTGGCGGGGGGTGAACCCCTTGTTGACCAACTTGCGCAATGCGGTGTGCCGTGGCGGGTCCATCTGCAACATGACCGGCGGCAGGTCGGGGCGCGGAATTTCGAACATCACGCCTGTTGCCTGCGACGACCACGTGGCAATGTCCCGCGAAACGGCCTGCACCTCGTCATAGCCGGTCAGAGCCAGGAAACCGGGCCCGTCCTTGTACGGGTGCCAGGCAACAGGAGCTCGTCGGCGAAGCTCGCGGAATGCCTCGTAAGGCATGCCGCACTGATAGGTGCCCGGATCGGCGAGGTCGACGCCACCGACGCTAATTGCGTCACTTATCACGCCCCACCTCCTGCGGCAGGCTTCGACCCAGAGGCTGGGACGGCGTTATCAGCAAACAATAGTATGCCGTTGGTCCTCTTCACAGAGCTACCGTGTAACCTTCAGCGAGCGCGATAGCCGATTGTGGTCCATTTAGTGGTGCGGGCCACAAAGCGTCCGCCACTGTCGCGGCGCTCGTTGGGTGGCCAAGGGTGGTACGCCCAGATCAGGCCGCGTTTGGCGTTAGCCGCACGCGGCTAAGCTCAACAGAAATCGAAGTCAGAAAGTAGCTGCGGTGCCGGAAAAGCGAAGTGAATCCATCAGTCTCGAGCCGCATTTCACGGATGTCCAAGCCCATTACGACCTGTCCGACGACTTCTTCAGGCTCTTTCTGGATCCGACCCAGACCTATAGCTGCGCGTACTTCGAACGTGAAGATATGACACTCGAAGAAGCGCAGATTGCAAAAATCGACCTGTCACTTGGCAAGCTCGGGCTGCAACCCGGCATGACGTTGCTCGACATCGGATGCGGCTGGGGCGCCACCATCGGCCGGGCGCTGGAGCAATACGACGTCAACGTGATCGGCTTGACGCTGAGCCGCAATCAGCAGGCCCACACACAACGACGGCTCGACGATCATCCCAGCCCGCGAAGCAAGCGCGTCTTGTTGCAGGGCTGGGAGCAGTTCGATGAGAAGGTGGACCGCATCGTCTCGATCGGGGCCTTCGAGCACTTTGGACGGGACCGTTACACGGACTTTTTTGCGACGGCCTACGCGGCGCTTCCCGCTGATGGTGTGATGCTGTTGCACACCATCATCAAGCCCAGCGAGGAGGAGTTCACCGAGCGCGGGCTGCCCATCACCATGACCAAGCTGCGGTTCATGAAGTTCATCATGGACGAGATATTCCCTGGTGGGGACCTTCCCAACGCCAAGACGGTCGAGGAGCACGCGCAGCAAGCCGGATTCGTCGTCAAGCGCGTCCAGCAGCTGCGCCTGCACTACGCGCGGACCCTGGACACGTGGGCGGCCGCCCTCGAATCACGTCGCGACGAGGCCATAGCCGTTCAGTCCCAGGAGGTCTACGACCGGTACATGAAGTACCTGACCGGTTGCGCCGACCTGTTCCGCGAGGGCTACACCGACGTCGCCCAATTCACGCTTGCCAAATCCTGAGAAGGGTGCCGTTGGTACCGCAGTGTGGCTTACCGTGAGCGGGACCGAAGGCCAGTCACCATACATTGTCCATGCTGGTCGATAGGCCGTTGTCACACGTCACGGTGTCGTGAAAGGTCGAGCCGGTCGCGGGTCCGCGATATTTGATCTTTGTCTCCTGCGAGCCGGTTACGGTGAAATTAACGGCGTCGTTCCAGTTGATTGCCCTTGCAGTACCCGCCACCGCAACGGATCTGTAAACGCATCCCACCGCAGGCTTGTCTGCGTTATTGGTAATCGACACAAAGGCCGCCGCCAACGAGTGGTCCTGCCGTAGCTTCAGCTGGGGAGGCGCAGGGGGCGGCGGTACCGCCACTGGAGGTCCCGCCGCAGGGGGTGCCGCGGTGCGGGGTACCGCCACTGGTGGTGCCGCCAGTTGGGATGCCGCCGCTGGGGGTTCCGCCGCTGGGGGCGCCGTCGGATCCGGTGTCCACCACCCGGTCGCAATGAGCGAGAATCTCGGCGACCACGGAGTATTCGTCCCATTTGTGCCGCGGGGCGCGGCGCCAGGCTCCCCCGCCCCCGACATGACAATTCCGACAGCAGCGATAAATGCGGCAGCCGCAATGACAACACCCGCGCGCCGGGACCACGGCGGGGTGGCTGCTTCACCGTGGCGGGTGGTGAACACCTTCATCGCGCTCGCCTCCTCGGCCCGAAGCCCCAAGGCGGGGGTGACCATTAGCATACGAGCTACCTGCAGACAAGATGCATTGGTCGATGGGGACGCAGGTAGGCGTGTGGCACGACACGAGCACGACGGGCGGAGACATTCTTCCGAGTATCAAGGCGTGATAGTTGTCGCCTGGTCGATCACACCGGTCACATCATTCAACGCGTTGGCGTCGATCTGCGGACCCTCGGCTTTGAGCTGCAATACGAACACTCCATTCTTGCTTAGGATGACCACCGTCTTCTGGGCAACCATTCGCGTGACGCCGTTCTTTGTGTACGCGCCGGCAATTTGGTATGCGGGATGGCCACTTAATGCGCTGTTTTGACCCTCCCCGCCGACATATCCTGGCAAATTCTTGACCTCACCGCCGGCGACGGCCAGCAGCCTGTCCGTATCGACAGCACCCGTCAACTTCGCGACGATCGCGATGATCTTGGATGGGTCCTTGGGATCGGTCGGCGTGTTAAAGACGATCCCGCCATACGGGGAGTCGGCGGCTTCGGGAATCCGTGTCCAGCCCACGGGAACTGGAAGGTCGATCTTCGGCGTGCCCGGTGTGCCGCGGGTGATCATCGTCTGCTGGATGTTGTTTTTCTTGATGTAGTCGCCGATCGTCTCGTTCGGGCCCGACCCCTCAGCGAACGGCGAGGGAGCCGAAGTGGTTGCCGCGGGAGTTGATGTCGAGGTCGATGTCGACGTGTTCGACGACTTCGAACTTTGAACTACGGCGAAGGTGATCAGGCCGCCAACGAGGAAGATACCGAAGCCCACAATAACGGCGACAAACCAACTGCTGGTTTGCCATTGTCTTTGGACAGCCACGAAATCCGGCGGTGTAGCCGTTCTCGGCGGCGCTGGGATCGTCGCCTGGGCCAGTTGCCGTGGTGGTGGGATAGCTCGTAGCCCGACTTCTGCTGCCTCGCGCAGTTTCTGTTGGGTTATCTCGAACAGCGCACCGGCGTCACGGTAGCCCGGCTGCTCATGCTCGATCGCGGCTAGCAGGCCGGCGGCATGCTGCCACCGTTCGTGGTCTAAGTGGTTGACTGCCTGCGCATAGCGGTCGGCGAGTTCGGTTTCGCGAATCTCGGCCCGCGCGTCGGAGACGATGCCCCCCGGGTCGGAGTTGTCCGGGTCGATTAGAGCGAGCGCCCGGCCGGCGGCCAGGACGGCATTCCATTGCCCCGCCTGATGCAGGGCCGTCATCTCATCCACCAATGCTTTACGTCGTTGGGAGGCGGTCAGATTTCCCAACGCGTTGAGCACGACGTCCCAGTCACCCATGGCGGAAGCCTCGGCCTTGCTCGACTAGGTAAACCTCGCCGATCCCACCGGCGCCCCGGAATCGCTCAATTACGAAGCCGGCGAAAACCTCACCGTTTTTCAACGGCATACGCGAAGCCTACTGCCGACCAGCGCTTAATTTTCTTTTTCGCGCAGCAGGACAAATTCCGCAGCAGTGAAATCGACGGGTTGCTGGGAGGGAGCACGCGAATCGTTCGCACCGCGGCAGCAACTGCGCCACACTTGTGCTTCTCTGGGCAATCAGCGCAGGGACCAACATGAAGGTGCTGCAGACCCTGCTGCGCCGAAAGACGGCCGCGCTCAGGCTGGACCGCTACGGGCACCTGTTGCCCGACGACTTGGGTCGCATCGCGCACGCCTTCGACGTTGCCGCTCAAGCTCCTGCGGACGCGCTGCGGACGATTTCGCCACTGCAGGCAGTCACGCGTCGGCAAAAACAACCTTGAGTAGGACTTATCTCGTGCCCCCAGTCGGACTCGAACCGACACTGGACGGATTTTAAGTCCGCTGCCTCTGCCAATTGGGCTATGGGGGCTCGGCGGCGAATCTAGCGCGCGGAGCCCAGGTCCGGGGCATCGCACCCCACCCCAAAACACGCCAAATTCGCGATGTGCATCAGGGACGCAGGTCGACTAAAATGCCCGCGCCGCGTGTGTCTATCCAGGTTGCTGACCCAACGCAGGTGACATCGCTATGTCATCCGGCAGGAGCTTGTTAAAACTGCAAGCTTCCTCGTTAAGAAGCCGTAAACGGCTGTCACCCTGGCCCTTTCGATCCGGAATGTGGAGTCATGGGTCGTTAGCCTTACCGCCAACGCACAGGGTCCGTTACGCGAACACACAGGGTCGATTTACCGCCTGAGATAGACACTTTCGAACAACTAGGAGCATGGATGTCGTTTCTGACAGCACTGCCAGAAGAGTTGCTCGCCGCACAGGCGCTGCTGAGTGGAATTACCAGTAACCTGACGGCGCAGAACATGGGTGCCGCGGCTCCGACAACCACTATCCTGCCCGCAGCCGCCGACCCGGTATCGGCTCAGCAGGCGGCGATCTTCGCGGCTTACGGAACCCAATACCAGACGATTGCCGCCGAAGCGCAGACTCTTCAAGAGCAGTACGTGAGCACCCTCGGGACCAGCTCGACCACCTATAGCGCAACGGAAGCCGCCAACGCGGCCCAGGCCGCTACCCCTAGCGGCAATATCATCGACGTAATATCCGGGCTTCTCGGCGGTCCCTCCAACAGCCTCAACGGCCAACCATTCAGCCTGTCCAGCAACCTGGCCAACTACTTCAACATCGGTGGCGGGAACTGGGCGTCCGCCGGGTCTGACCTGCTCGGTCTTGGTGGTCTGCTGAATGCACCCGAGGCCGACGCCGCCGCTGCCGCGGACCTCGCCGGTGCGACGGCGCCGGCGCCTGCGGTCGCGCCCGCCGGCGGCATGGGCGGCATGGGCGCGATGCCTATGGCCGCGGTGGGCCAGGCCACCATGGTGGGCAATAGGTTGTCGGTACCACCCAGTTGGGCCGGCACGGTCACTTCGGCGACCAGCTCTGCGACTGCTCTGGAGACTGTCGGCTGGACCGCCGCGGCGCCGCAGGCCGGCGCTGGGGCGATCGTCCCCGGAATGCCCGGAATGGTGACGGGCGCACGTAACAGCGCAGGCTTCGGTGCACCGCGCTACGGCGTCAAGCCCATCGTCATGCCCAAGCCGACAGCAGTTTGAGAATCGGCCTTCTGCACATAGTCCACAACTAGCCAGTCGAAAAGAAACGGGATACAGAACAATGGTCTTGGATTTCGCAGCTATACCGCCTGAAATCACTTCAGCCCTCATGTATGCGGGCGCAGGCGCGGGACCGCTTATGGCCGCTGCGACCGCTTGGCATAACCTGGCCGCCGAGCTGAGCGCGACAGCGACCCAATGGGAATCCATAATCACGGCACTGACCACCGAGCAGTGGACAGGAGCCGGATCGGCAGCAGCGGCAGCCGCCGCCCAGCCCATCGTGAGCTGGCTGACCACCACGTCAGCGGCGGCCGAGCAAGCAGGCGTCCAGGCCACGGCATCGGCGGCCGCTTATGAAGCGGCGTTTGCGGCTACGGTGCCCCCGCCGGAAATCGTTGCCAACAGGACATTGCTGGCGAACCTCATCGCGACGAACTTCCTGGGCATCAATACGCCCGCGATCATGGCGACCGAGGCCCACTACGCCGAAATGTGGGTTCGAGATGCCACGATGATGTACGTCTACCAGGCCGCCTCGCTGGCGGCAGGCGTCCTTCAGCCGGTAACGCCCATGGCGCCGGCCACCAACCCCGCCGGCGAGGGCTTGCAAGCCGCATCGGTCGCCCAGGCCACCGCGTCCACGCCCGTCCAGGCATTGACTAACTCAGTGACGTCGCTTGCCGCGCCCGCGGCTACCGGTAGCGACCTCATCACTTCGCTCGACGGCTTGATCGGAACTCCGTTCATCTTCAATGGCGTCAACGGCGGAGTTAACACCGCGGCGTGGTTCACCATGAACGCCATCCCGAACGCCGCCCTGATGGGGAAAACCCTTGGCGTCGTGCCAGGCTTCACCCCCGCCGCCCTCGCGGACTCTGTTGCGCCGGTCGCCGGCGAGGCGGCGGTGGCGGAAGGAGCCATGGTGAGCTCGTTTGCACCCGGGGGCTTGGGCGCGGCGGCATCGGCAAGCCTGGGCCAGGCCGGCTCGGTCGGCGGATTGTCGGTGCCGGCCGGCTGGTCGAGCGCCACGCCCGCCACCACCGTCGGCGCGACGGTAGCCGAAGGCAGCGGCTGGACCGCAGCCGCCGAAGAGGCCGCACCGATTGCCGCAATGCCCGGCGGGCCGGGAATGGTGGCCGGCGCCAAGGGTGCCGGCGCTTACGCCGGACCGCGGTATGGCGTCAAGCCGATCGTCATGCCCAAACAGGTCGTCGTCTGATTCGAAAGCTGCCAATCGTTTGAGACCACCGGGACAACATTCCGCAATTTCGAGATAAGGAGAAATTCATATGGCAACGCGGTTTATGACCGACCCGCACGCGATGCGGGCGATGGCGGGGCGTTTCGAGACCCACGCCCAGACAGTTGAGGACGAGGCCCGCCGGATGTGGGCGTCGTCGCAGAACATCTCGGGTGCGGGCTGGAG
>NZ_LZIJ01000014.1 GCF_001667115.1 Mycobacterium sp. 852002-51163_SCH5372311 | reverse complement strand
GTCTGCGCGTTCGCCGGCGAACAGCCGAGCTTCCAGGCCACCAACGCCGGCACCGACCGCGCGCCCGTGGCCCCGCACAATTGATCGCGATCCAGCTCGGCGACAATCTCCACGATGCGCCCATCAATCGCGTTGCGCTGACCGGCCAACTGCGCCAGCTCCTCAAACAACACCTCAAGGCGCTGGTCAGGGCTCACCGCCGCGGGAGCGGCCACGGTCGAGGACATAACTTCATCGTTGCAGCCGGGTACGACAAGTTTGCGCTGTCGACCCGTACCGGGTGGGGGGCATCTGCTAAGCAGCACAGCCTGATTAGGAGCTCGAGCCCCCAGTTTAGCGGGCCGGTACCTCAGAGATAGATGTTGGCCAGCACCGCCAGGGCGAGCACCACCGGAAGTATCGGCAGGCCGAATGCAAAGGCTGCGGCGAAATACCTACGGCGCCAACGCATCAGCAATCCTCCCACCACTGCGCCGACGGCGAGGGCGCCGGACAGCAGCAGCACCGCCAGACTCCACTTACTGACTGTGGTGAGGGACTCTCCGATCGAAATGGCCACCAGCCACAGCACGTAGCCGGCAACCAAACCGGCGATGGCGCCGACAATCTGTGCAGCGGTAGGGCTTTGACGGCTCTGGCTGGCTTTCATGCGCTTCTCAGAAGTTGATCATGTGGCCAACCAGGCCGTGGAAGCACTCCTGCAGGGCCTCCGACATCGTCGGATGGGTGTGCACGTTGCGCGCCAGCTCGTTGGCCGTGAGGTCCCACTTCTGCGCCAAAGTGAGCTCGGGCAGCAGCTCGGAGACGTCATGGCCAACCAGGTGCCCGCCGAGCAGCTCGCCGTACTTGGCGTCGGCGACCAGCTTGACGAAGCCGCTGGGATCTCCCACGCCGTGCGCTTTGGCGTTTGCCGTGAACGGAAACTTCGCCACCACCACGTCGTAGCCTTCGTTGCGGGCCTCCTCCTCGGTGAGCCCGAAGCTGGCGACGTTGGGCTGACAGAACGTCGCGCGCGGCATCATGCGGTAGTCGCCGAGCGCCAAAGTCTCTGCGCCCGCGATGGTTTCGGCCGCCACCACACCCTGCGCCTCGGCGACGTGAGCCAGCTGCAGCTTGCCGGTTACATCGCCGATCGCGTAAATGTGCGGGACGCTGGTCTGCATGTAGTCGGTGATGCCGATGGCCTTGCGATCGGTCAGCTCGACGCCGGCCTTGTCCAGCCCGTAGCCCTCGACGTTGGGCGCAAACCCGATGGCCTGCAACACCTTTTCGGCTTTGAGCTCTTGTGGCTTACCGTCCTTGCTGACCGAGACCGTCACCTCGGAGCCACCGTCGGTGATGGACTCGACCTTGGTCCCGGTGAGGATCTTCACGCCGAGCTTCTTGAACTGCTTCTCAATCTCCTTGGAGGCGTCGGCATCTTCATTCGGCAGCGCCCGTGGCAGAAACTCCACGATCGTCACGTCGACGCCGTAGTTCTTCAGCACGTAGCCGAACTCCATGCCGATCGCGCCGGCGCCGGCGATGACGATCGACTTCGGCAGGTCGCGGGACAGGATCAGTTCCTCGTAGGTGACCACGTTCTCCGACAGCGAAGTGCCCGGCACCAGCCGGGTACTGCTGCCGGTGGCGATGATGGCGCTGTCGAAGGTGACAGTTTCAGTGCCACCGTCGTTGAGCTCAACCGAGAGCGTTTTGGCATCGGTGAATCTGCCGTATCCGTGGATCTCGGTGATCTTGTTCTTCTTCATCAGGAAGTGCACACCGGCGACGCGGCCCTCGGCCACCTTGCGGCTGCGGTCGAAGGCGATTCCATAGTCGAACGTCGCCTCGCCGCTGATGCCGAACGTCTTGGCTTCCTTGGTGACGATGTGGGCGAGTTCGGCGTTGCGCAGCAGCGCTTTGGACGGGATGCACCCGACGTTGAGGCAGACGCCGCCCCAGTATTTGGGTTCGACGACCGCGGTGTTCAGACCGAGTTGGGCGGCACGGATGGCCGCCACGTATCCGCCGGGGCCGGCCCCGACGACGACGACGTCATAGTGGGTCACGCGCACTACCCTAACGTTTGCGCGTGCCCGGCTGGACCGTCAGTAGGGAATGACGCTCAGCAGACAGTGGCCGGTGCGCTCGCAGTAGTAGTAGTAGTAGTAGCCGTACAGCGGCGCCGCCGCGGCGACGGAGGCAAACGGCCCCGACATCACCGCGAGCGACAACGCCGAGATCAGTGGCCGGCCCTGAACCATCGCCAGCAGCACCCCGGCCACCGAGCACGCCACGACGTAGACCAGGACGACGAACACCGGCCAGGTCTTGTCGACGGTGTGAAACCACCAATAGAACACGCCGAGACCGAAGACTCCTGCGGCGCACCAGACACCGAAGATCACCGCAATCAGCTTCCACCACTTCAGGTATTGGTATCGCCCCGGCACGGTCACCGGCACTGTGACCGGCACAAGGGGCGCCTCGGTCGAATCGGCAGCAGCCTCCGCGGAAGACGGCTCGGCTTTCTCAGCCTCGACCTCGTCGGGTTCTTTGGGTTGCGCGGGCGTCAGTCCCAGTCCGGCAATCGAAAAGGGTTCCGAATCGTCGTCGAAGTCGGGGACGAACGCCACCGACGGCTCGCCGGTGTCGAAGTCCGGCACGAACGCCTCGGTTCCCGGAGAAGCCTCGTTCTCGGCGTCTTTGTCGGTGTCTTTTTTGTCAGCCACCGGACGCAACCTGGATAGCGACGAGCGCACCGAACCAGCCCGGCGCGAGCGCGAGGATGAACGCGCCCACCATCGTCACCCACCGTCGCCCGGACAGCAAAATCACCAGCAACCCGATCACACTGGGAATTCCGACCACCAGCGCGATGACGACGTCCGGCCGGATCCGCGCATGGACCAACAAGGTCGACGCCACCCCCGCCAGCTGCCCCAGCGCGCTGCCGATCAGCATGGCGCTGGCCAGCAACCAAGGTCGCGGAAGCGGGATCACGCTTTACGACATTACTGCGGTTACGGCCTACTGACGGGGCACGCTCCCGGCGGGTTATCAGACACCACATGACCCCGCACCGGCGGGCGTTCGCCCCGCTCGTAAGCCGCGCCGGTAATCACCGGCGCGGCCTCTAACTGGGCTTTCTCGTCGTCGGTAAATACTCGGCCGCGACTGAGGAACCGCACGCCCTCGGGCGCTTCCAGGCTGAACCCGCCGCCACGGCCGGGCACCACGTCGATGATCAACTGGGTGTGCTTCCAGGTTTGGTACTGCGGCCCGGAGATCCACACCGGCACGCCCTCAGCTCCTTCTTGTTCACCCAAGTCCAAGACACCGAGCAGCACGTCGCGGTCGCCGACGACGAAATCGGCGCGCGGGTAGCACATCGGCGACGACCCGTCGCAGCAGCCGCCGGACTGGTGGAACATCACCGGCCCGTGCCGCTCTTGCAGGCGGGCCAGCAGGTCGGCGGCGTCGCTGGTGATGAGCGCGCCCGGGATCATCAGAAGAAACCCAGCGCCTTGTCCGAGTAGGACACCAGCATGTTCTTGGTCTGCTGGTAGTGCTCGAGGGCCATCTTGTGGCCTTCCCGGCCGAAGCCGGACTGCTTGTAGCCACCGAAGGCCGCATGCGGCGGATACACGTGGTAACAGTTGACCCACACCCGTCCGGCCTTGATCTCGCGCCCGGCCCGGTAGGCGGTGTTGCCGTCGCGGCTCCACACGCCCGCGCCCAGACCGTAGAGGGTGTCGTTGGCGATGCCCATCGCGTCGTCGTAGCTGTTGAACGGCGTCACCGCGACAACCGGCCCGAAGATCTCCTCCTGGAAGATGCGCATCTTGTTGTTCCCGGTGAAGATCGTCGGCTGCACGTAGTAGCCGCCGGACAGGTCACCGCCTAGCTCGGCGCGCTCGCCGCCGGTGATGATCTTGGCGCCCTCGCCCTTGCCGATTTCGATGTAGGACAAGATCTTTTCCAGCTGGTCGTTGGAGGCCTGGGAACCCAGCATGGTCTCGGAGTCCAGCGGGTCGCCCTGCCGCACGGCCTTGGTACGGATCGCCGCCAGCTCCAGGAACTCGTCGTGGATGTCCGCCTGGATCAGGCTGCGCGACGGGCACGTGCACACCTCGCCCTGGTTGAGGGCGAACATGGTGAACCCTTCCAGCGCCTTGTCCTGGAAGTCGTCGTTGGCGGCCATCACGTCGGAGAAGAAGATGTTGGGGCTCTTGCCGCCGAGCTCCAGGGTGACCGGGATCAGGTTCTGCGACGCGTACTGCATGATCAACCGCCCGGTGGTGGTCTCGCCGGTGAACGCGACCTTGGCGATCCGATCGCTGGACGCCAGCGGTTTGCCGGCTTCGGCGCCGAAACCGTTGACGATGTTGACCACGCCGGGCGGCAGCAGGTCACCGATCAGCGACATCAGGTAGAGGATCGAGGCCGGCGTCTGTTCGGCCGGTTTGAGCACCACCGCGTTCCCGGCCGCCAGCGCCGGAGCCAGCTTCCAGGAACCCATCAGGATCGGGAAGTTCCACGGGATGATCTGGCCCACCACACCAAGCGGCTCGTGGAAGTGGTAGGCGACGGTGTCCTCGTCGATCTGGGACAGCGCGCCTTCCTGCGCCCGGATGGCCGCGGCGAAATACCGGAAATGATCGGCCGCCAGCGGGATGTCGGCGGCCAGCGCCTCCCGGACCGGTTTGCCGTTGTCCCAGACCTCGGCGACCGCCAGCGCGGCGGTGTGCTGGTCGATGCGGTCGGCGATCTTGTTCAGGAGCGCCGCCCGCTCGGCGGGGGCGGTCTTGCCCCACGCCGGGGCCGCCGCATGCGCAGCGTCGAGGGCCTTGTCGATGTCGGCCTCGTCGGAGCGCGGAATTTCGCAGAACACCTCGCCCGTCACCGGCGTCGGGTTCTCGAAGTAGCGGCCTGACGCGGGGGCTACCCACTGGCCCCCGATGAAGTTCTGGTACCGGGATTCATACGACATCAGCGCCCCGGCGGCACCTGGACGTGCGAAGACGGTCATTTGCTCGGCTCCCTCATTCGACCCTCATGTAATACAGCTCACACTACCGCCGGGACCACAATGTTTTCTCATGGCAGCTATGACTCCACGTGGCGAGGCCCAAGTCACCGACCCGTATCTATGGCTCGAGGACGTCACCGGTGAGCAGGCGCTGGACTGGGTCCGCGCACGCAACGAACCGACGAAAGCCGAGTTCTGTGATGCGGAGTTCGAGAAGATGCGCGCCGAGGCGCTCGAAGTGCTCGACACCGATACCCGCATCCCGTACGTGACCCGCCGCGGCGAGTACCTCTACAACTTCTGGCGCGATGCCGACAACCCGCGCGGGCTGTGGCGGCGCGCCACATTGGACAGCTACCGCACCGACTTCCCCGAGTGGGACATCCTGATCGACATCGATCAGCTGGGGCGAACCGACCATCGAAAATGGGTGTGGCACGGGGCCAACGTCATCAGGCCCGACCACACCCGGGCGCTGGTCACCCTCTCCCCGGGTGGCTCGGATGCCGCCCTCGTACGTGAATTCGACATGCTGACATGCGAATTCGTCGCGGGCGGGTTCGAGCTGTCACAGGCCAAGTCCCAGACGGCGTGGGCGGACCCGGATACCGTCCTGGTTGGCACCGACTTCGGCGACGAGTCGCTCACCGATTCCGGCTATCCGCGAATCATCAAGCGGTGGCGCCGGGGTACGCCGCTGACCGATGCGGAAACGGTCTTCGAGGGCACGCGCACCGACGTCAGCGTCATGGCGTCGGTGGACCGGACACCCGGCTTCGAGCGCACCATGCTGGCCCGAGCGCTCGACTTCTGGAACGAGGAGGTCTATGAGCTGCGCGGCTCGGAGCTGATCCGGATCGAAGCACCCACCGACGCCAGCCTCTCGATTCACCGGGAGTGGCTGCTGATCGATCTGCGCAGCGATTGGACCGTCGGCGCCACGAGCTACGCCGCGGGCTCGCTGCTGGCCGTCGACTATGCCGCATTCCTTTCCGGTGCAAGGGAATTGACGGTGGTGTTCGAGCCCGACGAGCACACCGCGCTGTCTCACCACGCATGGACCCGGGATCGGCTGCTGATCGTGACGCTGGCCGACGTGGCGAGCCGCGTCGAGATCGTCACGCCAGCATCTGTGAGTGGCTGGCGGCGCAGGCCGTTGAGCGGCATCCCCGCCGCCACCAACACCGTGATCGTCGCCGCCGACGACACCGGCGACGAGTTCTTCTTGGACTCAAGTGGATTCGACACCCCGTCGCGGTTGCTGCGCGGCAGCGGTGACGGACAACTAGAGCAGATCAAGTCAGCGCCGGACTTCTTCGACGCCGAAAATATCACCGTGACACAGCATTTCGTCGAGTCGAAGGACGGCACCTCGATTCCGTACTTCCTGGTGCGGCCGGATGGCTTAAATGGCTCAGACGGGCCGGGGCCCACCCTGCTCGGCGGCTACGGCGGATTCGAGTCGTCCAACACACCGGGATATGCGGGCGTGCTAGGCCGGCTGTGGCTGGCTCGTGGCGGCACCTATGCGCTGGCCAACATCCGCGGCGGCGGCGAGTACGGACCCGGCTGGCACACCCAGGCGATCCGAGCGGGCAGGCACAAGGTCGACGAGGACTTCGCCGCGGTGGCAACCGATTTGGTCGATCGCGGCATTACCACCGTCGAGCAGCTGGGTGCCCAGGGCGGCAGCAACGGCGGTCTGCTGATGGGCATCATGCTGACCAAATACCCGGAGAAGTTCGGCGCGCTGGTGTGCGACGTGCCGCTGCTGGACATGAAGCGCTATCACCTGTTGTTGGCGGGCGCCTCGTGGATGGCCGAATACGGCAACCCCGACGACCCCGACGATTGGGAATTCATCTCCAAATACTCGCCGTACCAGAATATTTCGGCGGATCGAAGGTATCCTCCGGTGCTGATCACCACCTCGACCCGCGACGATCGGGTACATCCGGGCCACGCACGCAAGATGACGGCGGCCCTGGAGGCAGCCGGTCACCGGGTCTGGTACTACGAGAACATCGAAGGTGGCCACGCCGGTGCCGCCGACAATGAGCAACTCGCGTTCAAGTCGGCGCTCAGCTACACGTTCCTACGCCGAATGCTGCGGGCCTGAGCGTTTACCTCCCGTGCCGATCGGGCACCCACGGTGATCATGTCGTCGCAATTGCCGGGGGTGCTGCATCCGCTCTCGTCGGTTCTGGACCACTACGGCTACCTGGCCTTGGTGGGCGTGGTCGCCGTGGAGGGGGTCGGCGTTCCGGCACCTGGCCAGATCATCCTGATCGCGGCCGGTGTCTACGCAGCGTCGGGGCATTTGAACCTCGCTGCGGTGTTGATATTGGCGTTGCTGGCCGCGGTGATCGGGGACAACTTCGGGTACGCCATCGGCTATTACGGCGGGCGGCCGCTGGTGCGCCGCTTCGGCCGTTACGTCTTGCTCACCGAGGGCCGGGTCGCGGCTACCGAGCGCTTTTTTCACGGACGCGGCAACATGGTTGTGCTGATCGGGCGGTTCGTCGACGGGCTGCGCCAGGCGATCGGGATCGTCGCGGGCCTGGCCGAGATGCAGTGGCGACGTTTCCTGACCTACAACGTGGTGGGCGCCGTTGCGTGGGTCGGCCTCTGGGTCCTGGTCGGATACCTGGCCCAGACGCACATCCCGGTGATTTACGCCAAGTTTGTGCAGTACCAGACCTACCTGCTGATAGCGGTCGCAGTCGTGCTGATTGGCCTGCTTACGCGTTGGCTGTATCGGCGGCGGCAAGAGTCCTCAGCCGGGTAGTCGAGCGTTCAGGCGTGACTCGACGTGGTCCAGTTCGGCCGCCACGCCGAGGTGGCCGTTGTCGGAAAGCGTCCGGCCCAGCTCAGTCAGCGCCCGATCGAGCTCTTCGGTAAACGAGTGCCTGGTGGCCGTCGGCAGCGCATAGCGCAACTGCGCCGTTGCCGAGAGTTGGTGGTCCGGCGATAGGCGCGGAATCGCCATGGCGAAGACATTCAGCACCTGGGCACAGGTCTGATGTTGCCCACCCTCGATGGCGCCCACCGCGATGCTTGCCAGCGCGGTCAACACCAAGGGAAGAATGCGATCCCGGTAGACCACCGGCAGCCGGTCCTCATCGTCTGACTCGCCTTGCGGCGGGGACTCCTGAGCCCAGTACGCCAAGAGCTCGTGCAACCCGTCGACTGTCACCAAGGCTGCTTCCGGATCCCGCTGAGTCGCAGCGGCCCACCCCATGCTGGATAGCTGGTGCACACCGTAGGACGGTTCCCGGTCCAGTTGCCGCTCCCTGCCGCAGCGCAACGCGTCGAGGACGGCTTCAGCCAACCGGTCACGTTCGCCCTCGTCGTCGGCACGGACCGTGGCCAAGTGGGTGCCGGCGACGATGTGCGTTCCCAGCTTGGCGGAGAACTCGATCTCTGCTGCCCCAGTTGCGGAGTCGAGCGCGCGACGGAGGGTATCGAAGTCGATGTCGACGAGATAGCCGCTGCACTGGGCACAGACGGTAGTCGCCGGGAGGTGCTCGAGAAGTGGTTCTTTCCGCACATTCCGCAACCACTTCAGCTGGCGGGCGCGCGTTGCGATGGTGATCTGCACGATGCGCTCCACCACCGAGGGAGGACGCAGCTGGTCGAGCACCAGATATCCGAAGACCACCAATCCAGCCATGGCCAGCACACTGAGGATCAGCGCGACCGCAGTACTGAACACGGCTTGCTGCGGGTCGACCAACGCCAAGACCACCACGTAGAAGGCCGACAGCCCGGCGAAGTAGCCGAAGAAGGCTTGGTTGACGAGGCGGCGAAAGAACTGCTCCACCACGACCCACGTGAACACATCGGCCATCCGGTGGATCAACGTCAGCAACAGGACGAAGGTGATCGTCATCAAGGTGAGCATCCCGGGGGCCACCGTGCGCAGCATCGACTGGTTTTCCTGCGGCGGCGCCAGCTTCGACAACGCGTGCGCGACCGGGCGCAGCCAGCCCACCTCGGTACCGTCCAGCACGCTGGTGATGACCCCCAGCACGACGAACCCGGCGATGATCGCGAGTGGCACCGCAAGGAACTCTTGCAGCGCCCGTCGCAACCCACTTTCCCGCCTCGGACGTAGCCTTTCCGCCGTCCGGCGCATAATTGCTCACCCACCTCTGCCGGGAGACCCTCGCCGTCGGTGGTACCCCCTCTGCTCTTCGGTGAACCAGCGCCGGCCGGCGGGCCGACGCTTGACACTCGACTCGGGCGGCACTTCGCTTCGGCTATGCCGATATCCGAATTCGAGACGCTGCTCTACCGGACCGGGGGCCCGGTGGCCACCATCACGCTCAACCGCCCGGAGCACCTGAACACCATCGTCCCGCCCATGCCCGACGAGATCGAGACCGCGATCGGGCTGGCCGAGCGGGATCAGGACATCAAGGTCATCGTGTTGCGCGGCGCCGGACGCGCCTTCTGCGCCGGTTACGACTTCGGCGGCGGCTTCGCACACTGGGGTGACGCCATGATGACCGATGGCAAGTGGGACCCCGGTAAGGACTTCGCCGTGATCACCGCGCGCGAGACGGGGCCCCATCAGAAGTTCATGGCCATCTGGCGGGCGACGAAACCGGTGATCGCTCAGGTGCACGGCTGGTGTGTGGGCGGGGGCAGTGACTACGCGCTGTGCGCCGACCTCGTCATCGCCAGCGAGGACGCCGTGATCGGCACGCCGTATTCCCGCATGTGGGGCGCGTACCTGACCGGCATGTGGCTGTATCGGCTGAGCTTTGCCAAGGTCAAGTGGCATTCGCTGACGGGCCGGCCGCTGACCGGTGTGCAGGCCGCCGAGGTGGAGCTGATCAACGAGGCGGTGCCGTTCGACCGGCTGGAGGCCCGCGTCGCCGAGATAGCCGGCGAGCTGGCGCAAATCCCGTTGTCCCAGTTGCGGGCGCAGAAGCTGATCGTCAACCAGGCCTACGAGAACATGGGTCTGGCGTCCACCCAGTTGCTGGGCGGCGTCCTCGACGGCCTGATGCGCAACACCCCAGATGCCCTCGGCTTCATCCGAACCGCCGAAACGGAGGGTGTGCGGGCGGCGGTAGAGCGGCGCGACGGCCCGTTCGGTGATTACAGTCAGGCTCCGCCGGAGTTGCGACCTGATCCCAACCACGTCATCGTCCCTGATGACCGCAGCTAGTAAGATCGGCTATTGATTTTGATTCCTGTTCGAGCGAACCCTGAGAGTGTTACGGTTATCGATATGTTTCGGCTGACTTCTAGCCTGCGTGCAGGCGTTTGGTTCCTGGCCCTCCTGGTAAGCCTCGGCGTCGCCGTCGCGACCTTCCCCAAGGCCGCGGTCGCCGATTCCACCGAGGACTTCCCGGTACCGCGCCGCATGATCAACACCACCTGCGACGCAGAGCAGTATCTGGCGGCGGTTCGGGACACCAGCCCGGTCTACTACCAGCGCTACATGATCGACTTCAACAACCACGCCAACCTGCAGGAAGCGACGATAAACAAGGCGCACTGGTTCTTCTCGCTGTCGCCGGCGGAGCGCAGGGAGTACTCCGAGAATTTCTACAACGGCGATCCACTGACCTACGCCTGGGTCAACCACATGAAGATCTTCTTCAACAACAAGGGTGTGGTGGCCAAGGCAACTGACGTGTGCAACAACTACCCGCGCGGCGACATGTCGGTGTGGAACTGGGCATAAGGCTTTTTCGGGGATAGTCGATGAGCGAGGGCCGCCGTGCTCTGTTGCCGGTCGCCAAGTTCGGTACAGGGAGGGTGTTGATCGTGAAGGCACTGAGGTTCGTCGGCATGGCGATACTCGCGGCGCTCGCTTCATGCGTGTTCCTCATCCAAAGTGGCACAGCGCACGCCGACTTCGAGCCATGCTCGACGGAAGGTACGAAGCTGTG
The DNA here is from genome assembly GCF_001667115.1 of Mycobacterium sp. 852002-51163_SCH5372311. Taxonomy (GTDB): domain Bacteria; phylum Actinomycetota; class Actinomycetes; order Mycobacteriales; family Mycobacteriaceae; genus Mycobacterium. The sequence continues at coordinate 129,844 of NZ_LZIJ01000014.1, read as the reverse complement.
GGGGGACACCGGACCGATCCTGTGCACGCACGAGGGGAATGAGCCACTGCACTGGGTGCGCATTCCTGCTGCCGGAATGTGCGTGGCGATCTGCGATCGCTTTGGGCCGCCCTAGGTTTCGAAGACAGTCACCCAGTCCTCGCGAATGCTGACAACGGTCCAGCCTTGCGTATTGGCTTCGCCGAGAGCCTTTTCCGCGCCGGTGGCATAGTCGAATTCGCGGTCGGCGTCGTCGTGGCGCACCAGCATGCACAGCGACGGCTCGGCGGCGTGCGTGTACTGCAGCATCGCGATGTCGCCGTTGGAATTGCCTACCGCCAGGATTGGGCGGTCGAACCCGTGCACGGTCGGCAGATACTTGTTCAGGTCGCCGAAGTGGTTCTTGCCGAACTGGCCGGTGGCATAACCCAGCGGCTTGAGCAGCTCGGCGATCGTCGGATCCGCTGCGGCCCAACCGATGTCGAATCCAGGCGCGCCGACCTGGCTCATCCCGGTGCGGTAGACGCTTTGCCCGCTGATGAACGCGGCACGGCCCGCCGTGCAACTCTGCTCACCATAGGAATCGGTGAACCGCATTCCCTCGTTGGCGATCCGGTCGATGTTGGGCGTGCGATAGCCCATCAGGCCGTCGCTGTAGCAACTCAGGTTTGTGATCCCGATGTCGTCGCCCCAGATCACCAGGATGTTGGGTTTACCGTCCGGCACGACTGGCGCCTTACGCGTCGCGTAAGTGCGGAATCAGGCTTTTCGCGAGGGGTGGGTCTTCGGCCATCGCTGACCCGCCGCGGCAAGCCGGACGAGTGCGGTGTTCACGTGGTGGTGTCGGGGAGGAGTTCACCGATCAGCGCACGGACGCGGTCGGCGATGTCATCGCGGATGGCGCGCACGGTGTTGAGGGGTTGGCCTGCTGGATCATCGAGTTTCCAGTCGCGATAGGCGACTCCGGGAAAGTAGGGGCAGGTGTCGCCGCAGCCCATGGTGATCACGATGTCGCTGGACTCCACCGTGTCGGGGGTCAGGATTTTGGGGGCTGCGGCGGCGATGTCGATACCAAGTTCAGCCATGGCTGTGACGGCGGCAGGGTTTACCTGGTCTGCGGGTTCGGTTCCCGCGGAGCGGACTTCGATGCGATCGCCGGCGAGGTGAGTAAGCAGTGCGGCGGCCATTTGGGAGCGGCCCGCATTGTGTACGCAGACGAACAGGACGCTGGGTCTGCGGCTCATTCGGCGCTCATTGTTGGCAGCGCGAATAGGCGCGGTCGAAAAGCCAGGGAAACGTATACCAGTGCGACGAGCACGGGCACCTCGATCAGCGGTCCCACCACACCGGCCAGGGCTTGTCCGGAGGCGGCGCCATACGTGGCAATCGCTACCGCGATGGCCAGCTCGAAGTTGTAGCCCGCGGCGGTGAACGCCAGGGTGGTAGTGCGCTCATAACCCAAGCCCAGTGCGGCGCCTACCAGGTAACCTCCGCCCCACATGATTGCGAAGTAGGCCAAAAGTGGCAGCGCGATCCGAGCGACATCCCATGGCCGGGTGGTGATTTGGTGGCCTTGTAACGCGAACAGGATCACGATGGTGAACAGCAGCCCGTAGAGCGCCCACGGCCCGACCATCGGTAGGAACCGACTCTCGTACCAGTCGCGGCCCTTCGTGCGCTCGCCGATCCGGCGCGACAGGTAACCGAGGCCCAGGGGCACGCCGAGGAAGATCAGCACCGACTTGGCGATCTGCCACGGCGAGACGCTGATTGAGGTTTGATCCAGGCCAAGCCAGCCGGGCAGGACCGACAGGTAGAACCAGCCCAGCGCGGCGAACATGATCACCTGGAACACCGAGTTGAGTGCGACCAGGACTGCGGCGGCTTCCCGGTCGCCGCACGCGAGGTCGTTCCAGATGATGACCATCGCGATGCACCGCGCCAGGCCGACGATGATCAGGCCGGTGCGGTACTCGGGCAGGTCGGGCAGTAGCAGCCACGCGAGCGTGAACATCAGGGCCGGGCCGATCAGCCAGTTGAGCAACAGTGACGCGGCCATGAGCTTGCGGTCGCCGGTCACGGCGTCGAGCCGGTCGAAGCGGACCTTGGCCAGCACCGGATACATCATCACCAGCAGCCCGATGGCGATAGGCAGGCTGATGCCGCCGAGCTGGACTGCGCTGAGCGCCCGGTCGAGACCGGGGACGGCGCGGCCCAGCAGCAGCCCGGCGATCATCGCGGCGCCGATCCACAGCGGTAGGAATCGGTCGAGCGTGGACAGCTTCCCGACGACGGGCGTGTGGTTGGGGGTGGCCGGTGCGCTCACCCGGCGGCTTTCGTGCCGCAGTTGCACGCGCAGGCGTCGGCCTGTCCGGCAGCGGGTTCGGATACGCCGAATGTCTCGGCGTCGGCCAGCTTGGTGTAGACCTCCCACTTCTCATCGTCGGGCGCGGTAACCCACACCTTGTCTTGGGTGGCAAAGCAGCAGGTGGTGTTCATCTCCTCCTCGGTGAACAGACCGGCTCCGCTCAGGCGGGCGATCTCCGCACGCACCGTCTCGCTGGACTCGACCTCGACGCCGAGGTGGTTGAGCGAGCCGCCCTGGCCCGGGTTCTCGATCAGGACCAGCTTGAGCGGTGGTTCAGGCACGGCGAAGTTGGCGTAGCCGGGCTTGCGTTTGGCCGGCTCGGTGTTGAACAGCTTGGAGTAGAACGTGATTGCCTCGTCGAGGTTATCGACGTTGAGGGCCAATTGAACGCGAGACATGTTAAGCGGACCTCCGAGTTTTGAGACATATATCGAACTAGCGGCGTGGCCCTCAGCATGCCACCTTTCCGATATATGTCAATCTTTGTGGCAGGATGGTGTGATGCCCAAAGCGTTGCCGGTGATCGACACGAGTGCGCCAGTCTGTTGCGCCCCGATGGCCTCGGGTCCGATGAGCGATGAGGACGCGTTGCAGGTCGCATTGCGTCTCAAGGCCCTGGCAGATCCGATGCGGGTCAAGATCGTGTCGTATCTGTTCAGTTCCTCCACAGGCGAGGAGATCTCGGGAGAGCTTGCGGCGGTGTTGCAACTTAGCGAGTCAACGGTCAGCCATCATCTGAACCAGCTGCGTAAGGCGGGGCTCATAACCTCGAGCCGGCGCGGGATGAACGTGTTCCATCGGGTCCGTCCGGACGCGTTGCAGGCGTTGTGTGCCGCGTTGGACCCGAACTGTTGCTCCTAGCAATCCGGTTCTTTCCCCGGCACATAGCCGCTTGCAAATCCATGTCACCAAACCCTAAGGCGCACAATGCTTCCCGTCAGTAATGCGGCGTGGCACGCGTACGCACCTGGGCCGGTCAGGTCAAGGCGTCGAATTGCCCGCGCCGTCTCAGGTGGCGGACGCCCCCATCGCTGCCGCGATCGTGGCCAGTTCGTCGGGCTCCGAGCCTGCGAAGGGGTGATCGATGACGTAGAGCCAACCTCCACTAGATTGACGCTGCGCTACCTCAGCGGCTACCGACGAAATCTGTGCTCCGCCAACCTCGAACGTCCATTCGTTGCTCAGCACAGCAAGCTCGCCTGCTGGGATCGCAAATCGAGTGCGCAACGTGATATGCCCGTTCATCGCGAGCAGACCCAACCACTGCTCACGGATGGCAGATAATCCCGTGGCGACGGATCCGTCTACGAGGACCATGCTGGCGTCCTCGGCGTATAACGCCATGAGTCCGTCGATATCCCGGTTGTTCACCCCCGCTTCGACCGCCGGGTGAATGGCGGAAAGTTCGATGCCTGGTTTCATCAGCATCCCTTTCGAGTCCACCTTCCGACGACAGAGCCTATCGACCTCACCAGCGCGGAGTCGAGCGATTGATTCGACTGCGTCGGTCCAGACCGCGTAGGGGACTGTATGCCTGCAGACGAAATTCATGTGGTCGATGCAACTGAAGAATCTCCGTCCACCCGCCCAGCCGCTCCGAATAAGTGATGTGCAGCAGGAGTTCGGACGCTCGATAGCGGTAATCGGTAGCGGCGTGGCCGGCCTGACCGCCGCCTACCTCGTGTCCGGCGGGGATCGGGCCGCCCGAGTCACCCTGTACGAGGCCGACGTTCGGCTCGGCGGCCACGCGCACACCCACTTCGTCAATGACAGCGACGGCAGTGTGGTGGCGGTCGACTCGGCCTTTCTGGTGCACAACGACCGGACGTATCCGACGCTCTGCCGGTTGTTCGGTGAACTCGGCATCGCCACCCAGGAATCCGAGATGTCGATGTCGGTGCGGGCGGACGATATCGGACTCGAATACGCCGGCGCGCTCGGCGCCCGCGGGCTGTTCGCATGCCCGCAGTCGCTGCGCCCGCGCTATCTGCTGATGCTCACCGAGATCATCCGCTTCCACCGTGCCGCGCTCCGGATGCTGGCCGACGATGCCGGCGACCACCTGGAAACGCTGGAAACCTTTCTGCAGCGCCACGGCTTCTCGTCATACTTCGTCGACTACTTCATCACGCCGCTGGTGGCCGCGGTGTGGTCGTGCGCAGGCGACACCGCGTTGCGCTATCCCGCCCGGTACCTGTTCGTCTTCCTCCACCATCACGGCATGCTGTCGGTTTTCGGCTCGCCGACGTGGCGCACCGTGACAGGCGGATCGGCAAATTACGTGCAGGCCATCGCCTCTCGGCTCGACGAGGTGGCGACCGGAACGCCCGTGCACCGGCTGCGCCGTACGCCGGACGGCGTGCTGGTGCAAGCGGGCGGTAACCCGCCGCGGCTTTTCGACGCGGCCGTCGTCGCCGTCCATCCCGACCAGGCGCTGCTATTGCTCGACAAGCCGACCGCCCGGGAGCGCCACGTGCTGGGCTCGATCACCTATTCGACCAACCGCGCCCAGCTGCATACCGACGAATCGGTGTTGCCCCGCCGTCGCCGCGCCCGCGCGTCGTGGAACTACCTGGTGGCTCCGGGCAGCGACCATGTGGTGGTCAGCTACGACGTCAGCAGGCTGATGCGGCTGCGAGGCCAGCGCCGGTATCTGGTCACACTCGGCGGTGAAGACCGCGTGGACCCTCGATCGGTGATCGCCGAGATGACCTACAGCCACCCGCTGTACACACCGGAATCGGTTGCCGCGCAAAGCGCTTTGCCGACGCTGGATGACGACAGGGTGGTGTTCGCCGGCGCGTACCACGGCTGGGGCTTCCACGAGGACGGTGCCGCATCGGGACTGCGCGCAGCACGGCGGCTGGGCGCCGACTGGCCGGCGCCGGCCAAGCCGCGCGATCGCGAGGCGGTGGTCAGATGCTGACGCCGACGCCGTCGATCTACCGGACCACGATCACCCATTCCCGACGGGTGCCGGTGCACCATTCGTTCGAATACCGAAGCTACAGCTGGTATTTCGATATCGACGAACCGCCCCGGCTGCCCTGGTGGCTGCGACCCTTCGCACGATTTCGCGCCGACGACCACTTGTTCGGCGCCCCGGGAAGCTCGCTACGAGACCGGCTGGAGGCGTTTTTCGCCGAGCATGACCTAGCCGCTCCCGACGGCCGCATCACCGCGCTGCTGCAAGCCCGCGTCGCCGGTTATGTTTTCAACCCGTTGAGCGTTTTTTGGTGTCACGACCGCGAAGGCGTGTTGCGGCATGTGATCGCCGAGGTGCACAACACCTACGGCCAGCGCCACGCCTACCTGTTGCCGCCGGCCGAACTGCCCGTGCTGACGACGAAGACCTTCTATGTCTCGCCGTTCAATCCGGTGGACGGCCACTACCGGGTGTGTGCACCACGTCCCGACAGCGAAGTCGACATCACCGTGTCGCTGCACGGCGGCTACGACGCGGGGATTCCAAAGTTCGTGGCGAATATGCGCGGTGAGCGACGGCCGGCAACCACCAGAGAGGTCGCCGTCATGCAGCTCGTATCGCCGTTGGCGCCGTGGCTGGTGGCCGCGAGGATCCGGATCCAGGGGCTCAAGTTGTGGTGGCGCGGAGTGCCGGTGGTGCCGCGATGAGCGTCGAGACATTCCGAAAGCCTTCAGCGGCAATAGATCCGATGCGGTGGCCGGCACTTGCGAGGGTCCCGTCGGGTCCGATTGCGGCCGCGTCGGCGGTGGTCGCCGAAGGGCTGCTGCGCCGCGCTGCGGCCCGGCTACCGATGCGGCTGATCTACCCCGACGGCACGGTGATGGGCGCGGCGGATCCGACACTCCCGGCCCTCTTCCTGCACCGGCCGGACGCGCTGGCGCGCCGGCTGGGACGGCACGGCCTGATCGGCTTCGGCGAGTCCTACATGGCCGGCGAATGGTCGTCGAATGATCTCGCCGGGCTGCTGACGGTGCTGGCGCAGTCGGTCACCGACCTGGTACCGAGCGCGCTGCAACGGCTGCGGCCACTCGGTCCGGCCTTCCGCCCTCGCTGGCGAGGGACCGACCGCGAGCAGGCGCGACGTGACGTCGCCCAGCACTACGACCTGTCCAACGAGCTGTTCGCCGAGTTCCTCGACGAGACCATGACGTACTCGAGCGCGCTGTTCACCCAGATGCCGGCCGCATGGCCGGATTTGGCTGCGGCACAACGGCGCAAGATCGACCGGCTGCTGGACCTCGCCTTGGTCCGGCCGGGCAGCCAGGTGCTGGAGATCGGCACCGGATGGGGCGAACTGTGCATCCGCGCGGCCGCCCGTGGGGCCCGCGTCCGCTCGGTGACGCTGTCGGTGGAGCAGCAGCGGCTGGCCCGCCGGCGGGTCGCCGCGGCCGGTCTGTCCCACCTAGTGCAGATCGACCTGTGCGACTACCGCGACATCGGGGCCGGCGATTTTGACGCAGTGCTCTCGGTCGAGATGATCGAAGCCGTGGGATACCACTCGTGGCCGCAGTATCTCGCCGCGCTGGAGCGGCTGGTTCGCCTGGGCGGCCGGGTCGCGATCCAGGCAATCACCATGTCGCACGCACGGATGCTGGCCACTCGTCACACGCACACCTGGATCCAGAAGTACATCTTCCCCGGCGGACTGCTACCGTCCACCCAGGCCATTGCCGGCATCACCGAGCGGCGCACCGCTTTGCGCACGGTCGACATGGCCTCGCTGCGCCCGCACTACGCCGAAACTCTGCGACTCTGGCGGGAGCGGTTCGCGCAGCGCCGAAACGAGTTGGCGCAGTTGGGCTTCGACGAGGTGTTCGGGCGCATGTGGGAGCTTTACCTGGCTCATTCTGAGGCGGGTTTCCGGTCGGGCTATCTGGACGTCTACCAGTGGACGTTTGTGCGGGGGGTCGAGCCATGAACTTCGTGATCGTCTCGGCCGCTTCGGCTTTGGCTCTCGCCGTGGTGCATTCGGTGACGTTCCTGATCGGTAGGCGGATCGGCCGCTACAACGTCGTCGACGTGGCATGGGGCCTAGGTTTCGTCGTTGTCGCCGCCGTCGCCGCCCTGCTCGGCCACGGCGACCCCACCCGACGGTGGCTCCTACTGGCCCTCGTGGCGATCTGGGCCTTGCGGCTGAGTTGGCACATACAGCGCAAGACCGTCGGGAAGGGCGAGGATCGCCGCTACGCCGACCTGCTTCGCGATGCGTCCCCCGTCCAGGTTGTCCGCAAGGTCTTCCTGTTGCAGGGCTTTCTGGGCTGGTTCATCTCGTTGCCGCTGCAGCTATCGGCCACTTCGGGGTCCGCCGCACCGACGCCCAAGCCGTTACTGCCCGTCACCGCGCTCGGCGTGGCGGTATGGCTGCTCGGCTTCACCTTCGAGGCCGTCGGCGATCGACAGCTCAAGACATTCAAGTCCGACCCGCAGAATCGCGGCGCCATCATGGACCGCGGGCTGTGGGCCTGGACCCGCCACCCCAACTACTTCGGCGACGCCTGCGTCTGGTGGGGGCTGTGGCTGGTTAGCCTCAACGGCTGGTTGGCATTGGCCACGGTGGGCTCACCGCTGGTGATGACTTACTTCTTGGTGCACGTCAGCGGCGCCAGGCTGACCGAGCGGTACATGCGGGACCGGCCGGGGTTCGCCGAATACCGGAAGCGGACACCGTATTTCGTGCCCTGGCCGCCACGAACGGGAAAACCGTGATGAACAGATTGCCCCCCGTGACTCTGGCTGACGATAGGCTACCGATCGATGACCGGACCGTCAGGGCTGAGCGGCGACCTGGACGCCTTGCTGCGCAAGGTTGCCGGCGGCGACCGCGACGCCTTCGCCACGGTCTACGACCTCACCAAATCCCGGGTGTACGGATTGGTGATCCGGGTGTTGCGTGACGCCGGCTATAGCGAGGAAACCACCCAGGAGATCTATCTCGAGGTGTGGCGGACAGCGTCGGAATACGACTCGGCCAAGGGATCCGCGCTCGCGTGGCTGCTGACCATGGCGCACCGGCGCGCGGTCGACCGGGTGCGTGCCGAGCAAGCCGGCACCAAGCGAGAAGGACGCTATGGCGCCGCCACCGTGGAGACCGCCGGCGACGTCGTCGCCGACTCGGCGATCGCCAGCGACGAGCGGCGCCGGGTGACCCGATGCCTCGAGGGCTTGACCGAAGCGCAGCGCGAGTGCATCGAGCTGGCGTATTACGGCGGGTTGACGTATGCCGAGGTGTCGCAGCGGCTGGCCGCCAACCTGTCGACGATAAAATCCCGCATGCGTGACGCGCTGCGCGGCCTGCGCAATTGTCTGGACGTGTCATGACCGGCCCGAACGAATCCGAACTGCTCGACCTGGCCACGCCCTATGCGCTGGATGCGCTGACCGACGAGGAAAAAGCCGACATCGATCGCCGGGTCGCGGCATCTGCCGTCGCGGCTGAATTCCGCGACGAAGTGCGGGCGGTGCGCGAGACCATGGCGGTGGTCTCGGCGGGGACGGCCGTCCAACCACCGGCGTATCTACGGGCAGCGGTGCTGGCCCTAACCGCACCCGCCGAACCGACGCAGCTCGAGGCCAGGCGGCAACGACGTTGGCGTACAGCCCTTTTGGCGGCTGCCGCAGCAATCGTAATCGGATTGTCCGCATTCGGTGCCGGCGTGCTGATGCGGCCGCCGCCCCGCCAGACGGTCGCCGAGCAGGTCTTGACGGCGCCGGACGTGCAGACGGTCTCTCGCCCCTTGGGCACCGGGACGGCCACGTTCATGTTCTCCCGCGACCGCAACGCGGGTGTGCTGGTGATGAACAACGTGGCGCCGCCGTCGCCGGGCACCGTGTACCAAATGTGGCTGATGGGCACCAATGGGTCTCCGACGTCGGCGGGAACCATGGGGACCGCCGCCGTTGCACCGTCGACGAGAGCCATGGTTCGCGACATCGGAGCGTCGACGGTGCTGGCGTTCACGGTGGAACCCGGCGCCGGGTCGCCGCAGCCGACCGGCGCGGTGTTGGCGCAGTTGCCCTTAAGCTGACTTCCTGCGCAGGCTGAACACTGCCGCGACAATCACGCCGAGCACCACCAGGGTGGCCCCGGCCAGCAGTGTCAGGTTGAGCCATTCATGCAGGCTGGACTTGGCATAGCGGACCATCACGTCACCCACAGTGCGGAAATCGCCGGTCGTCCGATTGAGCTCGGTGATGATCCGCCGGTCGGCGAGCTCGATGCCGGTCCATCCGGCAGCGCCGACGAGCAGCACCGAGACGCCGATCCCGGCCAGCGCCCTGCCGCGGCGCCGCGCGGCAACCAGCAGCAGAAAGCCGCACAGGGCGCTCATGGCCGCCGCGCCCATGCTGGCCCAGGGACCCCAGGTGGCGAGCCAGCTGAGCTGGCCCTGCCGCAACGACTGCGTCGTCGAAGGCACCGACACCGTCACAGGAACCGTCAGCTTCGTCGGGACCGTCACGTGGTGACTGGTGAGCATCTGCTGCACCGAGCTCTCGTTGAGCATCGGGGCCAGATCTACCACCCACTCAGGGTCCTGACCGGACTGCGGATTGCTGAACAACCAGTTGTGGGCGACCTTGTTCGCCTCGGCGAACAACGGCGGAAAGGCCGGGCCGGCCGTGAATTTCGCGATCACGTCGTGCACCTGCGAGGTGTCCGCAGTGCCCCCGTGATCGGTGATGAGCCGCATGGCGCGCGTGGTGAGTTCGGCCGCCATGGCGGACTGCAGCGCGGGATCGCCGGCGGCCTTGCGGGCCAGCCTGCCGTAGCCGTCGACGTCGACGATGTTCCTCTGCAACCACGATGCGGGAACCAGCAAGACCAGCGCGGCCGTGGTGGCCAGCCACAACACCACCGTCAGCTTGAGTCGCACGGCAAGGACTTACTGGACGATTCCGCGCACGTAGGCGGCTTGGCCGAGGTGCTGTGCGCAGTCGTCGACGATGCTGACCAGTCGCGCGCTGGCCGTCACCGGTGGGTCCCAATTGGTGTCCACGACGCGGCTCAACTCATCGGCGGTGACGCTGCTGGCGTATTCGAGGCTGAGTTCGTGCACCGCGTGGTAGTAGCCGGACAGCAACTCCGCGGATGCGCGCACCTTCGCGACGTCCTGCGGGCTGTGCCCGTAGCCGGTGTCGTTGCGCGGCAGGTCCAAGCCGAACCGGTCCACCCAGCCGTCGCGGGTCCACACCTGCTCGACGCCGGCGATGTCGGCGAGCTGAATGTCCTGCACCCGGGCGCTGTGCCAAATCAGCCACGCGATGGTGTTGGCCTCGGGGGTGGGCCGGTAGTTTGACACTTCCTCACTCAGACCGTCGGTGAGCTCGTCGACGTGCTCGATCAACCGGGTGAAGGCGTCCCGAAGCAGTTCCTGGGCAGGCGCGTCGGCCACATTCTTTTCGGGGCTGGGCATGAAGGCGACCCTACGCGTGGTGGCAGACCGCCTCCACGTTGTTGCCGTCGGGGTCGCGCACGAAGGCACCGAAATAGCCGGGGTGGTATTCCGGCCAGAACCGCGGCGCATGCAGCGACTCGGCGCCCAGACTCACGGCGGCGTCGTGGAACGCGCGCACCGCATCTTGGTCGGCCGCTTCGAACGCGACGTGCACTTCCCGATTGGGGCCCTGCGCGGTGCCCGCAGCAAGGTCGGCGATCCAGAACGCCGGCTTGCCGTCCCGGCCGTAACCGATGGCCACGCCGAAATCCAGCTGGCGGGAGAAGCCGAGCACGCCCAGCACCGTGTCGTAGAACTCCTGTGATTTCGGGTAATCGGCGCAGTTGATTCCTAGGTGGTCGATCATCAGCGCCACTCCTCCTCATCGCTTCGTCCCCCTCGCCGCTGCGCGGCTGGGGGCGCCCCCACTGCATCGTCGTCGGCGCGCACGTCACCGATCCTGGCATGTCGCACCGACACGGTCGTAGATTAGTTAGATGCGCTATGACCTCCTGATCCGCAATGGCACCATCGTCGACGGGCTGGGAGGTGAGCCGTACGTCGGCGACGTAGCCGTCCAGGACGGCGTCATCAAGGCGGTGGGTCCAACAGACTCCGTCAACGGCGACACCGCCGAGCGGGAGATCGACGCGACCGGTCTGCTGGTCACCCCGGGCTTCGTCGACCTGCACACCCACTACGACGGGCAGGCCATCTGGTCGGACCGGCTGACACCGTCGTCGGCGCACGGGGTGACCACGGTGGTGGTGGGCAACTGCGGAGTCGGCTTCGCGCCGTGCCGACAGGAAGACCACGACGTGCTCGTCGACGTGATGGCGGGGGTGGAGGACATTCCCGGTGTCGTGATGACCGACGGCCTGCCGTGGAACTGGGAGACGTTCCCCGAATTCATGGATGCGCTGGACGCCGGGAAACGCGACATCGACGTGGCCGCCTATCTGCCGCACTCCCCGCTGCGGGTGTACGTGATGGGCCAGCGGGGCGCAAATCGCGAGCCGGCCACCGCCGAAGACCTCGCGACGATGCGCGCGCTCGCCAAGGAGGCGATGGAGGTTGGAGCGCTGGGCTTCGCGTCGTCGCGCCTGCTGATTCACAAGACCGAGAGCGGGGCGCAGATTCCCAGCTATGACGCGGCACGCGAGGAAATCGAGGAGATTGCCCGCGGTGTGGTCGACGGCGGCGGCGGTCTGCTGCAATTTGTGCCCGACATTCCGGCCGGCGGCTACCAGCCCGTGCTGCAGACCGTGTTCGACGTCGCCGAGGACGTCGGGTTGCCGCTCACCTTCACCCTGGTCGTCGCCAACACCGGCGACCCGACCTGGCCGGATGCCATCACGATGGTGGAGAAAGCCAACGCCGCCGGCGGCGATATCACCGCGCAGCTGCTGCCGCGGCCGATCGGGCTGATCATCGGGCTACAGCTGTCCGCCAACCCGTTCGTCCTCTACCCCAGCTACCGCGAGATCGCCCACCTGCCGCTGGCCGAGCGCGTCGCCGAAATGCGCAAGCCCGAAGTGCGCGCCCGCATTCTGGCCGACAAGCCCGGCGTCGGGCACCCGATCCTGTATGTGGCCCAGGCCTGGGATTGGATCTTCCCGCTGGGTGACAACCCCAACTACGAGCCGGACCCCGCGGACAGCATCGGCGCCCGGGCCCGGGCCCGCGGCGTGAACCCGATGGAAGAGGCTTACGACCGGCTGCTCGACGACGACGGTCGCGCCATGCTGCTGGTGGCCACCAGCAACCTGGAGAACAACTCGCTGAACACCGTCGGCGAGCTGCTGCACCGCGACGACGTGGTGCTCGGCCTCGGCGACGGCGGCGCCCACTACGGGATGATCTGCGACGCCAGCTATTCGACGTTCTTCCTGGCGCACTGGGCGCGCGACCGCAAGGCCGGACGCTTCACAGTGCCCGAGGCCGTCCGCGAGCTCACCTCCGTGCCGGCCCGCGTCGCGGGGCTGGCCGATCGCGGGCGCATCGCCGCCGGCTACAAGGCCGACCTCAACGTCATCGACCACGCCGCACTGCGCCTGCACAAGCCGGTGATCAGTCACGACCTGCCGGCCGGTGGCCGTCGGCTGGACCAAACGGCGGAGGGCTACGTCGCGACCGTGGTGTCCGGTCAGGTGATCGCGGAGAACGGCGTGCCGACCGATGCCCGTCCCGGCAGGTTGGTCCGCGGCCGTCAACCCACGCCGGTGTCCGGCTGAAACGGCCACGGCCGAGAGGCTTCCCCGATAGTTTTAGTTGGTGACAAACCCGCATTATGCGTGGTTGCCGCCAGAGATTAATTCGGCACTCATGTTCACCGGCCCGGGCTCCGGGCCGTTGCTTGCCGCGGCCGCGGCGTGGAGCAGTTTGGCCGAGGAGTTGTCGCAGTCCGCGGCGTCGTTCTGGGCTGTCACCTCCGAGCTGGTGAGTGGTTCCTGGCTGGGTGCTTCGTCGGCGGCGATGATGGCCGTCGCGTCTCAATATGCGGCGTGGCTGCGCACCGCGGCGGCGCAGGCCGAAGGTGCGGCGGGACAAGCCACCGCCGTGGCGGGCGAGTTCGAGGCGGCTCTGACGGCCGCCGTGCAGCCTGCGGTGGTGGCCGCCAATCGTGGCCTGGTACGGGTGCTGGCGGCCACGAACTGGCTCGGTCAGAACGCTCCCGCGATCGCGGATGTCGAGGCCGCCTACGAGCAGATGTGGGCGATGGACGTGGCGGCGATGTCGGGTTATCACGCCAACGCGTCGGCGTTGCTCGCGGAACTGCCGTCGTGGGACGAGGTCCTGAAAGAACTCGACTTCGGGAAACTCGGGAACCTAGGGAATGTCGGGCACCTCGGCATCGCCAACACCGCCGGATTCACCGGCGAGCATCCCGTCGGGACCGGCCTGTTGGACAGTGCCAGCATCGGCTTCGGGCACGCCGGCACCGGCGATACGGGTCTCTTGGCCGCGGGTGCCGTCAGCCCGGGCGTCGGCAACACCGGCGCCAACAACCTGGGCTTCTGGAACGCCGGGTTCGGACAAACCGGCTGGATGAACCAGAGCACTCAACACGTGAGCAGCTTGCTCGGCTTCGACAACGTCACGGGCGCCTCGGGCGGCTTGGGCCAGAGCGTGGCCGGCGCGGGTCTGCTCAGCCCCAGCCTGATCAGCACGGTGATTCCCGGCCCGGCCGCCGCCTCCGTCAGCAGCCCGGCCTGATCCGCCTATCCTCGAAAGATGCGTACGAAGAAGAAGGTGGATTTCAAGCGGCTGGCCGCGGCTCTCACCGACTATCCGTTCGCCTACCTGATCACCGTCGATGACGACTACCGCGTGCACACGGTCACGGTCGAGCCGACATTGCGAGATCTGCCCGACAGTGCCGATGGATCCGCGGCGCTCATCGACGTCGGCCTGATCGGGGGCCGCACCCGCGCCAACCTCGCTCAGCGCCGCGACGTGACGTTGCTGTGGCCTCCGCCAGAACCGGGCGGCTACTCGCTGATCGTCGACGGCCACGCCGAGGTTTCCGACGAGGGCGCCGACAGCGTGCGGTGTGGCGTCGTGCCCACCCGCGCGCTGCTGCACCGCGAGGCCGACTCCCCCTCCGCCGCCAAGGGTTGCCTGCACGACTGTGTGGTGTTCAGCGAACCAGCCTGACCACACGTCGTAGATTGCAGGCGCCGAGTGTGGGCCTACGCGTTGGGAGTGAAACCTGGGCTTTGGCAGTGAAACCTGGGCGAAAAAATCGCCGGAAGCCCGCCCTGGCTTCACGCGCAAAGCCGTAACTTCACACGCGACGCCCTGAGCTCACACTCGATGCCGCAACGCCGCAGCCAGGGTGAAGAAATCGAAAGGCCGTGCAACGCGCCACGCTCGCGACGGCGCGAAAAAGCCCGGCCTGCAAGGCAGACCGGGCTTTTTCGCGTGTGGGACTAGAAGTCCATCCCGCCCATGCCGCCGGTCGGGTCGCCCGCGGGAGCGGCCGCCTTCTCCGGCTTGTCGGCGACGACGGCCTCGGTGGTGAGGAACAGACCCGCGATGGACGCCGCGTTCTGCAGCGCCGAACGGGTGACCTTCACCGGGTCCGCGACGCCGGCCTTGAGCAGGTCCTCGTACTCACCGGTGGCGGCGTTCAGGCCGGTGCCGGCGGGCGAGTTGCGGACCTTCTCGGCGACAACGCCGGGCTCCAGCCCGGAGTTGAACGCGATCTGCTTCAGCGGAGCCTCGAGCGCCACCTTGACGATGTTGGCGCCCGTCGCCTCGTCGCCGGACAGGTTCAGCTCGTCCAACGCCGGGGCCGAGTGCAGCAGGGCGACGCCACCACCGGCGACGATGCCCTCCTCGACCGCTGCTTTGGCGTTGCGGACCGCGTCCTCGATGCGGTGCTTGCGCTCCTTGAGCTCGACCTCGGTAGCGGCGCCGGCCTTGATCACCGCAACACCGCCGGCCAGCTTGGCCAGCCGCTCCTGCAGCTTCTCGCGGTCGTAGTCGGAGTCGCTGTTCTCGATCTCTGCGCGGATCTGGGACACCCGCCCGGCGATGGCGTCCGGGTCACCGGCGCCCTCGACGATGGTGGTCTCGTCCTTGGTGATGACCACCTTGCGAGCCTTGCCCAGCAGCGAGGTGTCGGCGTTCTCCAGGGTCAGGCCGACCTCTTCGCTGATCACCTGACCACCGGTGAGGATGGCCATGTCCTGCAGCATCGCCTTGCGCCGGTCACCGAAGCCGGGGGCCTTGACCGCCACCGACTTGAAGGTGCCGCGGATCTTGTTGACGACCAGGGTGCTCAAAGCCTCACCCTCGACGTCCTCGGCGATGATCAGCAGCGGCTTGCCTGCCTGGATGACCTTCTCCAGCAGCGGCAACAGGTCCTTGACCGTCGACACCTTGGAGCTGACCAGCAGGATGAACGGCTCCTCCAGGACGGCTTCCTGACGCTCGGCGTCGGTGACGAAGTAGCCCGAGATGTAGCCCTTGTCGAACCGCATGCCCTCGGTGAGCTCGAGCTGCAGGCCGAAGGTGTTGGACTCCTCGACGGTGATGACGCCCTCGTTGCCGACCTTGTCCATCGCCTCGGCGATCAGGTCGCCGATCGACTGGTCGCCCGCGGAGATCGCTGCCGTGGCCGCGATCTGGTCCTTGGTCTCGACCTCCTTGGCCGACTTGAGCAAGGTCTCGGTGACCTTTTCGACGGCCTTCTCGATGCCCCGCTTGAGGCTGAGCGGGTTGGCGCCGGCCGCGACGTTGCGCAGGCCTTCCTTAACCAGCGCCTGCGCCAGCACCGTGGCCGTCGTCGTGCCGTCGCCGGCAACGTCGTCGGTCTTCTTGGCGACTTCCTTGACCAGCTCGGCACCGATCTTTTCGTACGGGTCCTCCAGCTCGATCTCCTTGGCGATGGACACACCATCGTTGGTGATCGTGGGAGCGCCCCACTTCTTCTCCAGGACGACGTTGCGGCCCTTGGGGCCCAACGTCACCTTTACCGCGTCGGCGAGGCTGTTCAGGCCCCGCTCGAGGCCCCGACGGGCCTCTTCGTCGTACGCAATTGTCTTGGCCATTGCGAAGTGATTCCTCCGGATTGGGAATGAAACTGGGGTCACCGGGTGACGACAACCCCATTACTTACGCTGGCCGGGTGCAGTGCCCGCGACGGACGACCAGAGCTAGTCTCACCGTCCCGACCTAGCACTCACCGGTCGCGAGTGCCAACGTCATTCTTAGCACTCGCCTATGCCGAGTGCAAGAACACCCGGCTCGGCACACCCGGCTTCAGGGCAAGTCGAGCAACTGTTCATAGAAACCGCCGAAGCCGCGGACGCGGTCGACCAGATGGATTTCCAGGATCCAGTGGCAGATTCGGCCGGTCGGGTCCCTGCGCCGCATCGGTTTGTCCGATCCGGGCGTGATGTACCACTCAACCCCGGTGCCGGCGATCTTCTTGTGCGGGAACTCCCCGACCAGATGCCCGGCGATCGAACTGGCGAACTCGAAACCTTCGGCGTGCGTCGCCCGGACGACGAAGTCGAACAATTCAGCGCCGGTGACGTCAGGGTGATCGTCGAAATACTTGCGACCGGCCTGCCACACCCGCGGCAGGGCGTCGCGGACGGCCTTCTTGTCCGGATCGTCGTCCAGAACGAATGTTCGACCGAAGTCCGCCTCCCACTCCTCGAAAATCGGGCCCAGGTCGAGGAAAACGATGTCGCCGTCGGCAATCACCCGGTCCGGCGGACGCTCGTTGAAAGGCTGCAGGGTATTCTCGCCGGCTCGCACGATCCGCCGATGCCAGTGGCGGGTCACTCCGAATATGTCCGCGGCGAGGTCGCGAATATCGTCGGACAACGCCTGCTCCCCTACGCCCGGGCGAATCATGCCGCGCCGTTCGATTTCGTCGAACAACTGCGCCGCCTTCTGCTCGGCGTCGAGGAGCCGTTCCACTCGGACTTTTTCTCGAGCTCGCTCCCTGTCGGTCGCCCTCTGCACCCTCGCGATGCTATCGCCGTCACACTGGGAGATATGTCGCTCGTGGTGCCTTCCTATCCACCGCCCCGCTACACCGGAGACGCCGGCGAAGTCACTGCCCGGCTCAAACGCGCCGACGAGGCGGCCGACTACGAGTTCGGTGGTTCCAAATACCATTACCTGGCCACTCAGCAATCCACCGACGGCGACTTCGGTTTATACCGAGTCGATATCGCTCCGGGTGCCGGCGGACCAGGTCCCCACTTCCACAAGACGATGTCGGAATCGTTCTTCGTGCTGTCCGGAACCATGCGCATGTACGGCGGCCGGGAGTGGGTCGACGCGTCCGCCGGCGACTACCTGTACGTGCCGCCGGGCGGCATCCACGGCTTCCGCAACGACGCCGACGAACCGGCATCGATCCTGATGCTGTTCGCTCCCGGCGGACCGCGCGAAGGCTATTTCGAGGGCATACCCGGATTGGCCGACATGACCGACGACGAGCGCCGCGAGTTCTTCATCCGTCACGACAACTACTGGGTGCAGTAGCAGCCGGTCGCCACGGCGAGCAGACACAAAACCCGGGTGGGTAGATTCACGACCATGACCTCAAACGGCGGCGTGAGCTTCCCGGTCTGACGCATGCGGTCAGTCACCGAACACCAGCGGGTCGTGGCCGAGATGATCCGCGCCCGGCCGGCGATCGCGGTTCCCCTCGCCGAAGCTCAAGGACTGCTGCTGGCCGACGACGTAGTTGCGCCGCTGTCGCTGCCCGTCTTCGACAACTCCGCGATGGACGGATACGCGGTACGCGCCGAGGACATCTCGAGTGCGACACCGGAACAGCCCGTGGTGCTGCCGGTCGCCGAGGACATACCGGCCGGGCGCACCGACGAGCTGACGTTGCGACCCGGCACCGCGCACCGGATCATGACCGGCGCGCCAGTGCCGGCCGGAGCGACGGCCGTCGTGCCGGTCGAAGACACCGACGGCGGTGTGGAGTCGGTGGCGATCCGACAGACCCGTCAGCCCGGCTCGCATATCCGGCGCGCGGGCGAGGACGTCGCTCCGGGCACCACCGTCCTGCGCGCGGGCCAGGTTGTGACGCCGGCGGTGCTCGGGCTGGCCGCGGCGCTGGGAATGGACCGGCTGACGGTGATCCCGCGCCAGCGCGTGCTGGTGATCTCCACCGGCTCGGAGCTGGTGCCGCCAGGCACCCCGCTGCGGCCCGGGCAGATCTACGAGTCCAACTCGATCATGCTGGCCGCGGCGGTCCGCGACGCCGGCGCGGTCGTCGTCGGCGCCCCGACCGCCGGAGACGACGTCGCGCAGTTCAGCGCGATCCTGGACCGACTAGCCCTCGAGGCAGACCTGATCATTACCAGCGGCGGTGTCAGCGCCGGCGCCTACGAGGTGGTCAAGGACGCCTTCGGCCGAGACGGCGATCAAGGGGTCGAGTTCGTCAAGGTCGCGATGCAGCCGGGCATGCCGCAGGGCGTGGGACGGGTGGCCGGAACACCGATCGTCACGCTGCCCGGCAATCCGGTCAGCGCGCAGGTGTCCTTCGAGGTGTTCATCCGTCCCGCGCTGCGCAGGGCGATGGCGCTACCGGATCCGGAGCGGCCGCACCGGCTCGCACTTCTCACCGAGTCGTTGAAGTCGCCGCACGGCAAGCGGCAGTTCCGCCGCGCCGTGTTCGACCCGGCGGCCGGCACTGTCACCAGTTACGGCCCCCCCGCCTCGCACCATCTGCGCTGGCTGGCGTCGGCCAACGGCCTGCTGGACATCCCCGAGGACGTCGTCGAAGTTTCCGCCGGAACTCAGGTGCAGGTCTGGGACCTCAGCTGATCCGCGACGGCCGCATCGCGGTGGAATTCGTCGGCGGCATCGAATGCCCTGGTGCAGCGAATGACGAGTCCGGCGATCGAGATCGTCACCGGAATGATGATCAGCGCCGCCGATAAGCCGACCCGGCCGGCAAGGTGGCCGATCAGCGGCGGACCGAGCAGGTAGCCCAGCCAGCCGGTGCCGGCCACGATCGCGATCGCCGACCCGGCGCTGCTGGCCGAATACGCGGCACTGAACGCGGTTGGCACCAGCAGCGCCACGCCCGCTCCCAAAGTGGCGAATCCGATCACGCTGACCACCGGGTTGGCGGCCGTCAGCGTCACACTCATGCCGACCGCGGCGAGCAGCGCCAGGGCTGGAAGCAAATGACGGCTCGAGACGCGGGAGTGCAGCCGCAGCGCGCCGAACCGGGTCAGCACCATCGTCAGGGTGTATGCCGCGAAGCTCAGCCCGGATACGCCCGGACCGGCACCAACCACCTCGTGCAGATAGTTGGCCGACCAGTCGGTGGCAGCGCCCTCGCACAGGAAGGACGCAAACGAAACCGCCGCGAGGACGGCCACCGTCGGCGTCATCCAAACCCGCTTTCCCCGCTCAGCGTCTGAAGGCCCGGCGGCCGGCGTGGCGTCGGGCAGCAGGTGCCGGGTCAGCGCTCCCACCACAACCAGAACGACAGCGCCAAGCACCGCCAGCTGGGTGGTGAGACCGACGCCGGTGCTGACCGACGCCGCACCGATCACGGCTCCCAGCAACGCACCGAGACTCCACATCCCGTGAAAGCGCGCCATGATCGGAGCTCGAGCGGCCCGCTCGATGGTGGCCGCCTGGGTGTTCATCGCGACGTCGAGCGCGCTTTGGAACATCCCCCACAACGCCAGCGCCAGAAACAGCTGCGGGCCCGATCTGGCTAAACCAACCGTCACCCCGACGCACGCATAGCCGGCGACCGTGACGCGAACCATCCGGTGACTGCCCCAGCGCGGCACCGCCCAATGACACAAGACGGTGGCCACCACCGACCCGACCGGTGCGCCGAACAGCGCGGTTCCCAGCGCCGGGTCGGATAGCCCGAGGTCGGCCTTCACGTGCGGGATATGGGCCGCCCACGACGAAAACACCACGGCGTGGGCGATGAAGGCAGCGGTAACCCCTACCTTCGCGCGGCGCAGGTCTCCGGCGTCGCGACCGAGCCATCGCTGGAAAATTCGTCAGACCTCTCGAATGCGTCAGTTGTACCGCGGCGGCCACCCCCGATCATGCCTGTTCCCCAACCGGCCTCCGGCCAACCAGCCCCATCGACCGGGACACGTCGTGCGCCACGGCTCCGTAAGATGACCGCGTGGCACGACGCCCTCGAAGCCCCTCAGCCGAAAAAGGCCCTGCGCACCTGCTCGACTTGGTGCGCTCCACCGTTCCGCCGGTACATCCGGCCGGGCGGCCGTTCATCGCGGCCGGTTTGGCCGCTGCCCTGGCCGGCCGCCGCCACCCTTGGCTGCGCCGCAGCGGCCTGCTTGCCGCGGCCGCCTGTGCCGGGTTCTTCCGCCATCCGGCGCGGGTGCCGCCCGCCCGTCCCGGCGCCGTGGTCGCACCCGCGGACGGCCTGGTCTGCGTGATCGACTCCGCCGCCCCGCCCGCCGAACTCAGCATGGGCGACGAGCCGTTGCCGCGGGTCAGCATCTTCCTGTCGATATTGGACGCCCACGTGCAGCGCGCCCCGGTCAGCGGCGAGGTGATAGCGGTACAACACCGGCCGGGCCGCTTCGGGTCCGCCGACCTGCCCGCAGCCAGCGCCGACAACGAGCGCACCAGCATCCGGATCCGCACCGCCAGCGGTGCGGAGGTCGTCGCTGTGCAGATCGCCGGACTGGTCGCGCGCCGCATCGTGTGCAACGCGCATATCGGGGACAAGCTGTCGATCGGCGATACCTACGGGCTGATCCGGTTCGGCTCCCGGCTGGACACCTACCTGCCGGCCGGCGCAGAACCGCTGGTCCGGCTTGGGCAGCGCGCGATTGCCGGCGAGACCGTGCTGGCCGAGTTGCCGTGATCGACAAACCCCGCAGCAGACGAGCGGTAAACCTGCAGATCCTGCCCAGCGCCATGACGGTGCTGTCCGTCTGCGCCGGGTTGACCTCGATCCGGTTCGCGCTGGAACACCAGCCGGTGCCCGCGATGGTGCTGATCGCCGCGGCTGCCATCCTGGACGGACTCGACGGCCGGGTGGCCCGCATCCTGGACGCCCAATCGCGAATGGGCGCCGAAATCGACTCCCTTGCCGACGCGGTGAACTTCGGCGTGGCACCGGCGCTGGTGCTCTACGTGTCGTCACTGTCGAAGTGGCCGATCGGCTGGGTGGTGGTGCTGCTCTACGCCGTGTGCGTCGTGTTACGGCTGGCCCGGTTCAACGCCCTACTGGACGACGGAACCCTGCCCCCCTATGCGCACGAATACTTCGTCGGGATGCCCGCCCCGGCAGGTGCCGTCTCGCTGATCGGCTTGATGGGTCTCAAGCTGGAGTTCCATGACGGCTGGTGGACGTCGGTGTGGTTCATGTGCATCTGGGTGACGGGGACGTCGATACTACTGGTCAGCGGGATCCCGATGAGAAAAATGCATGCCGTGCGGGTGCCGCCGAACTACGCGGCCGCACTGTTGGCGGGGCTGGCGATCGTCGCGGCCGCCGCGGTCTGGCAGCCCTTCATCACGATCTGGGTGATCATCATCGCCTACCTGTGCCACGTGCCGTTCGCGATCCGCACCAAGCGCTGGCTCGACCAACACCCTGAGGTCTGGGACGACAAACCCAAGGAACGACGCGCTGTGCGGCGCGCGAACCGCCGGGCCCAGCCGCACCGCCGGTCGATGGCGCGGCTGGGGCTGCGCAAGCCGAGCGGACGCTCGATGGCGCGGCTGGGTCTGCGCAAGCCGGGTGGACGACTGCAGTGACTTCCCCGACCTCGTCCCGATCCAGGGACCCGGGCCGCCAGTTGACACTCACCGCCCGGTTGAACACCTCCGCGGTCGACTCGCGCCGCGGCGTGGTCCGGTTGCACCCGAGTGCCGTTGTCGCCCTTGGCATTCGGGAGTGGGACGCGGTGTCGCTGACCGGGTCGCGGACCACTGCTGCGGTGGCCGGGATGTCCGGTGCGGACATCCCGGTCGGCACGGTGTTGCTCGACGACGTGACGCTGTCCAACGCCGGGCTGCGGGAGGGCACCGCGGTGATCGTCAGCCCGGTGGTGGTCTACGGCGCGCGGTCGGTGACGTTGAGCGGATCCGCCCTGGCCGCCCAGTCGATCTCGTCGTTCACCCTGCGGCAGGCCCTACTCGGCAAGGTGATGACCGTCGGTGACGCCGTGTCGCTGCTGCCGCGCGACCTCGGCCCGGGCACTTCCACGTCGGCCGCCACCCGTGCGCTGGCGGCGTCGGTCGGGATCAGCTGGACATCAGAGCTGCTGACCGTTACCGGCGTCGACCCCGCCGGACCGGTCAGCGTGCAACCCAACACATTGGTCACCTGGGGCACCGGCGTTGCGGGGGCCCCACAAGCCGCCACCACCCAAATCGCCAGTCCGGAAATCCAGGTCGAGGAGCTCAAGGGCGCTCAGCCGCAAGCCGCCAAGCTCACCGAATGGCTCAAGCTGGCGCTCGACGAGCCGCACCTGCTCAAGACGCTGGGCGCGGGCACGAACCTGGGCGTGCTGGTGTCCGGCCCGGCCGGCGTCGGCAAGGTGACGCTGGTGCGTGCGGTGTGCGCCGGCCGCAGGCTGGTAGAGCTGGACGGCCCGGAGGCCGGCGCGCTGGCCGCCGAGGACCGGTTCAAGGCCGTGACGTCCGCGGTGAATGCGGTCCGCAGTGACGGTTTGCACGGCGGCGGGGTCCTGCTGATCACCGACGTCGACGCGCTGCTGCCCGCGACGGCCGAGCCGGTGGCCGCGCTGATCCTGGCCGAGCTTCGCACGGCGGTGGCCACTGACGGGGTCGCGCTGATCGCCACCTCCGCGCGGCCGGACCACATCGATCCGCGCCTGCGTTCACCCGAGCTGTGCGACCGGGAGCTCAGCCTGCCGCTCCCCGACGCCGGAACCCGAAAGGCACTGCTGGAGGCGCTGCTCAAGCCGGTGCCCACCGGCGAGCTGGATCTCGACGAGATTGCCAGTCGCACACCGGGTTTCGTCGTCGCCGACCTGGCCGCGCTGTTGCGTGAGGGGGCACTGCGGGCGGCGGCGCGGGCCAGCGCCGACGGCCAGCCACCCGCCCTGAGCCAAGCCGACCTGCTCGGCGCGCTGACCGTCATCCGGCCGCTGTCGCGTTCGGCCGGCGAAGAGATCAGCGTGGGAAACGTGACGCTCGACGACGTCGGCAACATGGCGGATGCGAAGCAGGCCCTGACCGAGGCGGTGCTGTGGCCGTTGCAACATCCGGACACCTTCGCCCGCTTGGGTGTCGACCCGCCACGCGGGGTGCTGCTGTACGGGCCGCCCGGGTGCGGCAAGACGTTCGTGGTCCGCGCGCTGGCCAGCACCGGACAGCTGAGCGTGCATGCGGTCAAAGGCTCCGAGCTGATGGACAAATGGGTGGGCTCCTCTGAGAAGGCGGTGCGGGAATTGTTTCGGCGGGCCCGCGATTCGGCGCCGTCGCTGGTGTTCCTCGACGAGGTGGACGCCCTGGCGCCACGGCGTGGCCAGAGCTTCGACTCCGGCGTGACCGATCGCGTGGTGGCCGCACTGCTGACCGAACTCGACGGCATCGACCCGCTGCGCGACGTCGTCGTGCTGGGCGCGACCAACCGGCCCGATTTGATCGATCCGGCGCTGCTGCGGCCGGGCCGGCTGGAGCGGCTGGTGTTCGTCGAGCCACCGGACGCCGAAGCCCGCCGTGAAATCCTGCGGACCGCAGGCAAATCGATTCCGCTCAGCTCCGACGTCGACCTCGACGAGGTGGCCGCCGGGCTGGACGGCTACAGCGGCGCCGACTGCGTGGCTTTGCTGCGGGAGGCCGCTCTGACCGCGATGCGGCGGTCCATCGAAGCCGCCGACGTGACCGCCGCCGATATGCAAGCGGCCCGCGCGACGGTGCGGCCGTCCTTGGATCCGCTGCAGGTGGATTCGCTACGCACGTTCGCCAAAGCTCTGTAACGCCCCGCGGACGGCGGCCGCGACGTCAGTCTCCAGCCAATCGGGCATCCGCTCGTCGTGGGCGTGACGCCGCACGACCGCGTAGGGCAGATCGGCCACGGCCCTGCTGACCGCGTCGACCGCGCGTGAATCGTTGCGGCCGTAGAGGTTTTCGGCCAACTCGCGCAGCCGCTCGATCAGCGGGGCGTTCATGGCGGCGATGGTCTTTTGGAACGACGCGTCGGATTGGCCGTCGCGCAGGTCGTCGGGCCGGATGGTCAACAGCAGCCGCGCGTCGTCGGGGAGCTCGCGCGCGAAGCTGATCGCCGCGACGGCCATGGCCGTCGCGGTGTCCAGCGGGTCGTCGGCCTCGGCGGCGAGCGCGCGCGACTGGAAGCGCTCGAGCGCGCGCAGCCAGGCGGCGGTCACCACGCCGTCGCGATTGCCGAACCGGTGATACAGCGTGCCGGCCGGCGCGCCGCTGGCCTTGGCGATCGCCGCCACACTCGCCGCGCGCGGCCCGTGCGCCAGCACCAGGTCGCGCGTTGCGTCGAGGATCACATCGGTCTCATGCTTCCGCGGAGGTGCCACGATCTAGTACAGTCCTTTTATATGGAACGATTGCCCTATATCGATGAGCATGCTATCTCAATCAACGCCTCCGCCGGGGAAGTGTGGCCGGCGCTGCTGCGCGTGATGTGCCGCGATCCGCAGGATCCGTCGACCGTGCCGTTCGGCTTCGTGCTCGACGAGGCGACGGAGCCGCGACGACTGGCCCTGAAGGGCCGGCATCCGTTCGCGATCTACCGGTGGGTGTTCGAGCTGGACGCCGAGGGAGACGGCACCCGGCTGCGGGCACTGACCTGGGCCGCCTTTCCGGGGCTGCACGGCAAGATCTACCGCGCTCTCGTCATCGGCTCCGGCGGGCACCGTGTCGCCGTGCGCTGGACGTTGAAAAGGGTTGCGGCACAAGCCGGCCGGCGACAGGCGGCGGTCGGATGATCCCCGGTGCCGCCTGGGGCACGCGACCGCCGGAGCAAACCATGTCGCTGCCCTGCGACGCGCTGTGTCCATCCGGCGGCGTCCAGGCGGACCGTGCGATCAGCATCGACGCGCCGCCGCGGATCGTGTTCGCCTGGCTGTGCCAGCTGCGCGTCGCGCCCTACAGCTACGACATCCTGGACAATTTCGGCCGCCGCAGTCCTCGGCGCCGCGACCCCGAATTGGTTCACCTTGAAGTCGGACAACGCTTCATGACGTTGTTCGCGTTGCATTCGTTCGTTGACGACGAGCACATCACCCTGCGCGCCAAGGGCGTGGCCGTGACCTACGCCGTTCGACCTGAGGGCGCCGGTTCGCGGCTACACGCGCGGGTGTGGTTCGCCGGGCCTCGACTGTTCGGTCGCATACTCGCGCTTGGCGACCTAGTGATGATGCGGAAGCAATTGCTGACCCTGAAGTCCCTTGCCGAGCAGCTATTCGGAGAGCTGGAACTCGACCATCGCGGCCACCGAATCGACGGCTTCAGTCAGAGCGACCAGCCGGTCGGCAGCAGACGGCGCCGATAGCACCGCATAGCGGTCGGCCGCACCCATCGGGATACGGGACGCCAGCGCGAACAATCGCTCCCCCGCGTCGTCGCGGTCGACGTCGCCGTAGTCCAGCACCACGTCGCGGCCCGGCAACTGCGTACCGCGGGCAGTCGCGATCCGCTCGAACAACGCCATCACCCGGTCTTCAAGCTCCACGATTTGGGCTTCAATCACGGGATCGCCGGACTCGTCCGGCCAGGGCTCCACCGTCGCACGCGGGTAGGGATCGTCGGGCAGCCAGTCGAGCACCCGAATCCGCTCGCCGGTCCGGCAATCCAATGCGTACCGGCCCGCGCCATGCTCGACACATGCGGCGATGCGGGCGAGCACTCCGACGTCGCAACGCTCGTCACCGCCACCCACCTCACGGCCGGCCGAGATCAGCACCACACCGAACGGCTCTTCGGTCCCGAGGCAGTGCTGGACCAACGCGCTGTAACGCGGCTCGAAGATGCGCAACGGCAGATCCTGGTTCGGCAGCAACGCCGTTTCCAGCGGAAACATCGCGCGCTCACAGGCTTCCGCCATGGTCTAGATCTCCAGCTCGGCAACCAGTGCGTCGACGACCGCGCGCAGGTCGCCGTCGTGTTCCTCGGCCACCCGTCGCTGCCGCTGATACGACGCGCCCTGACGGTAGATGTCGGCTACCGCCGCCAGTTCGTCTGCGCAGTGCAATGACGCGGCGATCGGCTCCAATTGGTTCAGCAGATCGGTGAGATCATCGGTGACCAGCCGCTCGTTGCTGTCGGCGTCCAGGATGATCACGGCGTCCAGACCGTAGCGGGCCGCACGCCACTTGTTCTCCTGCACATGCCAGGGGGGCATGGTCGGCAGTTTCTCGCCGGCGTCGAGCCTGCGGTCCAGATCGACAATCAGGCAATGCGTCAACGCAACGAGAGCTGCCAGCTCCCGCAGGTTCGAGACTCCGTCGCAGATCCGCACCTCGAGGGTGCCTAGATGCGGTGAAGGCCTTATGTCCCAGCGGATTTCGTCCATGTGGTCGATGATGCCGGTCTTCTTCTGGTCGTAGACAAACCCTTCGAACTCCGCCCAGGTCTGAAAGTGAAACGGCAGACCCGCGGTGGGCAACTGCTGAAACATCATCGCCCGATTGCTGGCGTAGCCGGTGTCTTCGCCGCCCCACCACGGTGACGAGGCCGACAGTGCCAACAGGTGCGGGTAATAGTTGAGCAACGACGTCATGATCGGCATTACTTTTGCGGCCGAGGAGATTCCGACGTGTACATGAACTCCCCAGATCAGCATCTGGCGGCCCCACCACTGGGTGCGCTTGATCAGCTCGGCATACCGGGGCGCGTCGGTGAGCTTCTGCCGCGACCACCGCGCAAAGGGGTGCGTGCCGGCGCAGAACAGCTCCATGCCGCGGTCCCGGACGATTCGCCTTGCGGGGCCCAAGGTTTCGCGCAGGTCTTCCATCGCCTCGGCGGCACATTCACAGACACCGCTGACGACTTCGACGGTGTTGCGCAGCAATTCCTTGTGTACGCGCGGGTTTTCGCCGATCTCAGCGATCACAGCGGTGGCTTCGTTGCTCAGGTCGCGAGTCTGCGCATCGACGAGTGCGAATTCCCATTCAACCCCGACCGTCGGCCGCGGCGAGCTGGCGAAATCGATATGGGCCTGACTTCTTTTGGGGCCCCTGTTGACCGGTGCGCTAGCCGGCACCGATGACACCGCACGCCACCCGCTTGCCGGCGTCACCCGTGGTCATCGTGATCTCGTCGGGACCCGGTGCCCCGCCTTTGATTTGGGTGTAGCGATCCGCCGGGATGTTGGCGAAGTTGTCGGCGCCGGCGTGGATGATGATCGAGGTCTTCTCGCCGGTCAGCAGATCGTTCATGGTGAAGGCGTCCGTGGTGGTCACCAGCATCCCGCTGTGGTCCCCACGCACCTGCAATGAGGTCAGGTCGCCGCTGCTGGGATGTCCGGTGTGGCCGGGCAATTGAAAGTGACCCCCGGCGGACAGGAAGTCGCCACGCGTGTCACCGCCGGTCGGAGCGACGGAGTTGGGCTCGCACTTGCCCACCTTGTGAAGGTGCACCCCATGGAAGCCGGGGCTCAACTGAGTGCCGGTCGTGGTGATGGTGATGGTGGCGTAGCCGTTGTTGAACTCGAACTTGGCCGTCGCCACCTCGCTGCCGTCGGGCGCCTTCAGCTGCGTGGTCAGGCTCTGCCCCGCCGGCGCACCCGGACTGCTCGAGGGGCCCGGGCTCGCGGTGCCGGCGTGACTCGACGGCGCACCCGATCCGGTCCATACCGACGGCGTGGTGCCTTGTGTCGTCGACGGTTGCTGAGGCGACGAACACGCGCTTAGCAGCGCGACACAGCTGACCACGGACAGAGCGGACATGGCGGCATTGCGGTGACCGGCGAGCATACGCATAGCGAGCAGCCTAGCCTGGCAACGATCCTCGTCGAAGCGTTCTGCGCAGTGAGTCCACGGCTTCGGGCGTGAAACCACGGCTTTGCGGGTGAACCCACGGCGGAAAAATCGAACGGATCCCGCCCTGCGCGCACACTCGACGCCATCAGTTCACAGTCAACGCCACCAGTTCACACGCAAACCCAACAACCGTCAGCCGGTCACCAAGACGATGACGCCGGGCGGCTGGTCGGCGAGTGCGGCGATCCGCCGCTCGACGGGTGCTCCCAATTTCTTACCCACAGCTTCTGCGGTGGCCTTCTCGCCCTCGGCATCGCTGTAGTACACGGTGGTGGCTGTCACATCCGCCGGCGCCGGAGTGAGGTTGGCGGGCTCGGCGACCTTGAAGCCGGCTTCCCTGAGTTGGTCGGCGGTGCGCTTGGCGACGCCCTCTTTTTCCGTGATGTTGTACACCCGCACCTCGACCTGGTTCGCCGCGGGTTTACCGCTGGTCGGGTTCGGCGCCGCCGTCGCGGTCGCGCTGGTGGCGGACGCCGGTGACGAGTATTCGTCGGAGTTCCCCGACCCGCCCAGCGCCCGCAGCCCGAGCAGCAGGAAGATGACGCCGAGGAACAACAGCACCATCACCATGGCTCGCAGGGGCAGCCCCGAAGAGTCGGGCACGCGGGTATTCATCGCGTCAACTGTAGCCAGCAGAAGCCCAGAACCTGCAAAAGCGCCCGCTGAAACGGGCGGGTGTCAGGTGACCTCGAAGCCCAGGCGCCGCGCGGCGCGCGCCTTCTGACGGCTGGCACGCAGCCGTCGCAGCCGTTTGACCAACATCGGGTCGGCGGCCAGCGCTTCGGGCCGATCGACCAGCGCATTGAGTACCTGGTAGTACCGCGTCGCCGACATCGAAAACAACTCTTTGATGGCTTCTTCCTTGACTCCGGCGAACTTCCACCACTGACGTTCGAACGCCAAGATGTCGTGTTCGCGGCGGGTCAGCCCATCGGCGATGTCAGCGTCGTCCCCCGATCGATTTGCCCGCGCCATGGCGCTGTCCATATCGCTTCCCCTGGACCCTTCCGGCGAATCTCTTGCTCTATGAGTTGAATTACATACGGGCACGTTTCGGCGAATATTGAACCACGCCGGTAACTCTTGCGCCGGAATGCAGACCCGCGAGTCGGCAGACTAGCTGGATTGCCCGCTGCTGATCCCCGACGCCGGTCCACGCCACCGGCACGATTTAAGCTAGCCGACCATGGCAGTCGTTCCGATCCGCATTGTGGGAGATCCCGTCCTGCACACTCCCACGACACCGGTTCAGGTGGCCGCCGACGGATCGCTCCCCGCAGAGGTGGTCGACCTGATCTCGACCATGTACGACACCATGGACGCCGCCCATGGGGTGGGCCTGGCCGCAAATCAGATCGGGTACGGGCTGCGGTTGTTCGTCTACGACTGCGCCGAAGACCGCGGCATGACCGCCCGCCGCCGCGGCGTGGTCGTCAATCCGGTGCTGGAGACCTCCGAGATACCCGAGACCATGCCCGACCCCGACAACGACGACGAAGGTTGCCTGTCGGTTCCCGGTGAGGCATTCCCGACCGGGCGGGCGAAGTGGGCCCGGGTCACCGGCGTCGACGCGGACGGCGCCCCGGTCACCATCGCAGGCACCGGACTCTTCGCCCGCATGCTGCAGCACGAGACCGGGCACCTCGACGGGTTCCTGTACCTGGACTGCCTCATCGGCCGGCATGCCCGCGCCGCGAAGCGGGCCGTCAAGTCGCACGGCTGGGGCGTTCCGGGACTGTCCTGGACGCCGGGCGAAGGACCCGATCCGTTCGGTCACTGATGGTTTTGTGGCCGGACCTCGGCACGCGGGTGACTGTTCGCTATCGGCGGCCCGCGGGTTCGATTCCGCCACTAACGGATGCGGTGGGCCACCTGCTGGCGACCGATCCGCTCGTGCGGGTGCGGACCAAGGCGGGTGCCCTGGTCGAGTTTGCGCCCGCCGACGCGGTGGCGCTGCGGGTCCTTCCCGACACCCCGGTGCGCACCTCGCAGATTCGTTCGCTCGAACACGCCGCCGCGGCGGCCTGCCCCGGCGTGGACCACACCTGGCTGGGCGGCTGGTTGCTGCGGGCCGGCCGCGGGGCCGGCGTCGAATCGAATTCAGCAGTGCCGCTGGATGTTTCAGCAGACAACAGTGCCATCCCCGCAATCGTAGACTGGTACACCCGACGCGGCTTGCCGCCGCGGCTGTTGATCCCCGACCGGTTGCTGCGACCCCCGGTCGGCCTGACCACTGAACTCGCGCAGCAGGTGCTGGCGCGCGACGTCGGAAACTTGCCGGTTCGCGAACCGGATGCGACCGTCAGCTTGGCCGCTCGCCCCGACGGCGCCTGGCTGGATCTGCAGCAGCAAAACACACCGGTCGACGTGCTGACCGCGGTGCGCGACGGCGAGGCGATGTTCGCCACCGAGCCGGGCGTGGCGGCCGCGCGCGCCGCGGTGACCGATGCGCCGGACGGCACCCGATGGGTGGGCCTGTCGGCGATCGGCGCGACCGGCAACCAGTGCGCCGACCGGGTGTGCGTGGCACTGTTGGCCTGGGGATCGGGTCGCGGGGCTACCCGCGGCTACCTGCGAGTGACGGGCCGCAATGCCCTCGCCGAGTCGCTGGGTTTCCGGCTGCACCACCACAGTCGCTATGTCCGGCTGCCCGATAGCCTCTAGCCATGCCCGACGGCATGTTGGATGGCGACCCGCAGCGGTTGCGGCTGGCCACGTGGAACGTGAATTCGATTCGCACCCGCCTGGACCGCGTCGTCGATTGGCTGGCCCGCGCCGAGGTCGACGTGCTGGCCATGCAGGAGACCAAGTGTGCCGACAGCCAGTTCCCCACGCTGCCGTTTTTCGAAATCGGCTACGAGGTCGCCCACGTCGGCTTCAATCAGTGGAACGGCGTCGCGATCGCTTCTCGCGTCGGACTCGACGACGTGCAGATCGGCTTCGAGGGCCAGCCGACGTGGAGCAGCAAGCGCGAGATAGCCGCCACCGCAGAAGCCCGCGCTCTGGGCGCCACTTGCGGCGGCGTGCGGGTGTGGAGTCTGTACGTGCCCAACGGTCGCAGCCTGGCCGACCCGCACTATGCCTACAAGCTGAATTGGCTTGCCGCGCTGCGTGATACGGCAGAAAGCTGGCTGCGTGACGATCCCGGCGCCCCGATCGCACTGGTCGGCGACTGGAACATCGCGCCAACCGACGAAGACGTCTGGAGCACCGAGTACTACTCCGGATGCACGCACGTCTCCGAGCCGGAGCGAAAGGCGTTCAATGCCATCGTCGACACCCAATTCACGGACGTAGTAAGGCCTTTCACGCCCGGACCCGGCGTCTACACCTATTGGGATTACACCCAGCTGCGGTTCCCGAAGAATCGGGGCATGCGCATCGACTTCATCCTGGCCTCACCGGCTTTGGCCGACCGAGTGACCGATGCGCAAATCGTTCGCGAAGAGCGCAAAGGCAAGGCGCCCAGTGACCATGCGCCGGTGCTGGTCGATGTGCGGTCCGGCTGAGCCCTCCAACCGCGCGCACGCCCTTGACCGGGCTTCGTTGTCTGCCAGTTTGTAACGTGGCAGGCTTTTATTTGAAACGCGCTAAGAACAACCGTTTGTTGGTGTGAGTGTTCGACACGCAGGTATATAAAGGGTTAAGCCCAGGGAGTGATTATGAGTGTCGTCGGCGGAGCGGTCCGCAATGTTGGTCGAACAGTCAATCGTGCAGCATCGGCGACCACGGCCGCCGCGGGTGCTGTCGGTGGCGCCGCGATAAATGGAGTCGTCGGAGGCGTAAAGGGAGCTGCTGAAGGTATTCAGCGCGGAATCGGCAGCGGCAGCAAGTCGACGCCGGCCGCCGCGTTGGCCATCGCCGCGCTCGGGGTCACCGGCATCGTCGAGTGGCCTATTCTGTTGGCCGTCGGCGGCGGTGCGCTGGTGTTGCGCAAGCTGGGCGAGAAGCCGCAGGAGCCGCAGCCCCCCACCCAGACAAGACTCGCCTCGGTGCCGGACAAGCCCGCGGCGGAAAAAGCGGCGCCCCGAAAGACAGCCGCCAAGACACCCGCCAAGACGGCCAAGAAGGCAACCGGCCGGCGAGCCGGCACCACCAACCTGCGCAGCACCAACTAATCGGCAGCGTAGACACGAATTGAGTATTGCCACCTCGATAGGCCGGTCTATGCCGCTGCGCCTGGTCGCCTCTGGCGTCCAGGCAGCCACCGCCCTCACCACCGCATCGGTCACAACCACGACAGCCGTCGCAGGCACCCTCGCCGAGATCGCGGCCATCCCACTGCGCGAAGGAGCCAAAGTACTTTCCGGCGAGCTCTCCCGCGAGACGCTGCGCCGGCACTGCTGGCGCGGCGAAGACCGCGCGTGGATCGAGGTGCGTGGGCTCGGCAGCGATGACGACGAACTCGGTCGGGTCGTGCTCGACGCAGTCCGGGCCCTCCGGGGCGTCGACTCGGCCAGCTTGAACTACCCACTGTCGCGCGTCGTCGTCGGCATCAGCGGTTCGGACACGTCGCTGAGTGAACTGTGCCGTGTCGTCGAGAATGCCGAAAACCGTTGCCGTGTAGGCAAAGACGCAAGTACGGCGGGGAACCTGCCGGGCGACGGCGTCGTGCTGGCGACCAGAGCGTTGACGGTGGCCACCAACGCGGCCGGACTGGGCATTGCGCTCACCGGCCGCGTGCTGCGCCTGCCGCGTCTGCCGGTCCCCATCGCCGCCGGCGTGACGTTCTTCGACTACCAGCCCTGGCTACGCCGCCGGCTCGAAGACCGTATCGGCGGGCCGGCCACCGACACCGTGATGACGCTGGTCCAGGCAACCAGCCAAACCCTCTCCCAGTCGGCGACCTCCCTGTCGCTAGGGCTGACGCTGCAGTCGATGAAGGCCGCCGAGGTCCGCGCGGAGGCACAAGCCTGGGAGCAGCATGAGCCTCAGCTTGCGCGGTACGCCGACCAACCAGCGACGCAGCTGTCGCCGCGCCCACAACCGTCGAGAGGCATGGAGCGTATCGCCAGTCGTTTCGCGCTGCTCCAGTCGCTGAGCACGGGGCTGATCGGCGCCGGCGCCCGCAACGTGAACATGGCGGCCACCGCGGTGCAGGTAACTACGCCCAAGGCCAACCGCACCACGCCGGAGGCATTCGCCACCACACTTGCCCGCGGACTGGCCGCGCAACACTCCGTCTTGCCGTTGCGACCGGAAAGTCTGCGCCGACTGGACAAGGTCGACGCGATCGTCATCGACCCACGGATTTTGTGTACCGACAGCTTGCGGGTGGCGCGCATCCGCGGCGCCGCCGACAACGAGTTGTCCGCGGCCTGGAGCCGCGCCCAGCTCATGCTGGAAAAGGGCAGTCTGCGCCCCGGTTGGCGCGCGGTGCGCGACATCTCGGGCGCCCGGACGAATGCCAGAGTCGAGGCGCTGTTCCTGCCCGCCCGTGATCCGCTGGCCTCGGCCGTCGTCGCCGAGGCGCACCGCACCGGAGCGGAACTGATCTCGGTCGACGACGACTCATTGGACGAGTTACGGCCGGCGTTCGACGACATCCGGCCCGTCAAAAGCGGGACGCGCAAATCCATCGACGACGCGCTCGCCGCCGTGGTCGCCAATCTGCAGCAGGACGGCCGAACCGTGGCCGTCCTGTCATCGAGTGCTGCACAAGCGATTTCGTCGGCAAACTTGGCGCTCGGCATCATGCCCAAGCAAGGCGCACCTCCGTGGAAAGCCGACCTGCTGTTGCCGGATCTGGCCGCTGCCTGGCGGCTGCTGCGCGCGCTGCCCGCGGCCAGGACCGCCGTCCAGCGCGGCATCGGCATTTCGGCGGGTGCAACCGCGATGGGGTCGCTTTTCATGATCCCGGGTGTCCGGGGCAATCTCGGGTCCGAGACCGTGAATGTCGGTGCCGCGGCCGGCCTGCTCTCGGGATATCTGCTGGCGCGCGGCATCCTGAACGCCGAAACTCCCCGCCCCGCAGAGGTGCACGAATGGCATGCCATGTCGGTCGAGCAGGTCCGCAAGGCCCTGCCCGCTGCTCAGGCCGCTACCGAGCCGTACCGCCGGGGCGGTACACAGCCGTCGCAAACTCCGATGCAAGCGGTATGGCAGCTCGCCAAGGCCGTCCGTGCCGAACTGTCCGACCCGCTGACGCCGGTGATGGCGCTCGGCTCGGCGGCCAGCGCGATACTCGGTTCGCCCGTCGACGCGGTGCTGGTCGGCACGGTACTCACCGGAAACTCGATCCTGGCCGCGGCCCAGCGGCTGCGGGCCGAGGAGCGGTTGAGCCATTTACTGGCGCTGCAGATTCCGCCGGCGCGCAAGGTGGTCACCACCTCGGGCGGCGTCCGGGCATACGTCGACGTCGACGCGGTACACCTGCGACCCGGCGATGTGATCGAAGTGCGCACCCACGAGGTGGTGCCGGCCGACGCCCGGATCATCGAAGAGGTCGACGTCGAGGTCGACGAGTCCACGCTCACCGGCGAGTCGCTGTCGGTGGACAAGCAGGTCGAGGCCACCCCCGGCGCACCGCTCGCCGAGCGGCGCTGCATGCTGTTCGCCGGAACCACCGTGGTGGCCGGCACCGCGGTCGCACTGGTGACCGCGGTCGGCGCCGACACCCAGCAGCGTCGCGCCGCCGATCTGATATCCGGTGAGCTGTCGTCCGACATCGGCCTGCAACACCAGCTCGGCCAGCTGACCACTCGGGCACTTCCGGTCAGCATCACCGGCGGCGCGCTGGTCGGCGCCCTCGGGCTGGTGCGCCGTATCGGGTTGCAGCATGCGGTTTCCAGCGCCATCGCCATCGCCGTCGCCGCGGTTCCCGAAGGCATGCCGTTGGTGGCGACGCTGGCGCAAGCGGCGTCTGCCCGACGCTTGACGAAGTTCGGTGCGCTGGTTCGTGTCCCGCGTTCGGTGGAGGCGCTGGGCCGGATCGAAGTGGTCTGCTTCGACAAGACCGGGACCCTCAGCGAGAACCGGCTGCGGGTGTCGGAGGTCCGGCCCGCCGCGGGCGATACCGACGCCTTGAAAGCCGAGGTATTGCGCTGTGCGGCGCACGCCGCGCCCGCGGCGAGCGGCGGCGCCCACGCGCACGCGACCGACGTCGCCATCGTCGAGGCGGCCGGAGCAGCGGGTGCTTTCGACCGCGACGGTGACGAGGGCCCTGCGCCTGTGGCGCATCTGCCGTTCCGGTCCGGCCGGGCGTTCTCCGCCTCCGCAACCGGCACCGAGCTGACCGTCAAAGGCGCGCCCGAAGTGGTGCTGGCCGCATGTGGCGATGACACGGCGGAAACGTCAGCGGACAGCACCTTTGCTGAAATGGCCGCCCGCGGGTTGCGGGTCATCGCCGTGGCGCAACGTCGCCTGACCTCGCAACAGGCCAAGGCGATCCGGGAAAACCCCGACGATATCGCCCGGTTCTGCACAGACGGGTTGACCCTTACGGGTTTCCTCGGGTTGTCCGACACCCCGCGCCCCGAGTCCGCCGGTCTGATCGGAACTCTGCGTTCCCAGGGCGTGGGCATCAAGCTGATCACCGGGGATCACCCGATCACCGCGAAGGCGATCGCCGAGGAGCTCGGCCTGCCGGTGGCCGCCGACCAGGTCATCAGCGGTGTGGAGTGGGATTCCCTGTCCCGCAAGGATCAAGAGCGGGTGGTCACCGAGCGAGTGATCTTCGCGCGCATGACACCGGAGAACAAGGTCCAGGTGGTCCAGACGCTGGAGAGCGCCGGGGTGCGGACCGCGATGGTCGGTGACGGGGCCAATGACGCCGCGGCCATCCGGGCCGCCACGGTCGGCATCGGGGTTGTCGCGCACGGTAGCGACCCGGCCCACCTGGTGGCCGACGTGGTGCTGATCGACGGCCGGATCGACGCGCTTCTGGAGGCCATCGAAGAGGGACGCCAGCTGTGGCGACGGGTGCAGGCGGCCGTATCGGTGCTGCTCGGCGGTAATGCGGGCGAGGTGATCTTCGCGATCATCGGCAGCGCGATCACCGGTACTTCGCCGCTGAACACCCGACAGTTGCTACTGGTCAACACGCTGACCGACGCGTTGCCGGCCGCGGCCCTCGCGGTCAGCAAGCCGCGCGGCAGCGTGGACCCCAACCTGCGGGGCGCGGATCAGGCCGCGTTGTGGAACGCGGTGGCCATCCGCGGCGTAACCACCGCGGCCGCGGCGACGGCAGCGTGGGCGATGGCGGGTTTGAACGGGCCCCCCGGGATGAACTGGCTGTCTTCGTTGACGGGGCTGCCGCAACGCGCCTCCACGGTGGCCCTGGTCGCGCTGATCGCCGCCGAATTGGGGCAGACCCTGCTGGAGTCCCAGGCCCCGATGGTGGTACTCACGGCGCTGGGCTCACTCGGGTTTGTGGCGCTGCTGATCAGCACTCCAGGGGTGAGTCAGCTGCTCGGCTGCACTCCGATCGGTCCGCTCGGCTGGGCCCAGGGGGTGGGCGCCGCCACCGCCGCGACTATCGCGGTCGCTATCCTCGGCCGGTACTTCGACGATCGGGAGCTGGCTCACCGCGGCCCGCAGCCAGAGCAGACGGATTCCGCTCCGTCGCCGGACGAGGCGGATTCTCCCGCTGAGTCTCCACAATCTCGACCACGCCCGCGCGCCACAACAACGCGTAAAGTTCCAGCAACGGGGCATTCAGCAGCGAGGCGATCGGCGAAATCAGCGGATCGGCCAGTTGGTCGGTCCTCGACATATGTCCCACGGTGATTGCACGATCGGGCTCGGTGGCAAACCCTTAGTTACCGAAAGGCAAATGATGGCGGAAAAGAAGACGCGGCGAGGAACGTCCCAGCGTGAGGCCGTGCAGCAGATCCGCGAGGGCGAAACGTTCGCCATGAAACTGCCGGTTGTGGGTCCGGTGGAGATACCGCGGCCCGAGCAACTCGCCTACTACGCCGGTCTGGCCGCCCTGGCCGCGTTCGAGCTCATCGACTGGCCGGTCGCACTGGTGATCGCCGCCGGGCACGTCTTGGCGAGCAACCATCACAACAAGCTCCTGGAGGAACTCGGCGAGGCGATGGAAGAGGTCTGACCAGGTCAGCCGGCATAGCCGCGTTCGCCGTCGTCAGGATCCACAAAGGGTTTGACGCCCCGCATCGCGTCCGAGAACGTCGGATAGATGTCCAGGATTCGGTCCAGCTCCGTCACCTCTATCGGTTGCAGCACCTGACCGTGGCTGGCCACCAGCCGAACGGCCGTCCCGGCCGCCTTGCCTTGCTCGTGGCTGTCGAGCATCGCGTTCAATCCGGCGCTTCCGAAGAAGGTCACCTTCTGTAAGTCGATGACGAGCAGCCGGGCCGGCTGAGCGCCGGCCATGTCCAGCGCATCGATCAGGTTGCCGACCAGCTGGTCGACTGTGCTGGAGTCAACGTCGCCCCGTACGCGCACCACAACCGCGTCCTCGCGCGCCTCAAGATCGATCCCCAACGGTTCCATTGCGTTTCTCCGCCTTGGATGCGTGAAATTCCGCGTTAGACGACACGCGGAGCCCGACGCCACGCAACCGTCCGAAATCGGATAGAGCCTACCGAACCTAGTGCGCCCGTCAGCCGGATTCGGCACCGATGCGCTCGTGCACCGTCAGCAACAGATGGTCGAAGCGGTTCTGGGTGGCAGCCGACATGGCCGGCAGGGCCGGCACCTCCGCCACGATCTGGGCCGCCAGCGCGCGCAACTTGATATTCGTCTCCTGCGAACGCCACTGCAGAACACGGAAAGCCTGGTCGGGGCTGACGCGGTAGACGGCCATCAGCACCCCCTTGGCCTGCTCGATCGCCGCCCGGCTCTCGAACAGGTCCGGCAGGGCTTCGTCGAGCACCTCCTGGCGCGTCTCGTCGAAGGTGTTGGTGAGGTCGATGTAATGGCCGGCGGTGCCGACCACCGCTCCGGCGTCGTCCAGCATGCGATCGGCCACCACGATCGCGTCGTGCACGTTGCCGGCGGTGTCGACGAACCGGTGCCGACTCGAAAACGACTCGCCGGACCGTAAGGCGTAGTCGAGCAGATCCTGCACGTGCGCTCGATCCTCCGGATGCTTGTGCGAGAGCAGGAGCTTGGTAGTCGGAACCACCGATCCGGGCTCGTACCCGTGCATCCGCGCCACCTCGTCGGACCACTCCCAGCGCTGGCCGACGAACCAGAAGCGGAAGCTGCCGACGTTCAAGTACGGGCCGGGACCGGCAACCGCCGAGTTGTTCGGATGGTCGCGCTTGTCAGATGCACCTTTCTGGGCTGACTGCTGCACGGTCGTATCATTCCACTCCGCCGCGGCACCGGCTACCAAGACGGCGAACATCGCGGACCCGACGTCGGCCGCCGATCTCCGTGTAGCGTGGACCACAGCTCGGCGACAATGCGGATCGCGCAACGATCCGAGGAGGAGCCGGGCAATCAAACACCGCACCAACTAAACACGCGGGAGCGCACGCCGAGTGCGCTGAGAGGACGGCTCGGGGCCGTCGACCGTAGGAACCTGACCGGGTAATGCCGGCGTAGGGAGATGACATGACTGATGTTTTGGCCAAGCCAGTCGAGCCTTCGGTGACCACCGGACCCATCGCGGGCAGCAGCAAGTCCTACCGCGAGGTGCCCGGCCCGGACGAGCTGCGGCTGCGCGTGCCATTCCGGCGGGTGCACCTTTCCACCGGGGACCACTTCGATCTCTACGACACCTCCGGGCCCTACACCGACTCCGAAGCGGTGATCGACCTGGCGGCCGGGTTACCAGCGCGACCGGGAGTGGTACGCGACCGCGGCACTCAGCTGCAGCGTGCCCGCGCCGGCGAAATCACCGCCGAGATGGCGTTCATTGCCGCCCGCGAAGACATGCCGGCGGAGCTGGTGCGCGACGAGGTGGCCCGCGGCCGCGCCGTGATTCCCGCCAACCACAACCACCCCGAGAGCGAGCCGATGATCATCGGCAAGGCGTTCGCGGTCAAGGTCAACGCGAACATCGGCAACTCGGCGGTGACGTCGTCGATCGCCGAGGAGGTCGACAAGATGGTTTGGGCCACCCGCTGGGGCGCCGACACCATCATGGACCTGTCCACCGGCAAGAACATCCACGAAACCCGGGAGTGGATCCTGCGCAACTCGCCGGTGCCGGTCGGCACCGTGCCGATCTATCAGGCGCTGGAAAAGACCAAGGGCGACCCGACCGAGCTGACGTGGGAGATCTACCGCGACACCGTGATCGAACAGTGCGAGCAGGGTGTGGACTACATGACGGTGCACGCCGGCGTGCTGCTGCGCTATGTGCCGCTGACCGCCAAGCGGGTCACCGGCATCGTCAGCCGCGGTGGGTCGATCATGGCGGCCTGGTGCCTGGCCCATCATCAGGAGTCGTTCCTCTACACCAACTTCGAAGAACTCTGCGACATCTTCGCGCGCTACGACGTCACCTTCTCACTCGGCGACGGGCTGCGGCCGGGATCGATTGCCGACGCCAACGATGCCGCGCAGTTCGCCGAGCTGCGCACCTTGGGCGAACTGACCAAGATCGCGAAATCCCGTGGGGCACAGGTGATGATCGAGGGCCCCGGGCACATCCCGATGCACAAGATCGTGGAAAATGTGCGGCTGGAAGAGGAGCTGTGCGAGGAAGCCCCGTTCTACACGCTGGGTCCGCTGGCCACCGATATCGCGCCGGCCTATGACCACATCACCTCGGCCATCGGCGCGGCCATCATCGCTCAGGCGGGCACCGCCATGCTGTGCTACGTCACCCCGAAGGAGCACCTGGGACTGCCGGATCGCAAGGACGTCAAGGACGGGGTGATCGCGTACAAGATCGCCGCGCATTCCGCCGACCTCGCCAAGGGTCATCCTCGCGCGCAGGAGCGCGACGACGCGTTGAGCACGGCACGTTTCGAGTTCCGCTGGACCGACCAGTTCGCGCTGTCACTGGATCCGGACACCGCACGCGAATTCCACGACGAGACACTTCCGGCCGAGCCCGCCAAAACCGCGCACTTCTGCTCGATGTGTGGGCCGAAGTTCTGCTCGATGCGGATCACCCAGGATGTGCGGGATTACGCCGCGGCGCATGGACTCGAAAGCGAGGAGGCGATCGAGGCGGCGATGAGCGAGAAGTCACGCGAGTTCGCCGAACACGGCAACCGGGTGTATCTGCCGATCAACCAGCGGTGAGTTTCCCGCCTCCGACCCTGCCCGTGCCGCCGCCGGGCACCACACCGCTGCGCGTGCTCACCATCGCGGGCTCGGACTCCGGCGGCGGCGCAGGAATCCAGGCCGACATGCGCACGATGTCGTTGCTCGGTGTACACGCGTGCGTCGCAGTCACCGCGGTTACCGTGCAGAACACTATGGGCGTCAAGGGTTTTCACGAAGTGCCTGACGACGTGGTGGCCGGCCAGATGGAAGCCGTGGTCACCGATATCGGGATCCAGGCCGCCAAGACCGGGATGCTCGCGTCGTCCAGCATCATCACAACCGTGGCCGCCACCTGGCGCCGACTCGGGTTGACGGTCCCGCTTGTCGTCGACCCGGTGTGCGCGTCCATGCACGGGGACGCGCTATTGGCGCCGTCGGCACTGGATTCGCTTCGCGCGCAATTGTTTCCGCTGGCTACGTTGGTGACGCCGAATCTGGACGAGGTGCGCCTCATCGTGGGTATCGACGTGGTCGACGCCGAGTCGCAGCGCGATGCAGCGAAAGCGGTACATGCGCTGGGCCCGCGGTGGGCACTGGTCAAGGGTGGGCACCTGCGGTCATCGCAGCACAGCTGCGACCTGCTTTACGACGGAACGGCTTTCTACGAGTTCGACGCGCAACGGATCAGCACCGGCAACGACCACGGTGGCGGTGACACCCTGGCAAGCGCGGTGGTGTGTGCGCTCGCGCATGGCTACACCGTTCCCGACGCCGTCGCTTTCGGGAAGCAGTGGGTCACCGAATCCTTGCGCGCCGCTTACCCACTGGGCCACGGCCATGGCCCGGTCTCCCCACTGTTCCGGCTCGGCTGATGAGTCTCGAGCGGATTGCGGGCGTCGCCCACCAGCCTGATGGGGATGCCCACCCACAGGGGATAGTGGTGCTGACCCACGGCGCCGGCGGAAACCGGGATTCCAAACTGTTGCAAGAGGTTTGCGACGAATGGGCGCGCCGCGGCTGGCTGGCGGTGCGCTACAACCTGCCCTACCGGCGGCGCCGGCCCAAAGGCCCGCCGTCCGGCTCGGCCGCCGCCGACCGGGCGGGCATCGTCGAGGCCATCGAAGTTTGTCGCGGGCTCGGCGACGGCCCGCTGATCGCCGGTGGCCATTCTTACGGTGGCCGGCTGACCTCTATGGTCGTGGCCGCCCGCGAAGTGCCTTCAACCAAGATCGCGGTGCTGACGTTGTTCTCCTATCCGGTCCATCCGCCGGGCAAGCCCGAACGTTCCCGGACCGAACACCTGCCGGACATCGGCGTGCCCACCGTATTCACCCACGGCACGTCGGATCCGTTCGGGACGCCGACGGAAGTGCGCGACGCCGCTGCGCTGATCGCCGCACCGACCGAGATCGTCGAAATCACCGGCGCGCGACACGATCTGGGATCGAAGACCCTGGACGTCGCCGGCCTGGCTGTCGAAGCGGCGCTGCGCCTTCTCTGACGGCTGACTCCTCGCCGAACAGCGTGAGCTCCATCAGCTTTCGCACACAGGCCTGGGTGTAGGGCGATTCGTCCGCCCCGCCGTCCGGGTTCACCATGCGACCCAGATCGACCACCAGCGCCATTGCGGCGTGCACCAGGAAACGGGCTTGCATCGGCCCGAGCAACGGTCGCGCTGCCGTCAGCAGCCGCACCCACGAATCGATCGTGGACTCCTGGACATTGTGCAGCAGTCTCTGATCGGCCGGTGTCAGGTTCACTCGCTCGGTGTAGTAGACCGCGGCCAGTTCCGGATTGGCGAAAGACGTTGCCACGTAAGCATCGATCAGCAGCACCAGCGCCTGGCGGGGCTCGGTGAGCGCAGCCAGGACCGGTGACAACTGACTCGAGACCCGGTCGGCCGCGCGCCGCAACC
The DNA here is from genome assembly GCF_001667115.1 of Mycobacterium sp. 852002-51163_SCH5372311. Lineage (GTDB taxonomy): Bacteria > Actinomycetota > Actinomycetes > Mycobacteriales > Mycobacteriaceae > Mycobacterium. Next base: position 87,549 of record NZ_LZIJ01000014.1, on the reverse strand, counting down.
CGGTCGACAGGATCTCGCACTTGCCGGAGAAATAGCGGTAGATCCCGGATACCGGCACCCCGGCGGCCTTGGCAATCTGCGCCATGCTGGTCTCCGAGTAACCCCGCTCCCTGAACAGGGCCATCGAGGCGTGCAGCAAGGCTTCGTAGACGCCGGCGTCCTCCGCGAAGATCCGCCACGAGACCGGACGGGGAATCACATCTCTTGGGTGCGGCAGCTCGGCACCGAGGATCGCCGCGGCAGCCTCGGCCAGCAGCGCACGAATATCGTCGGCGGGCAACCGAGCGCTATGGTCGACGATGCTGCCGATCACGCTGAGCACCCCGGCCGAGAGCATCCACCGCTGCGTGGACACCAGGTCCGGCCGAATCTTCGTGAGCGGCTTCTGGATTCGCCGGTTCACCAACTTGAGTTGATCGGTCAGCGTGGCCTGGTCCTCGGCGCGCAGATAGCGGGCCTGCCAGCGGTAGAGGCCGCCGGAGTCGCGGTTGTCCAGGGTGGCGTCGACAAGTGCGGCAATCAGTTGGTCCAGCATCGCGGCCGGATCGTCGAGCTCCTCGATATCGGTACAGTCGACCAGTTGCTGACTCAGATCCAGCACGGCGCCGCGGAACAGGTCGTACTTGCCGTCATAGTGGCGGTACAACGCGGCCGCCGAGATTCCGACTTTGGCGGCGATGGTCTCCATGCTGACCGCGTGATAGCCCTGCGCGCTGAATGCCTCAGCGGATGCGCGCGCGATCTGCGCCTTGCGGTCTTTGGGCCGTCGCCGGATGCCCGCTGTCTGTTCGCCGGGCAAGCCGGTCGGGGCGTGGGCGGTCGACACCGCTTCACGATAGCCCCGAAACGGGGTTTCCAAACCCTCCGGCCTTTCGCCGAACAAGAATCTCCATTAACATAACGGAAGCGCGGCGGCCCGGCCCGAGGAATTTCAGAGGTTCCGACGGCCACCGACAAACTGCCGAGAGGACGCATATGCTGCAGAAGATTCGCCAAGCGCTTGACTTCGAGGTCACCATCGGCCAGCTCATCGTCCTCGGGCTGGTCCTCGGCACACCGTATCTGCTGATAGGCACCATCTGGTCGGCGACGCACACCCAGCATCTGAGCCAAATGCACGGAGCCGACCTGGCGGTGTCCTTCCTGGGTTCGATCGTGTCCTGGCCGGTCCTGCTGTTCGCGAACGTGTGCATGACCTGAGCGTCGAGCGGCCAAATCTGCAATTAACATCCAAGGAGAAGGCGTGACTCATCGTCTGATGTACATCGGGATCGCCGGAGTGCTGCTGGCGGCCTTCGGGCTGGGCGCGATGCTGTATCCGGTCCACCTCAACGCATACGACATGTACGGCATCAAGGTCAGCTGCGGCAACGGATTCCATTCCAACCTCAACCAGGCCGCCGAGACCCACGGTCACGACTTCGTCACCCAGTGCGGTAATGCGGTGCTGCTCCGTCGCATCTGGGCCATTCCCACCGTTGTCATCGGTTGGCTACTGGTCACCGGGTTTCTGGTGAAGTGGGTGCACAACGACCAGCAGGCAAGAGAAGACGCGGAGCCGCCGCACTACGTCCCACACCCGGAGATCGCTCGACACTTCTGACCGGTGGCAACCTATCCCGGATACCGCGAGTAACAGGCGTCCATATTGCCGATCACTCCGCCGCGGAACGCCGCTATGCGAGTGAATCCGGCCGGCACGGTGGAACCGTCGGCGTCGCTGGCGACCAGACGGTTGGTCAGCAACCCGGAGACGGCCTCGTCCAGGTCACCCGCCGTCAGCAAAAGCGACTTCTGGGAAGGCAACTCGATCGGTTCGGCCATCTTGCGGTGCACGACGCCGGTCAGGCAGGCGGTGCGCAGCGCCGTCCACGGACTCTGCATCGGCAGACCGCGTTCATGTTGCACCGCCAGCGCGTATCGCGACATCACGATGGACAGCGCGGTGTCGTCGCCTTGGGGCAGCGAGTGCTGTTTCATGCCGGCAACCTTCGACATCGCAGCCAGTGAGGGCAGGTCGACCACGATGGTGTTGGTGGCAGGGCAGTAGGACGCCGGCGGACTGGATTTCGCGTCGGAGCAATCGGCCGGCTTGTACGACAACGTCGGTGCTTGCCTGGGGTTGAAGATCTTCCCCAACAGCTCCATCAGGGTCGACAAGGTGTCTTCGTTGATCGGGACCTCACCGGTCTCCGGGTCGCCATTGGGGTCTCGCCGCAGGGTCTTCGGCAAGTCGCCGCGACGCTGCTCGATTTCCTTCAGGTCGATGGCGGCGCAAGCCTGAGTGCCCGTGATAAAGCCCATCTGGAAGGCGCTGACCCGGTCCAGAGCCGAGCCGTGTTCGTCGTCGTTGGGTGTATCGGAGTCCATTACCGGGTCGCGGGTGGTGATGATGCCGGCCAGCACATGGTCGAGCCCGTCGGCCGTGCTCAGCGCGAAGCGCTTCGACTTGCCATCTGCCACATTGAACAGGTAGACGCCGGCGAAACAGTCGGCCTGCTGCTCCTTGACGATCGTCTTGGTACTTCGCGTCACCAATTTGGCCATGTTCTGCAGCGCATGTCCGAACTCGTGTGCCAATACGCCGTTGACGGACATGTCGCCGAAATACTTTTGCGCGGCGGCCATGAAATCTCCACGGTCCCAGGCGATCAGGTTGCACCGGGAGGTGAAGAACGCATTGGGCATTTTGTAGGTCTCGTTGTGACAGATGATCGGGCTTCGCGGATCGGTGGAGTCGTACGAGACGTACTTGTCGAGCGGCTTGAAAGATCCCTTCAGCGACCCGTTGTAGTTCGCCTTCCAGTACTCCTCGATGTCGTTGAGCGAGAGCAGCGACAACTTGTCGATCGGCCCGTTGTTGGTGTTGACCACCGTGCCGGTCGGTGCGGGTGCGTTCGAGCGGGCGCCGCTCGGCCCGTTGGTCGCGGGCAGACCACCGACGCGGAATGGATCGTTGAGCATCGACAGTGCGCGCCCGTCGACGAAAGTGGTGCATCCCGCAACCATGAGTGTCGCCGCGGCGCAGGCGAACGCCGCTCGTGTGCCCGCGATTGCTGCCCGAGAGCGACCACCCCGCAGTCGACATAGCTTCCGCACGTGGCTATTCATTGACCAACCCCGTCCCGACCGGCGTGTACAGCAAACTGAAGGAGAACCCATCTTAGAACGCCCGGTTTACCGTAGTAGCACAAACCGAGGTCTCAGCTAAGAACAACGCGACATGCATGGAATCCCGGCCACGAGGTCATCGAGCTTGTGCGGCGAGGCTACCGGTCGGCGCGTTCGTCCGAGACAAAAGCCGTCACTCGCCCGACAAATTGATCAAGGTCGGACAGATCCTCAAGTCTGGAAGTTACGATCTCGTCGGACACCTTCACATACTCGTGCACGAGCACATTGCGGAAACCAACTGCCTTGCGCATCGCATCCGAACCCTCAGCGCTCAGCACGCCATGGCGTCCCAGTAACTTCATTGCGTCGCCGTTGTCGGCCGGTGGGCCCCAACCTTGCGCCGAGCAGATGTGTTGCGCCACATCGATGCCCGCTTCTATGGCCGTGAGGAAGGTGTACTTCACGCCGCGCAGCCACATCGGATCGGAGCGACGATCCTCGCCAGCCTTGGATTCCCGGCGCAAAACGTCCAAATCATCGGTGATACTGCGCAGCAGTCTGAGAACCCGAACGCTATCGACCACGGCGCAACACCGTTTCCGCGAATTCCTTATGGGCACGGGTCATCCGCGGCAATTCATCGAAGTAGATCTTGCGAGTCGTCGCCTCCCACGCAACGCGAGCACTCGCATCCCTCTCAAAGAGGAGCTTTCCGTTCACCGCGACACGTCCAGCAAGCTCGAGGGGAGCCTGATTGAGCACCAGTAGATCGACCTCGGGAGGCAGAAGCAGCTCGAATGCCGCTGGGGGGTGTCCGTCAAAGTAGGCCGCGACGTCCATATCAGAGTCCGGTTTGCCGGTGCCCGCAGCACGGCTTCCGTGTAGGTACGCGAAGATCGCGCCGCGACGCTGTAGGGCGTCAATCACCGCTGCAGCTCGCTGTTCAAAGCGTTCGCCTTCAGGCATAGCCACACCGTACTCGGGAGCCTGACAGCGCATTCACGGCATCCGGGCGCGATGCCGCTTGTCGCGGGGCGGGACGCCGTTGACGCCCCCGATCGACTCCGCGTAGGTTCCCACTGCGAAAGCCACCCCAGAACCCATGACCGCCAACGCTTCCCGATTGATGTTGTCGATGGTGTCACGAGGGCTCTGATAGTTGGGGTCGAGCCAGACGCCGGCCTGGCCGCCCCAAAGCCGCGCCTGCACGGTGGTTTTCGGCTGCGAGGCGCCGGTGTTCATTCCTCCGATCGGAACGCCCGCGACCAGGAACGGGTGATAGTCGGTCCGGGTGTTCAAAGGCATGTCGGCGGGCCGCTTCCCGGCCAGGTTCAAATAGCCGGCCAGGGTGCGCTCGATGCCGGCCGAGCCTTCGGGCACATCCGAAGCCGCCACACCGGATCCGGGCGGCCCGGACTGGTCGCCGTCGTCGGTGAAGAAGCCGGCGTTGGCCGAACCCAGCATGTCGAAGTTCAGGTACAGCGCGATGTCGTTGAGTCGATCCCGGTCCAGGCCGAAGACATAATCGGTAGCGCCGTTGAGTCCGTCCTCGGCGGCTCCCCAGAAGACGAAGCGCACCGCATTGGTCACCGGCGCCAAAGGGCCCATTTGCAAGGCAGTTTCCAGCACCGCGGCCACTCCCGAGCCACCGTTGTTGACGCCCGGGCTATCCCGCGCGCTGTCGAGATGTGTCCCGACCATCACCACCTCGTCCGGCTTGCCGGTTTTGGTCTGAGCCAGCACATTTCGCGAGGTGACCTTGCGGGTTTCGGCGTCCAGCACCAATCGCACCGGCGCGCTGGCCCGCTCCAGCGCGGTGGCGCCGCCGGCGCCGACGACTGCGACGGGCAGGGTCAGTTCGTTGTAGTACCCGGCATTGAACAGGGTCGGCGGAGCACCCGCACCGTTGGGACGGCTGATCACGATGAGCGCCGCGGCGCCCCTGGCCTTCGCACTCTCCTGTTTGACCACTACCGAGCAGCGGCTGTCGTCGACTACTGCGATAGCACCCTTCGGCACCTCGGCCGGGTAGGTGGTGGGCTCGCAGCCGGACGCTTGCGCGGGCCGGACCGGCTGGCCGGTCAGCCCGCCGGGCGGTGTCTGAACCAGCAGCGACGCCTGGTCCACCGGGTAGCTGCGGCCGGCAACCGTCAGCGACGGCTTCCCGGCCGATACCGCGTACAACCGCTCGAATTGCGGCGTCGACACGTCAAATCCCTTGGCGCGCAACGTCTTCGATACGTAGTCGACGCTGGCGTCGAAGCCCCGTGTGCCCTGGGCCCGGTTCCCTTTGTTGGCGTTGGCAATATCCTGCAACGCGTGTAGGTGGGTGTACATCCGGTCCGCCGTCACCTTCGCCGCCAGCGCGCGACCGAAGTCCGGCGCGGCAGGCGGCGGCACCGGCCGTGGCGACGAGCACCCCGCCAGCCCAGCTATCAGCAGCGCCGCACCCAGGCTTCGGACTATCGCCGGCATCATGGCTTGACGAGCACGTGCCGCGTACGGTCCTCTATGACCGGAACGCCGTTGTGCCCACCAAGGTCCTGCGCGTACAGCGCCACCGCGTAGGCCACCCCGCCACCTTGGATGCCCAGCGAGGTGCGATCGATGTGCTCGAGGGTGTCGCCCTTCTGGTGGTAGTTGGGATCGAACGGCTCGCCCGCGGTTCCGCCCCACAGCTTGGCTTGTTCTTCGGACTTCTTGTTCTCGGCGCCGGAGAACAGACCGCCCGACGGGATCCCGGCCAGCGTGAACCCGTCGTAGTCGGAACGGCCGTCGAACGAGGTGTCTTGCGCGGTCTTTCCCGCCGCCTTCAGGTAGGCGACCAGCGTGCGCTCGATTCCCGCCGAACCTTCGGGTACCACCGGCTGGCCGCGGTCCTTGGCCGGCATTGACTGGTCGCCGTCGTAGGTGAAATAACCCGGGTTGGGCGACGCCAGCATGTCGAAGTTCAGATACAGCGCAATGTGTTTGAGCGCGTCGAGGTCCAGTGACTCGACGTAATTCCGCGACCCGATCAATCCGAGTTCCTCCGCACCCCAGAAGCCGAACCGCACCGCGTTGCGCACGTGTGGCGAATTGCCCAGTTGCACAGCCGTTTCCAGGATCGCAGCGACGCCGGACCCGTTGTCGTTAATGCCCGGCCCCGCGGGCACACTGTCCAGATGCGCCCCGGCCATCACCACGTCGTTGGTGGACCCGGTCTTGGTCTGCGCGATGATGTTGCGGGCCTTGAAACTTTGGGTGTTCGCATTGAGCTTGACGGTGGCCGGCCCGGTCAGGCCGTGCAGCAGTATGCCGTCTGACTTGGTGACGGCCACCACGGGGATTTTGACGTCGGTGTTGGCCCCAAGGGTGCCGCCCATGCGTTCCTCGTCGACGTTGTCGACCACGACCATGGCTACGGCTCCGCGCTGTACCGCGGCGTCCTCCTTCTGCGAGAACGGACAGTTGCCGCGATTGACCAGCACCACCGCCCCTTGCGCCGGCAACCCGTCGTAGTCCGACGGCGTACAGCCCGGACTGTCGTCGGCCGGCGCGGCCACCAGTGGCCCGGTAACCCCCTCAGGCGGGGTAGCCAGACTGTAGTCGAGCGCACGCGCCTCCAGGGTCTTGCCACCGACGGTGAGTGACCCCTTTTCGGCATGGAAGACGCGGGCGGAAAACTCGGGCGTTTGCACGTCGAAACCGCTGTCGCGCAACACCTTAACCACATAGTCGACGCTGGCTTCATAGCCCGGGGTGCCCACCGCGCGGGTACCGTTGTTGGCATTCGCGATGTCCTGCAGCTTGGACAGGTGCTTCATCATCGCGTCGGTGGTGACTTTGTTGCGCAAAGTGCTGGCGAACTCGGCCGCGGCCGGATCGCCGTTGGGCCCCGCGGCCTTGTCCTTCCCATGGGTGCAGCCGGTCAGCATCAAAGTGAGGGCGACGACGGCGACCAGCGCGAAAGTCCTAGATTTGTTCAGCATCGCGCCCAAGGTTAGCCGTTCGGGACCCGCGCTTGATAGCCCCGGCACAGACACCGTCAGACGAATAGTCCGCTGAATGGCGGAAACGGAATGTTGCGCACCACAAACCAAGCCACTGTCAACACCAGTGTCACCGCCGCCGCCCAGCGCTGGTGCTGCCAGCTCCTGATCTGCCGGCCCGTCAGCCGGCCGTAAGTCCAAGCCAGATACGCCCACGCCAAAAATGCCAGCGCCACCAGGCCCAGAGCGTTGAACCTGGCGGCCGCCAACACATTGCCGTGCATGAGCGAATACAGCATCCGCAGGCTGCCGCACCCAGGACAGTCGATACCCAACAGAGCCTTCGTCGGGCATACCGGCAGCGGACCGTGCGGAGTCGTCGGATCACCCACCCAGATGGCCGCGCACACCACCGTCGTCGACGCGGCCACCAACAGTGGCGCGGCCAGACTCCGCGGCACCAGCCCCTGGCGGGTCACCATGAGCGCGCCCGGCTTAGAACAGCATGCCGAGCATCGCCGCGCTTTGGTTGGACGCGAGCATGCCGCCCGCAATCGCGATGATCGCGTAGATAACGCCCGCGACAACCCCGGCGATCGCCGCCCACATCGACCACTTCTTGGCAGCTTCGGCGGAAGCCTGCGCCTCGGCGTATTGGCCCTGCGCCCACAACCCGTTGACCTGGCTCGACTTGACGATGGCAACGACCCCGAACGGGAGGCAACAGAACAACGTCGTCAAAATGGCCCATACCAGGTAGTTGTTCGGCGCTTGCCCGCCCGGTTGCTGCGGCGGGTATCCGGGCGGAGGTGGTGGCTGTGTCATCGATTCTCCAGTCGCGAGAGGTTAGCTGGCGTGAAACGGTGCTTACCATACCCGAGCCCCGTCACCCTGGCATCCTTAATCGCAAATCCCGTCGCTGCCTTGCCATGAACGCTATGACGGGGACGCACCAGGCGCATAACCTGTCTGCACTGAGGCGAATACCTCCGAAATGAGACTCGTTGAGTGCTTTGAATTCTCGGCAAAGCAACCTACGTTCTGGCAATCCGCGATCAATTCCCAGACAGATAATTTCTAGCGGAATGTGTTGCGTGGCCCCGACGTAGCCCTACGATCCTTCTTGGGATCCCCCCGCTTCTGGCCGCCGATCAAAACACGCTTCTGGAAGTGCGGCGGCCGCCGCGAGTCCGTCAACCTAAGGAGCCAAAGATGTCTCACCGCATCAACGCGCTGCGAGCCGCGACCGCTGCAACGCTCGTGGGCGGCTTTGCCTGCTTCGGTACGGGCATCGCTAACGCAGACCCCAATGACACGCTCGTCACCAACCTGTCCAAGGGCTACAGCGCCAGCAACTGCACTCCCCAAGCACCGCCCAGCGGTGTGCTCGCCGTGATGCAGTGCGGGCAAAACTCCGAACCGGGCGGGCCGGTCTTCGCCAAATACTTGCTCTTCAACACCAGCAGCGATCTGAACAGTTCGTTCACCACCAGCATCGGCTCCGACACACTGACCAATTGCGGAGACGCCAAGTCGCCCACGACATGGCACCAGGGCAGCTCCAACGACCCTGCCGGGCAGGTGGCATGCGGGACCTATCAGGGCCAAGCCGAAGTCATCTGGACCACCGACGGCAAGAACGTGATGAGCCTCATCCGTGCGGCCAACGGCGACACCGCGGCGCTCTACCAGTGGTGGCGCACCAACGGTTGAGCGCCACCAGTCGGCTACATCTGGTCCAAAACCAACTCCGCCACGGCGCGCATGCCGGCAGCGTTGGGATGCAGCGGCGAGGGCCGAAACGGCACGGGCACACCGGGTCTCGTCGTCCAGGGCTCAGCAGACCACGCATGATGGGCTCTGCTGGCCGTTCCGGCGCGGACGATCTCGCACTTCGTTGCCGCGGCGGCTTCGGCTGTGAGCCTTTCCAAAGTGGCCCCCACGTGGCGACCCAGTTCTGCGTCGGCTCGCGAAAGCGGCACCGCGGACTCGCCAGCAGGCGGCAGCACCGTCAGGTAGTCGACAAACATGATCCGTGCCTTAGGGGCGCGCTCGCGCAATGCGCGGCCGACCGCGCACAACGAATCGAGCACCTGGGCCAGATCGCGGTCCCGCTTGTCGCGATCCAGCAGCTCAGCTACGCGTCCGCCGAGCAGCGGAAGTCTGCGCACTGCCGCCGGTAACGACGCGGCCATCAACAACGGAATGTAGCCGACGTCGTTGCCGCCGATGGTGACGGTGATCAGCGTCTCCGTGCCGTCCAGCGCCGTGATTTGCGGCGGTGAGCCGTGCTGCCGCTCGGCGAGCACGTGCGCGGTGGTGGCACCGGAATAGGTGACGTCGGTCAGGTCGAGGTTCAGTTTTTCGGCGATCAGGTGAGGGTAGTTACGTGCCGATCGGCCGGCCCGCCACGGCGCTCCGTCGGCGCCGGGTCGGATCCCCGGTCCGGCGGCCATCGAACTTCCAAGTGCTACATAGTGTTTCATCGCTGCGGGCTGGATGCCTGCGCCCAGAAGCGTTTAGGGATCCGCCCGGCCCTACGCGCCAGATAGCCCGCGCTGACGGCGGCAGCCATAGCCGTGGCCATCGCCGGCGGGTCGGCGGCGCGGGTCACCGCGCTGGCCAACAACACAGCGTCGCAACCCAATTCCATCGCCAGTGCGGCATCGCTCGCCGTGCCGATCCCGGCATCGAGCACCACCGGAACGCCGGCCTGAGCAACGATCATTTCGATGTTGTGCGGGTTGGTGATGCCGAGGCCAGTACCGATCGGCGCGCCCAGCGGCATCACGGCGGCACATCCGGTGTCCTCCAGGCGGCGCGCCAATGCCGGGTCGTCGTTGGTGTAGGGCAGCACCACGAATCCGTCGTCCACCAAATGTTCTGCAGCTCTGACTAATTCGACACCGTCGGGCAGCAGGGTGCGTTCGTCCGCGATGACTTCGAGCTTGACCCAGTTGGTGTTGAGCGCCTCGCGGGCCAGCTGTGCGGTGAGCACAGCCTCGGCGGCGCTGCGACACCCCGCGGTGTTGGGCAGCGGCGTGATGCCCAGCCGATTGAGCAGGTCGAGCAGCCCGGTCCCACCTTCGGCGTCAACGCGGCGGATCGCGACGGTGGTCAGCTCGGTTCCCGACGCGATCAGCGCCTCTTCCAGCACCGCGAGGTTGGTAGCTCCACCGGTTCCCATGATGAGCCGCGAGGCGAAGCTGCGGTCACCGATCGTCAGCTTCGAATCAACCACCTTGCACCGCCGTCACCACCTCGAGTCGTATAGGCGCAGTAAACTCGACAAGCCTTGTCGTCCAGTCGGATCGGGGTAAAACCGTCTGATCCAGCGCTACCGCGATACCCCGCTCCGGAAAGCCCAGTGACTCCAACAGCGCTGCCACTGTGGTCCGGTCGTCGACCTCGACCTGCTGCTCGTTGACCATGACGATCATGCGCCAACTCCGACGGGAGCTAGTTCGGCCGCAATCTGTTCGGCGGTCCACGGTGCCAACAGGAATCCCGATCGGCCGTGGCCGGCTGCGACCAGGGTCCGTTCGTCCAGGCGCCGCACGATCGGCAGGTTGTCGGGTGTCATCGGGCGCAACCCGGCGGCACACTCGGCCAACTCGTACTCACCCAGCGCCGGCAGCACCGCACACGCATCGTCGAGCAGGTCGCGCACCCCCGACACAACCGGTGCCGTGTCGCGGCCGTGCTCGTACTGGGTGGCGCCCACCACCACGCCGTCGGACCGCGGCACCAGATATATCTGACGTCCATGGACTCTGGCACGAATCACCCTCTGCAGCAACGGCATACAGCCCCTGCGCCAGCGCAGCCGTAACACTTCACCCTTAACCGGACGTATCGGCAGACCTGGCCAAAGCGACGGTGCGTCAACGCCGTTGGCGATCACCACAGCGTCGTCGTGAACGCGAGACAGGTCGTCGACCGGTTCCGCCCACCGGACGCCAAGGCGCTCGCAATCGGTGGACAACGCATCGAGCACCGCGCGGTTGTCCACCGCCAATTCGGTCGGCGCCCGAAAACCGTGCCGGATGCCTTGTGCCAGCAGCGGTTCGAGGTTTCGTGCGGCCGGCTCCCAGACGACCGGGTGGCCCTGCTCGGAGAGCCAGTCGGCGACGGTATGCAGGTCGGCCACGTCGGCTTGGTCCACGGCCACCACCAGCGACTCGCGGGCGGTGATCACCTCCGGCGGCAGCCCGTCGGTGAAGCCGCCCCCGCGCCACAACCGCAAAGACTCCAGACCCAGCCTGAGCAACCGTTCCTCGCCGGGCCAGCCCTCGCTGTGTGGGGCCAGCATGCCGCCGGCAACCCAGGACGCGCCCCGCTCGCCGGTGCGGTGCACCCGGACAGACCATCCGTCCCGCGCCGCGCGGCGTGCCACCGCCAGACCAATCACGCCGCCGCCGATAACGGCTAACGAATGCATCCTCGCTCCCTTCGCCGGCATGACCCGGATCAGGTGTGACGGTAAGGGCAGGTCCGGCTGTACCGATCGCGCCCACTCTCAGTCCCGCTGGTTACCCCGGGACTCCCGTGCCTACAAGCTTCCACGCTAGCGCGCTACCGTCGCGATGTGCACGAACGTTTGCGGACGGCGAGGCTCTACCTGTGCACCGACGCCCGCCGAGAGCGCGGCGACCTGGCCGAGTTCGCCGATGCAGCCCTGGCCGGCGGCGTCGACATCATCCAGCTGCGGGACAAGGGTTCGACGGGTGAGCAGCGGTTCGGCCCGCTGGAGGCGCGTGGCGAGCTGGCCGCCTGCGAGGTTCTCGCCGACGCCGCCCGCCGGCACGGCGCCCTGTTCGCGGTCAACGACCGCGCCGACATTGCCCGCGCGGCCCGGGCGGACGTGCTGCACCTCGGGCAGGGCGACCTGCCACCGGCGGTGGCGCGCGAGATCGTCGGGCCGGACACGCTGATCGGCCTGTCCACCCACGATCCCGGCCAGGTCGCTGACGCCTTGAAGGCCGCCGACGGTGACTATTTCTGCGTCGGCCCCTGCTGGCCCACCCCGACCAAGCCGGGCCGCGCGGCGGCGGGATTGCCGCTGGTACGGGCCGCCGCGGGGATGCGGCCGGACAAACCCTGGTTCGCCATCGGCGGAATCGACGCGCAGCGGCTGCCCGACGTGCTCGAGGCCGGCGCCCGCCGGATCGTGGTGGTGCGCGCGATCACCGCGGCCGAGGATCCACGCGCCGCGGCCGAGCGGCTCAGTTCAGCGCTTGCAGCAGCGAGCTGATTCGGGGACTGAGCTGCGCCGGTGCCTGATTTACGTCGCCGGGCATGCACCAGACGAAGACGCCGTGCTCGATCTCGACGGTGCGCGGCAGGCGCTGCCGTCGTTCGTCTCCGTTGTCCAGCGGCACGGTAGCCGGCGCCGTGCGCAGCCGCTGCCAGCTGTCGGCGAAACCGGGGTGCAGCGGTAGATCAGCCACCGCGTTCTCGGGAACCCAGCGCAACTCGGCGCTCTCCCGGTTGGGCACGGTGCGCAGCCGCTCGACGGCATCGGCGACGACCGTGGTGTAGCTCCACTTGGTGCCGTCCCTACCGACTACCTCGACCGTCTTCACTGCCGCCCGCACGGCGAGCTGCTCGGCAACCAGTCCCGCCTCCTCATTGGCTTCGCGGACCGCGGTCTGTTCCGGAGATTCGTGACTGTCGCGCGCACCACCCGGCAGGCCCCAGGTGCCGCCCTGATGACTCCACACCGCCCGATGCTGCAACAGCACCGCGGGCGTGCCGTCGGGCTGCGGCGCCCGCAGCAGCAGGCCGGCCGCGCCGTATCTGCCCCAGTAATGGACGCCGCTGTCGGAGACAACCCATCCGTCACCGTCGCCCCGCACGCGTTCAGGATATGCAGGCGCAGCGCGCAGCGCGGTCAGGAGATCGAGACGCACGCGAATTGCGTCGGCCTCCCCCCATCGGCGTGCGCCTTCTCTTAGAATTCGCTTATACGCCGAAGTCGCTTTATAGAGCTTCCTGGTATGACCGAAAGATGAGGTCCGAGCAGACGTGACGGTTGAGCTGGCGCACCCGTCGACTGAGCCGCTGGGATCGCGCTCGCCTGCCGAACCCGCTCACCCACGCTGGTGGTTCATCTCGACGACGCCGGGGCGCATCTTGACCATCGGCATCGTGCTCGCCGCTCTTGGCGTGTCCAGTGCGTTCGCCACCTCGACCACCGTCAACCACCGCCAGCAAGTGCTGACCACCGTCCTCAACCACACCGAGCCGCTGTCGTTCGCCGCCGGACGGCTTTACACCACGCTGTCGGTGGCAGATGCCGCGGCGGCCACCGCGTTCATCGCCCAACCCGAACCACGTTCGGTCCGGCAGCGCTACGAGCAGGCGATTACCGACGCCGCGGTGGCAGTGACCCGGGCGTCCAGCGGGCTGACCGACGAGCCGATGGTGCAACTGCTGGGACGGATCAACGCCGAGTTGGCGGTTTATACCGGGCTGATCGAGATCGCGCGCACCAACAACCGGGCCGGCAACCCGGTCGGGTCGTCGTATCTGTCGGAGGCATCGGGACTGATGCAGTCGAAGATCCTGCCCGACGCCCAGCAGCTCTACCAGGCGACGACGCAGCGCGTGGACAGCGAAACCACTGCGTCCACACATTTCCCGGCGGCGGTGATCCTCGTCGTGGCGACCACGTTGGTCTTCGGCGTGTTCTCCGATCGATGGCTGGCCCGGCGGACCAGGCGGCGGATCAACCCCGGCCTGGTGGTGGGCGCGCTGGGTATTGTCGTGATGGTGGTGTGGGTCGTCATTGCATTGATTTTCTCGACGACAGCCAGCCGCAGCGCGAAGGACACCGCCGCCGAGTCGCTCAAGACCGTCACCAACGTCGCCATCACCGCCCAGCAGGCGCGAGCCGACGAGACGTTGTCACTGATCCGTCGTGGCGACGAAGAGATTCGCAAGCAAGCCTTTTATCAGCGCATCGAAGACATGCACCGACAGATCGACGCATATATGTCGCGCAGCGACGCGATCGACAAGCCCGACCTGCAGGGCGCCGACCAGCTGCTGATCCGCTGGCGGCAGGCCAACGACCGGATCAACGCTTATATGTCGGTGGGCAACTACCGGGCCGCCACCCAGGTCGCGTTGGGTAAGGGCGAGGACGACTCGACCCCAGCCTTCGACCGGCTTGACGAAGCGCTGACCAAAGCGATGGACGAAAGTCGCACCCAGCTGCGCAACGACGTGCTCAACGCCCGCAGCGGGCTGTCCGGCGCACAGGTAAGCGGCGTGGTGCTAAGCCTGGGCGCGGCCCTGGCGGTCGCCCTGGGTCTATGGCCACGGCTGAAAGAGTATCGATGATGACGCGCCTGCTTGGGGTCCGGCGGGCGGCTATCTCTCTCGCGGTGTTCTCCACGGCGGTCATGCTGGCCGGTTGCGCGCACCCCGCACCGCCCAAAGTCGCCCCGGTGCCGACGTTGCCGCTGCCGACCCCCGTCGGCATGGAAGAAATGCCGCCCGAGCCCCCGCTGCCGGCGGACACCGCGGGCGAGGATTGCAATCCGACCGCCAGCCTGCGCCCCTTCCCCAACAAGGCGGAGGCCGACGCCGCGGTGGCCGACATCCGCGCGCGCGGCAGGCTGATCGTCGGCCTGGACATCGGCAGCAACCTGTTCAGCTTCCGCGATCCGATCACCGGTGAGATCACCGGATTCGACGTCGACATCGCCGGCGAGATAGCGCGCGACATCTTCGGCGCCCCTTCGCACGTCGAGTACCGCATCCTGTCGTCGGCGGAGCGGGTTACCGCATTGCAGAAGTCACAGGTCGATGTCGTCGTCAAGACCATGACCATCACCTGCGAACGGCGCAAGGTGGTCAACTTCTCCACCGTCTACCTCGACGCCAACCAGCGCATCCTGGCCCCGCGCGACTCGATGATCACCAAGGCAGCCGACCTGTCCGGCAAGCGGGTGTGCGTGGCCAGGGGCACCACGTCGCTGCGCCGGATCCGTGAGATCACACCGCCGCCCACCATCGTGTCAGTGGTGAACTGGGCCGACTGCCTGGTGGCCATGCAGCAGCGCGAGATCGACGCCGTCAGCACCGACGACTCGATTCTGGCCGGGCTGGTCGAAGAAGACCCGTACCTGCACATCGTCGGGCCCAACATGGCCACCCAGCCCTACGGCGTCGGAATCAACCTGGAGAACACCGGGCTGGTGCGCTTCGTCAACGGCACGCTGGAACGTATCCGCCGGGACGGGACGTGGAATACGTTGTACCGCAAGTGGTTAACGGTGCTGGGTCCGGCGCCGGTGCCGCCTACGCCAAGGTACGTGGACTGATGGCCGAGCGCCCGGAGAACACCGCGCAAGAAGGCCCGGAGTTGGCAGACCAGGATTCCGGCAGCGCGGCCACTCAACCCGAAGATCAGCCGGCCACTCAAGCGACTACCGGATCTTCGCAGCGCCCGCAGGCCACCCAAGCGCTGTTCCGCCCCGATTTCGACGACGACGACGACGATTTCCCGCACATCACCATCGGCACCAGGGACACCGAGCCGCAGGACCGGACTACGAGTGCGACCCGGGTGGTGCAGCCGGTCAGACACCTCGGCGGCGGCCTGGTCGAGATCCCGCGGGTGTCGGATATCGATCCGCTCAAGGCGCTGATGACCAATCCGGTGGTCCCGGAGTCCAAGCGGTTCTGCTGGAACTGCGGACGGCCGGTCGGGCGGTCCGGTCCGGAGGGGAAAGGGGCTTCGGAGGGCTGGTGCCCGTACTGCGGCAGCCCGTACACCTTCCTGCCGCAGCTGAGTCCGGGCGACATCATCGCCGGGCAGTACGAGATCAAGGGCTGCATCGCGCACGGCGGCCTGGGCTGGGTCTATCTGGCTGTCGACCACAACGTGAACGACCGACCGGTGGTGCTCAAGGGCCTGGTGCATTCCGGCGACGCCGAGGCGCAGGCGATCGCGATGGCCGAACGGCAGTTCCTGGCCGAGGTCGTGCACCCGTCGATCGTGCAGATCTTCAACTTCGTCGAGCACGTCGACCGGCACGGAGATCCCGTCGGCTACATCGTCATGGAGTACATCGGCGGGCAATCGCTCAAGCAAGGCAAGGGCGAAACGCTGCCCGTCGCCGAGGCGATCGCCTACCTGCTGGAAATCTTGCCGGCGTTGACGTACCTCCACTCGATCGGCCTGGTCTACAACGACCTGAAGCCGGAGAACATCATGCTCACCGAGGAGCAGCTCAAGCTGATCGATTTGGGTGCGGTGTCGCGGATCAACTCGTTCGGCTACCTCTACGGCACACCCGGGTTCCAGGCGCCGGAGATCGTGCGGACCGGCCCGACGGTGGCCACCGACATCTACACCGTCGGTCGTACGCTGGCGGCTTTGACGCTGAACCTGCGCACCCGCAACGGCCGCTACGTCGACGGGCTGCCCGACGACGATCCGGTGCTGGCCCGCTACGACTCCTTCGGCCGGCTGCTTCGCCGCGCGATCGACCCGGACCCCCGGCGCCGGTTCAGCACCGCCGAGGAGATGTCGGCGCAGTTGATGGGGGTGCTGCGCGAGGTCGTCGCCAAGGACACCGGGGTGCCGCGACCCGGCCTTTCCACCGTCTTCAGCCCTAGTCGTTCGACCTTCGGAGTTGACCTGCTGGTCGCGCACACCGACGTGTACCTGGACGGCCAGGTGCATTCGGAGAAGCTGACCGCCAAGGAGATCGTGACCGCGCTGCAGGTGCCGCTGGTCGACCCGACGGACGTCGCCGCTCCCGTACTGCAGGCGACGGTGCTCTCTCAGCCGGTGCAGACGCTGGACTCGTTGCGCGCGGCGCGGCACGGTGCCCTGGACGCCGAGGGCACCGACGTGTCCGAATCGATCGAGCTGCCGCTGATGGAAGTTCGCGCGCTGCTGGACCTTGGCGACGTGGTCAAGGCCACCCGGAAACTCGACGACCTGGCCGAGCGCGTGGGCTGGCGGTGGCGGCTGGTCTGGTATCGGGCCGTCGCGCAACTGCTCACCGGCGATTACGACTCGGCCATCAAGCATTTCACCGAGGTGCTGGACACCTTCCCCGGGGAGCTGGCGCCCAAGCTGGCGTTGGCCGCCACCGCCGAACTGGCCGGCTACACCGACGAGCACAAGTTCTACCAGACGGTGTGGAGCACCGACGACGGCGTGATATCGGCGGCCTTCGGATTGGCCAGAACCCTTTCAGCCGAAGGGGATCGGGCTGGCGCAGTACGCACCCTCGACGAAGTACCGGCCACCTCAAGGCATTTCACCACCGCACGGTTGACCAGCGCGGTGACCCTGCTGTCCGGACGGTCGACGAGCGAAATCACCGAGGAGCAGATCCGCGACGCCGCCCGACGCGTTGAGGCGCTGCCGCCGACCGAACCTCGCGTGCTGCAGATCCGCGCTTTGGTGCTGGGCGGCGCGATGGACTGGTTGCAGGACAACGAGGCCAGCACCAACCACATCCTCGGCTTTCCGTTCACCGATCATGGCTTACGGCTCGGGGTCGAGGCTTCGCTGCGCAGTCTGGCGAGGGTAGCGCCGACACAGCGGCACCGCTACACACTGGTGGACATGGCGAACAGGGTGCGGCCGACGAGTACGTTCTGATTCGCGCTCGTCGGGCATCGGCGCTTCGGGTGTCGGGCGTGGCGCGTCGCGCGTGGGGCGTCGGGCTTCGGGCGTGGGCGCGTCGCGCGTCGGGCGTCGGGCGTGGCGAGTGAATCCTGGGCATCGGGCGTGGGGCGTCGGGAGTGAATCCTGGGAGTCGGGCGTGAATCGTGGGCTTCCCGAGTGAATCCTGGGCTTCGCGAGTGAATCCTGGGCGGGATTGCGCCCCGGTTTCCGCCCTACGCGCACACTCAAAGCCGTAGGTTCACAATGAAAGCCGTAGGTTAACAACGAAAGCCGTATGTCCACAACGAAAGCCGTATGTTCACAATCGATCGCGAGGAATCGGGCGTGAATCCTGGGCTTTCGGCGTGAAGCCTGGGCGGGAATCCGGCCCGATTTTCGCCCTATGTGCACACCCAAATCCACAGGCTCACAACGAAATCCGTAGCTTCACGCCCAAAGCCGTAGGTTCACAACGAAAGTCGACGCGCAGAGCCATCAGGGTCCACTCCAAACCCGTTCGACCATCGCCGCCCGGACTCGGCGAATGATATCGGCGCGACGGTCCTCTGTGACGACCCGGACGATGAGCCAGCCCTTCTGTTCAAGCATCTCCAGGCGCTGAATGTCGTAGACATACACGCCGCGTTCAGTCTGGTGGTGTTCACCTTCATATTCGACGCCGACCATGTACTGCTCCCAGCCCACGTCGATGTAGGCGGCGGGAAGCCCGTTCGCGCCCAGCACCGGTATCTGAGTCTGCGGCCGCGGGAATCCCGCCTCGATGAGAAGCAGCCGGAGGTAGCTCTCCCTGGGAGACTGTGCGCCCGCGTCGACGAGTTCGAGCGCGGTCTCCAGTCGCCGTAGTCCGGGCGACCCGTGATGGCACCGCGCGATGTGCAGAACGTCTTCGACCTTGAAACCCGTCGCGGCCGCGAGCGCATCCAGTCGCGCTACCGCCGAGTGGATGGCTCCGCCCCGGCCAATGTCGAAGGCGGTTCGCTCCGGCGTGGTGACCGACCGGTCGGCCAGCAGCTGCACTTCGCCATCCAGCAGCTTGCGACGTCGCGTCAGGACACCTCGGGGCGGTCGGGAATTCGCGCATATCAGCTCAACTGGAACGTCGTGGGGAATCCACTTGGCGCCGTGCAGCGCTGCGGCGGCCGCACCTGCGATGGTCGCCCTGCCTCTCGACCACAACCAAGCGGCGGAGATGCGCTGCTCAAGGGACGGTTGCGTCTTTGCCGGCAGATAGACGTTGGGCAACAAGGGGCGATATCGCGTGCGCAACTGATGGCGGTCCAAGACCCCGCGCTGCAACGCCTCACTGCCGATAAAAGGTTCCTGCACGCCGCGAAGCGTCGCACGACCATCGCCCTCCGCGTTTTCGCCTATCCACAGCCAATTCATAGCTAGATGTGCACACTCAAAGCATGAGCGGACAGTCGGCGCGGTGGATAGCCACGGCCCGCGTGCTGCGACGAGCCGGGTTCGGGGCAACCGGCCCCGAGGTCGACGCGGCGGTCGCCGCAGACTGGCCGTCCTACGTCGACGCCATGCTGAGCGCAAACCCCGACTCCGACCCGGGCGCGGTCGCCACCCCGATACCCGCCCTTCAACCACTTCGCGCCCCCGGTAAACGCGCGACACCAGCAGCCCGTAAACAGTTCATCCGGCAGCTATCCGAGCAGACGGGCACGCTGTCGGCCTGGTGGCTGCGACGCATGGTCGCCGTCCAGCAGCCATTCCACGAGAAGTTAACGTTGTTGTGGCACAACCACTTTGCTACATCAGCGCAGAAAGTTCGGGTGGCGGCCTATATGGCCGCACAGAATCAGAAGCTGCGCACCCTTTCACTCGGCGATTTTCGCACCCTCGCGTACAGCATGCTGACCGACGCCGCGATGCTGCGCTGGCTGGACGGGCAGACCAATACCGCCAAGGCGCCCAACGAAAACCTGGCCCGGGAATTCATGGAGCTGTTCGCCCTGGGCCACGGTAACGGCTACACCGAGGACGACGTACGCGCCGGCGCGCGGGCACTGACCGGATGGGTGATCGGTCTCGACGGCCGAACCTCGGTGGTGCCGAAACGTCATGACTCCACTGCCAAGACGATCTTCGGTCGCACCGGCAATTTCGACGCCGCGGGATTCTGCGATGCCGTGCTGGCTCAGCCGAAGTCGGCCGAATACGTCGCGGGACGGCTGTGGCAACAGTTGGCTTCTGACGAACCGCCGTCAGCCCAGGTACTCGACCGGTTGGTCGCTGCCTACGGACCGGGCCGCAACCTGCGCGCGCTGACCCGGGCCATCCTCACCGACGACGAGTTCACCACGGGCCGAGCCACTGTCGTCAACACCCCGGTCGAGTGGCTGGTCGGCCTGATCCGGGCGCTTCGCGTCCCCCTGGACACCCCTGGGCAGCTCAAGACGGTCGAGGCGACGTTGAGAGCCCTGGGGCAGCGGCCGTTCTATCCGCCCAGCGTCGGCGGCTGGCCGCACGGCGAGGTCTGGCTGTCCACCGCGAGCGCACGGGCGCGGTTACGCGCCGCGACCCAGCTGGCTCGCGATGCCGACCTGTCCCGCATCGAGAGCGCGGCAGCCAGCGATCGCATTGACGCGGTTGGCTATCTGATCGGCATTGGGGTCTGGTCGGACCGGAGCGTCGACGCGCTCAAACCCCTGGTGCGCCAACCGCAGCGGCTGATCGTGGCGGCCGTCAACACACCGGAGTACCTGACGTCATGACTGAGCTCAATCGACGCAGATTCCTGATCGCCAGCGCGGGCGTCGGCGCGGTCGGCCTGCTGTCTGGGGCCGTGGCGGTCGATTGGCACGACTTGTTGCGAGCCGCTCAGGACCGGCCGCTGCCTGACAACGCCGGCGTCCTGGTGATCGTCACGCTATATGGCGGCAACGACGGGATCAACACGCTAATCCCCTACGCCGACAACGCTTATCACGATGCGCGTCCAGAGCTTGCCTACGCTCCGAGTGATGTTTTGCGTCTCGATTCAGAGCTCGGACTGAACCCGGCGATGCGCGGGCTTGCTCAACTCTGGAACCAGCGGCAACTCGCGATCGTCCGGGGCGCCGGCTATCCGAAGCCCGATCACAGCCACTTCCGTTCCATGGACATCTGGCAGACGGCGTCGCCCAGCCAGCCCGTCTCCACCGGCTGGATCGGCCGTTGGCTCGACGCCACCGGCGACGACCCGCTGCGCGCCGTCAACATCGGTCCCGTCCTGCCCACGCTCGCGGTCGGTGAAAAACACACGGCGGCAGCGCTTTCGACGACGCACATGCCGGCACGGCAGGCGGGCAGATTTGACACGGTCATGGCAGCGCTGAGTATTGACGACCCTGCCGACACTCCTGCCATGGCCGCAGTGCGTAAGGCCTACCGCGCCGCGCGCACCACCAACAAGACGTTCGAGTCGATCAAACCCGCTGCCAACGAACACAATTCGCTGGCTGCTCAGCTCGGCATGGTGGCTGCGGCGGTGCGGGCCCGGGTCCCGACGCGGGTGTACATGGTGCAACTCGGCGGGTTCGACACGCACGCCAACGAGCGCGGGACACAGCAGCGCCTGCTGCAGACTCTCGACGAGGCCGCGACCGCCTTCCTGCGGCAGATGCCCGGCGACCCCCGCGGCCGCAATGTCGTGCTGATGGCGTATTCGGAGTTCGGGCGCAGGGTCAGGGCCAACGCCTCGGAAGGCACCGACCACGGTACCGCCGGGCCGGTCTTCGTCGCGGGTGCGCCGGTCAGGGGCGGGTTCTACGGCGACGAGCCCAGCCTTACTGACCTAGACCATGGAGATCTGAAGTACACCACCGACTTTCGCGATATCTACTACGAACTGCTATCGCGCACCGTCGGGACGGATCCGACACCTTCTGTCGGAGCGGGCAGGAACGCGCTCGGCTTCCTTTAGGCCTACGCCGGTTCACAGATTAAACACACTAAATTCCGTAGAAACGGAAATCGGATTCATAGCCGGGGATACAATCCGGAACACCGATCGATGCTCGTTGGCTCGTCCGAAAGGGTGGCCCATGGATGAGGTGGTGTTCGGGAGGTATCGGCTGCTGTCGCTGATCGGTGAGGGCGGCATGGGAAAGGTGTACAAGGCCCACGACACCGAGATTGACCGCGATGTAGCGATCAAAGTGCTGTCCCCCGAACTGGGCGCCGAACCCGGCTATCGTGAACGTTTCCGTCGTGAGGCCCACATCGCGGCCCGGCTGAACGAACCGCACATCATCCCGATTCACGACACCGGCGAAATCGACGGCCGCCTGTATTTGGTGATGCCGATCATCGAAGGCGTCGACGTACACACGCTGCTGCAGCGTGACGGGACCATGAGCCCCGAGCGGGCCGTGCAGGTGATCGAGCAACTGGCCGCCGCACTGGATGCCGCTCACGAAGCCGGGTTGGTGCACCGCGATGTCAAGCCCTCCAATGCATTAGTGACCCGCAAAGACTTCGTGTACCTGATCGATTTCGGCATCGCTCACGACGCCAAGGCCACCAAGCTGACCCAGACCGGCTCCATCATGGGCACCTTTGCCTACATGTCGCCCGAGCGCCTGGAAGCCGGGGCCGCTGATGCCCGCTCCGATGTCTATGCGCTCGCGTGCGTGCTCTACGAATGCCTGACTGGTGCCCAGCCTTTCGGTGGGGACAGCATGGAACAACAGGTCGTCGCGCACCTGACCATGGATCCCCCTAAACCCAGCGACCGCAACGCCGCCATCCCGCACGGCTTCGACGAGGTAATCGCGAAAGGCATGGCCAAAAAGCCCGACCAGCGCTATCAGAGTGCCGGTGAACTGGCCGCCGCCGCGCGCCGGGCGGTCAGTGAAGCCACGACGCCGGCCGACACCCTGGACGCCACGCAACCGCACGGGGGAGTTCCCTCTCGACCGAGCTCGCAGGTTCTACCTGCGCACTCAGATGCCGCGCCACCGCCGAACCGGTCGAAGCGCAGGTGGTTGATCGCGGCGGCGGTGGTCCTTGTCGTCGTGGTCGCGGGCGCCGCCCTGCTGCTGCGTAATGTCTTGTTGCCCAAGACGACTACTGAGTTGGTGCTCACCGCGGCCACTGATCCCGGGACGAACGCGTTCATGCCCCCAGCGGCCTCGGCTCCGCCGACCAACACCCAGCCTCCGCCTACCCTGCAGCCACACGGCAACGGTCCCGTGGTCACCCAGCCGCTGCCCGGCGACCGCGACGGCCTTTATGGCGGCACTATGAACAACGCCGAATGCGACCGCGACAAGATGATCGACTTTCTCGGTAGCCACCCTGCCCAGGCCAGCGCCTTCGTCGAGGCCCTCAACACCGACCCCTCCCTCTATTGGAGTGGCGGACATCCGCTTACCGCCGCCGACATCCCTACCTACTTACGTGAACTGACGCCCACCGTGCTGCGGCTGGACACCAGGGTCACCAATCACGGGTTCGACGGAACACACCCGACCACGCTGCAATCGGTCTTGCAAACGGGCACAGCGGTCTTCGTCGACGCTCACGGCGTACCGCGCGCCCGCTGCTACTGCGGCAATCCCCTCACGGCACCGGCCGCCTTGACGGGCGAGCCCAAACCTGTTGGCCCAGCATGGGCTGGGTACAACGCCTCAGCCCTCGCCGCGGTCCAACCCGGCAAGGCGGCCATCACTAACTTCGTCCTCGTCGACGTCGTCACCGGCAAAGCCTTCAACCGTCCTGCTGGAACCACTGGCGCCAACGACACCCCGCACACCCAGCCCGTCCCATCACCGCAGCCGGCATCCACCACGCCCACGACCGGACAAACACCGCAACAGTCGATCGCCGGCACCTACACAACGCGCTACCTCAGCTACGAGTGCAGCTTTGGCAGTTGGCAGCCTCCCGGCGACTTCCCCGTCTCCGTCACCCTTCAAGGCAACACGCTGACCATCTGGGGTGTTACCGGCACGTTGAACGCCGATGGATCGTTTGTGGCCGAAGGCCAAAACGGCCCTTACGACTACGCTACGGTTCGGGGTGTCTTCGCAACCGAAGGCGGCCGAACCTTCATCCGTGACGGCGTACGTACCGATTCTGGCGGAAAATGCCATGGGACCTTCGAGGCCACCAAGCGGTGAACGACAAGCGACAGGGCAGATCCGCCGAATTTGAGAGCCTATAGACCCGCCAGCACCTTCACGCAGTCGCGGGCGATGGCCAGTTCCTCATTGGTCGGGACCACCAGCACAGCAATCGGTGAGTCGTCACCAGAGATGCGGCGAGCCCCGCGTTCCTGGCTCAGATTGCGGTCCTCGTCGAGGACTATGCCTAGCTCCTCCATGCCGGTCAGGGCATCCCACCGCACCGCCGCATCGTTCTCACCGATACCGGCGGTAAAGCTGACCACGTCCGTATGCCCCAATACCGCTAGGTAAGCGCCGACGTACTTGCGCAACCGATGGATGAACACGTCATACGCCAATTGGGCCGCGCCGTCGCCGGATTCGATCATCTCGCCTATCCGCCGGAAGTCACGCTCCCCGCAAAGGCCCAGCATCCCGGACCGCTTGTTCAGCATCGACTCGATCTCGTCCACGCCCATCTTCGCGGTGCGCCACAGGTAGCTGTAAACGCCGGCATCGATGTCACCGCTGCGAGTGCCCATCACCAGCCCCTCCAACGGCGTCAATCCCATTGATGTCTCGACCGGACGACCACCGGCGATCGCCGAGGCCGACGCACCGTTGCCCAGATGCAGCACAATCTGATTCAGGCTGTCCAACGGCTTGCCAACGAAGTCTGCAGCCTGCTGGCTGACGTATTCGTGCGAGGTGCCGTGGAATCCGTAGCGTCGAATCTCCGAGCGCTCGGCCAATTCTCGGTCGATTGCGTAAGTAGCGGCGGCCGGCGGTAGGTCGTGGAAGAACGCCGTGTCGAAGACCGCGATGTGCGGAATGTTCGGCAGCAGCTTTCGCGCCACATCGATTCCCTTGAGCGCAGGAGGATTGTGCAGCGGCGCCAACTCCGACAGCTCCTCGAGTTCGGAGACCACCGCGTCGTCCAACAGCGTTGGACGATAAAACCGCTTGCCGCCGTGCACTACCCGGTGACCGACCGCTGCCAGATCAACGGTCTTCAATTCAAATCCGGCATCCGCCAATTCGTCGAACGCGCGGCGCAGCGCCGCATCGTGGTCCGCGACCGGTGACGATTCTTCGCCGATCCGCTCTACCAAGCCGCCGGCTCGCGACCGGCCGGAAGCCGGTTCGACCAATTGAAACTTGAGCGATGACGAACCGGAGTTGATCACCAGCACCAGTGGGTCAGCCATGAACGCCCTGTGCCTGAATCGCAGTTATGGCAACGGTATTGACGATGTCGTCGACCAGCGCACCGCGCGACAGGTCGTTCACCGGCTTACGCAAGCCTTGCAGTACCGGGCCGATGGCGATCGCCCCAGCGGTACGCTGCACCGCCTTGTAGGTGTTGTTGCCGGTGTTGAGGTCGGGGAAGATCAGCACCGTCGCGTGGCCGGCCACCGGTGAGTCACGCAGCTTGGTGGCCGCGACCGAAGGTTCTACCGCCGCGTCGTATTGAATTGGCCCCTCGACGGGCAGCTGCGGATCCCGGGTCCGCACTAATTGCGTTGCCGCCCTTACTTTGTCGACGTCCGCGCCGGTGCCGGACTCGCCGGTGGAATACGACAACATGGCCACCCGCGGCTCGATGCCGAACTGCGCGGCCGTCCGCGCCGAGGAGATGGCGATGTCGGCAAGCTGTTGCGGTGTCGGGTTCGGGACGATCGCACAGTCACCATATGCCAGCACCCGATCGGGCAGACACATCAGGAAAATACTGGACACGGTGGAGACGTCCGGGACGGTCTTGATGATCTCGAATGCCGGGCGAACCGTATGCGCTGTAGTGTGCGCGGCACCCGAGACCATGCCGTCGACCATGCCGTTGTACACCAGCATGGTGCCGAAATACGAGACGTCGCGCATGACCTCGCGCGCCTGTTCAACAGTCACGCCCTTCGCCTTGCGTAATTCCGCATACTGGTCGGCAAATTGATCGCGCATGTCACTGGTGCGCGGGTTCACAACCTTGACGCTGCTCAGGTCGACCCCGAGTTCTGCTGCGCGCAGGCGGATCTGGTCCTCGTCACCCAGTATGGTCAGGTCGGCGATGCAGCGTTGTAGCACCCTTCCGGCCGACCTGAGAATGCGATCGTCGTCGCCTTCAGGGAGGACAATATGCTTGCGGTCCGAACGGGCCTGCTGGGTCAGCTGGTAGGTGAACATCTGCGGCGTAGTGACCGTCGGGATCGGAATAGCGAGTTGCGCCAACAGGTCCGCGATGTCGACGTGGCGTTCCATCAGCTCCAGCGCTGTGTCGATCTTGCGCTGCGAAGTTGCCGTGACACGCCCACGCGCCGAGGCGGCCGCGCTGGCCGTGTCATAGGTGCCCAGCGTGGTCGCGATGATCGGCAACCTCAGCCGCAGCCCGGAGACCAGTGCCGCGATCGACGGGTGCAGCTCGAAGCCGCCGTTGAGAACGATGCAGGACAGCGTCGGAAACCCCTGGGCCGCATGGGCACTGGCAACGGCGAGCACTACGTCCGACCGGTCACCGGGGGTAATGACCGCCATACCGTCGCGCAGTCGTTCCAGCACATGGTCGGCGGTCATCCCGGCGACCATCACGCCCATCACTTCGCGTTCCCGCAGCTCGGCGTCACCGCTGACCCCGTTCCCGTTAACGGCTATCTCCAGATCGGCCACCGTCGGCGCAGACAGTAGCGGCTCTTCGGGCAGCACGTAGCTGCGCGGGGCAAAAGCATCCAATGCCTTTGCGACAGCGTCCAACTGCGTCGGATCGCACCGGTTGGCCACCACGGCCGCGGTGTGGGCGCGCTGCGCACCCAACTCGCTCAGACATACCCCGACGACACTAGCGACCTCATCTGGGGTTCGGTCTTTGCAGCTGACCGCCAGCAGCACCGGCGCACCGAGGTTCACCGCGATCCGGGCATTGACCGAGAGCTCCGCCGGGCTGGTCACGTCGGTGTAGTCGCTGCCGACGATCACCACAGCGTCACAGTGTTGGGCTACCGCGTGATACGCGTCGACGATGTTGACGATCGCGGCGTCGCTATCGGCGTGCAGTTCCGCATATGTCACGCCGACGCACTGCTCGTAAGACAGGCCCGCGCTGGTGTGCGCCAACAGCATTTCCAGGATGTAGTCACGCTTTTCGCCGGCGCGCGTAATCGGCCGGAACACACCGACTTTCGCGACCGTGGCCGTCAGCCGGTGCAGTATCCCCAGCGCGATCGTCGACTTGCCGGAGGCTGCTTCGGGTGCGGCGATGTAGATCCCAGAGCTGGGCACCTGTCGTTCAGCCCAGCCGTCGCAGCCTCGGCTCCAGATCTTTCTGGAACAGCTCCAGGAACCGGCGCTGATCATGACCAGGCGCGTGGAACACCAGGTGGTTGAGGCCCCAGGTCACGTACTGGCCGACCTTTTCGACGGCCTCGTCGGGGTCCGACGACACGATCCAGCGCTTGGCGATCTGCTCGATCGGCAGTGCGTCGGCGGCCTTTTCCATCTCGATCGGGTCGTCGATGCTGTGCTTCTGCTCGGCGGTCAACGACAACGGCGCCCAGAACCGGGTGTTGTTCAGGGCCAGCTCCGGATCGGGGTCGTACGAGATCTTGATCTCGATCATCTTGTCGATGTCGTCGGCATTGCGGTTGGCGGCCGCAGCGCCCTCCAAGACCGCGGGCATCAGCTTTTCGGTGTACAGCTCCTCGCCCTTGCCCGACGTGCAAATGAAACCGTCGCCGGCCCGTCCGGCGTATTTGGCCACCGCCGGGCCACCGGCCGCGATGTAGACGGGCACCCCGCCTTCGGGGACGTCGTAGATGGAAGCGCCTTTGAGGCGGTAGTACTCGCCGTCGAAGTCGACGCGGTCACCGCGCCACAGCTCTCGCATCAGCCGAACCGATTCTCGTAGCCGGGCGAACCGCTCCTTGAACTCCGGCCACGCTCCCTCGTACCCGGTTGCGATCTCGTTCAGCGCCTCACCGGTGCCGACGCCGAGGAATACGCGGTTCGGGTACAGACAGCTCATGGTGGCGAAGGCCTGCGCGATGACGGCCGGGTTGTAGCGAAAAGTCGGCGTGAGCACCGAGGTGCCCAGCTGAATCCGCTCGGTGCGCTCGCCGACGGCGGTCATCCATGCCAACGAGAACGGAGCATGGCCGCCCTTGTGCCGCCACGGCTGGAAATGGTCGCTGACGGTCGCGCTGTCCATTCCGTGGGCTTCGGCCGCTACCGCGAGTTCGACGAGCTCGCGCGGCGCGAATTGTTCAGCAGACGCTTTGTATCCGAGTTTCAGTTCAGCCACGAGTTATTTCTACTCCTGTGGTGATCGCGAGCTCGGCGCAGCCGGGCGATGGGGGCACCCCCACGAAGCTGGGGGACGGGTCGCCACCATCAGACACCGTGGTGATCGCGAGCTCGGCGCAGCCGGGCGAAGCGGGTCGCCACAGAGAAATCTAGACTCTCGGGCATGGCCGATCGGTTCAAGGCGCCGACTCTCGTCCAGGTCACCGACAGCGTGCATTTCGTCCGGGGCAGCGCCGTCAACTGGGTGTTGGTCAGCGACGGCGCCGGTGTGATGATGATCGACGCCGGCTATCCCGGCGACCGTCAAGACGTGCTGGACTCGTTGCGCAAACTCGGCCATGACGTCAGCGACCTGCGCGCCATCCTGTTGACCCATGCGCACGTTGACCATCTCGGCTCAGCCATCTGGTTCGCCAACGAATTCGGCACGCCGGTGTACTGCCATGCCGACGAGGTGGGCCACGCTAAGCGGGAGTATCTCGAGCAGGTGTCCGTGTTCGACATCGCGCTGCGCATCTGGCGACCCCGCTGGGCGCTGTGGGGTGTCCACGTTGTCCGCAGTGGCGGACTGATCCGAGACGGCATACCGAGCGCCCTGCCACTAACCGCCGAGACCGCCGCCGGACTGCCCGGTCACCCGATGCCGATTTTCACACCTGGGCACACCAGCGGCCATTGCTCGTACCTCGTCGACGGCGTACTGGTCAGCGGCGACGCACTCATCACCGGCCATCCGTTGCTGAAGCGCTCCGGACCGCAGCTGCTGCCGGCGGTGTTCAGCCACAGCCAGCGGGACTGCATCCGCACCCTGGAGGCGCTGGCCTTGGTGGAGACCGAAGTTCTACTGCCTGGTCACGGCGACGTGTGGCGCGGCCCGATCCGCGAAGCTGCCGACACCGCAATCGCATTGGCTCGCTGAATCCGCAGCGGAAGCATCGCGAGTGAACCCTGGGCTTTGCGAGTGAAACCTGGGCTGAATCCAAGTCGCGATTCCCGCCCAGGATTCACACCGAACGCCCTAAATTCGCAGGGAACGCCCTGGATTCACACCGAACGCCGCAAATGCACACTGAACGCATCGCCGACTCCTAACCCGTCAGGCCCAGATGCTCGCGCAGCGTCTCACCGGTGTATTCCGTGCGAAAAGCCCCGCGTTCCTGCAAGAGCGGCACCACCTGGTCGACGAATTCGTCCAAGCCGTGCGGCGTCAGGTGCGGCACCAGGATGAACCCGTCGCAAGCGTCGGCCTGGATGTAGCGGTCGATCTCGTCGGCGATCTGCGCGGCCGTCCCCACGAACTGCTGCCTGCTGGTGACCGCGATGACCAGCTCACGGATCGACAGATTCTCCGTTTGGGCGCGCTCCCGGTAGCGGCGGGCCACCGCAACGGGGTCACCGTGGCGTACGCGGCCCTGGGTGATGTTGCTGTCGACGACCGGGTCGACGTCGGGAAGCGGACCATCGGGGTCGAAGTCCGACAGGTCGCGGCCCCACACCTGCTCGAGCATCGCGATCGCGGTGGCACCGCTGACCTGCTGTTGGCGGATGTGCCGCGCCCTGTCCTGAGCCTCGTCGACGGTGTCACCGATGACGAAGGTAGCCGCGGGAAAGACCTTGAGCTGGTTGGGGTCTCGGCCGTAAGACTGCGCCCGGCCCTTGACATCGGCATAGTAGCGCTGCCCGTCTTCGAGCGAGCCGTGCAGCGTGAACAAGGCGTCGGCGTGCCGGGCGCCGAAAGCCCGCCCCTCGGGAGAGTCACCGGCCTGCAACAGCACCGGATGGCCCTGCGGTCCCGCGGGCAGGGTCGCGAACCCGCGCACGTCGAATTGAAGACCCGAATGCTCGACACTGCGAATGCGATCTGGATCGACGTAGACCCCGTTTTCGACATCGGCCAGTACGGCATCTGCTTCCCAGCTGTCCCAAAAGGCCCGGGCCACCGCGACGAACTCCTCGGCCCGCTGGTAGCGGTCAGCATGATCCAGGAAGCCGCCGCGCCGAAAGTTGGCGCCGGTGAACCCATCAGACGAGGTGACGATGTTCCAGCCGGCGCGACCACCGGACAAATGATCGAGCGTCGCGAATTGCCTTGCCACCTCAAAGGGTTCGTTGAACGTGGTGTTGATGGTCCCGGTGAGCCCGATCCGGTCGGTGACGCCGGCCAAACCCGCCAGCACGGTGAAGGTGTCCGGCCGCCCCACCACGTCCAGGTCGTAGATCCGCCCGCGGTGCTCGCGCAGCCGCAGCCCCTCGGCCAGGAAGAAGAAGTCGAACAATCCGCGTTCGGCGGTACGGGCGAGGTGCACGAACGAGTCGAACTCGATCTGACTGCCCGCGCTGGGATCGGTCCACACGGTCGTGTTGTTGACACCGGGAAAATGAGTTGCAAGATGAATCGGCTTGCGGCTCATGACATCAGGCCCCACCGCTGCGCGATGAGCTCGTGTGAGCGCAGTCGGTCCTCGTGCCGGTGGGTCACCGAGGTGACGACGAGCTCGTCGGCATCGGTCAAGCGTTGCAACGCGGATAGCCGCTCGGCGACTTCATCCGGATTGCCGACGAATTGCGTTTCCAGCCTGTCCTTCACCACGGGCAGCTGCTCGTCCGTTAGCGGCGGGCAGTCGTCGGGATCCGGATACGGCACGGCACCAACTCCGGTCCGGATGGAATACACCCACTGCCCGTAGCCGGTGGCCAGATGCCTTGCGGTGGCGCTGTCGTCGGCGACGACGATGTCGGCGGAGACCACGACGTAGGGCCGCTTCAGCGTGGCCGACGGGACGAAAGCATCACGGTATGCCTCGATGGCCTCCAGTGCGGTCGCCGGAGTGATGTGGTAACTCGCGACAAACGGCAGTCCGCGCGCACCGGCCACCCGGGCGCTTTGCCCCCGGGTACTGCCAAAGATCCACGGTCTCAGTCCAGATCGCTCACCCGGCACCGTGTGCACGTCGAAACCGTCGACTTCGTAAGTACCCTCCAGCATCGCGATGATGTCGGTGAGCTGCTCGGCGAAGTCAGGCGACACCGCCTCGGGTTGCTGCAAGATCCCCATGGTCGCCTGTACGCGCTCCTTGTCGAGCAGCCCCCGTAGATCGAACGGCAGCGGGATCACCACACCGTCGACCTCGCGCCACTGCCGTGGCGGACGGGACTTGGCCGACGGCTGCCTGGGCTTGAAACCGGTGTCGCGTCGTTGCCCTCGCCCCACACCCAAGTCGATGCGGCCCGGATAGAAGGCTTCCAGCATCCCGAAACTCTCGACCACTGCGGCGGCTGTGGTGTGGCTCAGCTGCACCGCAGCCGCACCCACCCGAATCCTGTTGGTAGCGGCGGCAATTTGTCCAATCAGCACCGCTGGTGCCGAACTGGCGACGCCGACGAAGTGGTGCTCGGCGATCCAGAAACGGCGGAAACCCCACTGCTCGGCGCGCTGGGCCAGGTCGATGGTGTTACGAAGGGCTGTCGCGGCATCGCTGCCCGCGCTGATCGGTGCGAGGTCCAGAATCGACAACGGAGTCATCAGTTCACCGCCGCGTAGCGGTTGGGTGCTGTTGGCAGGCCCAGCCTTTCGCGCAGGGTTTCGCCGTCCCGGTAGGTGCTGCGGAATCGCCCGGCGCGTTGCAGCAGCGGCACCACCTTGTCGACGATCGCCGGGAGGTCGGAGGCGTTGACGGCTGGGCGCAATCGCGCGCCGTCGAGGCCCAGCCGCTGCCAGTCCAATAGCAGGTCCACCAAATCTGTTGCGCTGCCGCCGAATACCAGTGCATCGGAACGAAAGTCGGTGTCCCCGGCGAACGAGACCACCATGTCGGCAAATACTTTCAAACGCGCACCCCCCACCGCGCGCACCTCGTCGAGAATGTTGCGTAGCGAGACGCCGTCGGTGGGCGTGATGAAGACGATATCCGCACTGGCGGCGGCGAATTCGTAGACCGGTCCGGCATGGGCCAGCGGCGCCACCACCGGCTGGCCCTGCGGTGGCCGCGGCGTGATCGATGGCCCCTTGACCGAGAAATACTTTCCGGTGAAGTCGATGTAGTGCAGTTTGTCGCGGTCGACGTAACGCCCGCTGGCCACGTCGCGGATCACCGCGTCGTCCTCCCAGCTATCCCACAACCGCCGCACCACGTCGACGAAATCCAGAGCTTCCTCGAACAGGGCGATCTCGGATACCTCCCGGCGGCCGAACAAGGCGGCCTCGTGAGCGGTGACGCTGACCCTGGGTTGCCAGCCGGCGCGGCCATGTGACACATAGTCAAGGGTGGCAATGGATTTGGAGATGTGGAACGGTTCGGTGTGGGTGACGGTGGCCACCGGGATCAGTCCGATATGACGGGTCTCCGGTGCGACGCGGGCGGCCACCAAAACGGCGTCTCCGCGACCGGCCAGCCGGCCGGGATCGATCCGCTCGCGGCGTCCGGGTTGCGGCATCAGGCTGTCGTCGATGGTGAGAAAGTCGAGCAGTCCACGCTCGGCGGTGGCCGCGAGGCCGGCCCAGTAGCGACCGCTGAGTACCGGCGCGGTGTCGCGGTCGGCCTTCAGCGTGGCCCGCCATGCCTGCGGATTCCAGCCGTATCCGTCCAGCGCGACACCCAGGTGCAACTCGGAGGTCACGCCAAGCTCTTTTCGAACGCGACCGGAAGGACCGGTCCCCGCGAGGGCAGCGGCTCGGGAAGGCGGGTATAGCCGAGGGACAGATACAGTTCCTCGGCCTCGGGCTGGCGATCACCGGTGATCAGGTAGACCTTCCGGTAGCCGCGTGCCGCGATCTGGGTCTCCAGTTCGCCCACTAGTGCCGCAGCGTATCCCCGGCGCCGATGCGCGCGATGCGTCCAGATCCGCTTGAGCTCGGCGGTGTGGGCGTCGAACCTGCAGAATGCACCGCCGGTGACAGGA
This sequence comes from Mycobacterium sp. 852002-51163_SCH5372311, assembly GCF_001667115.1. Lineage (GTDB taxonomy): Bacteria > Actinomycetota > Actinomycetes > Mycobacteriales > Mycobacteriaceae > Mycobacterium. The sequence continues at coordinate 54,514 of NZ_LZIJ01000014.1, read as the reverse complement.
CGGCTGTCCAGCAGACCGATCAGCATCCCGCCGTCGGGCGGTGCGAACTCTTCAGCCGGGCCGTCGCGCATCCAGTCCATATACCTTTGCGGCCCGCCGCCGTAGCGCTGCGCATACTCGACGGCCAGCTCGGTGAACAAGGGCTGGGCAACTGGGTCATCCGGGCCGGCGGCTACGAAGCGAAGCTGACCGCACGGAGCTGAGTGGCTGGCTCGAGTCATTTGGCTTAACCCGGCCTAGACCCGTACTGCCGTGAGGTACCTAGGGGTGATGGCCAGGTCGCGGCGGCGAGGGCGCCGACGCACCGGCACCCCGATAGCGGCGCGCATTTCGACGACACTTTTGTCGGCCGTCTGCCAGCCGTTCGTCGCGAAATACTCAGGCACATAGCGGTATTCGCCCTCGTAGGTCAGCGTCGCCAGTTCGACGTCCAGGCCCTCTTCGCGCCACAGCTCGACAAAGGCCCGCCCTTCCTCCAGCTGCAAGGTGGTCCAAGGCAAGTGATCAGCCGCGAATCGGCTACCGAGAGTGCTCACCGCCGTGACCTCCTGCAGTAACCGATCCTGCGCGTCGGGCGGCAAGTACCCGACGAGCAGCTGCTCGGCAATCCACACCGTGCGTTCCGCACTGTCGAAGCCCACCCGTCGCAGAGCCGCCAGCCAGTCCTGACGAAGATCGACGCCCACCCCGCAACGGTTTGCGGTCACTTTGGCACCCAAGCCGCGTAGCACTTCGGTTTTGAACTCGACGACCTCCGGCTGGTCGATCTCGTACACCGTGGTCCCGGGCGGCCACCACAGCCGGTACGGACGAGTGTCAAGGCCCGAGGCCAGCACCACCACTTGCCTAATGCCTGCCCTGCCGGCGTCGGCAAGGAATTGATCCAAAAACCGAGTGTGGGCGATCAGGATGTTCATCATCCCTGTCATGCGGGCGTTGCCGTCGCCGTCATCGGCATACACCTGGTTCTCGATCAACCGAGTGAAGTACTTCACGCCCACCGCGCGGACCAGCGGTTCCGCGAATGGATCCTGGATCAGGCCCTTGTTGTTGCCCACCGCCCTGGCGGCCGCGCCGAATGTCGCCGTAATCGCGACACCGGTTGTCGGATCCCACGTGTCGTTTTCTGTCCGTGCCATCTGTCAGCTGTCCGCCCGGCGTCGTAGCACGAGGTCGACGCCGCCTCGCCAACCAAGCAGCAGCACCGCGGTCACCGACGAAGCCACCAGCACGAAACTCACCGCCACCCCGGCCGAACTGGCTTTGCGCAACAGCATGCCGATCGCCACGGTGCACAGCCAGACGGTCAGACCGGTCGGGACCACAGCGGTGGGCCGTCGCCAAGCGCGCGACAACAACCACCCGATGACCGTCCCCGACAGGAACGGCCACGCGGTCGACGCGATGCCGGTGATGTTGACTCCTTCGTCGTGGCTGCGGCGTCCCACCGCGCAGAACAGCAGCACCCCAAGAATGTCGGCGCTCAGCCACGCCGGCCCGCGCCGCGATGACATGCAGCGAGACTACCGCGAATCCTTGACCCGCCTGTTGGGCTGAACCTAGATTCAGCAGGAATGGATGCCAATTCAGCCCAAGCACCACCGACATTCGACCCCTACGACCCGCTTGGACTGGACGCGTCGCTGTCAAACGATGAAATCGCGGTGCGCGAAACCGTTAGAAAGTTCTGCGCCGAACACGTGACGCCGTACGTGGCGGATTGGTTCGAGGCCGGCGATCTTCCGGTGGTCCGCGAACTCACAAAGCAGTTCGGTGATCTCGGCCTGCTCGGCATGCACTTGGAAGGCTACGGCTGCGGCGGCTCTTCAGCCGTGCACTACGGCCTGGCCTGTGTGGAACTCGAGGCCGCCGACTCCGGCGTCCGGTCCATGGTGTCGGTGCAGGGCTCGCTGGCGATGTTCGCCATCTGGAACTTCGGCTCCGAGGAGCAGAAGCAGCAGTGGCTGCCCGGCATGGCCGCCGGCGACCTCATCGGGTGCTTCGGGCTGACCGAACCCGACGCCGGGTCGGACCCCGCCGCAATGAAAACCCGTGCGCAACAAGACGGCTCGGATTGGATCCTCAACGGACGCAAGATGTGGATCACCAACGGGTCGGTCGCCGACGTCGCGATCGTGTGGGCGAATACCGACGACGGGATCCGCGGATTCGTCGTGCCCACCGATACTGCAGGATTTGCCGCCAACACCATCCACCACAAGCTGTCGCTACGGGCGTCGATCACCAGCGAGCTGGTCCTCGACGACGTGCGACTGCCCGCCGAGGCGATGTTGCCCGACGCGCTCGGCCTCAAAGGGCCGCTGTCCTGCCTCTCGGAGGCGCGCTACGGAATCATCTGGGGGTCGATGGGAGCGGCGCGGTCGGCGTGGCAATCCGCACTCGACTACGCGACGCAACGAACTCAATTCGGCCGTCCGATCGCTGGATTCCAGCTGACCCAGGCCAAACTCGTCGACATGGCGGTCGAGCTGCACAAGGGTCAGCTGCTCTCACTGCACCTGGGCAGGCTCAAAGACGGTGTGGGCCTGCGACCCGATCAGGTGAGCTTCGGCAAGCTCAACAACACCCGAGAGGCGATCAAGATCTGCCGGACGGCTCGAACGATATTGGGCGGCAACGGAATATCGCTCGAATACCCGGTCATCCGGCACATGGTCAACCTCGAGTCGGTGCTGACATACGAGGGCACAGCCGAGATGCACCAGCTCGTCCTCGGCCAGGCCTTCACCGATTTGGCCGCATTCCGTTGACCGGGCGCGACGGTGTCACTTCGAGATCGACATTGGCGCGATGCCCACTTCGTAATTTTGCGCGCCAGCGTCGATTTCGGCAGATGTGCCGGTAGCCACCCACGCAAAAAACGACCCAACGGCGCCCCAAGGATGTAGACATGAGAGTTATGGCTTACCGACTGGGCGCGCGGGTCGCGGCGGGCTTATTTCTGGCCTCGGCAATCGGGATGTCCACAGCCGGCGCTGATCCCAACGTGGCCCTTCCGCCGATGACTTCCAGCGGTGGCGGTCCGATCGTCGGAGGCGGCGACGAGGCTGCGCAGGGGCGGATGTCGCTGCAGCTCACCAGCCGTAACAATCCCGACATCCAGGAGGTAGAAGGCTCGGACGCGGCCGCGTTCATCAACGCCGCGGCCGGGCTCGGCGATCCCCGGCTCGCCGCTCCCTTCCAGTTGTTGCAGCGGGCGCTGGGCTGCCAAAAGGACAACGCGGGATTCGGAGCCCGCGCCTACCGGCGGTCCGACGGACAGTGGGGCGGCGCGGTGCTGGTCATCGCCAAAAGCGCCACCTCGGACGTCGACGCGCTGACCAATTGCGTCAGCTCCAACTGGCCCAAACCCACGGCAGGCGCGGCAACGCCGATGTGCAACAGCGGTTGGACGTATCCCACCTCCGGCGAAAATCACCGTCCGGAAACCTATTACATCTTGCTGGCCGGCACAGCTTCGGACTTCTGCAGCGTGCCGGACGCGAACTACCGAAATTACGCAACCGCTTGGCCGTGAGCTGACGGCCGTTATCCTTCCCGAATGGCAGCGAGCGTGTCCGGGAAGATCGCATTCGTCACGGGCGGCGCGTCCGGCATCGGGGCAGCGTTGGCCGCCGAGCTGGCTGAGGGCGGCGCCGAGGTCTGGATCGCCGATCGCCAACTCGACGCGGCGCAGGAGGTGGCGCAACGTCTGAACAGCGGCGGGGCGAAAGCACGCGCGATCGAACTCGACGTGCGCGACTATCCATCGTTCGAGCGTGCCGTCGCCGAGGTGGTGCGGCAATCCGGCCGGATCGACTACCTGTTCAACAATGCCGGCATCGGGGTGGGCGGCGAGGTCGACTCGTACACCCTCGACGACTGGAACGACGTCTTCGACGTCAACCTGCACGGGGTGGTGCACGGCATCCAGGCCGTGTACCCGATCATGATCGGGCAGCGCTCGGGCCACATCGTCAACACGGCGTCCGTGGCCGGCCTGCTCGCCTCGCCCGGTTCGGCGAGCTACACCGCGTCCAAGCATGCCGTCGTCGCGCTTTCGAAGGCGCTGCGGCTGGAGGCCAAGCGCCACGGCGTACAGGTATCGGTGCTGTGTCCAGGCGCGATCCGGACGCCGATCCTCACCGGCGGCAAGTACGGACGCATGACCATGACCGGTCTCAGCGACGAGCAACTACTCAAATTCTGGGAACCGGCGCGGCCGATGGCACCCGAAAAGTTCGCCGAACGTGCCCTTCGCGCGGTGTTGCGTGGAGACGCGATCATCGTGGTGCCGGCCTGGTGGAAGGCAGCGTGGTACCTGGACCGCTGGTTGCCGGCCGTGTCGACGCTGTTTGCCCGGCTCACGCTCAAGCGCATTCGTGAAATGGATTCCCGCGCAGCGTGATTCGCATGCTGTGGCGAGCAGACGCAAAAGCACGCGACACGCCGGGCGCCCAGGAGCTTTTGCGTCTGCTCGTCGTCAATGGTGACGATGCCATAGGTGCCGTCGTACGGTGGGGATGCGCTGTGAGACTGGGAGCCCCAGAAAGCAATAGCGACCGGGAGGGACGAGTATGACGCAATCCAGCGAGCCGGCGGCTGCCATCAGGCGCCATCAGGTCGTCGTCATTGGAAGCGGGTTCGGCGGACTGAATGCGGCCAGGTCGCTCAAACGGGCTGACGTCGACGTCACGCTGATCTCGAAGACGACGACGCACCTGTTCCAGCCGCTGCTGTACCAGGTGGCGACCGGAATCCTGTCCGAAGGTGACATCGCCCCGACCACCCGGCTGGTTCTTCGCAAGCAGAAGAACGTGCGAGTCTTGCTGGGCGAGGTCAACGCGATCGACCTGACGGCGAAGACAGTCACCTCCAAGCTGATGGATATGGAGACGGTCACGCCGTACGACAGCCTGATCGTGGCCGCCGGCGCGCAGCAGTCCTATTTCGGCAACGACCACTTCGCCACCTACGCGCCCGGCATGAAGACCATCGACGACGCGCTGGAGTTGCGCGGCCGCATCCTCGGTGCGTTCGAGGCCGCCGAAGTGACTACCGACCATGCCGAGCGGGAGCGGCGCCTGACCTTCGTCGTCGTCGGCGCCGGTCCGACTGGTGTCGAGATCGCCGGCCAGATCGTCGAACTGGCCGAGCGCACGCTGGCCGGGGCGTTCAGGACCATCACGCCCACGGACTGCCGGGTGATTCTGCTCGACGCGGCGCCCGCGGTGTTGCCACCGATGGGGCCGAAACTGGGTCTCAAGGCGCAACGACGGCTGGAGAAGATGGATGTCGAAATTCAGCTGAACGCAATGGTGACCGCCGTCGACTACAAGGGCATCACCATCAAGGAAAAGGATGGTGGCGAACGCCGCATCGAATGCGCATGCAAAGTGTGGGCGGCCGGCGTCCAGGCCAGCTCGCTGGGCAAGATGATCGCCGAACAGTCCGACGGAACCGAGACCGACCGCGCCGGACGAGTGATCGTCGAACCGGACCTCACCGTCAAGGGACACCCGCACGTCTTTGTCGTCGGCGACCTGATGTCCGTTCCGGACGTACCGGGGATGGCGCAGGGAGCGATCCAAGGAGCGCACTACGCCACCAAGACGATCAAGAACACCGTCAAAGGCAAGGACGACCCGGCCAACCGCGAGCCGTTCAAGTACTTCAACAAGGGCAGCATGGCGACGATCTCGCGCAACAGCGCCGTCGCGCAGGTCGGCAAGCTGGAGTTCGGGGGCTACTTCGCCTGGTTGGCCTGGCTGGTACTGCACCTGTACTACCTGGTCGGCCACCGCAACCGCATCGCCGCCTTGTTCTCCTGGTGGATCTCCTTCGTGGGCCGCACTCGCGGGCAGATGGCCATCACCAGCCAGATGATCTACGCCCGATCAGTGATCAACTGGATGACGCAGACGCAGGGGCAGGGGGCTTTGGCCGCCGCCGAACAGGCCGAAGAGGCCGAACAACACGCGGGCTAGCTGAGCGCCTGATCGATATCGGCGATCAGATCGTCGGCGCTTTCCAGGCCAACCGATATGCGGACCACGCCGTCACCGAGCCCGATCGCGGCGCGGCCCTCCGGGCCCATCGCCCGGTGAGTCGTCGTCGCCGGATGGGTGACAAGCGATTTCGCATCGCCGAGATTGTTCGAGATATCGATCAGCCGCAGCTTGTCGAGCAATTCGAACGCCCGTTGCTTCGCAAGACCTTCTGGGCTTTCAGGTACGTCGAGTTCGAAGGTGATAACCGTTCCGCCGCCGGACATCTGGCGCTTGGCCAGGTCGTACTGAGGGTGTGACACCAGATATGGGTATCGCACCCAGCGCACCGCGGGGTGAGTCTCCAGGAACTCCGCAATCCGCTGTGCCGAGGAATTGCTCTGTTCCACCCGAATAGCCAGCGTCTCAAGGCCTTTCAGCAACACCCAGGCGTTGAACGCGCTCATCGCCGGGCCGGTGTGGCGCATCAGCTTTTGCACCGGACCGTCGATGTATTCCTTGTCGCCCAGGATGGCGCCGCCCAGCACCCGGCCCTGGCCGTCGATGTGCTTGGTGCCCGAGTACACCACCACGTCCGCGCCGAGCGGAAAGCCCTGTTGCAGCAAGGGCGTGGCAAAGACGTTGTCCAACACCACCGTTGCTCCCGCGGTGTGAGCCATATCGCTCACCGCCGCGATGTCCACCAGCGATTGCATGGGATTCGACGGGGTTTCGAAGAACACCGCCTTAGTTGGCACGGAAAGTGCCTGCTCCCACTGCGAAAGGTCGTCGCCGTCGACAAAGACCGTCTCCACTCCCCAGCGCGGCAGGATCTCGTTGCACACCACGAAGCACGAGCCGAAGAGGCTGCGGGAGGCCACCAGCCGATCACCCGCGCCCAGCAGCGCGCCCAGCGAGACGAAGACCGCAGCCATGCCGCTCGCGGTGCCGAAAGCCGCGTGGGCGCCTTCGATCAGGCGCAGCCGCTCCTCGAACATCGTCACCGTCGGGTTGCCGTAGCGGGAGTACACGAAGTGGTCCGGTTCGCCGGTGAACGACTCCTCCGCGACGGTCGCAGAGGGGTACACGTAGCCGGACGTCAGGTACATCGCCTCGGCGGTCTCGTCGAACCCGGACCGCAGGATCCCGCCACGCACCCCGATGGTGGCTTGGCTGACGCCGTCGGGCAGCCCCTTCGGCGTGCGGACCGAAGGCCGATCGGTCATTGCTGCTTCATCCCTGCTTCCAGGGCAAACCCGTTGCCCGCCAACCCGTTCCGCCGCGGTGACCATCGCCGTCGAGCTGCCCCTCGAAGCCGTCCAGCACGTTGTAGGCCGGCGTGAGGCCGGCCTCGGTGGCGAGCTCGGCGGCGCCGATGGAACGGTTACCCGAGCGGCACAGGAATACCACCGGCCGCTCCCCCCCACTGGTCGCCGAAGGGATCCGGTCCTTCAGTTCGGTCAAGAAGTTCTCGTTGCGCTGCCCGTTGGAACTGTTCCACTCGATGAAAACCACCTCGCGACCCAGGCTCGACAGGTCGGGCACACCGACGAAACGCCATTCGGCGTCGGTGCGCACGTCGACCAGGACCGCGTCGGGGTTGTCGCTGAGCAGCTTCCAGGCCTGCTCGGGCGTGATATCTCCTGCGTAACTCATCCGCGTGAGTCTCGCATATTCAGCCGACTCGCCGCCTCCCGGGCACGTTCGCGCGCGGTCGCCAGATCCGCTCCTGTGGCCAATGTCACTCCCAGCGGCCGCCCGTCGCGCTGCCCGAAGACGCGGACATCGCTTTCCGGCACCCCAAGCGCCGCGGCCAGGGCGGTCGACGACGCGGTGCCGGTAGCGGCATTCAGCACCTGGCAGGCGCCCGGCGAGATCATCATGGTGTCGACCGGAAGGCCGAGGATCACGCGCGCCTGCAGATCGAATGCCGAAAGCCGCTGGCTGCACAGCGTCACCCAGGCGCTCTGCCGCGGATAGGCGGTGATGTCGGCGAAGTACACCTCGTCGCCGTTGATCATCAACTCGACGCCGAAGACGCCCCGCCCGCCAAGCGCCTTGACGATGCGGGCTGCGACGGACTTGGCGGCGTCCATCGCGGCTGTGCTCACCTTCTGCGGCTGCCAGGACTCGGTGACCTCGGCGTGGAGGTCGACATGGCCGATGGGTGAACAGAACTCGATTGCCGGCCCCTTCGGGCCCTCGCTGCGCACGGCGAGCAGGGTGACAAGCACCTCGACCTCGACCACCGCTTCGGCCAGCACGCGATGGTGCGCTTTGTCATGGCCGACCGCATGCTGCCAGGCGGCGGCGATGTCTTCGGGCCCGCGTACCAGCGACTGGCCCGGCCCGAGTGGGCCCGCCACCGGCTTCACCAGCAACGGGTATCCAGCGTGTGCCGCCACCGCCTCGAGTTCGTCGATCGATCCGGCGAACCAGAATGGCGCAGTGGGCAAGCCAAGCTGGTCGGCGGCCAGCCGGCGCAGTCCCTCCCGGTCGGAGGTGAGCCCGATACTGCGGGCGCTGGGCACCAGTTCCGTGCGGCCCTCGAGGCCCTCGAGCTCGGAAGGGGAGACCGCGCCGGCGACGCTGACCAGAAAATCCGGCTTCAGCCGGCTGACCAGCGCTGACAAATCGTCCGCGCCGGTCGGCTGCTCGATCACCTCCGCGCCGAGCCGGCGCAACGCGATCGCGAGCTCCGGCGTGAACTCGTCGGAACCCAGCAACATGACCACAGGCCTGACGTGGGTGCCGGTATCGGCTGGTTCGTCAGCAGGCTCCGGCGTCGCCGACTCGTGCTGTCCTTCGATCGAGGCCTCGGTCACGCATTCCAGGATAAGGGCGATTCGGGCGGTATCACCTGGGCCGTTATTCGGTTCCCTCCCGCCGAGAGTGCGTGTTTGTACACGACGCGCCGTAAACGGGTGTACATCTGCGCACGCTCGCGAGGACGGGTAACGCGGACCTACGGCTGGCCGGGCAGCAATCGCACCATCAGGCCATTGCCTTCGGCCAGCAGGGTCTCTTCGGCGTCGACCAACTCCGCGGACACGAAGGCCTTGCGGCCCTCGGTGCCGGTGACCCGTCCACGGATTGCCAGCGGCACGTCGATCGGGGTGACCTTGCGGTAGTCCACATGCAGAAACGCGGTCCGGCTGATCGGCCGTCCTGCCGCGTGCGAGATCATCCCGAACATGTGGTCGAACAGCAGCGGCAGCACACCGCCGTGCACCGCCATGTTGCCGCCGACGTGAAACCGGCTGAAATATCCCGTCATCGCGACGCCGTCAGGGGCGTACCGCGTCAACGTCCAGGGCGGCAGCAGCAGGCTGCCCATACCCGGCAGATCCGGCGTTCGCCCCGCCGGCGCCTTGCCTTCGGCGGCCTCGAACGGTCCCAACAAGTCGACCAACGCGTCGGCGCGATCGGCCGCTTCGTCCCACAAGTCGCCAGCGTCAGCGGATACGGCCAAGTCCTGCAACCGGCGCATCGCGGTCACGAAGCGCCCGAAGCCCGGGCCGGGGGTGGCCGCCTCGTATTCGGGAAAGCCGCCGTGATGGTGATATTCGGGGTCGAGTTCTTCAGGATCCTGCACCGCATCCGTCACGGGCGGGCCTGCAGCACGTCACGGCGCACAATGGTCTGGTCCCGCCCCGGACCGACGCCGATACACGAAACCGGTGCTCCGGCAAGCTCTTCCAGCCGCAGCACGTAGTCCCGCGCCTTGGCGGGCAGGTCGTCGAAGTCACGCGCCGCGGAAATGTCTTCCCACCAACCGGGCAACTCCTCGTAGACCGGTTCGGCGCGACAGAGATCGCTCTGCGTCATCGGCATGTCGTGAGTGAGCGACCCGCCGATCCGGTACCCGACGCAGACCGGCACGGTGTCGAGGCTGGACAGCACGTCCAGCTTGGTCAGGAAGTAGTCGGTGATGCCGTTGACGCGGGTGGCGTAGCGCGCGATGACGGCGTCGAACCAGCCGCAGCGGCGCCGCCGCCCGGTGGTCACACCGAACTCCCCGCCGGTCTTGGACAGGTATTCGCCGTTCTCGTCGAACAGCTCGGTGGGGAACGGGCCCGAGCCCACCCGGGTGGTGTAGGCCTTGAGAATCCCCAGCACGGTACCGATCCGCGTCGGCCCGATGCCCGAGCCCACAGCCGCACCGCCCGCCGTCGGGTTCGACGACGTCACGTACGGATAAGTGCCGTGGTCGACGTCGAGCAGCGTGCCCTGTGAACCTTCCAGCAACACCGTCTCGCCCGCTTCCAGGGCATTGTTCAGCAGCAGCCGCGTGTCGGCGATTCGATGCTGGAAGCCTTCGGCCTGCTGCAGCAACGTCTCGACCACCTGGTTAGGGTCCAGCGCTTTGCGGTTGTAGATCTTGACCAGCACCTGGTTCTTGAATTCGAGCGCGGCCTCCACCTTGTGAGCCAGCTGGTCGGGGTTCCGTACGTCGGCCACCCGGATCCCCATGCGGGCGATCTTGTCCTGGTAGCACGGCCCGATGCCGCGGCCGGTGGTGCCGATCTTCTTGCTGCCCATGTAGCGCTCGGTAACCTTGTCGATGGCGACGTGGTAGGGCATCAGCAAGTGTGCGTCGGCGGAAATCAGCAGCTTGGAGGTGTCGACACCGCGGTCCTCCAGGCCTTTGAGCTCGTCCAGCAGAACGCCGGGATCGATCACCACGCCGTTGCCGATGACGTTGGTGACGCCGGGGGTCAGCACCCCCGACGGGATGAGGTGCAACGCGAAGTTCTCGCCGGTGGGCAGGACGACGGTGTGCCCGGCGTTGTTGCCGCCCTGGTAACGCACCACCCACTGAACACGGCTACCGAGCAGGTCAGTGGCCTTACCTTTGCCCTCGTCACCCCATTGGGCGCCGATCAGGACGATTGCCGGCATGACTCGCTCCCACCTAATCCCGCGTGCTTAGGCCTGTTTACGCCTGCTTATTGTGGTCCAGCCGGTGACCTACCCTACCCAGCACTTTGCGAGGAGCCATGAATTTTGGGGTGAACACGGCCGATAACACCCCAAGCATGGCGGTCCTGCTGTTCGGTGATCGATCGGCACCCCGTCCGCTCGCCGGCCTGCCCACGCATCGGCTCGACTCCTTCGACATCGACCTGCCGCCATCCCGACGATTGGTCGTGGTCGGCAACGACGCCGAGCTGGCCGGCGTCCTCACCCGACTACTGCGCGCCGACCGGCTGGACGTCGAAGTGGCTTACGTGCCGCGCCGGCGCACCAGGGCAACCCGCACCTACCGGCTGCCGGCCGGCCGCCGCGCGGCACGGCGGGCTCGGCGCGGCTCTGCCCGGCGGGTGCCGCTGATCCGCGACGAGACCGGTTCGGTGATCGTGGGCCGGGCCCGCTGGCTACCGCCGCAGGACGCGCGGTCGGTGCATGGCGAGGCGGTGGTGGACGACAAGGTGCTGTTCGACGGCGACGTCACCGAGGTGTGGATCGAGCCGACGCTGGCGGTGCCGGGCCTGCGCGCCGCGCTTTATCGGCCATGGCGCCGCTGGGTGAGCGGACGCGCGGCGCAGCTGGGCACTACCGGCGTCATCGTGGTCCGTGACGGGGTCCCGGCTGCCCGCACGGCTCGCCGGTCGACGTTCTATCGCCACGTGGAGGGCTGGCTGTTGGTCCGGTAGTCACATTTCGGGTCGGCACAGTGTCGAGGTTTTATGCCATCTTCACGAGTCCGTGTGGTCGCCTATTGGGCGGCAACTGGCCTGCTCGCCGCCGAGTGTTTTGTGGGCGGCGTGATGGGCGCCTTGCAGTTGCAGCCGTTCAAGGGTGTCGTGACACATCTGGGATATCCGCCCTACTTCATGACCATCCTCGGTGTCTGCTACGTGTCGGCCGGGCTGGTCCTTTTGGCGCCGCGCCTCCCCCTGATCAAGGAGTGGGCATACGCGGGGCTGATGTTTATCTACACGGGAGCGACGGCTTCCCACATCTGGGTCGGCGATGACAGCAAAACGCTGGTGGGTCCCCTGATACTCGTGGGGCTTACGGTTGCCTCCTGGGCATTACGCCCAGAACGGCGGCGCGGAGTTAGGACCGGAGTCACGCTGGTCCGGTAGTTTCGATCGGTGAGCTTCCCCAGGGTGCACGGATCGGTGCGGCCTAGCCCGATCTTTCTGGCCCTGGTCGGTTTGACCGCCGTCGGGGGCGTGCTGGCCTGGCTGGCCGGCGCGAGCGTGCGGCCGCTGTCCTACGCCGGGGTGTTCATATTGGTTATCGCCGGCTGGTTGGTGTCGCTGTGCCTGCACGAATTCGGGCACGCCTACACGGCCTGGCGATTCGGCGACCACGACGCCGCGGTCCGCGGCTACCTGACGCTGGATCCGCGGCGCTACAGCCATGTCGGGCTGTCGCTGGTGCTGCCGATGGTGTTCATCGCACTGGGCGGGATCGGCCTGCCGGGCGCCGCGGTATATCTGCAGACCGCTTCTATGACGCCCGCCCGTCGCACCCTGGTCAGCTTGGCGGGGCCGGCGGCCAACCTGGTGCTGGCGGTACTGCTGCTGACGGCCACCCGACTGTTCTTCGATATCGACCACTGGGTGCTGTGGGCGGGGCTGGCGTTTCTGGGGTTTCTGCAGATCATGGCCGTGGTGCTGAACCTGCTGCCCATCCCGGGCCTGGATGGCTACGACGCGCTGGAGCCGCACCTGAGTCCCGATATGCAGCGCACCCTGGCACCCGCCAAGCAGTTCGGCGTGTTCATTCTGCTGCTCCTTCTCTTCGCGCCGGGTCTGAACCGGTGGTTGTTCGAGGTTGTGGGGTGGCTCTTCGACTTCTCCGGCGTGCCGCACATTCTGGCGGGCAGCGGGGATGCGCTTACCCGGTTCTGGAGCCGCTGGATCTGAGCCTTGCAATATATGCGCTAACACGCATATATTTCTCGCCATGGGCGCCGGCCACAGTCATTCGCCGCAATCCCGCGGCGATCGCAAGCGCGGCGCAGCCGGGCGAAGCGGGTCGCCGCCGCAATCCCGCGGCGATCGCAAGCGCGGCGCAGCCGGGCGAAGCGGGTCGCCGCCGCAATCCGAGGCCAGCGCGTCTCGGATGATTCCGCGCATGATCATGGCCGCCGCGATCCTGGCGGCGTTCTTCGTCGTGGAGCTGATCACCGCGGTGCTGATCAACTCGATCGCGCTGCTGGCCGACGCCGGGCACATGCTGACCGACGTGGTGGCGGTGTTCATGGGCCTGGCCGCCGTGGTGCTGGCCCGTAGGGGCAGCACATCGCCCGCCCGAACATATGGCTGGCATCGCGCCGAGGTGTTCACCGCGGTCGCCAACGCCGCGCTGCTGATCGGGGTCGCGACCTTCATCCTCTACGAGGCCGTCCGGCGGCTCAGTGCAGCGCCGTCAATCCCGGGCGTGCCGATGGTCGTGGTGGCGCTGGCCGGCCTGGCGGCCAACTTCGCTGTCGCGCTGCTGCTGCGTTCCCACGCAACCGACAGCCTGGCCGTCAAGGGCGCCTACATGGAAGTCGTGGCCGACACCGTGGGCAGCATCGGCGTGCTGATCGCCGGCGTCGTCACCATCACGACGCACTGGCCCTACGCCGACGTGGTGGTAGCGGTGCTGGTCGCGCTGTGGGTGCTGCCGCGGGCGGTCTCTCTGGCCCGCGAAGCACTGCGGATCCTGTCCGAGGCGTCGCCCACCCACATCGACGTCGAGGAGCTACGGGCGGCGCTGGGCACTGTCGACGGCGTCAGCGAGGTGCACGACCTGCACGTGTGGACGCTGTCACCGGGGATGGACATGTGCACCGTGCACCTGACCAGCAACGGGAATTCCGGGCGGATACTGCAGGACGCGCGTGCGGTGCTGTCGGCTCGCGGGCTAGACCACGCCACGGTCCAGATCGAGCGCCCGGACGGCGGCGGTTGCGCAGAAAGCTTTTAGAGTCCCAGCGCGGAGCGGGCCGCCGGGTCGCAGTCGTCGAGCAGATCCACGCATCGTGCGTACTCGTCGGTCTCGCCGATGGCGTCGGCGGCGCGCGCCAGCGCGGCCACACATCGCAGGAAGCCGCGGTTGGGCTCGTGCGAGTAGGGCACCGGACCGAAACCCTTCCAGCCGTTGCGGCGCAGCTGGTCCAGGCCGCGGTGGTAGCCGGTGCGGGCGTAGGCATAGGCCGTGATGGCCTTGTCGTCGGCCAGAGCCTCCTCGGCGAGTGCAGCCCAGGCCACCGACGCCGACGGATGTGCGGCGGCAACGATGCCCGGGTTTTCGTTGGCGAGCAGTTCCGCCTCAGCCTCGGTGTCACCAGGTAGCAGGATCGGATCAGGTCCTAAAAGATCACCCATCGGCGTCATGCGTTCTATTTTGCCGCTGGGTTTGCCGACGCCCTAGCTCGCATGCCCCGAACCGGCGATGCGGTCGCTAAGCTATCGCCCATGGCTGACAAACCCCAGCCCGATCGCGGTGGCCCGCCGAACCCTGGCGACCCCGCCGGTGAGCGCGGCGCTGGCCGTGGAGCAGGACCTGGCGAAGACCCTTCGATGCCCAGCGACGCCGAAACCGTCGTCATAAACAAGGGCGAACCCGACCAGGATTCGGAGACCAGTCCGGAACTCCTGCGCGAACGCCGCTTCACCGCCCCTGGCTTCGATGCCAACGAGACGGCGATCATCGTGACCGGCCCGGACGCCGAGACCGAGGTCATCCCTAAGTCCCCGTCAGGCTCCCAGCCCCCGGGGCAGCCGGCACCACCAGTCCAGGGGTTGCCCCCCAAAACTGCTGTACCGCAGTCGATTCCGGCCCGCGACGGGGCAAAGGCGCCGGCATCCAGGAACCAGAAGCTGGGTTGGGTGCTGGCGATCATCGTCATCGTCTTGGCGCTGACGGCGATCGCGGTCCTGCTCACTGTATTGCTGACCCGTATGCATCACCCGAAAGCCTCGCAGGAAGACCGGGTGCGACAAACGATCCGGCAGCTCGAAACTGCGCTGCAGGCCGGCGACCTGGCAACGCTGCGCAGCATCACCTGTGGCACCACCCGGGACAGCTACGTGGACTACGACGAGCGCGCATGGCAGGAGACCTATCACCGGGTGGCGGCGGCCAAACAGATTCCGGTGATCGACACCATCGACCAGGTCGCCGTCAACGGCCAGCACGCCGAGGCCAACGTAACTACCTTCATGGCCTACGACCCGCAGGTCCGCTCGACGCGCAGCATCGACCTGCAGTTCCGCGACGATCAGTGGAAGGTCTGCCAGTCCCCCAGCGGCTAGGGTTGGGCGGGCTCTCTGCCACGCTTCGCCTCAGGCGGCCTGTCCGCCACGCTTCGCCGAACGTGTTCTGAGGGCGGGTTTTTCGCGATTTTCCGCCCTGAGCGCACGTTCGGCGCGGGAGTTAGCCCGACAACGCCTTTCCGGCGCAGTGCAGGTCGTTGCAGGCCTCCACCACCCGCTCGGCCATCCCGGCTTCCGCCTTCTTCAGGTAGCTGCGTGGGTCATACACCTTCTTGGCGCCCACTTCTCCGTCGACTTTGAGTACACCGTCGTAATTGGTGAACATGTGACCGACGATCGGACGGGTGAACGCGTACTGCGTATCGGTGTCGACGTTCATCTTGACCACGCCGTAACGCAGGGCCTCCTCGATCTCCGACTTCTCCGAGCCAGAACCGCCATGGAAGACGAAATCGAAGGGCTTGGCATCATCGGACAGTCCGAGTTTGGCCGCCGCCACCTTCTGCCCCTGGGCCAGGATGTCGGGGCGCAGCTTCACATTGCCGGGCTTGTAGACGCCGTGGACGTTGCCGAATGTCGCGGCCAGCAGGTACTTGCCGTGCTCGCCGTGGCCGAGGGCGTCGATGGTTTTCTCGAAGTCGTCCGGCGTGGTGTAGAGCTTGTCGTTTATCTCGTGGGCGACGCCGTCTTCTTCGCCGCCTACCACGCCGATCTCGATTTCGAGGATGATCTTGGCGGCCGCGGCTTCTTTGAGCAACTCCTGCGCGATCTCGAGGTTCTCGTCGATCGGCACCGCGGACCCGTCCCACATGTGCGACTGGAACAGCGGATTCTTGCCAGCTGAAACGCGCTCGGATGAGATCGCCAGCAGCGGGCGGACGTAGCTGTCGAGCTTGTCCTTGGGGCAGTGGTCGGTGTGCAGCGCGACGTTGACCGGGTATTTGGCCGCGATGATGTGGGCGAACTCGGCCAGCGCCAGCGCGCCGGTCACCATGTCCTTGACACCCACCCCGGAGCCGAATTCCGCGCCCCCGGTGGAGAACTGGACGATGCCGTCGCTGCCGGCGTCGGCGAAGCCTTTGATTGCTGCGTTGATGGTCTCCGACGAGGTGCAGTTGATGGCCGGGAAGGCGTACGCATTCTCCTTGGCACGTTTCAGCATCTCGGCGTAGACCTCGGGCGTTGCGATGGGCATGGATCTTCCTCCTGAATGCTGGGTCCCATCAGTATCGCAACAGTCAGAGTTGTGTCGAGCCCGGTGGGACCCCGTGGCGATCGCGAGCGCGGCGCAGCCGCGCGGCGCAGCCGGGCGAAGCGGGTCGCCACCCTCAGGACCGTGGCGATCGCGAGCGCGGCGCAGCCGCGCGATGCGGGTCGCCACCCTCAGGACCGTGGCGATCGCGAGCGCGGCGCAGCCGGGCGAAGCGGGTCGCCACCCTCAGGACGGTATGTTGTGAGGTCATGAGCACCGCCGTGGTGGCCTTGGGCAACATCCTCGACCCGATGTACTGGTTGGGCGCCCATGGTGTCTTCGGCTCGGCGGTGCTGCCCGGGATCCTCATCATCGTCTTCATCGAGACCGGCCTGCTGTTTCCATTTCTGCCGGGCGAGTCACTGTTGTTCACCGGCGGGCTGCTGGCCGCGCACCCGGACCCGCCGGCGAGTATCTGGGTCCTGGCACCCTGCGTGGCGGTGGCCGCGGTGCTGGGCGATCAGACCGGATATTTCATCGGGCGCCGGATCGGCCCGGCGCTGTTCAAGAAGGAAGATTCCCGGTTCTTCAAGAAGCACTACGTGACCGAGTCGCACGCCTTCTTCGAGAAGTACGGCCCGTGGGCGATCATCCTGGCCCGGTTCGCACCGTTCATCCGGACGTTTACGCCGGTGGTCGCGGGCGTGTCCTACATGCGCTATCCGGTGTTTCTGGGGTTCGACATCGTCGGCGGTATCGCCTGGGGTGGGGGTGCGACGCTGGCGGGCTACTTCCTGGGCAACGTGCCGTTCGTCCACCACAACCTGGAAAAGATCATCCTGGCCATCCTGTTCGTGTCGCTGCTACCTGCGTTCATTTCGGCGGTTCGGATCTACCGGTCCCGGCACCGCGCACCCAAGCCAGAGTCGACTGGTGACCCGGATCCGGCTGCCTTAACCGAGTAGTGGCTCGCCGGCATCATCGGATCCGTCCGCTTCGTGGTCGAGCACCGCGACGCTGTGGGCGGCCTCCATCAACATCCACCCGGAAAGCTGCACCGACAGGTCCCGTTCCGGGACCTCGGACGCATTGACGGCACCTGCGACGAACTGCGCGCGCTGACCGGCCGCGCTGGGCAGCTCCGCGTCGCGATCCCAGAACGCGCCGAAGACGGGCAACCCGTCGATCGTTTGCCGGTAGTCCCACGCGGACTTCGCCGACGAGAGCACCAGCGCGCCGGCACTGCGCCGGGCCGAAACATCGTCGTCGGAGTCGCCGGGTAGTGCGGTGGCGACCAGCGCGAGGTATCGGGCGGTGACGCCCGCGAACAAGCCGCCGTCGCCGCCGCCGGCGCCCTGCAGCACGCCCGACGGCGCCATGTGCTCGTTAACGGCCTTGACCAACCGGTGCACGCGTTCCGCATGCCGCTGATCGCCGGTCCGTGCGGCAAGCTCGGTTTCCAACCCGAGCACCACGCCCTGGCAGTAGGTGTACTGCGCGCGGACCAGCGAACCGCCCTTGATGCCGTCGAACACCAGATGCGTCTCCGGATCGATCAGCGTGCGGTCGATCCAGTCGGCCATCTGGGCGGCGCGCTGCAGGCGGTCGCCGTAGCGCGTGAGGAAGATGCCCGCCGGACCATTGGCCGGAGCATTGAAAAACTGGTCTTGCTTACGCCACGGGATCCCGCCGCCGTCCTCGGGCACCCATGCCTTGATGAACTGGTCCGCGAGCTTGGGTAGCGCGCGCCGCCGCTCGACACCGGCCACTCGGGCGGCACGTTCGAGCGCCAAGGCCAGCCAGGCCATGTCGTCGTAGTAGTTGTTCGTCCAGGAGAAGTTGTTGCGCAGCCGGTGGGATCGAACCTGCCGATTGATCCTGACCCGTCGCTGCGGCTGCGGGTCCCGCAGCTGCGCGTCGATCAGACAATCCAGCAGATGCGCCTGCCACCAGTAGTGCCAGGTGCCGAACAGCCGGTCTTTCCGGTCCGACGGCCAGGCCACCACCCCGAGCTGGGTGCCCGGCAGCGCCCACAGCCGTTTCAGGTGTCGTTGCGTGACGGCGGCTTCCGCACTTGCCGCCCGGTTCGCCCAAACCTGCTCCATGCCCTAAATCCTGCCTTAGCCCTGAAGAAAGTGGACTCGATGTGGCCGGAGCAACCGGCGGCTACGCTTTCTGCCCATGAGCGTGTACAAGGTGATCGACATCATCGGGACCAGTCCGACGTCCTGGGAGCAGGCCGCTGCGGAGGCGGTGCAGCGGGCGCGGGAAAGTGTCGACGACATCCGCGTGGCCCGAGTCATCGAGCAGGACATGTCGGTGGACAGCGCCGGCAAGATCACCTTCCGCATCAAGCTGGAGGTCTCGTTCAAGATGCGGCCCGCGCGACCTAGCTGACGCCGTCGGGTCGTTCTTGCGTTGGCTGTGAATCGTGGGCGTTGGCTGTGAATCGTGGGCGGGGAAAATCGCGGGATTTGCACCGTCGCTTCACTCGCAAAGCCGTCGCTTCACACGCAAAGCCGTACCTTCACACGCAAAGCCGTAGCTTCACTCGCGAAGCCGTAGGCGCACACGCAAGGCACATTCACCAGGCGCGCGACATGTCCGCGTGCTGCCTGATCCAGGCATGCATCGCAATCCCGGCCGCCACACCGGCATTGATGCTGCGAGTCGAGCCGAACTGAGCGATCGACACCGTTAACGCCGCACCCGAGCGAATGTCGTCGGTGATGCCGGGACCTTCCTGACCGAATACCAGCAGGCAATCCCGCGGCAGCGCAGTCTGCTCCAGGCGCGCCGCCCCCGGGACGTTGTCCACCGCGACGACGGTCAAACCGGCGCCGGACGCGAAGTCCAGCAGCTCGGCCGTGGTTTCGTGGTGGCGCAGGCGCTGGTAGCGGTCGGTCACCATAGCGCCGCGACGATTCCAGCGGCGGCGGCCGACGATGTGCACGGTGTGCACGGCGAACGCGTTGGCGGTGCGCACCACCGATCCGATGTTGGCGTCGTGACCGAAGTTCTCGATCGCCACATGCAGCGCATGACGACGCCCGTCGATGTCGGCGACGATCGCCTCGCGCGTCCAGTACCGGTAGGCATCGACGACATTGCGAGTATCGCCGTCCCGCAACAAGTTTGGGTCGTATCGCGGATCTTCGGGAAGGTCTCCCGGCCACGGCCCGACACCGCCGGGCGGTGTCCCCCATTCGGTGGGGCCGGGCTCGCTCACCGCAGAGTCCAGACGCCGGCGTGGGTGCCGACTATCGCCACCGTCGCGTAGAGCAACGCCTGGTTGATTTCGCCCTGGGTGCACAGCGACGCGTTGACGTGCACCGAGTTCAACGATGCGTCGGGCAGGATCAGCACCGCCGACCCGTACACCGCGCAGGCCGGGCTCACGCCCCGACCGGGCAACGTCGGCGAAGCCAGCAGCATCAGCGGGCCGCCCCGCGTCGCGGACTCGTCGCGGTATCGGTCGGCGACGCCGTCGGCCTCCAGCCCGAGCAGCATGTAGCCATTGCCGGCGAACGCGCCTGGATCGCCCAGTTGCGCCTTCGTCACCGGGGTACCGTCCGCGCGCCAGGCCGACACGCTGGTGCTTTTGACCACCAAGCCGGTGTCGTTCTCGTTGGTCGGCAGCAACCCCACGGGGAACGCCGCCGGATAGGCAGCCGAAGTTTTCGGGATCCGGTCCTGCGGCGAGTAGCCGTACACGCCGCGAACCTGGCTTCGGTCCTTCAGCGGACCCAGGCACACCGTGCCGGTAAGCCGGCCGGGAGGTGCCGACAGCGGTGTGGTGATGTCGTGCACCGTGCCCATCGCCTCGCCGCAGCTGGCCATCGCGTCGGACTCCATTGGGTGTGCCAGCGCGCCGTAGAGCCCGAACCGAATGTCCTCGGGTTTGGCGTGCGGCGCCTTGGGGTCCGTCGGCGAGGCGTCGACGTCGATCAGCACGTAGTCGTCGTCCCAGCGCAGATTCGACACGGACATGTTCCAGCCCAGCAAACCCAGCGATTCACCGAGTCGCGCGGCCTGGGCACCGTAGGGCCTGGTGGCGTGGTTAGAACTCGAGCAGCCGACCAGACAGGCCGCCAGGCAGGCCAGAACAATCAACGTCCGCACAGTGATCCCGATAGTGCCCTAGCCCAGCCCCAGATCGGCCAGGTTCAGCACGCTGCGGTACGGCAGGCCCTCGGCTTCGATGGCCTGCGCTGCGCCGGTGTCGCGGTCCACCACGGTGGCCACGCCGACGACCTCCCCGCCCGCGTCTCGGACGGCACGGACCGCCGTCAGCGCCGAACCACCCGTGGTGCTGGTGTCCTCCACCACCAGCGCACGCCGGCCGGACACCTCGGAGCCCTCGATAAGACGTTGCAGGCCATGGGTTTTCACCGACTTCCGGACGACGAACGCATCGATCGGGCGGCCGGGGGCGTGCATGATCGCCGTCGCCACCGGATCGGCGCCCAGGGTCAGGCCACCGACGACGGCGTAGTCCCAGTCCTGGGTGAGTTCGCGCATCAGGCGGCCGATCAGCGCGGAAGCCCGATGATGCAGAGTGGCGCGGCGCAGGTCGACGTAGTAGTCGGCCTCCTTGCCCGACGACAGCGTGACGCGACCATGTACCAGCGAGAGTCGGCGCACCAGCTCGGCCAGCTCCTCCCGCTGAGATTCGATTTGCCCGGCTTCTCCTCGGGCCGCTGCCCGGCCCGCATCGTCACCGCGGCTAGGTTCGGCCACGGCCACCGCCGACTCGTCTGCCGGTGAACCGCAACAGGTTTCGCGGCATGAGGCGCCCTGCGGTGACGATCGCCTTGTACTGCATGCTCGGGACGATGATCACCTTGCCGCGGGCGATCTCGGCCAGGCTTTCGCTGACCACGTCCTCGACTTCGAGCCACATGAACGACGGGACCTTGGGCTGGTCGATCCCGGCCCGGGTGTGGAATTCGGTGTGCACGAAACCAGGACATACCGCATGCACGCTCACGCCGGTGCCCTGCAATCCCCCGGCCAGGCCCTCGGAGAACGAGATCACCCAGGCTTTGGACGCCGAATACGTCGACCCACGGCCGGGCACCAGGCCGGCCACGCTGGCGATGTTGATGACGGTGCCGGTTCCGGCGTCGAGCATGGCCGGCAATGCGGCACGGGTCAGCTGCATCACGGCGGTGACGTTGACGTCGAGCTGCTTTTGCAGCAGGGCGGGCTCGGCGGTCCAGAATTCGCCGGATGTGCCGAAACCGGCGTTGTTCACCAAGACCCGAACGCCTGCGGACAGCCGGGCGGCGACTTTGTCACGGTCTGCGGCCTCGGCCAGGTCTGCTGCCAGGATCTCGATGTGCCCGGCATCCGCCCGTAGCTCTTCGGCCAACCGCGTCATCCGGTCGACGTCGCGGGCGACCAGCACCAGGTCATATCCGTCGCGGGCGTAGCGTCGCGCGTAGCCGGCGCCGATCCCGGAGGTAGGCCCGGTGATCAGGGCGACAGGGCGAGGCATGAGCGATAGTGTACTGAGCCGGCTCGCGTCCGCCCGGAGCGCGATCAGTGCTGATAGTTGGTGGCCTGCTGGCCGTTGCGCCCGGTTGGCGGCTGGCGACGAGAACCCTGCGAACGACCCTCATCGCGGTGGATCGGCTCGGCCTGGCGACTCGACTCGGACAGCAACCCGGCCACGTCGGTCCCGGACCGCCGAGGCGGCAACTCTGCCCGTGCCGCCGGCGCCAGCGGCCGGCTCGGGGCAGCAACGCGGGGCGCCGGCGCTGCTTCCTGTGGGGTGTCCTGGGGCAGCGGCGGCAGCACCCGCAACAAGTCGTTGAACTGACGCACAGTGCGCAGACCCTCGTCCCATTGGACGCGGGTGCTGCTGATCGGCATGCTGATCAACGTCCAGTTCTGCTCGTTCCACATGATCTCGGCGCAGTCGGGTGCGGTGTGCGCGAAGGTGACCATGCGCCGGTCACAGGCCCGGCGGGCGGCATCCAGGTTGGTGGAGTACACCATCCGCGGTCCGATCGCCCCGAGCAGCCAAATGTCGCTCTCCCGTGGCTCTTTGAGTCCTTTGAGCCGCAGGTCCACCACGACGTTGGTGCCCACCTTGCGGTGCAGTGCGATCACCGTCGCGACTTCCTCGAGGTCGAAGATGTACACCGCCTCGCCGCGGATCTGGCCCAACACCACGTTCTGGGCGACCACATCGCCGACCGTCGACATGACGCCGCGCTTCCACCGCTGCAGGATCTCGGTCGACTCGCTCTCGTAGTCGAACCCGTGCGAGCGCGCCCAGGATTTGCGGCGTCTGCTTCGGCCGCGGCGCCGATCGATGTCGATGTACAGCAACACCGCCGCACCGACAAAGCACAGTGCGGACAGCGTGAACCAAAGCGGAACCATCCCACACAGGGTATCTGCTGTTGGTCCGGAACCGAGAATCCGACCAGGTCACAACCAAATTAAGGTTTGCCAGGCGCGAACAACGAGGTCCGCGACCTGCCGCCGAGCGTGGGGCATATGGACGAAATGCCATTGGAATGCATTCATATGCCCCACGCTCGTGCCCCGGAGCGTCTAGCCACCGAGCGTTTAGCCCAGGACCAGCGAGTCGCCGTCCGCGCTGACGTTGACCGGCACGATGTCCCCGTCGTGGACGTCGCCCGCAAGCAGCATCTTGGCCAGCTGGTCGCCGATCGCCTGCTGGACCAGCCGCCGCAGCGGACGCGCCCCGTACACCGGGTCGAACCCGCGCTGCGCCAGCCAGCGCTTGGCCGGCAGCGACACCTCGAGCTGCAGCCGCCGCTGGGCGAGCCGCTTGTCCAGCTGCGCGAGCTGGATGTCGACGATCTGCACCAGTTCCTCGGGGTTGAGGCCTTCGAAGACCAGCACGTCGTCGAGCCGGTTGATGAACTCCGGCTTGAACGTGGCACGCACCGCCGCCATCACCTGTTCCTCGTTACCGCCCGACCCCAGGTTGGAGGTCAGGATGAGGATCGTGTTGCGGAAGTCGACAGTACGGCCCTGACCGTCGGTCAGCCGCCCCTCGTCGAGGACCTGCAGCAGCACGTCGAACACGTCCGGGTGGGCCTTCTCGACCTCGTCGAACAACACGACGGTGTAGGGCCGCCGTCGGACCGCTTCGGTCAGCTGACCGCCCTGGTCGTAGCCGATGTAGCCGGGAGGCGCACCGACCAGCCGGGCCACCGAGTGCTTTTCGCCGTATTCGCTCATGTCGATGCGGACCATGGCGCGCTCGTCGTCGAACAGGAAGTCGGCCAGCGCCTTGGCCAGCTCGGTCTTGCCGACGCCGGTCGGGCCGAGGAACAGGAACGCCCCGGTGGGCCGGTTCGGGTCGGACACTCCGGCCCGGGACCGTCGCACCGCGTCGGAAACGGCCTGCACGGCCTTCTTCTGACCGACCACACGCTTGCCGAGCTCATCCTCCATCCGCAGCAGCTTGGCGGTCTCGCCTTCCAGCAGCCGTCCGGCCGGGATGCCGGTCCACGCCGACACCACGTCGGCGATGTCGTCGGGTCCGACCTCCTCCTTGAGCATCACGTTCTCGCGGGCCTCTGCCTGCGGCAGGGCTGCGTCCAGTTTCTTCTCGACCTCGGGGATGCGGCCGTAGCGCAGCTCGGCGGCCTTGGCCAGGTCACCGTCACGTTCGGCGCGCTCGGACTCTCCGCGCAAGGTCTCCAGCTGTTCCTTGAGTTCGCGGACGATGTCGATCGCGTTCTTCTCGTTCTGCCACTTGGCGGTGAGTTCGGCGAGCTGTTCCTTCTTGTCGGCCAGCTCGGCGCGCAGCTTCTCCAGCCGCTCCTTGGACGCCGCGTCCTCTTCCTTGGCCAGCGCCACCTCTTCGATCTCCAGCCGGCGGACCAGGCGCTCGACCTCGTCGATCTCGACGGGCCGCGAGTCGATCTCCATTCGCAACCGGCTGGCCGCCTCGTCGACCAGGTCGATGGCCTTGTCCGGCAGGAACCGTGCGGTGATGTAACGATCGGACAGTGTGGCCGCGGCCACCAGCGCGGAGTCGGTGATGCGTACACCGTGGTGCACCTCGTAGCGGTCCTTCAGCCCGCGCAGGATGCCGACGGTGTCCTCCACCGACGGCTCCCCGACGAACACCTGCTGGAAGCGCCGTTCCAGCGCGGCGTCCTTCTCGATGTACTTGCGGTACTCGTCCAGCGTGGTGGCACCGACCAGACGCAATTCGCCGCGGGCCAGCATCGGCTTGATCATGTTGCCCGCGTCCATCGCCGACTCGCCGGTTGCGCCGGCGCCCACGATGGTGTGCAACTCGTCGATGAACGTGATGATCTGTCCGGCCGAGTTCTTGATGTCGTCTAGGACGGCCTTGAGCCGTTCCTCGAACTCGCCGCGGTACTTGGCGCCGGCCACCATGGACCCGAGGTCCAGGGCGATGACGGTCTTGTCGCGCAGGCTCTCCGGCACGTCGCCGGCCACGATCCGCTGCGCCAGGCCCTCCACGATCGCGGTCTTGCCGACGCCGGGCTCGCCGATGAGTACCGGGTTGTTCTTGGTACGACGGGACAGCACCTGTACCACTCGGCGGATCTCGTTGTCCCGCCCGATCACCGGGTCGAGCTTGCCGTCGCGGGCGCGAGCCGTCAGGTCGGTGGAGTACTTTTCCAACGCCTGATAGGTGGACTCGGGGTCGGCGCTGGTGACCCGGGCGCTGCCGCGCACCTTGACGAACGCCTCCCGCAGGGCCTGCGGTGAGGCGCCGTGACCGGTCAGCAGTTTGGCGACGTCGGAGTCGCCGGTGGCCAGCCCGACCATCAGGTGCTCGGTGGAGACGTATTCGTCGTCCAGCTCGGTGGCCAGGTGCTGAGCCGTGGTGATGGCCGACAGCGACTCGCGGGACAGCTGCGGCTGCGAGCTGGCGCCGCTGATCTGCGGCAACCGCTCCAGCAGGCGCTCCGTTTCAGCGCGGACGGTCGCGGGTTCGACGCCGACAGCCTCCAGCAGTGGCGCGGCGATCCCGTCGTTCTGCGTCAGCAGTGCCATCAGCAGATGCGCGGGCCTGATCTCGGGGTTACCGGCGGCGGTGGCCGCCTGCAGGGCCGACGTCAGGGCCGCCTGCGTTTTGGTGGTCGGGTTGAAAGAGTCCACGACACCTCCGTTTCTTAGGTCTGGAAAAAATGCTTGTCGCGTTGTTCAACGCCGTCAAGGTTGAGTCTGTTCCGCTCAACTTTATCCCGTTTGGGAAATCTGCGGAAACCGGACCCCGTGCTGGCGGGGTGGCCGGGCGCCGCGACGAGCTTAGAATCGAGGTCCGTGGGCTTAGAGGATCGAGACGCGTTGCAGGTCTTACGTGACGCCTTCGACCAGCAGCCCTTCGGCAACGAACTCGTCGGGCGCTTCTATGCGCACTGGTTCGACCTCGACGTCTCGGTCCGCGACCTGTTTCCACCCGAAATGGAGCATCAGCGGGCCGCCTTCGCCCACGCGCTGCACTGGGTGTACGGCGAGCTGGTCGCTCAGCGGGCCGACGAGCCGGTCGCGTTTCTGGCCCAGCTCGGGCGCGATCATCGCAAATACGGTGTGCTGCCGGCCCATTACGACACACTGCGGCGCGCGCTGTATGCGACGCTGCGCGGCCGGTTGGGTGACGCCTGGACCGATGCCGTCGACGACGCCGCGACCCAATCGCTCAACCTGATCACCGGGGTGATGAGCGGCGCCGCCGACGCCGAGCAGGGACCGGCCTGGTGGGACGGCGAGGTTGCCGAGCACGTCCGAATATCAAGGGATCTCGCGATCGTCCGGCTGCTTTTGGACCGCCCGATGCCCTACCACCCCGGCCAATACGTGAACGTCCACGTCCCGCAATGCCCACGCCGCTGGCGATATCTCAGCCCCGCCATCCCGGCCAACCCGGACGGCGCGATCGAGTTTCACATCCGGGTCGTGCCCGGCGGCCTGGTCAGCACCGCCATCGTCAACGAGACCAGACCCGGCGACCGGTGGCGATTGTCCAGCCCGCACGGCGCCATGCGAGTGGACCGCAACGGCGGCGACGTGCTGCTGGTGGCCGGCAGCACCGGGCTCGCGCCGCTGCGGGCGTTGATCATGGACCTCGCCCGCTACGCGGAGAACCCGCGGGTGCATCTGTTCTTCGGCGCACGCTACCGCTGCGAGCTCTACGATCTGCCCACGCTGTGGCAGGTCGCGGCCCACAATCCGTGGCTGTCGGTCTCGCCGGTGTCGGAATACAGCCGTGACCCGGCCTGGGCGGCCGACTACCCCGACGTGACGCCGCCGCGCGGCCTGCACGTACACCAAACCGGCCGGCTACCCGAGGTGGTGACCAAGTACGGCGGCTGGGGCGACCGGCAGATCCTGATCTGCGGCGGACCGGGCATGGTCCGCGCCACCAAAGCCGCTCTGATCGCCAAAGGCGCTTCGCCGCAACGTATCCAGCACGATCCGCTGTCCAGATAAGTCGAGGTAAGCCATGCATGTCGTTACCCTGCGTGATCCGTCGTCGCCGGTGGCCGCGCAGTTCGTACCGGAGGCCGGCATGATCGGCGTCTCCCTGACTGACTCGGGGACAGATTCCGACGTGGAACTGCTCGGCCAGCGACGCGGCTTGGACGCCTATCTCACTGAGGGCAAGACGATGGGCATCCCGATCCTGTACCCGTGGGCAAATCGCTTGGGCTCCAACAGCTATACGGTCGACGGCGAGGTCGTCACCTTGGAGGCGGGCGCTCGCGGCGTCCGCACCGACCCGAACGGGCTGCCGATCCACGGCCTGCTCGCCGGCTACCCGGGCTGGCGAGTCATGAGCGAGTCGGCCAACGAATTGATCGCCGAACTGGACTTCGGCGCCGACCCGGAACTTCTGGCCGGGTTCCCGTTCCCGCACCTGCTGGTGGTGCGGGTGGAACTGGCCGACCGGACGTTGAGTGTGCACACCACCGTAGCGGCAACCACTGACAAGGCGGTGCCGCTGTGTTTCGGATTTCACCCCTACCTTCGGTTGCCCGGCGTGCCGCGCAGCCAGTGGCGCATCGAAACGCCGTCGATGCGCCACCTAGTCGTCGACGACCGCGGACTGCCGACCGGCGAGAGCACCATGCAGCCGGCTACCTCGGAAACATTGGGAGACAAGGCTTTCGACGACGGCTACGACGAGGTCGCCGAGGGTGCGGTGTTCGCAGTGTCCGGCGACGACCGCCGCATCGAGGTCCGCTTCGACCACGGCTTCCCCGCGGCGCAGATATTCGCACCCACCGCCGAGGACCTGGTGTGTTTCGAGCCGATGGCCGCGCCAACCGACGCGTTGCGCCGCGGTGGGTATCGCCGCGCACATCCCGGCGAGCCGGCGGAGGCCCAGTTCTCGATTCGCGTGTGAGCTAACGCGCCCGGCGCGGTTGCCAAACCACCAGCGCCGTGCTCTTCGGCACCACGGCGACCTCACGGCGCTGGCGCTGGTTGGCCCGCAACGCGGCCAGTTCCTCGCTCATCTCCTGCAGCCTGGACTGCAGCGCCTCGACCTGGTTGGTGAGTTCGATGATTCGCTTGATGCCGGCGAGGTTGACGCCCTCGTCCTGCGACAGCCGCTGGACCTCACGCAGCAGATCCACGTCATGCTCGGAGTAACGGCGCCCGCCGCCTGAGGTGCGCTGCGGGCTGACCAGTCCGAGCCGGTCGTAGGTGCGCAGCGTCTGCGCATGCATGCCGGCCAGCTCGGCCGCCACCGAGATCAGGAAGGTCCGGGACTCTTCCTTGCGAGAGTTCCTCGAGTTTCCGGCCATCAGCGATTACCTGCCCATCCGGCCCGCGGGTCGAAGCCACTGGCCCGCTCGGCCGCCGCATACGCCTCCAGCGCCTCCTGTGCGGCGCCCTCCAGATGCGGCGGGACGGCAACCTTGACGGTGACGAGCAAGTCCCCGCTGCCGCCGCTGCGCTTGGGCACACCGCGTCCGCGCACCCGCAGGATGCGGCCGTCGGCGGTGCCCTTCGGCACCCGAACACCCACCGTGCCGTCCAGCGTTGGTACCGAAAGCGTTGAGCCCAAAGCCAATTCGGCGAAGCTGACCGGAATGGTCACGGTGAGGTCATCGCCGTCGCGGCCGAAGAGCTTGTCCGGCCGCACATGCACCGTCACGTACAGGTCACCCGACGGGGCGCCCCGCAATCCAGCCTCGCCCTGCCCGGCCAGCCGGATCCGCTGTCCGTCCTCGACACCGGGCGGGATCCGCACGTTGATGGTTCGGGTGCGGGTCGTGACGCCGGTGCCTTTGCACTCGTCGCAGGGGTGTTCGATGATCGAACCGCTGCCCCGGCAGTCGGTGCAGGGTTCAGAGAAGCCGAACGCGCCCTGGTTGCGGCTGATCACGCCGGAGCCGTTGCAGGTCGGACACACCTTCGGGCTGGTGCCCGGGCGCGCGCCGCTGCCGTGACAGTTGGTGCACGGGGCCGGACTGGTCAGCCGCAACGGCATCGCGACGCCCTTGGCGGCCTCGATAAAGTCCAGCTCGGTTTCGGTCTCCAGATCATTGCCGCGGCGCGGCCGGGTGGGACGAGGGCCGGCGCCGCGACCGAACAAGCCACCGAAGAGGTCGCCGATGTTCGTGCCGCCAGACCGGCCCGCGGCGTCGAACAAGTCGTTCAGGTTGAATTCGGCGCCGTCACCGCCCATTCCGAAGCCGCCGAAGCCGCCGGTGTCAAACCGTCGGCCACCGAAACCGCCGCCGGCGAACAGACGGCGGGTTTCGTCATACTCCTTGCGCTTGGCCTCGTCGGACAAAACGCTGTACGCCTCGGAGACCGCCTTGAACCGGTCCGCACCGGCGGGGTTCTTGTCCGGATGCAGATCGGAAGCCAGCTTGCGATATGCCGTCTTGATCTCTTTGGCGCTGGCGTCGGAGGAGACGCCAAGCTCCTTATAGAAGTCCTTTTCGACCCATTCACGCTGGGCCATTTCGCGTCACCCCCTCTCACCTTCTGGGATTGTTGTCACTAACTTTCCGATTATTTCGATTCTGTGCCCTGCTCACCCGCGATGTCCGGGTTATCGCCGGTGTCGGCCTGCTCGGTTTCTCCGGCTGCCTCCACCGTTTCTCCGGCCGGGACGGGGGCATCGACCGAATCGGCGGCGACCGTGTCCACAACACCGACCAGCGCGTGGCGCAAGACCTGATCACCCAGCTTGTAGCCCTGCCGCATGACCGTCCCGATCACCGGCCTGGACCCTTCGCCGCCGTCGCCCTCGTGCTGCACGGCTTCGTGCAGCAGGGGGTCGAAATCTTCGCCCTCGGCGCCGAAAGCCGTCAGGCCGAACGCGGTCAGCGCACTCGTCAGTTTGTCTGCGACCGACTTCAGCGGACCCGATTCCAGATCACCGTGCTTGCGGGCCCGGTCGAGATCGTCGAGCACGCCCAGCAATTGGCTGACGACGCCGGCCTTGGCACGATCCGCCGCCGCTTGCTGGTCACGCAGGGCCCGCTTGCGGTAGTTGGCGAAATCGGCCTGCACCCGCTGCAGATCCGCGGTTAGTTCGGCGACCTTATTAGCCGCCCCCGCCGAGACCTCGGCGGTCGCCGGCCCCGTGGACGGGGCCCCTCCCGGCCCATCGCCGGGAGGGGTGTGCCGAACTTCGCCCGTTTCGGGATCGATCCGCCGTTTGTCGGTGACCGTTACCTGTTCCGGATTTCCTTCCGTCACTTCGACTCCCGGTCGTCGTCAACCACCTCCGCGTCCACGACGTCGTCGGATGAGCCACCGGCGCCGGCGCCGGGCTGAGCACCCGCGGCGGCGTCAGCGGGGCCGCCCTGCGCGGCCTGGGTGGCTTCGTAGATCGCCTGTCCCAGAGCCTGCGATTCCTGGCCCAGCTTCTCCATCGCGGTCTTGATCGCGGCGATGTCCGAACCATTGAGCGCTGTCTTGGCCTCTGCCACTGCGGCATCGACCTTGTTCAGCGTGTCCTCGGGGACCTTCGATCCGCCGGGCTCGGACGCTGCACCCCTTTGTTCAGCGACGAACTTCTCCGTCTGGTAGACCAGCGTTTCGGCCTGGTTGCGGACGTCAGCCTCCTCGCGCCGCTTGCGGTCCTCCTCGGCGTGCGCCTCGGCGTCCTTGATCATCCGGTCGATCTCTTCCTTGGACAGGCCAGAGCCTTCCTGGATCCGGATGGTGTTCTCCTTGCCGGTGCCCTTGTCCTTGGCCGTGACGTGCACGATGCCGTTGGCGTCGATGTCGAACGTGACCTCGATCTGCGGGACCCCGCGCGGAGCCGGCGGGATGCCGGTCAGCTCGAAGGAGCCGAGCAGCTTGTTGTGCGCGGCGATCTCACGCTCACCCTGATAGACCTGGATCTGCACCGACGGCTGGTTGTCGTCGGCGGTGGTGAAGGTCTCCGACCGCTTGGTCGGGATGGTGGTGTTGCGCTCGATGAGCTTGGTCATCACGCCACCCTTGGTCTCGATACCCAGGCTCAGCGGCGTAACGTCAAGCAGCAGAACGTCTTTCACCTCACCCTTGAGGACACCCGCCTGCAGTGCGGCACCCACGGCCACCACCTCGTCGGGGTTGACGCCCTTGTTGGGCTCCTTGCCGCCGGTCATCTCCTTAACCAAATCGCTGACCGCGGGCATCCGGGTAGAACCGCCGACCAGCACCACGTGGTCGATGTCGGAAACCGAGATACCGGCGTCCTTGATGACCTGCTGGAAGGGCTGACGGGTGCGGTCCAGAAGATCCTGAGTGATGCGCTGGAACTCGGCGCGGGTCAGCTGCTCGTCGAGGAACAGGGGGTTCTTGTCTGCGTCGACGGTGATGTAGGGCAGGTTGATCGACGTGCTGCCCGACGAGGACAGCTCGATCTTGGCCTTCTCGGCCGCTTCCCGCAGCCGCTGCATCGCCATCTTGTCCTTGGTCAGGTCGATGCCGCTGGTTCCCTTGAACTTGTCGACCAGCCAGTTGACGATCCGGTCGTCCCAGTCGTCGCCGCCCAGGTGGTTGTCACCGCTGGTGGCACGAACCTCCACCACGCCCTCGCCGATTTCCAGCAGCGAGACGTCGAAGGTGCCGCCACCGAGGTCGAAGACCAGAATGGTCTGTTCCTTCTCGCCCTTGTCCAGGCCGTAGGCCAGTGCCGCCGCGGTGGGTTCGTTGACGATGCGCAGCACGTTGAGACCGGCGATCTGGCCGGACTCCTTGGTGGCCTGACGCTGGGCGTCGTTGAAGTAGGCGGGCACGGTGATGACCGCGTCGGTGATGTCCTCACCGAGGTAGGCCTCCGCGTCGCGCTTCAGCTTCATCAAGATCCGCGCGCTGATTTCCTGCGCGGTGTATTTCTTACCGTCGATCTCGATGGACCAGTCGGTGCCCATGTGCCGCTTGACCGATCGAACTGTGCGGTCGACGTTGGTCACCGCCTGGTTCTTGGCCGGCTGGCCGACGAGCACTTCGCCGTTGCGCGCGAATGCGACGACGGACGGCGTGGTCCGGGAGCCTTCGGAGTTAGCGACTACGACCGGGTCGCCACCTTCCAGCACGGACACGACGGAGTTGGTGGTCCCGAGGTCGATACCGACCGCACGAGCCATAGTGATTCCTCCTGAGTAGTTAGCTTCTTTTCTTGCACTATGCTGAGTGAACCCCGCTCAAGACTGCTACCGGAGTTCTCCGGCTGTCAACTCAGACTTGAGCCTGATTCACTCAACTTGTTGATCATCCTAACGGCAGGCGGCGACATCTTGTTCCCGGGGTGGTGAACTTTTCCGCGAGGCCGGTCGGTCGGGGCAAGGCGTTTGCGAGTGAAGTGGGGGCTTTGCGAGTGAACTGGCGGCTTTGCGAGTGAAGCCAGGGCGCGGAAATCGCGAATTCGCCGCCCTACGTGCACGCGCAAAGCCATAACTTCACACGCAACGACATAAGTGCACAGTCGACGCCATAAGCACAGGCAACATAATAGAGCAATTGCTCTGTTACCATATCGGGCATGCCCCGCCCGCGTGTCCACGACCCTGATCGGGTCCTCGACGCCGCCGAGGCGCTTGCTGTGTCCGCCGGCCCCGCTGCGGTGACCGTCCGGGCGATCAGTGCGGCCGTCGGCGTTTCCAACGGCGCGCTCTATCACACCTTCGGGTCGCGGACTGGACTGCTGGCCCGAGCGTGGTTGCGGGCCGGACGCCGGTTTCTGGAAGCGCAGACTACGTCAGTGGCCACGGCACCGACCGGAGTCCAGGCAGTGCTGGCTGCCGCGGACACGCCGGCAGTTTTCGCCGAGCAGTATCCGAATTCGGGTCGGCTGCTATTGACAGTGCCTCGAGACGAACTTCTGAACGCAGACTTGCCCGACGAGATCGCCACTGAGATAAGAGATCTCGAGAAGACTCTGATCGGTTTGATGATCCGGCTCGCGGTCAGCGTCTGGGACCGCAAAGACGCCGCAGCCGTAGACACCATCACCACATGCATCGTGGATCTGCCCACGGCGATCCTGTTGCGCCGTGACCGCCTGCGCAGCAAGACAGCTCGTGAACAACTGCGCGCCACCGTGACGGCGGTGCTCGACGTCGGCCCGCCACCCGAAAGGACAACAAAGTGACCATCACCCTCGACTACGACGAGAAGATCGCCATCCTGAACCTCGGCGACGACGAAAACCGCTTCTCCCCCGACTTTCTCGACGACATCAACACCCGGCTCGACGAGGTCGTGGCCAGCGGCGCAGATGGCCTGGTGACGACGGCCACCGGCAAGTTCTACACCAACGGGCTCGATCTGGACTGGCTCACCGCGCACGCCGACCAGACACAGTGGTACGTCGGGCGGGTCCAGGGACTACTGGCCCGGGTGCTGACGCTGCCCATCCCCACCGCGGCAGCCGTCGTCGGCCACGCCTTCGGCGCCGGGGCGATGCTGGCCCTGGCGCACGATTTCCGGGTCATGCGAGGCGACCGCGGATACTTCTGCTTCCCCGAAGTCGACATCAACATCCCGTTCACGCCCGGCATGGCGGCGCTGATCCAGGCCAAACTGGCTCCGCAGACTGCCGTGGCCTCGATGACGACCGGTCGCCGCTTCGGCGGCGAGGAGGCCGCGAGCATCGGCATCGTCGACGACGCCGCCGCCGAGGGCGCCGTGACCGACAAGGCGGTCGGCCTGCTGCGCCCACTCGGCGGCAAGAACCAGGGCACGCTGGGCGCCATCAAACAGACCATGTTCGCGTCCGCGGTGGCTACGCTTACCGCGGACGCGGCGGATTGAGGTTCTCCACGCGCGATAGCGGTTAATCTCCTCCAGATGAGCGGCGCATCGATACCCGAAGAACTTCGCCACCGCGATCCCGAGTTCATCCGGGCCGTCCTGCCGCCGTTGTGGCTGGCCTCGACGGTGTGGTTCCGGGCCGAGGTGAACGGGTTTGAAAACGTTCCCGACGAGCCGGTGCTGTTCGTCGGTAACCACAGCGGTGGCGGCTCGACGCCGGACACTTTCATCTTCCTGCTCGCCTACAACACCTTCTTCACGGTCGAGGGCCGCCCGCTGTACGGACTGGCGCACGACACCGTCACGGCCGCACCGATTGTCGGCGGATGGACACGCAAACTCGGCGTGGTGCCGGCCGCCAACTC
The DNA here is from genome assembly GCF_001667115.1 of Mycobacterium sp. 852002-51163_SCH5372311. Lineage (GTDB taxonomy): Bacteria > Actinomycetota > Actinomycetes > Mycobacteriales > Mycobacteriaceae > Mycobacterium. The sequence goes on along the minus strand of NZ_LZIJ01000014.1, from coordinate 20,508 downwards.
CTTCGCCGAGCGCATCTTCGAAACCGGTGCGTCCGCGCTCGTCTATCCCGGCGGCGATGTCGAGGCGCTGCGGCCGTGGCGCGACCGGAACAAGATCGTCTTCTCCGGCCGTAAGGGCTTTCTGCGCCTGGCCCACCGATGCAACGTCAAGATCGTGCCGGTGGTTGCCACCGGCGGTCACGACACGTTGGTCATCCTCAACGACGGCCGGCGCACCGCCAAGCTGCTGCGGCTGGACAAACTCGCCCGGGTGAAGAGTATGCCGATGACGCTCAGCATTCCTTGGGGGCTGTCCCCGCTACCGCTGCCACACCTGCCGCTTCCGGCCAAGATCCGCATGCAGGTGCTCGACCCGATCGATCTGCGCGACAGGTTCGGCGAGAAACCGGACTGGGACCACGCGTACGACTATGTCACCAGCCTGATGCAGGTCGGACTTTCCAAGCTGGCCAGCAGAACCGTCGTCCCGATGGTCCGATGACATGACCCAGAAGGTGACCGTTTCCCGGCACGTCCGCCGCCCTGTCGACGAAATCAGCGCCTTCGTCACCGATCCCCACAAATTGCTTTCCAAGACGTCCACGCTCAGCCGGTGCCGGTTCGTCGAGTCCCGTGACGACGGCGAACTGTGGGATGTCTATCTGGACAGCGGCACAGTGCATTTGGGCGGGCGGGTGCTCGTCACACCGCCCGACGGCAATCGGCTGCACTGGCAATCCGTAAGAGGAACGCGGCACTCATTCGACGCATTCGTCGAACCCGATGGTGAAGGCAGCCGTCTCACAATGACTTTGGCGTTTTCCGTCACCGGATATGGCATCGCGTGGATCAGCGAGATGATCGGGCGTGGCCTGGTCGCCCGCAATCTGGAGGCCATCGCCGAGGAAGTCCGGCACCATCTCGAATTCGGGGACTAGCCTCGGCGAACCACGTTGGCGATGACCTGTTGGGTGTTGTACGGTGCCCCGATCGGCACCCCCTGCGGGTCACATAGCGTATTCCATTGGCTGGCAAAGATATTCAGATACCTCAGGGTCGAACCGGGAACGATATAGCCGCCGTAGTTCTGCGGCACGAAGTTGGCCGCATCCGGGTCACTCTGCTGCATCACAACCGTCATGACGCCGGCGCTGAATATTTCGGTGGGGCGCTCGGATACCCAGATCTCCACCGCGCCATCGGGCCCGTTTCTGACGTTGAATCCGGAAAGCACTGCGGCGCCGTCGACTTCGCGGAAGCTGAGTTCGCCGAAGTTGGTGTCACTGATCGGGACGGCTTGTTGTCGGGGCTTGCCCCAGCCGGTGCTGCCGTCGCGCAGCCGGACGAAGGGCCGCCAGGCGGAGCGATCGGTGCACGTGTGGGGGTCGGCCCGGTAGAGGGTTACTTTTCGGGTGCGGTCGAAAGCGTCGGCGACGATATACACGTTGCCGTCCTCGCTTTGGTAGCCACTGATCTGGGACTGCCCGCCCTTTGCATAGCCGGCGGGGCGCCACGAGCGGGCGACCGGCTTCCAGCCCCTCGACGGATCATCCGTGACCTCCACCAGCCACGAACCCCCCTCGGGGCGCAGCTGGTTGGTACCGACCACCAACATGTAGGTCTTGCCGTCGACCTGGAAGCTGCCCGCCGGCAAGGTGTTCATGCCGCGCGCCCGGCGGGGCGGGATGAACAACGGATTCGGGCTTCCCCTGGGTCCGGTCAGGGGCGCACCGAAATGCGGGCGGCCCGCGTCGTCGAATGTCACCGGCACCGCGACCGACGGGTAGTGCGGGTGGCTGCCTACTTTGCTACCGCCGAACGCGTCGCCGAATACGGCCACATACGACCCGTCGGGTAGCTGAATGATCTCGCCCAAGTCCGCGGCGCCGATGCCCGGTATCCCCTTGCGCGCACCGGTCCCGGCGATCGGTCCCAGGTTGCGAATCTCGCCGCGCCGCAGCGCCTGCCCGTCCGGCTCATGCTCCACCGCGTCATTATTGCCGTTACCCGTTGCTGCAGCCGGAATTGCCGGCCGCGGTAACGCTTTGCGATCGGGGCGGTTTCAAAGGCGCGTCGCAGCTGTAACTCGCCTTGCCTCGGCCGTAATCTGACTCCGATATCTCTGATTTCCCAGGAGTAGCGCGTGCCCTTATCGCGAAAAGCACGGTGCGGCGCGGCTTTAGGGTCGCTGCTGTTGACGGGTAGTGCTCTCGTTGCCGGCTGCAGCACCCTCATCGAGGGCAAGCCGGTCGCGGTGCCGGGCACGGGGCCAACCGAACCGTCCTTCCCCACGCCGCGGGAGACCGCCACAGCGATGCCGACCGCTGCCCCACTCCCGCCGCCGGCACCGAGCAGTCCCAACCCGCCGGCCGGCACCATCCCGCTGAAGCCCGACCAGAATGGCTACGTCTTCATCGAGACCAAATCCGGTCTGACGCGCTGCCAGATCAATGCCAACAGCGTCGGGTGTGAAGCCGCGTTCACCAACTCGCCGGTGCAGGACGGCGAGCACGCCAATGGGGTCAACATCAACGCCAACGGCTCCGTGCAGTGGGTCCTGGGCAACCTCGGGGCCATCCCGGCCGTCACCATCGACTACAAGACCTACGACGCCCAGGGCTGGACAATCGATGCCACCGCTGAGGGCACCCGTTTCACGAACAACAACACCCGCCACGGCATGTTCGTCAGCATTCAGAAGGTGGATACCTTCTAGGCTCCTGTGGCGGCCACTTCGGGTACCAAAGCGGACAACATCGGGATGCTGATTTCGCGGGTACCTCAAATTGTCGAGCACCGGCCCCTCTGAGCTGTTACCCCCTGTAGTCACAGGCGTCACTTCGGCACCCGGCGCGGCTGGCACCAGTCGTTCGGAAAGCGCTAACGTCGGCGCTATCACATCTCTGAGCCGGCTCATGCGAGCGTTCCCCCGACTGGTGGGGTTGATGTGACGGATGGGGCGCTCATCACGTCGATTGAGCCGGCCCACGGGGCCCACCCAACGCAGAAACTGACGCGGCTGATGTGACCGGCGTGCATCCCGCCGTCTGCACGGTAACAGAGCGAGTGCTCTATTACTAAGCTGGTGTGGCCAGTTGACTGGCCGCTCAGGGCGTTGGCGGTGAAACCAGGGCTTTGGCGGTGAAACCAGGGCGTTGGCGGTGAAGCCATGGCGGAAAGTTCGCGATTTTCTCGCCGTCGCTTCACACGCAAATTCGTTACTTCACACTCGAAGCCGTCGCTTCACACTCAGAGCTGCCAGTCCACCCCACCGACAATCCCTCCACCTTCGATGAAGCAAGCGGCAGTCGCCAGGCGAGGTCAGTAACATCGGTGCCGTGGCAAACTATGGCCCACCCGATGACTTCAACCGGCAGTCGACCCAAAAGGTGCCGTGGGACCAATTCCAGCCCGGTCAGCAGCCGCCGCCCCCGCCGAACGTTCCACCGCCGACCCAGGAGGCGTACCAATCGCCACAACCGCAAGGTCCATACGAGGGGTACCAGCCGCCAGAACCGGCCGACCCGGACGCCGAACCCTCGCCGTGGTACCGCAGGCGGCTGGGCCTGGCGCTGTGGGTTCTGCTTGTTCTGGTCCTGATTGCGCTGATCGTGTACGGCATCACCCAGCTGACGGGCGGGGGCGAAGGCACCCCCGCCACCTCGACGACGAGCACGACGACCACCACCGAGTCGAGCACGGCCACCCCGACCACCACGACGCCGTCGGAGTCCACGACGGCGTCGGAGTCGACGACCACCCCGCCTGCGGCACCGCCGCCGTCCGGAGCCCCGCCGCCACCGCGCCGGCCCACGCAGCAACCGCCGCAGCAGCCGTCGCAGCAACCTTCGCCGGCGCCGTCGAAGCAACCACACAAACACCTGCCGCCGCTGCCGTCGGTGATAACGATTCCCGGAGTGCCGACCCCGATTACGCTTCCGCCTGCCCCCTAACAACCCGGTCGCGGCAAGGTCGCGTTTCGACCATCGCCCGGTGCGCAGTCACGTCGCCACAGTCCTAGGCGATACGCTCAGCGGCCGTGGCAAGGAACCACCCGCCGGACTACGGCGCCAACGACCCCGCCGCCCACGGCAACCTCGGCCATGGCGGTGATGGCGGCGCGGAGCCTGAACCGGAACCCGTCCCCGCCTGGCGCAAACCCCTGGGGTTGCTCGGAATCGGCGTACTCATCGCGGTGCTGATCGGGCTGATCATCTTCGGCGTCCTCGAGCTCATGCACGGCCCGGGGTCCAAGTCGACGCCCATCACGTCAACTACCAAGACCACCTCGCCGCCGACGACCCCGACAACCACTCCGACAACCACTGCCAGCACCACCACGCCGTCGACGACCAGCACGCAGCCGCCGACGATGACCACTATCCCCGGCCCATCCGGTGTGGACACGGACACGCCTACGACCGGGTCCTCGCAGCCGCACCACTTGCCGCACCTACCGCACTTTTGACACGCCCGGGGCCAGACCGACTAAACACTATGGTGAGGACCGTGAGCCGAATGCCGGCACTGAAACAAGCACGGGAGTATGCGATATGAGCGAGCCACTCGGATTGTCGATCGGGGTGGCCAACCTGGTCGCGGTCCGCGCGGGTGGCACTCCGGTCACGCGTAGCTCGGTGTTGACCCTGTTCGACGATCGGCCAACCGAAGTCGGCCTGCCGGAAGAGAACCCGAACCTGACCAAGCCTGGCCTGGTGATGCGAGGTTTCGTCGAGCGGGTCGGCGACCGGAACCCATTGGTGGCGGCCGACGGCACGAAGTACCTCGGCGACGCCCTGATGGTGGAAGCGCTCGAGGCGCTGGCGCGCACGGTCGGCTATGGATCGCCGATCACCATCGCGGTCCCCGCGTATTGGTCCGAAGCCCAGGCCGCGGCTGTGCGCAGCGAGTTCTTCGCCCAACCCGGCCTGGCCGCCGAGGGCGTCACTCCGGTTTTGATCTCCGACGCCGCGGCCGGTCTCGCGGCACTGCGGACCAAACCGGGATTTCCGAGAGACGGCGTCGTCGCTCTGTGCGACTTCGGCGCCGGCGGCACCAGCGTCACCTTGATCAATGCCAGTTCGAATTTTCAGCAGATCGGCCAGTCCGTTCGATACGGCGACTTTTCCGGCGAGGCGATCGATCAGCTGGTCGCCACCTACGTGCGGTCCGGCGGCCAGGACGCCGCCACCAGCACCAATGTCGCGGCCGCCACAAGGCCGGCATCGCCCACCCTGCTCGGCGAATGCCGACGCGCCAAGGAGCAACTGTCGAGCGGCACCACGGCCACCATCGCGACGGGTCAGGGCGCGGATTTCCGGCTGTCCCGCACGGAGCTCGAGCAACTTATCTCCGCCCCGCTGGACCAATTCCTCGCCTCTCTCGCGGAGGTACTGCAGCGCAACGGAATTCCGCATGCGAGCCTGGCCGCTGTAGCAGCCCTCGGCGGCGGCGCCGGCGTTCCACTGATCACCGCCCGACTCGCCGAACGCCTTCGGGTCCCAGTTCTCACCACCCCGGAACCCATGTTCGCCGCCGCCATCGGAGCGGCGGCACTCGGCGCGCAGCACTTGTCGGGGGGCGCGGCCACCGCCGCAGGTGCCGCCGTGGAACTTCCGACCGAGCTGGTCGGCACGCCGGAAACCGAAGCGTTGCGCAACCAGGAGGCCGACACCGACAAGCCGACTTACGCCCTGGCCTGGTCACAGGATTCCGCCACCGGCGGAGAGCCGATCCCCTACACCGGCCCAGAACACTCCGGCGGCTATGGCGTGGAAGGGGTGGAACCCGCGGCACAGGCCACCGCGCCCGAGGACCGGCATACCGCCGGACCGGGACCGCTGCCGTGGTACAAGCGCACGGCGCTGGTCGTCACGGTGGCCGCCGCTCTTGCGGCCGTGCTGCTGGCGGTCGTGTTGGCCCTGACCATGGGCCACGGCAAGACCAACCCGGTCAGGCCCAAAGAACCGACACCATCGCAAACCCCGCAAACCGTGACCATCACCGGGCCGAACAACAGCCCCACCACGACGGTGATCCAGCCGCCACCTGCAACCAGTCAGCCACCGGCGACCACAACCACCCAACCCCCGGTCACCACCACCACAGCGCCGACCACCACAACGCAACCGCCCACCACCACGACCACCCAGCGGACGACGTCCTCTCAGGCCACGACCACGTCCTCTCAGGCCCCGTCCACCAGCACGCAACGAACGACGACGGCAGCTCCCACGCCGCCGACCCGTCGCCCGTTCGGGCCCGCGGGCTGAGGCGGCAGTCGCCGCACAGCCAAAAATCAGTATCCGGACCCGGCGAACAGAGCCCGGACCAGCGCGCTTACCGTGCATCCGTGGGAATGTCTCTGGAGCCACGCGCATTGGTAGGACTCGCATCGGGCTTGGCGCAGTTCTGGCTTCGCACCAACATCAAGACCCAGCAACAGCTGCTGAACTTGCTGAAGGATCCGCCCGACGAATCGCCGCCCGCGCTGCCCGTCGTCCAAGAGGCGCCACCGTCGCAGTCGCTCGGCGACAAAATGCGCGGGTTGCTCGACCGTGCACTGGACCAGAGCACCAAGGGCAGTCAGGTGGAGCTCTTCCACCACATCCTCGACCAGCTGGTGGCCGATGAGGCGCGGATCATCGGGGCGCTGTCCGACGGATCGACATCGCCGGCGATGAACGTCTACGACTGGACACGCCGCCGCACGCCCGGGCGCGCTGTGCTGGAGAACGCCGCGCTGATCGGCCGCACGGCCAATGTGGCCCTGCCGGAAATGGTCCCCACCTACATCAGCCACCTGCTGTCGCTCGGCCTGGTGGAGATCGGCCCGGAAGACCCGGACCTGAAGGACGAGTACGAGATTCTGAGTGCCGAACCCACCGTTCTGCGGTCCATCGAGAGCGCTTCCCGCGGACCGCTGCCAGCCAAGGTAGAGAAGCTCACATTGACGTTGTCTCCGCTGGGCCAGTCGCTCTGGGCCGCGACGATGCAAGAGGACTGAGCATGACAAGTGCTGTGGTCGCGTTGCAGACCTGGAACGAGATCAAGCACGACGTCGGCGCCAACTGGCTCATCTACCTGTCAATGCCGCTGGTGGCGGCGTTCGTCGGGTGGAGCACGAAGATCGTGGCGCTGGAGATGGTCTACCGGCCGCTCGAGTTCAGGGGCATCGGGCCCTTCGGTTGGCAGGGAATCGTGCCCAGGCGCGCCGGCAAGGTCGGATCCAAGACCATCGACTTGCTGACGTCGAACCTGCTCAAACCCGAGGAGCTGCTGGACCGGATCGACGCCGGCGAGGCCGTGGACGCACTGCGCGATCCCCTGGTGCAGTCGGTCGACGAGATCTCGCGTGACCTCGCCGAGGAGATCCGGCCCGGCTTGTGGGATTCGTTGCCCGAGGCCGCCCGCAAGGCCATCCAGGCCCGAATCCAGGCGCAAGCGCCCCGGCTGATCGAGAACCTGCTCACTGAGATGAAGGCGGACCTGACCCGCTACGTCGACCTGCAGTTCCTTGCCGTCACCACGTTGGTGCGCAACAAGGAGAAACTCGTCAAGCTGATGCGCGGCGTGACCGACGACGCGATGGCCTTTGTCCGGCGCAGCGGAATCTACTTCGGTCTGGGCATCGGGCTGGTCCAGATGATCGCATGGGCCCTGTTCAAAAACCCGTGGATCATGCCGGCATTCGGGTTCACGGTCGGCTTCATCAGCGACTACATCGCGTTGAACATGCTGTTCCGGCCGATACATCAACGGAAGATCCTCGGCCTGTTCCCCTTCCAGGGTCTGCTCCACGCTCAGCGCGACAAGATCACCCGCGACTACGCGAAGATCCTGGCCGACGACCTGTTCGCGCCCGAGATCCTGTTCGACGGCGTGATCAAGGGCCCCGGCGCCGACAAGCTGTTCGCCCTCGTCGCCAAGGAAGTCGACGAGGCGATCGACACGCAGACCGGTCTCGCGCGACCGCTGATCACGCTCACGGTCGGTACCCAGCGCTATCGCGAACTCAAGGACAGGGTGGTGAACCTGGTTCTCGAGCGCCTGCCGTCGACCCTGCTGGAAGCACAGCACTACGCCACCACAGTGATCGATCTGGAGAAGACGATCGTCGAGAAGATGAGCGAGCTCACGCACGAGCAGTACGAATCGATCCTGCGTCCGGTGTTCAAAGACGACGAGCCGTTGATGATTGCGGTCGGGGCCGTCCTCGGTGGTGTCGTGGGCGAGATTCAAGTGCAACTGATCGAACTGCTGGGCCGCTGACGGCTGCCGTCGCGGTCGGCAACTTAGGGCAGCCTTTCTCGCGTGGAAAACCCCACAGATGTCACTATGGGCAGGTTAAGCAGCCAGCAAAGGCGCGTCCAACGCGCGACTCAGGTACGGCGACGCCGGAATAACTGTGTACTGGGGTGACCTTTCGTGGATCAGACGCTGATCAGATTGATCCTGGGCCTGGGCATGACCGCGCTGGTGGGCCTGTTGGCGCTGAAGCGTGTCTGGTGGTTGTACAAGCTGGTCACTTCCGGCCAGCCGGCACCGGGGCGCACCGACGATCTCGGCAGCCGGGTCTGGGCCGAGGTTTCCGAGGTGTTCGGCCAGCGCAAGCTGTTGAAGTGGTCGCTGCCGGGTCTGGCGCACTTCTTCACCATGTGGGGCTTCTTCATCCTGCTGACGGTCTACATCGAGGCATACGGGGTGGTCTTCCAGCCGAACTTCCACATCCCGATCATCGGCCGCTGGGACGCGCTGGGCTTCCTGCAGGACTTCTTCGCACTGGCCGTGCTGACCGGCATCGTCACCTTCGCGATCATCCGAATGCGCAGCGAGCCAAAGGAATACGGTCGGCAGTCCCGGTTTTACGGTTCACACACCGGCGGTGCGTGGCTGATCCTGTTCATGATCTTCAACGTCATCTGGACCTACGCCATCTTCCGCGGGGCGTCAGTGAACGCCCTGGCGGGCGAATTCCCTTACGGCAAAGGCGCATTCTTCAGCCACATCATGGGCAACCTGATGGCCGGACTGGGCCAGCACACCAACGAGATCATCGAAACCGTCGCGCTGATGCTGCACATCGGCGTCATGCTGGCCTTTTTGCTGATCGTGTTGCACTCCAAGCACCTGCACATCTTCCTGGCGCCGATCAACGTCGTCTTCAAGCGCCTGCCCGACGGGCTGGGACCGCTGCTGCCGGTCGAGGCCGACGGGAAGCCGATCGACTTCGAAAATCCGCCCGACGATGCCGAATTCGGGCGCGGCAAGATCGAGGACTTCACCTGGAAGGGCATGCTCGACTTCGCCACGTGCACCGAATGCGGCCGCTGCCAGTCGCAATGCCCGGCGTGGAATACCGGCAAGCCGCTGTCGCCGAAGCTCGTCATCATGGACCTGCGCGACCACTGGATGGCCAAGGCGCCCTACATCCTCGGCGAGAAGGAGACTCCGCTCGAAAGCACTCCCGAGGGCGGACTCGGTGACGACCTGCGCGGGGAGAAGCACGCCGAGGAGCACCACGTTCCTGAGTCGGGCTTCGGCCGCGTGCTCGGCTCCGGGCCGGAGCAGGCGAGCCGCCCGCTGGTCGGCACCGTCGAGCAGGGCGGTGTGATCGACCCCGACGTGCTGTGGTCATGCGTCACCTGCGGGGCGTGCGTGGAGCAGTGCCCGGTGGACATCGAGCACGTCGATCACATCGTTGATATGCGCCGCTACCAGGTGATGATGGAGTCCGAATTCCCCTCCGAGCTGTCGGTGCTGTTCAAGAACCTGGAGAACAAAGCCAACCCGTGGGGCCAGAACGCCTCCGACCGGACCAACTGGATCGATGAGGTCGACTTCGACGTTCCCGTCTACGGCCAGGACGTCGACAGCTTCGACGGCTACGAGTACCTGTTCTGGGTGGGTTGCGCGGGCGCCTACGACGACAAGGCCAAGAAGACCACCAAGGCCGTCGCGGAATTGCTGGCCATCGCCGGCGTCAAGTACCTGGTACTGGGCGCCGGGGAAACCTGCAACGGCGACTCGGCACGCCGTTCCGGCAACGAATTCCTGTTCCAGCAACTCGCGCAGCAGGCCGTCGAGACCCTGGACGGAGTGTTCGAGGGTGTGGAGACCGTCGACCGCAAGATCGTGGTCACCTGTCCGCACTGCTTCAACACCATCGGCAAGGAATACCGCCAGCTGGGCGCGAACTTCACCGTGCTGCACCACACGCAGCTGCTCAACCGGCTGATCCGGGACAAGCAATTGGTGCCCGTCACCCCGGTTTCTCAAGACATCACCTACCACGACCCGTGTTACCTGGGCCGGCACAACAAGGTCTACGAGGCGCCGCGCGAGCTGATCGGAGCCGCGGGGGCGAACCTGACCGAGATGCCGCGCCATGCCGAACGCAGCTTCTGCTGCGGGGCCGGCGGCGCCCGGATGTGGATGGAAGAGCACATCGGCAAGCGGATCAACCATGAACGCGTGGACGAGGCGCTGGCCACCGGCGCGGCCACGATCGCCACAGCGTGCCCGTTCTGCCGGGTGATGGTGACCGACGGTGTGAACGACCGGGCCGAAGAGGCCGGCCGCAGTGACGTCGAAGTGCTCGACGTGGCCCAGGTGCTGCTCGGATCGCTCGACCGCGACCAGGTGAAGCTGCCGGAAAAGGGCACCGCCGCCAAGGAAGCCTCGGCGCGGGCCGCGACCGCTGAGAAAGCCGAGCCAAAGGCCGCGGCACCGGCCGCACCCGCTGAGGCTCCTGCCGAAGAGGCCGCCGAGGCATCCGAGGCGCCCGCCGCAAAGCCGGCCGCGGCGGCACCGGTCAAGGGACTGGGCCTGGCCGGCGGGGCCAAGAAGCCCGGCGCCAAAAAAGCCGCGGCACCGGCCGCTGAGAAGCCGGCCGCCGAGACGGCCAAAGCGCCCGACGCCGCGGCACCGGCGGCACCTGCCAAAGGGTTGGGGCTGGCCGCGGGCGCCAAGCGCCCCGGCGCCAAGAAAGCCGGCGCTAAGCCCGCCGCAGCGGCGGCGGAAAAGCCGGCGGCGGAAAAACCGGCCGCTGAGAAGGCCGAGGCCACAGCAACTGACGCGTCCGCCGAGCCGGCCGCGCCCGTGAAGGGCCTGGGCATTGCCGCCGGCGCCAAGCGGCCGGGAGCCAAGAAAGCAGCGGCCAAACCGCAGGCGACCCCGACGGCTGAGGCATCTGCCCAGGCCGCCGAGTCGGAGGCCGAAGCGAACCCGAAGGCAAAGCCGGAGCCCGAGCCGTCGTCGGAAGCCGACGGTGAGTCGACACCTCCGGCCGCGCCGGTCAAGGGGCTGGGCATCGCCCGCGGGGCCCGTCCACCAGGTAAGCGCTGATCACGACTTAGCTCTGTTTTGTTCAAGGTCAGCAAATATCAGTGGACAGCAATGGCACCATGGGTGACGTGAGTACTCACCAGCTGCCCTTGCATACCCCCGGGCATCATCGGCAGCGTGCGTTCGCGCAGTCGTCCAAGCTGCAGGATGTTCTGTACGAAATCCGTGGTCCGGTGCATGCGCACGCCGCGCGGCTGGAGGCTGAGGGGCACCGCATCCTCAAGCTCAACATCGGCAACCCGGCACCGTTCGGCTTCGAGGCACCCGACGTGATCATGCGCGACATGATCCAGGCACTGCCCTACGCGCAGGGGTACTCCGACTCCCAGGGCATCCTGCCGGCGCGGCGTGCGGTGGTCACCCGTTACGAACTCGTCGAAGGCTTCCCCCGATTCGACGTCGACGACGTCTACCTGGGCAACGGCGTCTCCGAGCTGATCACGATGACGCTGCAAGCGCTGCTCGACAACGGCGACCAGGTGTTGATTCCCTCGCCGGACTACCCGCTGTGGACGGCGTCGACGTCACTCGCGGGCGGCACACCGGTGCATTACCTGTGCGACGAGACCCAAGGCTGGCAACCCGATATCGCCGATCTGGAATCGAAGATCACCGAGCGCACCAAGGCGCTGGTCGTGATCAACCCGAACAACCCCACCGGCGCGGTATACAGCCGCGAAATCCTCTGCCAGATGGTTGATCTGGCGCGCAAGCATCAACTGCTGCTGCTGGCCGACGAGATCTACGACAAGATCCTCTACGACGACGCCAAGCACATCAGCGTGGCCACCGTGGCCCCGGACATGTTGTGCCTGACCTTCAACGGCCTGTCCAAGGCGTACCGCGTCGCCGGCTACCGGGCCGGCTGGCTGGCGATCACCGGTCCCCAGGACCACGCCAGCAGCTTCATCGAAGGCATAAATTTGTTGGCCAACATGCGGTTGTGCCCGAATGTCCCTGCGCAGCATGCCATTCAGGTCGCCCTCGGCGGCCACCAGAGCATCGAGGATCTGGTGCTTCCCGGCGGCCGGCTGCTCGAACAGCGCGACGTTGCCTGGAGCAGGCTCAACGAAATCCCCGGCGTGTCGTGCGTCAAGCCCGAGGGTGCACTGTATACGTTTCCCCGGCTGGACCCCGAGGTGTACGACATCGCCGATGACGAGCAGCTGGTCCTCGACCTGCTGCTGTCGGAGAAGATCCTGGTCACCCAGGGCACCGGATTCAATTGGCCGGAGCCGGATCACCTGCGCATTGTGACGCTGCCGTGGGCCCGCGATCTGGCGGCCGCCATCGAACGGCTGGGCAACTTCTTGGCCAGCTACCGACAGTAGTGCCGGTTGGCGGATCGGCCGGCAAGATGCATCGGGCTTTCGGTGTGAATCTTCGGCTCTGGGTGTGAAACCTGGGCGTTGGCGGTGAAGCCTGGGCGGGGATTCGCGCAAAATCTCGCCCTGTCTTCACAAGCAAAGCCCTACATTCACACGCAAAGCCGTACGTTCACGCGCAGCGGCCAAATCAGTTGCGTTCCAGCAATTGCAGCAGATAGCGACCGTAGCCGGACTTGACCAAGCTGTTCGCGCGCCGCGCCAGCTGTCCGTCGTCGATCCAGCCGTTGCGCCACGCCACCTCCTCGGGAACGCTGACCTTCAAGCCCTGCCGTCGCTCCAAGGTGCGGACGTAGTCGCTGGCATCGAGCAGTGAATCGAAGGTGCCGGTGTCCAGCCACGCCGTCCCCCGGGCAAGGACCTCGACGGTCAGTCGTCCCTGGTTGAGGTAGCTCTGGTTGACCTCGGTGATCTCGTACTCGCCACGCGCCGATTTGCTCAAGCCGCGGGCAATCTCGATCACGTCGTTGTCATAGAAGTACAGGCCCGGCACCGCGTAGTTGGATTTCGGGGTGGCGGGTTTCTCCTCCAGCGAGAGCGCCGTGCCGTCAGCGCTGAATTCGACGACTCCATAGGCGGACGGGTCCGCCACCCAATAGGCGAAAATCGCTCCGCCGCAAACGGTCTGAAAGCGGGCCAGACTGGTCCCCAGGCCAGGGCCGTAGAAAATGTTGTCGCCCAACACCAATGCCACCGAGTCGGTGCCAATATGGTTGGCGCCGAGGACAAATGCCTGCGCCAGGCCTTCGGGCTGATCCTGGGTCGCGTAGCTGATGTTGACCCCGAATTGCGCGCCGTCGTTCAAAAGCCGCTGAAAGCCGGGCGCGTCATGGACGGTAGTGATCACCAAAATGTCGCGGACGCCGGCCATCATCAGCGTGGACAACGGATAGTAGACCATCGGCTTGTCGTAGACGGGCAGCAATTGCTTGCTGATTCCCATCGTGATCGGGTACAGCCGGGTGCCTGAGCCGCCGGCCAAGATGATTCCGCGCATGCGATTCCTGACGCCTCAGTCCACCGCGTCGGCTTCGGTGAGCTCGGTGGCCGCCAGCGCCGCCGACAAGTCCTCGTGCCGGAACACCGAGGTGATGTGGTCGTGCACCACCCGGAAAGCCGACGCCGCGGTGCTGACGGCGCCAGGGTCGGCGCGGCTGGTGATCTTCTGCTCGACGACCACGACGCCGTCGTGCACGAACATCCTGCCCAGCTCCGCCGTCGTATCGAGTGAAGCGGCCCACTTGCGCAGCGCCTGATGTCCTTGGACGGCTCCGTGCGCATCGCCGATGTCGATGTCGTCACTGGACAGTGCCACCAAGGTGTCGAGGTCGGCGGAGTTGAGCGCGTCGTGCCACGCCAGCACGGTGGCGATCTCCGATGTGGTCATGGTGTGCAAATTACCGTGTGGCGTTTAGAGAGGCGTGCGGTCCAGCCACTTTTGCCACACGCCGTCGTCACCGAACAGCTCGATGCCCGTGTCGGCGATAGAGACTCGGCGAAGCAGCGCCAACAGCAATTCGGTGGCGCCGCCGCGCAGCGCAAAGGTGGCTTTGCCGTGTTCGTGTGACCAGGTGATCGCGCCGTCGGAGACACCGATCGTCCATTCACCCGGCTCGATCAAGCCGGGATCGGTGGCGTGCAGATGGATCGTCTCGCCCTCGTCGAGCGGCAACGGCGCCCCGTCGCTTCCGGCCTGAATCGCCACGCGCTCAAGCCATTCGGTGATGCCGTCGGCGGCGATGTCGGCGTCCAGCGTGAAATCCCTGCCGACCGCGATTGCGGCGTCGGCTCGGTGTACGGCCGCCTCGTGCAGGCGGCGGCGGATCCACCAGTTCGCCGGGCGCGGCCCTAGGAAAGTCCACACCGGTGTTTCGGCGCCCGATTGCTCCACGGCGTCGATCAGCAGCTGCGCGCCGCCATGCAGCCAGGAGATCGCGTCGGCGCGGTCCGGCGGTGGCTTGCCCCCTTCGACGCTGCGGAAATCGAGGAATTGGTCACGCTTTTCGCGCACGATCTGTGCCGCCCACCGGTCTCCGCGCCCGACGTGACGGAACAATTGATCGAGGGTCCAGCCCGGGCACGTCGGCACCGGCGTCGTCGGATCGGCCTCGCGGATCAGGTCGCCGAAGGCGCGAGTCTGTTCGAGATAGGCCGACGCGAAGTCCACGCGGTCAGGTTACCCGGGGTTTTATCCACGGTTGAAAGTCCGTCCACACACCGCGGCTTGGCGACCTGCTCGGACTCGCTCATCCGTCCCAAGAATTTCTTGAGCAACTGACCAGTGCTGCCGTCGATCCTCTTCTCATGCCTCCGGCCGCTACCCGCGGCCACCGACAACGAAACGAGAGTTCGGAACATGTCACCATTGACCATCTTCGGGCTTGTCTGGCTCGGATTCGGCCTGCTCAGCATCGCGATAGCAGTCTGGAAGAAACTCAATGTCTGGCCGTGGATACTGTTCGGCCCGGTGCTCGGTTTCGTCGGCGTCATTCTGGTGCTGCACCTGGCAGAAGCAAAAATGTTCGCCGGCAGCTGGTCAGATGACGGGTCGATCTACTACGGGGCCGGTTATGGCGGTTACGCCGGCGGTGGCATCGGCTTCAGCGGTGGCCATCACGGCGGGGGCTGCGGTTTCGACGGCGGGAGCCACAGCGGCTTCTGCTGACCCGATCTGTGCCCCAAGCGAATTGCCAAGTCTCTCATCGGCACAAGCACCTGATGACGAGAATCACCCCAACTGGTATGACTCGCGCGACACGCGAAAGAAATGCCCGGTGCTGGAGTCGGTACACGTCATTCCCGCAGGCTCGCTGTCACACGTGATCGCGCCGAGCGATCGCGTCTGGCCATAGGCAAGCGGCGGCCAGCTGCCGAACCCGGAACCGATCGCCGAGTAGGTACATGTGACGTATTTTCGGCTCGACCAGGGACAGGCCCCGCCGTTTTGGTCCCTCGCCACTCCGGCTTCGACCGCGTAGGTGTGGTCCCCGATCTGACACAACGCGATGGGCAGCCGGGCGTCTTGGCCATTGAGGATGCACCGGATGCTTCCCGACGGGGACGCGAACTGCTGGTAAGTGTCGTCGGCGCGGGCGCTCGTCGCGCCAAGGACAGCCGATGCCGCAACGACGACGGCCACGCCAACAGCTGACTTGATCAATTGGTCTGCGCTAACCGTCACGTCGACAATCATGCGCTCCGCGGCCCCACATCGCCGACACACAAGTTTCATCTAGTCATCTCGTCCCGCCCCGCGGATGATGGGTCCATGGCCGCTGTTCCGCAGTTTGTCGTCACGTTCCGAGGTGGGGAGGTAGGTCGCTACGAGACGGCCGACCGGGCGATGGCCGCGGCGCGGTCGGTAATCGACACCGAGCTGGCTTCCCGGACCGGCGCGGGCGACCGCGAGCCCGGTGAACTGCCACGGATCGAATGGCAACCACCGCGCGTGCTCTTTCCGTTCGACGCGTTCGCCTACTGGCGCCAGCGGCTTCAGTCCCAGCAGCGCGATGTCGAGCCGGCGCCGTCTGCTCCACCGACAGCCGCGGCGACCTCCAAAATCTCTCTGCAGAATCTGGGCGTAGCCGGCGAAGAATCCCGGCCGCCGAGGCGCCAGGACCGCATGCAGAGCGACCGTCCCCCGGCTCCGGTGCAAACCGGTCACCCGCCGCAACGGCCACTCCAGCAGCCACAGCCGGCCCAGCCGCAACGGCCGGTCCATCCGCAACAGCCCGCTCCCATGTATGGCGATCCTCAGCGGGTAAGCCCGGCTCCCCCGCCACTACCACCAATGCACGGCGATCCTCAATGGGCAGCCCAAACTCCGCAGCCGGACGAGGAGCCGCGGTCCGGCAAGCGGCGATGGTTCGGCAAGAAGCGCGACCGCTCCGAGTAAGTACGGCCATGCACGAAAGTCCGGTAACGCCGTAACGTCTCATCCATGCGCACCCACGGTTGGGGCGGCGCCACGCCCGCGAGCGATGAAGAGGCGATCGAACGCATCCTCGATGCCGCGAGCGAAGCCATCGACGAACGCGGCGCCGACATTCGGATAGCCGATGTGGCACGGACACTCGGCGTATCCCGCCAGACGGTTTACAACTACTTTCCCGGAACCAGCAGTCTGCTCGAGGCTGCGGCCACCCGGTCGGGAATGCGGTTCGTGCGACGGCTGACCGAACACCTGGCACATATCAGCGATCCCGTCGATGCGCTGGTGGAGTGTCTGGCGTACAGCCTGGAATGGCTGCCCGGCGACAAGCACGTTCAGCTGATGCTGGTGCACGACTTCACCAGGGCGTCCACCGGGGTTACCTCGGAGATGGGCTTCAAATTCGGGCACGCGCTGCTGGCCGGGCTGGACGTCGACTGGGCGCAACTCGGCCTCGAGGCCGCCGACCTCGACGACCTGGTCGAGTACCTGCTGCGGATTCTGCAGTCCTTCATGATCGACCCGGGCCGACCGCCGCGCACCGGCGAAGTGCTGCGCGCCTACCTGCGCCGCTGGGTCGCCCCCGTGCTGATCGCCGAGACCTCCGAACGACGGCTTGACGCTATCGGTAAGCTGTCCAGCCGATCGAGGTGAGTCGATAGACGCGTCGGCATTCACCGCCGAACCTCTGGATACTGACGCGCAACGTGCCACGGCCAATCACTGCACAGGCGGCCGCGCGCCGAGGCAGAACACCCGCCAGCCAGCCCGCTGCCAACGGTGGACATCCAGGCAATTGCGTCCATCCACGATCACCCGCGCCCGCACCTGCTCGGCCAGGTCGTCCGGTTCCAGGTCGACGAACTCCTGCCATTCGGTTAGCACCAGCACCGCATCCGCGTCCTCGCACGCCTCCCCCACCGACACCGCGTAGTTCAGGGTCGGAAACAGCCGGCGGGCGTTTTCCAGGGCTTTCGGGTCGTACACGTTGACCGTGGCTCCGTTGAGCTGCAGCTGACCCGCCACGTTGAGCGCGGGCGAGTCGCGGACGTCGTCGGATTCGGGTTTGAACGCCGCCCCCAGCACGGCGATGTTTGCGCCCAGCAACGCGCCGCCGCACGCGGTCGTGGCCAGTTCGACCATCCGGGTGCGCCGCCGCATGTTGATGCTGTCGACCTCACGCAGAAATGTCAGCGCCTGGTTGGCTCCCAACTCGCCGGCGCGCGCCATGAACGCGCGTATGTCCTTCGGCAGGCATCCGCCACCGAAACCCAAACCCGCGTTGAGACATTGGCGTCCGATCCGCGGGTCGTACCCGAGCGCGTCAGCCAGCACGCTGACGTCGGCCCCGGCAGCTTCACATACTTCGGAGACCGCGTTGATGAACGAAATCTTGGTCGCCAGAAAGGCATTGGCGGAGACCTTGACCAGCTCGGCGGTTTGCAGGTCGGTCACCAGGAACGGCACCCCGGCGTCGACGAGTCTCCCGTACAGCTCCCGAACGGCCGGCTCGGCGCGCACCGAATTAGCCTGTATACCAAGCACAATGCGGTCCGGCAGCAAGGTGTCACGCACGGCGAAACCTTCCCGCAGGAACTCTGGATTCCATGCGACTTCGACGTCAACTCCCGCGGATGCCAACGCATCTGCGCGCTTGCCCAGCTCGGCTGCGGTCCCCACCGGGACCGTCGACTTGCCGACCAGAACCGCCGGCCTGCTCAGCCGCGGCACCAGCGCGTCGATCACGGCGTGGACATGATGCAAGTCAGCGCCGTACTGGCCCTTCTTCTGCGGCGTGCCGACGCCGAGGAAATGCACGTCGGCGAAGTCGGCGGCCAGGTCGTAGTCGGTGGTGAACCGCAGTCGACCCGCCGCCAGGTTCTTGCTCAGCAGCTTGCGCAGGCCGGGCTCGTAGAACGGAATATCGCCTGCGCCCAGCTTGGCGACTTTGCCGGGATCGATGTCGACGCCGACGACTTCATGTCCCAGTTCGGCCATGCCGACGGCGTGGGTGGCGCCCAGATAGCCGGTACCGAAGACGGTGCATCGCATACCACCGTGTTTAGGTGCCTGCGGTGAGCTAACCGCATCGCGCCGCTGAGCGCCAGGCGAACGCCAAGTGACAGCTGCTCACCGCAGCTGGATTGCCTCGACTACAGGCCAGGGATCCCGGGGATCCCGAACCCGCCGCGGCCGCCGCCGTGTCCACCACCGTGGCCGCCGCCGTGGCCATTGCCGGGCAACCCGCCGCCGCCCGGTCCGGGAGGATTGAAGAGCGGCGGCAGTTCAGGGACCGGTACTGGCACCGGAACGGGTGCCGGGGCAGGTGCCTGCGGTACCGGGGCGGGAGCCTGCGGTATCGGTGCGGGAGCTTGCGGCGCCGGGGCAGGCGCTGGAGCTGGTGCCTTGGGCTCCGGGGCCGGTGCCTGCGGCGCCGGGGCAGGAGCTGCGGGTACCGGCTGCGTCGGCGGGGCGACAATGTTGCGGTCGGGCGCGGGCCGTACTCCTGCCGTCGGCCGGATGCTGAGCGCCAGCGAAACGACCAGGGCCGCTACTCCCACGATGAAGATCGCCGCCGCCACGCTCCCGATGAGTGCGAACTTCCTGCGTTCCGGGGAATCGACGACGCCGGTGAGCGGGGCCTGCTCGCCGGTGAACGGCTCGTCGGGAACAGCGCTGTAGGCCAGCGCATCCGCGCCTATAGTGCCTGCGGCCGGGGCATCGAAGTAGGCGGCATCCAGGAAAAACGGGTTTACGGCGCCGGTGCCGGGATCCTGCGCATATGCCACCGCCGCGGTTGACGACGAGAACAACGGCGCGCTCGCCGATGCCAGCGCCGCGCCACGGGCCAGCGCCGTCTCCGGCTCCTCGGGCGCACTCAACGGAAGCGATGTCGCAGCTTCCAGCGCCGGCTTGATCAGCGGGATGTCGATGCCGGAGCCGACGACGAAGACACCGTCTGGCCGGGTGTTCAGCTGCTCAGCGCTGGAGACCATGGTGGCCAGCTCGGCCACCGCCGCATCGTCGTCTTCGGGTAGCACATGCCGCCGGATATCGGCGATAGACCCGTCGGCGGTGTCGACAACCGCCAACGTCGCGCTGCTGGGCTCGATGAACAACAGGGCCGTATGCGCGTAGTTGGTTTCGTTGCCCACGGCGTGAGCAAGTGCGGCCGCCGCGAGAAACGAAGACACCAACATGACGTTCTCGAGTTTGTGAGCGGCCAAAGCGTCCCGCAGGACAGCGGCCTCGGTGGGGTCGGTCCAGGTGACGCCGGTGGACGCCAGCTGGTAGCCACCCTCGGCTGCGCCTTCGCGGGTGCCCAAGATCGCCGACACGACCTGCCCGGCCGCGTTTGCCGGTGCCTCGTCGACGACCTCGAAATTGTCTTCATCTACGGTGGCGCCGTCGGCGTTTTCGCCTTCGACGAGCACCATCCGGACCGTCGTCGGCGCCATCGACACACCCAATACGGTGTCCACAGCTCCTCCAATAGTCGTCGGCTCTGGTAGTCGATTGACACGACTTCAAGTGAACTTCTTGCCCACTTGAATTCCCCGTATGTCGCGATTTTACCCGCTTCGGGATTAAGATGGCGCGCCTCAGGTGACGGTCGCCACACCGCCGCTGATCGAGGTCGGCTCCGCACAACTCGCGAAATGCCGACTACCTGCGCCCGAAGCCGCCGAAGCCGTGGCCGCCGCCAAAGAGCCCGCGGCCAAAAATCCCACCACCGAACGGTCCACGGCCGCCGCCCAGCCCCGGCAACGGCCCTCGCGGTGCCGGTCCGCCGAGCCTTGGCAGCAATCCTCGTTCCCGCGGCACCGCGGCCGGTGATCCTTCCGCTGGCACCGGTGCGCATACCGG
>NZ_LZIJ01000013.1 GCF_001667115.1 Mycobacterium sp. 852002-51163_SCH5372311 | reverse complement strand
CAGGCCGCCCCAGGACGACCGTGACGCGGCGAGTGAGCCCGCGCATGAGGCACGCCGGACGGCAGCGCCAGCACGCCAGGAAGATCACATCACCGGCATGGCGGCAATACAAATGGCGAACCAGGCAAACCGTGCCAGTGGAGCATTGCCGCCGCTTCGGGAGCTAGAGAGCCCGCACAAGCGGTACAGACGGCCATAGGCGCAGCGGCGCTATCGACGGCATTTGTCGAGGTCAGGCATTGTAGCCACGGTTGTACCAGTCGGCTAAAACTTAAGGCGTAAGGCGTAACCGAGCGGTTGCGCCCCAGCACCAGGAAGGACAGGAAACATGCCGACTAAGGCAGGCACACGAGAACCGATGCAGCCGTTGATGTTTGGCTACACGCGGGTAAGCACCGACGAGCAGGCAGACAGACGTAACGGACTAGAGGCACAACGGGAAACCATCGATTCTGAGGCCGCACGGCGCAGCTGGACCGTGGAGCACTTCGCGGACGAGGGCGTATCCGGCAAGACCATCGGACCCAAGCTGCAGGAAGTGTTGCAACTGTTGGCTTCTGGACAGGCAGACGGTTTGGTGGTCGCCAAGCTGGACAGGCTGAGCCGATCAATCGTCAACGCTGCCAACATCATCGAGTCAGCACAGGCACAAGGGTGGTCGCTGGTGATTTTGGACCTCGGCGTGGACCTGACCACAGCGGCAGGCCGCATGATGGCGATGAACCTAGTCAACTTCGCACAGTACGAACGTGAGTTGATTAGCGAGCGTACAAAGGCCGCTCTTGCCGCGAAGAAGCGCAGAGGCGAGAGAATCGGAAGACCCAGAGCTGCAACGGCTTCGGTGGTCCGCCGCATTGTCCGAGACAGGAATGCCGGCTTCAGTTACGACGCTATCGCCTCCGCCCTCACGGAAGAGGAAATCCTAAGCCCGCTAGGCAAATCGGAATGGCAACCGTCCACCGTTCGGCGCATCTACGCCAGCGCCACGGCACAGGTCCAGGTGTTCGGCATGAACCGCGAGCACCAGCGAGACGACAACCGGGACGCTGAGACGACAGAACCGCAGCCTTGTGGTGAGCCGACGTGCAAAGGCTACGGTCCTCCGGAGCCGATAGACGACGGGGAGGACTCGTCCGCAGAAGAGAGGACGCAGTAATGGCTCACATTCGCAAGCGGCCGTCCGGCAAGGTGGACAAGTTCGGCAATCCCATAGTGCGGTATCAGGTTGTATGGCTGGAGCCTGTACG
>NZ_LZIJ01000012.1 GCF_001667115.1 Mycobacterium sp. 852002-51163_SCH5372311 | reverse complement strand
GGTCCCGGCCGTCGACCGGCGGCCGTCGCCCGCCGGCACGGCGCACCTTCTCCTCCGGGCAGCGCGCGCTGCTGTGGGCCGCCGGGGTGCTCGGAGCCCTGGCGATCATCATCGCCGTGCTCATCGTCATGAATCGCGGTGGAAACGAGTCGCCCACACCGACGTTGACCGACACCGGAACCCCACCGGCCAGCAACACGCCGAGCGGGATGGCGTCCGGCCAGCCGGGACTGAATTGGACGGATCGCGCCCAAGCGGGTAATTCTGGACGTCAACCGGCCGAACTCGGCTGGGTTGTCAGGTTGATGCCGCAACCCGGTTCGTCGCCGGCCCGACTTGAGACACCGGAATGACTACCCCCCAGCACCTTTCCGACCGCTATGAACTGGGCGACATCCTCGGTTTCGGGGGTATGTCCGAGGTTCATCTGGCCCGCGACCTCCGCTTGCACCGCGACGTCGCGGTAAAGGTGCTGCGCGCGGATCTGGCCCGCGACCCCAGCTTCTACCTGCGCTTCCGGCGGGAGGCGCAGAACGCGGCGGCGCTGAACCACCCGTCGATAGTCGCGGTGTATGACACCGGCGAGGCGGAAACGCCGTCGGGTCCGCTGCCCTACATCGTCATGGAGTACGTCGACGGCGTCACGCTGCGCGACATCGTGCACACCGACGGTCCGATGCCGCCCCGGCGGGCCATCGAGATCATCGCCGACGCCTGCCAGGCGCTGAACTTCAGCCACCAGAACGGCATCATCCATCGCGATGTCAAGCCGGCGAACATCATGATCAGCACCACCAACGCGGTCAAGGTGATGGACTTCGGCATCGCCCGCGCCATAGCCGACGGCGGCAACAGCGTCACCCAGACGGCGGCGGTGATCGGAACCGCGCAATACCTCTCGCCCGAACAGGCCCGCGGCGACTCCGTCGACGCGCGGTCCGACGTCTACTCACTGGGCTGCGTTCTTTACGAAATCATCACCGGTGAACCGCCATTCACGGGCGACTCGCCCGTCGCGGTGGCCTACCAGCATGTCCGCGAAGACCCGGTTCCGCCGTCGGAACGGCACGAGGGGATTTCCGCCGACCTCGACGCGGTCATTCTCAAGGCCCTGGCCAAAAACCCCGACAACCGCTACCAGACCGCGGCCGAGATGCGTGCCGACCTGGTTCGGGTGCACAACGGCGAGACGCCCGAGGCGCCCAAGGTGCTGACCGACGCCGACCGGAGTTCACTGCTGTCGTCCGGTGGTGGCGGGTACGGGGGCTCCCGCACCGACCCGTTGCCCAGGCAGAACTTCGACGACGACGACGGCGAGCGCGGCGGCGGTTCGATCGGCCGCTGGGCTGCCGTGGTCGCCGTGCTGGCGGTGCTGACGATCGTCGTCGTCATCGGCTTCAACACGTTCGGCGGAAGCCCCCGAGACGTTCAGGTGCCCGACGTGCGCGGTCAAGTGTCGGCCGACGCCATTGCCTCGCTGCAGAACAAGGGCTTCAAGACACGCACCCAGCAGAAACCCGACTCGACGATCCCGCCCGACCATGTCATCGGCACGGAGCCCGGCGCCAACACCTCGGTGGGTGCGGGCGACGTGATCACCATCAACGTGTCGACCGGCCCGGAGCAACGCGAAATACCCGACGTCGCCTCGATGACCTACACCGAGGCGGTTGACCGGCTGAAGCGGGCCGGATTCAGCAAGTTCAAGCAGACGACGTCGGCGTCAACCCCCGAGCAGGCGGGCAAGGTCATCGGGACGAACCCCCCGGCCACCCAGTCGTACGCGATCACCAACGTGATCACCGTCATCATCGGCTCCGGGCCGGAGACCAAACAGGTCCCCGACGTCAAGGGTCAGACCGTTGAGCTGGCGCAGAAGAACCTGACCGTCTACGGCTTCAGCAAGTTCAGTCAGGCCGATGTGGACAGCCCCCGCCCGAAAGGCGAGGTGATCGGCACCAATCCGCCCCCGGGCCAGCCCGCCGCCGTCGACTCGGTGATCGAGCTGCAGGTGTCCAAGGGCAACCAGTTCGTGATGCCGGACGTGCGCGGCATGTTCTGGGTCGACGCCGAACCGCGACTACGCAACCTGGGATGGACGGGCGCACTGGATCGGGGCCCCGACGTGGACGCCGGCGGAGCTGGGCACAACAAGGTCATCTCGCAAAGCCCGACGGCCGGGACCCCGGTCAACTTCAACGGGATCATCACGCTGACGTTCGGCCAGTAGCCTCGATTTCCGTCGGCAGGTGTGGCCGCACCGCGGCGAGCACCTCATTCTCCAGCCGACGCACCAGTGTGTCGTCTCGTGTCCACCCGCAGAACTCCAGCCAGTTGGCCAGCATCCGGTGGCCGCCTTCGGTCAGGATCGACTCGGGATGGAACTGGACGCCGTGGATCGGTAATTCGGTGTGTCGCACACCCATGATCACGCCGCTGCGGGTGCGCGCCGTGACCTCGAGCACCCTCGGCAGCGACTCCGGCAGGATGGTCAGCGAGTGGTACCGCGTCGCAGTGAAGGGATCCGGAAGCCCTTGCAGCACACCGATATTCGTATGGAAGACCTGGCTGGTCTTGCCGTGCAGCAGCTCGGGGGCGCGGTCGACGGTGGCACCGAACGCCACGCCGATGGCCTGGTGTCCCAGGCAGACCCCCAGCAGCGGGGTCCGCGCCGCAGCGCACGCACGCACCAGATTGATCGACGCGCCGGCCCGTTCCGGGGTGCCCGGACCCGGACTCAGCAGCACGCCGTCGAAGTGCTGGACGGTCTCGTCGGACAACCGGGCGTCGTCATTGCGCCACACCTGGGCCTCGACACCGAGCTGTCCGAGGTATTGCACCAGGTTGAAAACGAAGCTGTCGTAGTTGTCGACGACCAGAATCCGCATCGTGCCAGGCTACCTTCAGTAGCCGATGGGGCCCGCGGGCTGCGCGAAGTGCATCCGGACCGGCTCGGTGCGCCCGACGATCTGCACGTCCGGCTTGACCTCCTCGCGGTAGCCGAGACCGAACCGCACCACGTACTGCTTGTAGAGGGTCACCAGGGGAGCGCCGGCAAGGGCGGCCTGCATGGCCGACGCATTGCCGATCGCCGTGATCGCGTACGGCGGGCTGTAGGTGCGGCCGTTGAGCAGCAACGTGTTGCCCACACAGCGGGGCATCGAGGTCGCAATGATTCGCTGGTCCTGCATCTGAATCGCCTCGGCGCCCGCGCTCCACAACGCGTTGAGGACGGCCTCGATATCTTGCTGATGCACCACCAGGTCGTCGGGGGAGGCGTCGCGCGGGAAGCGGCCATTGGTGTCGCGCTGCGCGTCGTCGAGGGTCACCACCAAACCCGGCCCGTGGACCGGGTTCATGCCCGCCTCACCGGCCAGCTCGGCGGACCGCCTCAGCATCGCCGCCAGCGCGGCGTCCGAAGACCTGCCGTGCGCCGCGTCGATCTTGGCGGCCAGCGCATTGCGCTCGGCATCCAGACGGCTCACCGATGACCGCGTCTCGCGGACCAGGTCGACCAGCCGCGGCGCGTCACTGCGACGGATTTCGGCCCCGCCGGATACCCCGTGCGTGGCGGCCAGCAGCAGACCGGCCAGCAGGCACACCAACGGCACACCGAAACGCCAGGGTGAGCGACGCGCGTTCGTCGCCTCCTTGGCGTCCTGTGCGTCCTGCGCACGTTTCATCGGAGTTCCGTTCCTCGGTCGCGGTCCCAGGTGGGTTAGTCTCGTAGCCAAGCTATGCCCGAGCGTGCCTGGGCATGCACTCGCTATCGTTGCATCCGTCCCGCTTGCTGCGTTGTCGAGGTATTGAGCTAGTTCCCGAGTAGTCCCCGAGGTAGCCCGAGGTAATCATGCCCAAGTCCAAGGTCCGCAAAAAGAACGACTTCACTGTCAGCGCGGTGAGCCGCACACCGGTGAAAGTCAAGGTCGGACCGTCGAGCGTGTGGTTCGTCGCGTTGTTTGTCGGTCTGATGCTGATCGGCCTGGTCTGGCTGATGGTGTTCCAGTTGGCGGCGGTGGGCAGCCAGGCCCCGGCCGCGCTGCACTGGATGGCGGAACTGGGGCCGTGGAACTACGCGATCGCGTTCGCTTTCATGATCACCGGATTGTTGCTCACGATGCGCTGGCACTGAGCAACCTTAGACACGTGATGAATTCATTTTGGTGCCATCTCTTTACTGAGCCAGCAACTTTCCGGTCCCTCAATCACACGCGTGTGATTTATCCCCACTGTTGATAGCGCTTGTGGATAACTGCATCGACAGTGGTGGGAGGGTGTAGAACCCTCATGCAGCAAACTCAGTGGGAGCCTCCCGCCGCCGGAATCGCTGGTTGCGGCGTTGCGGGCGTCGTGATGGCTATTGTCGGTGTGACCGTGGTCACAGATGTGCCAGGGCGCGTAATGGCGGGCATTGCCGCACTGGGTTTGATCTTGTTTGCGGGCTTCTCGTGGCGCGCGCGTCCAAAGCTGGCAATTACCTCCGCCGGTCTGGCCTTGCGGGGGTGGTTCCGCACGCAGCTATTGCAACCCTCCGACATCAAGATCATCCGGATCACGGAGTTTCGCCGCTGGGCCCGCACCGTGCGGTTGCTCGAGATCGAAACGGTCGACGGCGGTCTGACCGTGCTGTCCCGTTGGGACCTCGGGACCAATCCGCTGGACGTGCTCGACGCGCTCACCGAGGCCGGCTACGGCCTCCCATAAGCACCCTCCCGGCGAGCGTGCGCGTATGTGCACCGACACGCCCGTTGCGGACGGCATTTTGCGCACTGCCGCGGGGGCCGGCCGCCCGTGCCGACTTAGGAGATCGTGATCGACTCGATGACGACCGGCTCGGTGGGCCGGTCGTTGCCATCGGTGGGCGTCGTGGCGATGGCGTCGACGACCCGCTGCGACTCGGGGTCGGTCACTTCACCGAAGATCGTGTGCCGGCGGTTGAGGTGAGGTGTCTGCCCGACGGTGATGAAGAACTGTGAGCCGTTGGTGCCCGGACCCGCGTTGGCCATCGCCAGCAGATAGGGCTTGTCGAATTGCAGCTCGGGGTGGAACTCGTCGGCGAACTTGTAGCCCGGGCCGCCGCGGCCGGTTCCCGTCGGGTCGCCGCCCTGGATCATGAAACCCTTGATCACCCGGTGAAAGACCGCGCCATCGTAGAACGGACCGGAAGGCCCGCCCGATGCGTTCTGGGTCGAGTATTCCTTGGTTCCCTGCGCCAGGCCGACGAAGTTCGCGACGGTCTTGGGCGCGTGGTTTCCGAACAGGGCGATCTTGATGTCACCGCGGTTGGTGTGCAGCGTGGCGGTGGCGGTCTGATAAGGGCTGTTGGTCACGGGAACACAGTCTGCCATCAAGCGGGCGCGGGGCCGCACCGGGTGTCACCCGACGCGGCGTGCCCGCAACGTGCCCGCGAGCGGCCCGATGGTGGCAGTCTGTGGAGGTATCAGGGCAGCGACGGCTAGGACCTCGAAAGAACGCAGAAAGGCGGCAGATGAGCGCGAAGACGCAAGCCCGGCTAACCCCTCAGGAGCGATTGACCCGCGGCCTGACCTACTCAGCCGTGGGCCCGTTGGACGTCACACTCGGCCTTTTCGGGATCGGGCTGAATTCCGCGCAGACAACCGCGTCGTCGCTGCGCCGCCGCTATCAAGAAGGCAAGCTGGCCAGGGAACTCGCTGCCGCGCAGGAATCACTCGCTCAAGAACTCGCCGCAGCCCAAGAGGTGGTCACCAACCTCCCGCAGGCATTCCAGGAGGCCCGCCGATCCCGGCGACACAACAAGCGGCCGTGGCTGATCGCCGGCGCCGCCGCTGCGACGCTGGCCGTCGGGGCCGTCACCTTCAGCATCGTGCGGCGCTCGATGCGTCCGGAGCCGTCGCCCCGGCCGCCGAGCGTGGAAGTCCAGCCGCGGCCCTAGGCGCGGCCGGGGACTAACGGCCTTCCCGGAGAACCCGACAGCATTTCTGTCAGCAGGCTAGGCGGCGTCGAACTGAACCGGAAGCGTTGCCGGGCCGGTGATTCCGACGATCGGCTTCCACACCGACGGCCCAGTGTGACGCAGATTCCGCATCCGGCCGGCCATCACCCGCAGCGCCTCGGCAAGCTCGCGCCTGGCGAGGTTCGCGCCAAGACAGTAGTGCGCGCCCGCGCCGAATGTCTGCATCGGCGCCGCGCCCTTGCGCGTGATGTCGAGGCGATCCGGCTCGTCGAAGACGCTGGGGTCGCGGTTGGCGGCGGCCGTGTTGCACAGGACGAAGGTGCCTGCCGGAATGATGACCCCTTCCAGCTCGACGTCCTCAGCCGCGATCCGCATCACGCCAAAAACCACTGGGGAATAACGCATCACTTCCTCCGCGGCCTTCATCGCCAGCTCGGGCTGCTCCGCGAGGAGTTCCCATTGCTCGGGATGGTCGCAGAACACATCCACCGCCGCGGCTACTTGGTTGCGAGTGGTGTCGGTGCCCGCCATCAGAATTCCGGCCGCAAGCATCCGCAACTCTTCGATGCTCAGCCGGTCGCCATCGTCCTCGGCGCGGATCAGTTCGGAAATCAGATCGTCGGTGAGTGAATGGCGCCGATCGGCCACCATGTCGTCGATGTACCCGTCGAGTTCTTCCCACGCCGTGAGGATTTCGCGCTCGTAGGCCGCGACGTTCCACGTGAAGAGCTTGAAGAAGTCGTCGGCCCACGCGGAAAAGCGCCGCCAATCCTGGCGAGGAGCACCCAGGAGCGCGCTGATGACCGGAACCGGATACGGCCGAGCGACGTCCCCGACAATCTCGCAGCGTCCCGTGGCCATCAGCGGGTCGATCAACTCGTTGAGGATGTCCGTGATCGTGGTGTCGAGTCGGGCCACCGACCGCGGCGTGAACGCCTTCGACACGAGTCGGCGAAGCCGGGTGTGATCGGTGCCGTTCATGGCCAGCAAGCTGGTGCTCGTACGAAACCACAGCGGGCCGGAGGTGATGCCCTGTGTTTCGAGGCCGAGCCCCGGGGGTGGGCTGAACCGATGGTCGCGCAGCGTGGTGTGCACCAGGTCGTAGCTCAGTATCTCGGGGCCGTGCGGCCCCATCGCGATCGAGCTCTGCTCAAGCGCTTTTCGGAGGTTCCGGTGAGCCTCGTCGGGACTCGGGGCCTCTTCGTACCCGACCGCAGGAAGGTCAGCTTCGAACACGCTCGGGGTTTTCGATCCAATGACAGCGACACTCACGATGACCTCCCGGGCTCGCGACGATTTTCGACGCCTTCAATCCTCGGGACGAGCGCAAAAGCTCAATAGCGTAGTCGACTACTTGTGTTGCGGCAGGGCCTCGCAAATGTGGTTTCGCGCGGGCTCAGCGTCCGCCGCGACCGGCGCTCAGGATGGACGCCAGCTCTTCGCGAGATTGGGCACCCACCCGTTGACACGCGCGATATACGTGGCCCTCGACGGTGCGCACCGACATCACCAACCGTTCGGCGATCTCGCGGTTGGAAAGGCCGGCGACGACGAGTTCGACGACGCCGCGCTGGCGGCCCGACAGGGGAAGACCCACGCGGCTGCGCAATGCCGGCGTGTCCAGCCCACCGCACTCGTCCGCCAATTCCCGCGCGAGCGCTGCCGCATAGAGGCCGCGCTTGCTTCGGTCATTGCGGGTGAACATCGCGGCCGCCTGCGCTGCGGTGTCGGCGGCCGCGGCCCGATCACCGATGGCCCGGTACTCGGATGACGCTGCCAGCAGCCCATCGCCATCGTTGGCCCGCAGCGATTCCGTGTGTCGCGCAACCGCATTGGCGAGCGGCAACGACAACGCCCCGGCCAGTTCGCGCGCGCGTTCCGCACCGCAGCTATCACCCCACTGGGCCGCGGCCTGGATGCAAGCGAGCTCGTGGGTCGGCTGAGCGCGCTCGCGCGCCTGCGCGGCCGCGGCCCGCGCGGTCTCGACAGCGTCGGTCAGGCAACCGCTGGTGGCCAACGCCCAACCGGTCGCCAGGGCCAACCCGGTGTGCATGAACAGGTAGTCGGGCGGAACACACGACCGGGCTTTGGCCGCCGCGTCGTTGGCTTCCTCGGGCTGGCCCAGCTTGGCGTGTGCTTCAGCCAACGCAAAGCAGCTAGCGGGGTGCAGGCCCGTTGTGACGCTGTGCCTTTGCACCCCTGCCTGCGCTTCGTGAAGGAGTTTCACCGCGTCGCCAGCGGCGCCGCGAACCAGCTCGGCCTGACCCAACAGGAATGCCAGGTTTGCATAAGCAAGGCCAGGAACATCGCGCGCTGAGTCGGCGAGCTGCGCTGCGGCAGTAATGAATTCGTCGATGCGGCCGGTCAATCGGCAGGCCCGGCCGTAGACAGCACCGAACCAGAACCGCATGTGCGACGCCTGAAAAGACGTGGTAGCGCGACGCAATGCCTGCTGGGCGACAGATGTGAGGTCGTCAACGTCTCCCAGCGCGCCCATTGCCATGATCAGCGCCAGCGATGCCATCATTGCGTGAAAATCCGGCAAATCCGCGGAACTCAGTGCGGCTCTGGCCTTTTCAGCGGCTGATACACAGCGCGCGGACACCGCGTCGACGCAGGCTTCGACAGCGGTGCGCTCCGCCCGCTGCGACGGAGTTTCCTGCATCCGCGCCAAGCCGTCGAGGATCTCCGCGGCGTCGTTGGGTCGGCCAAGCATCCAGACCAGGTTGGCCGCCCGCACCGTCGCCCAATGATGCGCGTCCTCACAGCCTTCACCGATCTCCCGCAAGGCCGTTTCCGCCTGCTCGCCGCGACCGAGAAGTACCAGGTTCATCGCCCGAACCCCCATGGCGTCGGCTAACCCCGCTTCGGTAGCAGCGGTTGCAAATCGATCAGCCAGGGTGAGATCGAGCAGCGTCATCGCATGCCGTGCCGATTCCAGGTACAGCTCGGGGTGGGGGTCGAGGTCGGACTCGAGGGTGAGCAGCGCCCGGCGCACGGTTGCGCGCATGTCGGCGTCAGGGTCTTTCGCCAGCCGTTGCGCCAACCTGCCCCGAATTCTCGACAAGTACATCTCGCCTGCCGTTGCGCGGCGCAGTTCACCAAGGAGCGGGTGCGCCAGCCGCGTCATCAGTGTGTCGCCCGTACGCTCAACGCTCACCAGATGCATCTGCTCGGCGACCTCCAGCTCGTCGCGTCCCACCAGGTCGCACAACACGTCCACCGCCAAGGGCTCACACTGCGACAACGTGTCGACAACCAACGCCAATTGCGGGGTGAGACAACTGAGCTGCCGCCCAACCGCGTCGTGCAGGCTCGCCGAGACCGCCACGTCGTCGTCCCACATCCACACCCCGGCCACTTGCCGGATCCGTCCCGCCGCAAGCTGGGCACTCAACAGCTGACGCAAAAACAATGCGTTGCCCGCGGTGAGCTTCCACAACCGATGGGCGCTGCGAGAATCGACGGCTCCGCCAAGCGTGCTCTCGATCAAGCCGCGGGTGGACTCTTCGGACAGGGTCGCAAGGTCCAGACGGGCCAACAGACCGTCTTTCCACAGCGCAGTCACCGCGTCGGGCTCGTCGCCACCCGTGCGCACCGTGACGACCAGGCGAGTCCCACGCGACTGCGCCAGCTGGTGTACAACGAGTGCAGACAATCCATCGAGCAGGTGCGCGTCGTCGACACCCACCAGAACGCGGCCCCGGCCTTGTTGGGCGACAAAGGAATTGGTGACCCGACGCACGTTGGTCAGTGGATCGGCCATCTCGTCGCCGAGCGATCCGATGAACGCGCCCAGCGGCAGCGGGCGCGCCGATTCCGTGCCGACGACCCAGTTCGTGCGCTCGCCGGCGGCTTCGGCGCGACGAAGGACTTCGCGGGCGAGCGCTGTCTTGCCCACGCCCGCGTCTCCGACGATTACCACGCCGGAGTACCTACCCGCCCCGCCTAGTGCGCGGTGAATGGCGGCTAATTCGCTGTCGCGCCCTGTCAACGGATCTCCGCTGATCACACGGCGACTATAACCATGCGCCAGCCACCAAACGAGACCATTACTCGACTATTTCAAGTCGTTCGCCGGCGCGCTGACTCATCAGTCTTGTGCGCGGCGCTGATAGTCCCAGCGCTCCAACATCGCCTGCAGATAGCTGACACCCACGGCGAAAGTTGGTGCCCCGATCAGGACCAGCGCTACCACAACGGCGTTCACGGCCTCCCCCTTTGCGAGCGACTAAAGCCAAAGCGGCGCGAACTGCTGCCCGAGTCCGTAGCGGGTTACAGGCGATCCATTTCCCGCGACATGCAGGCGTTCTCAAGGAAGGAATAGCGCTTCGGATAGTCCCCGCGGGACGCGCGCACGTCAGGTGTTGATGCCGCAAGCATCCTGCGCATTGCGGTGACGACAACGGAGAGCCCGCCGGCCGACGGCCGCCGCGTCGTCGGCCGCACTGGCATCGCCGCCGCGGTGCTGAAGGCAACCTCTTGCACGGTGATCAATACCGGCGGCGGCACCCCGACTTGGGGGTTGGGCTCAGTATCCGGTGCGGCGAGGGCGAGGGTTTCTGCCGTTGCGGTCATTTCGGGCCTCCTTGTGGTTTCCGGCCAGGTCGACGGGCTATCGCCGTTGCTGTGCCCACCTTCCATTGCGTCCAGCTTCGCGTGCGCAGGCCGGGATGTACCGCGTAGTGGACTACGCGAATTTCCGTTCGCAGCTACGCGGCGGGTGCCTCGGCGCAATGGCGGATGGCCAGGGGCCGGCGCTCCTGGCGTTGACTGCGCTGAGGGCGCGCCACACTCGTATTCTTGCGCCGCACACCCAGAGTCAACGGCAAAGTGCGGTCCTGAGCAGGGGTTTGTGTGACATCCTGTGCGGGTGGCCGCCGGGGTCGCCCCTACCGGGGTGGTGACCTTTTTGTTCACCGACGTGGAGGGCTCGACCCGTCGGTGGGAAGCCGACGCCGATGCGATGCGCGCCGCGCTAACGCCCACGATCAGGTATTGCGTACCGCGATCGAAACCCACGGCGGCTGGCTGTTCAAGCACACCGGTGACGGGGTGTGCGCGGCGTTCGCCTCGCCCAGGTCAGCGGTGGATGCGGCGGTGGCCGCGCAGCGGGCACTGGACTTGCCGGTGCGGATGGGCATCGCCACCGGCGAAGCCGAACTGCGCGACGGCGACTACTTCGGCACGGTGCTCAACCGTGCGGCGCGGGTGATGGCCGCCGGGCATGGTGGTCAGATTCTCGTGGCGGACTCGACGGCGGGTCTGCTTGCCGGAGTAAACCTGGTCAATCTGGGGCCGCGTAGGTTGCGGGATGTACCCATGCCCATAGCGATGTTTCAAGTCCAGGCGGCGGGACTTCGGACGGAGTTTCCCCCGTTGCGGGCGCTCGATACCACTCCCGGAAATCTGCGGCCTGCGACTACCAGCTTGATTGGACGTGAGTCCGAGGTCGCCGAGCTTGAAGCGGCGGTCAGGGCGCATCGCTTGGTGACGCTGACCGGTGTGGGTGGGGTCGGTAAGACCCGTCTGGCAATAGAAGTCGCAACGCATCTGGCTGATGAGTTTCCTGACGGCGTTTGGTTTTTCGAGTTGGCCGCGGTGACTGACCCGGCGGCGGTTCCCGATGCCGTAGCAGCGGTGCTGGGCATCACCCAGCAACCGGGTAAGACCGTCAGTGAGTCGGTGGCCGCTGCGTTGGAGGGCCGGGTCCGGCTGTTGGTGATCGACAATTGCGAGCACGTCCTCGCTGCCGCCGCTGACTTGATCGAAGCGATACTCGCAAGGTCGGCGACTGTACGAATCCTGGCCACCAGCCGCGAGGGACTCGGAGTCCCAGACGAGCAGGTTCGGCCGGTGCGCTCGCTGGACGCCGCCGCCGGAATCGACTCCGCGGCCGTCAGCCTGTTCGTCGAACGCGCACAGGGCATTTCGCCGAGTTTCTCGATGGTCGACGGCGATGAAGCCACCGCAGTCACCGAGATTTGTCGGCGCCTGGACGGGATTCCATTGGCCATCGAACTGGCCGCCTCCCGGATGGCGTCGATGACCGCCAGTGAAATGCGTGACCGTCTTGATCACCGCTTCAGGCTGCTGGTCGGCGCGCGGCGCGGCCTGGAACGTCACCACACGCTGCGCCACGCCGTCGCCTGGTCCTACGACCTGCTCGACGACACCGAAAAGACAGTGCTGGAACGCTGTTCGGTGTTCGCGGGCGGCTTCGACCTCCAAAGCGCCTGCGCGATAGCCGGATTCAGCAACTCTCACGTCCTCGACGAGTACGCCATCCTCGAGGTGCTCGACGCTCTGGTGCGCAAGTCACTGCTCGTCGCGGACCAGTCTGCTTCACGCACACGTTTTTCGATGCTCGAAACGATCCGCCAGTTCGCCGAGGAACAACTCGTCACATCCGGTGCGGCAGAAGCGGTCCGGACCGCCCACGCGCGGTACTTCGCCGGACGGGAAACCGACATCATGGACCTGTGGGACAGCCCGCGCCAGCGCGAGGCCTACGACTGGTTCACGGTCGAGTTGGCCAACCTGCGCACGGCGTTTCGGTGGGCTGCCGATCAAGGCGACCTGGACGCGGGCGCCGCCATCGCGGCGTATGCAGGGTGGCTTGGCCCCTGTCTCGAGAACGGCGAACCGACAACTTGGGCCGAAGAGTTGATAGAACCCCTGCGCGGCGTCGAACATCCTCGACTCGCCGCCGTTTGTGCTGTGGCGTCGTTGTGCATGGTCGTCGGACGCTTCGAAGAAGCCGTGCGCTATAGCGAGATCGGCCAGACAGTCATCGCCGCTGCGAGCGATAAGGTGTCGTACTTCGGCGAGGTGTGGCTCGGCCTTGCCTATCTGTTCGTCGGCCGGCCCGAACGTTATCTCGAGCTAAGCCGCGCCCAGCTGGCCCGCACCGGCGAAGCCAACATATGGGCCAGGGTGCATCTGGTGTCCGCTTTAATCTCCTCCGGTTCGACTGACGAAGCGATGGTCACCGCCAACGGCCTCATCGACGCCGCCGAAGCCAGTCAAAATCCGATGGTGCTTGCGTACACACTTAACGTGTGCGGGTATGTGTTCCGCGACGCTGATCCAGGCCGTGCGCTCGAGGCGTCGCGCCGCGGTGTGACCGTCGCGCGGGACAGCGGCAACCGAACGTATGAGACGCAATTTTCGCACTGGCTGGCCGGAATTGAGATCGAACACGGGGACCGGGCGGCGGCGTTGAATCACCTAGACGTGGCCATCCGCAACATCCATGAGTCGGGCAACATCGGCACGTTGCATATCTCGCTGGCATTCCTGGCCGTTGCCCTCGACCGGCTCGGACGCTACGAACCAGCGGCCACCATCACTGGTTTCGCAACGGTCAATCCCGTGGCCGCACGGGAACTCGGCGCAGCGATCACCCACCTCCGCGAGGTTCTCGGCGACCAAACCTACGAATCGCTCGCCCGCAAGGGTGAATCCATGAACACCGCCGCCATGGTGACCTACGCCTACGACCAAATCGACCAGGCCCGAACAGAACTGAACGCGGTCTCGGAATAGAGACCTTCGGTGACGCCGAGGTGTCGAATCAGTGGAAACAAACCAGTGGCAATCACTGACATCACGGCCTGACACCGCTGCTCAGCCACGCTCAACTCCCTCATCTAGGCAGTGTCAAGGATCAACCGAAACAGCTGTAAAGAATCAGAGAATCAGCCGAGGCAATACCCAGCAAAAAGTGGAGCCTAGGGGAATCGAACCCCTGACACCTGCCTTGCAAAGGCAGTGCTCTACCAACTGAGCTAAGGCCCCTCGACGCCACGGGGTGGGCCATCGGGTGGATCGGTCACCGCCACATGCCACACCTCGACGTCGCGTCGGGACCGCACCACCGCCACCACCACAGCGAGCGCTGCCAGTGGCAATGCGAGCCTCACACAACGTCTTGACGAGCACATGGTTGTGGGCCTAGGAGGACTCGAACCTCCGACCTCTTCGTTATCAGCGAAGCGCTCTAACCGCCTGAGCTATAGGCCCGTACACGGGTACGGCCGAGCGACGAGATTACCGCAATCGACTCCCCACTCCCAAAAGCCGCTCGACTAGTCCAGATCGGCGAGGGTCACTTCGATGCCGCCGATCAGGTCGGTGGCCAGGTTGTAGATGAACGCCCCGATGGTCGCCATCGCGGTCAGCAGCACAATGTTGACCAAGCCGATCAGCACGGCGCCGCCGAAGATGGTGCCGCTGGAAACCAGCTCACCGGCGCTGCCGCTGGTGTTGTTCAGCAGGTCACCGACGTTGCTGTTGAGTTTGGCCCATACACCCATGCCGCCGAGCACCAGGTACAGGAACGCGACCGCGATCATCCAGACGAAGAACAACGCCACCGAGAGCAGCAGTGACACCTTCAAAGTGCTCCACGGATCGATCCGGCGGATCTGCATGCTGGCTCGAACCGGTCCCCGGGCCCTTCGCGACACGTGCACCCGGCCTTCGCGCTTTTCTCGCGCCTCCCGGGCTTCGCGTGCCTCCCGGGCTTCGCGGGCCTCGCGGCTTTCGGTTGTCTGTGTACGGGCCGTGCTGGAGGTGGTGGCCGTCTCCGAAGCCCGCTCGGATGCGGGTTTACGCTGCGGGGATCGTGGCGGCCCCGACAGATCCGGCAACTCGCTGGCGTAAGCCTCGGTCGGCGGCCCGTCGCTGCGTGCCGGTCCGGCATCGAAATCCTGGGTCTCGTTCAGCGCGTGGCTCGACGAGCCGGCCGCCGTCCCCGAAATGAAGCGGTTCAGCCGCGCGTCGATGCCGCTCGTCGGGTTCGACGGTCTCGGCTCCGCCGGTGCTTCCGGCGCGGACCGGCTGGCGCGTGCGGCGCCCCGCTGCCATGGCGGCGAGTCTCCGGCCTCGGGGCTGCGGCCCGTCGATTCCGGCGCCGCCCGGTGACTACCGGTCCGCTCGACAGCACCGTCCCCATTCGAGTTATCGCCCTTTTTGGGGGAGCCCGACTCGTTCGGTGAGTTCACCCCGACTCCTAACCTGTGTACCCAGGCCAGCCTGGGCAGTGCAGTCGCATTATTCCTAGCCGGGCTCAGGCCCGACCACCCGACTCCTCCGCACCGTCGGTTTCCACCCCGTTGTCGTCGCCGCTTTCCTCGGCGTTGCGTGCGATGGCTAACAGTGTGTCGCCCTCACCCAAGTTCATCAAGCGAACGCCCTTGGTCTGCCGTCCCGCCTTGCGGACCTGGCGGGCCGCCGTGCGAATGACGCCGCCCACGGAGGTGATGGCGTACAGCTCGCTGTCGTCGTCGACAATCAACGCCCCAACCAGCCTGCCACGCCGGCGGTCGTACATCACAGTCAGCACACCCTTGCCGCCGCGGCCCTGTACTGGGTACTCCTCGATCCCGGTCCGTTTTGCGTAGCCGCCCGACGTCGCGACCAGCAGGTAGGTGCCCTCGCGGACGACGTTCAGCGACAGCAGTCGGTCGTCGGTGTTGAAGCGCATGCCCTGCACACCGGAGGTGGCCCGGCCCATCGGCCGCAACGCCTCGTCGGTGGCCGAGAACCTGATCGACTGGCCGTTGGCCGAGACCAGCAGCAGATCGTCGTCGGACGAGCACAGCACCGCCCCGACCAGCTCGTCGTTGTCGCGAAGATTGATGGCCACAATTCCGCCCGAGCGGTTGGAGTCGAAGTCGGTCAGCTTGGACTTCTTGACCAGACCGTTGGCGGTGGCCAGCACCAGGTATGGAGCATCCTCGTAGCTCTTGATCTGGATGACCTGGGCGATTCGCTCTTCGGGCTGGAAGGCCAGCAGGTTGGCGACGTGCTGACCACGCGCGGTCCGCGCGGCCTCCGGCAGCTCGTAGGCCTTGGCCCGATACACCCGGCCCTGGGTGGTGAAGAACAGGATCCAGTCGTGCGTCGAGCACACGAAGAAGTGCCGCACGATGTCGTCCTGCTTGAGCCCGGCGCCCTGCACGCCCTTCCCGCCGCGTTTCTGGCTGCGGTAGAGGTCGGTCTTGGTGCGCTTGGCGTATCCGGTCTCGGTGATGGTGACGACGACGTCCTCGCGGGCGATCAGATCCTCGTCGCTGACGTCGCCGTCGGCCGCGATGATCCGGGTGCGACGGTCGTCGCCGTGCTTTTCGACGATCTCGGCCAGTTCGTCGCGCACGATGGCGCGCTGCCGCTCGGGCTTGGCCAGAATGTCTTCCAGATCGGCGATCTCGGCTTCGATCTTGGCCAAGTCGTCGACGATGCGCTGACGCTCCAATGCGGCCAGGCGCCGTAGTTGCATGTCGAGAATGGCCTGGGCCTGGATTTCGTCGATGTCGAGCAGTTCGATCAGGCCGGCCCGCGCGATGTCGACGGTTTCCGACGCCCGGATGAGCGCGATGACTTCGTCCAGCGCGTCGAGGGCTTTCACCAATCCGCGCAGAATGTGGGCCCGCTCGTTGGCCTTGCGCAGGCGGTAGGTGGTGCGCCGCACGATGACATCGAGTTGGTGTTCGACGTAATAGCGGATCATCTGATCCAGGCGCAGCGTGCGTGGCACCCCGTCGACGATCGACAGCATGTTGGCGCCGAAGCTCGTTTGCAGCTGGGTGTGCTTGTAAAGGTTGTTCAGCACCACCTTGGCGACCGCATCGCGCTTGATCTCGACGACGATGCGCAGGCCAACGCGGTCGCTGGATTGGTCCTCGATGTTGGAGATGCCCGCCAGCTTGCCGTCGCGCACCTGCTCGGCGATCGAGGTGATGAAGTTGTCGTGGTTGACCTGATAGGGCAGCTCGGTGATGACCAGCGACGTGCGACCGCGCGAATCTTCTTCTACCTCGACAACTCCGCGCATGCGAACGGAACCGCGGCCCGTCTTGTACGCGTCGTGGATGCCCTGGGATCCGACGATCAGC
Source organism: Mycobacterium sp. 852002-51163_SCH5372311 (assembly GCF_001667115.1). Taxonomy (GTDB): domain Bacteria; phylum Actinomycetota; class Actinomycetes; order Mycobacteriales; family Mycobacteriaceae; genus Mycobacterium. The sequence continues at coordinate 25,145 of NZ_LZIJ01000012.1, read as the reverse complement.
CCAGAGGTTGGGAAGTCGGGGCCTTTGACCCGCTGCATGACGGCGTCCAGCGTGGCCTCTTCGTCGGCGTCGTGGTTTTCCAGGCACCAGAACACCGCGTCGGCGAGCTCGCGCAAGTTGTGCGGCGGGATATTGGTCGCCATGCCGACCGCGATGCCGCCGGAGCCGTTGGCCAGCAGGTTCGGGAACCGGCTCGGCAGCACCGTCGGCTCCTGCACGCGGCCGTCGTAGTTGGGGATGAAATCGACTGTCTCCTCGTCGATTTCGCGCAGCATCTCCATCGCCAACGGAGTCAGTCGGGCTTCGGTGTTGTGGCTGACGAATCCGTTGGTCAGGAAGGCGTGATCATCGGTGTCGACGCGCAGGCTATACACGGGTTGCACGCCCGCATCGGAGACGGCGGCGACTTTGGCGTAGTAGAACCGGCCGTCGGTGAGTTCGGTTGCGATGGCGCGGACATCGGGATCTGCTATGTGGGACAGGATTTCCGCGCCGCGGGTGCGCCATTGTTGGATGCGGTCGATGTTGTGGCGATTCAGAAAATCCTTGTCGACCCAGTGGCTGCCGCAGTGCTCGCGGATGAACTTTGCCAAGCCGGGAACGTGGTCGGTGTCGCGGCCCGCGCAGGGTGGCATGGACGACAGGATCCCGGTCAGCTTGGTTTGTTTGGCCCCGCCGAAACCGATCTGCGAGGCGAACATTTCGGCCTGGGCACGGTTGGTGATGACGACCTTATATTCGCCGACGGCGTGGCGGTAGCGCTTCGATACGACTCCGAACTCGAGCAGTATCTGCTGGACGTCTTTGGCCAGCCGTTCGCTGCGGGTCGAGTAGGAGATCTGAATCGTATTGCGCGGCAACGCGGAGCAAGATCCGTCGCCTTCGAATAATGCCTGCAGGAATACGCGCTTGACGGCGGCGGGGGAGTGCCACAGCCACTCCGGCACGTGCTTGTCAGCCGAGCGCTGCCCCAACATCTCCCATAGACGGGTCTTTTTGAATTCCGTGAGGTTGTGAATATCGAGCTCGAGCAATGTCGGCCCGGAGGCAATAGTCCGCGGTGATACGTACCGCCGTCCTCCGACCACCGCGTCGTACGCGCCCACGACCATATTGAAGTAGTCGCGGTCGAGATTGTTGAATCCGGCACGCGAGTCAGACACAAAGCCCTCACTGATGAACGCCCCCAACAGGAGGGCTTCCATGACGTCATGCCAGTCAGCGGGTCCCAATTCCGTTGGAGGAGTGCGCTGCAGCACCACATAGTCGTCCGAACGGATTTCCTCGATCAGCCTCCACAGCAGTGTCGGTACACCGCCGACGTCGACCAGGCACAGCAAGGGGTGGTTCGACGTGCCGGTGACCTCGTAGCCTTCAGTGGTACGCACCGTGTAGGTCTGGTGCTCGCCCGAATGGAACAACCGGTCGGCAACAACGGGGTCTCCGTGCCGATCGACGACTTTCAGCTCGATGGCGTTATCGGAGTTGGGCCGGGCACCATTGACGACGTCACGGATCCGTACTGATTGCCCAAAAGGCAAGCGCACCAATGCATCTCCAGACACGCAATAACGCATCGCGGCCGGAGGATCGTTACCCGGAGAGCCGAAGTTGCCCTGCCCGTCGACCAATGGATACCGCAGCGACCACGGCTGCGCCATGCGCACCAACGTGTCGTAGATCGACGCGTCGCCGTGCGGGTGGTAGTTGCCCATCGTCTCAGCGACCGACCGCGCCGACTTGGCGTGGCTGCGGTCCGGGCGGAACCCGGAGTCGAACATCGCGTAGAGCACCCGGCGGTGCACCGGCTTGAGGCCGTCGCGCACCTCCGGCAGCGCGCGGCCCACGATCACGCTCATCGCGTAGTCGATGTAGCTGCGCTGCATCTCCTGCTGGATGTCGACGGGCTCTATCCGGTCGCCGGCCTCGTCGCCCGGCGGCAGCGTGGTATCAGTCATGTGTTCCTCGGATTGGTGGACTGGCGCGAGACGTCATCAGACATCTAAGAAACGAACATCCTTGGCATTGCGGGTGATAAAGCTGCGTCGGGCGTCGACGTCCTCGCCCATCAGAATGGAGAACAACTCGTCGGCGGCGGCGGCATCGTCCAGAGTCACCTGACGCAGCACCCGCACCGAGGGGTCCATCGTGGTCTCCCACAACTCCTTGGCATCCATTTCACCCAGACCCTTGTAACGCTGGATGCCGTCCTCCTTGTTGATCTTCTTGCCGGCCTTCAACCCGGCCTCCAGCAGACCGTCGCGCTCACGGTCGGAATAGGCGAACTCCGGATCCGAACGCTGCCACTTCAGCTTGTACAGCGGCGGCTGCGCCAGAAACACGTGCCCGTTCTCGATGAGCGGCCGCATGAAGCGGAACAGCAAGGTCAGCAGCAGAGTTGAGATGTGCTGGCCGTCGACGTCGGCGTCGGCCATCAGCACGATCTTGTGGTAGCGCAGCTTGCTGATGTCGAACTCGTCGTGGATGCCGGTGCCCAGCGCGGTGATGATGGCCTGGACCTCGGTGTTCTTTAGCACCCGGTCGATGCGGGCCTTCTCGACGTTGATGATCTTGCCGCGCAACGGAAGAATCGCCTGGAACATCGAATCGCGGCCGCTTTTCGCCGAGCCGCCGGCCGAGTCACCTTCCACCACATACAGCTCGGACTTCCGCGGATCGGTGGATCGGCAGTCGGCCAGCTTGCCCGGCAGTCCACCGAGGTCGGTTGCGCTCTTGCGGCGCACCAACTCTCGCGCCTTACGCGCCGCGATGCGGGCCTGCGCCGACGAAACCGCCTTGTTCACAACGGTTTTGGCTTCGGTCGGGTTGGCTTCGAACCAGTGCGTGAGCTGTTCGTTGCAGACCTTCTGCACGAACGACTTGACTTCGGTGTTGCCCAGCTTGGTCTTGGTCTGCCCCTCGAACTGCGGTTCGCTCACTTTCACCGAGATCACCGCTGCCAACCCCTCCCGGATGTCGTCGCCGGTGAGGTTGGGGTCTTTGTCTTTGAGCAGCTTCTTGTCCTTGGCGTACTTGTTCACCACCGATGTGAGCGCGCTGCGGAAACCCTCTTCATGGGTTCCGCCCTCGTGGGTGTTGATGGTGTTGGCGAAGGTATGCACCGATTCGGAATATCCGCCGTTCCACTGCATCGCGATTTCGACTTCGTGACCTTCACCCTTTCCCTCGAAAGCGATGACGCTCTGCTGAATTGGGCTCTTGGTGCGGTTGATGTGCTTGACGAAGTCGATCAGACCGCCGGGGTAGTGGAAGGTGCGGTGTTTGACCTTGTGCGGCGCAGTCGATTCGGCGGCCTTTTCCTCCGCGGACTTGGGTGCTTCAGCGGTATCGCTGACAACCTCCTCGACAACCTCGTCCTGCTCCACCCGCTCGTCAGTCAGATTGATCGTCAGACCTTTGTTGAGAAACGCCATCTCCTGGAGCCGGCGGGCCACGGTCTCGAAGTCGTACTCGATGGTTTCGAAGATGTCCGGGTCCGCCCAGAACCTGATGGTGGTCCCGGTCTTCTTGGTCGCCTCACCCTGTTTGAGGGTGCCGGGCACGGCGTGGTCGTAGAACTGCGACCACTCGTGTCCATCGCGTTTGATATCGACTTCCAGGCGGGTCGACAGCGCGTTGACCACTGACACACCGACACCGTGCAAACCACCGCTGACGTTGTAGCCGCTGTTCTCCCCGCCGAATTTGCCGCCGGCGTGCAGTTGGGTCATAACCACGTCGACGGTGGGGGCGCCGGTGGCGTGCATGGCGACCGGAATGCCGCGGCCGTTGTCGGTGACCTCCACGCTGCCGTCGTCGAGCAGACGCACGTCGACCTGATTGGCGTAGCCGGCCATCGCCTCGTCCACCGAGTTGTCGACCACTTCCCAGATGAGGTGGTGCAAACCACGTTCGCCGGTGGACCCGATATACATGCCCGGGCGTTTGCGGACAGCCTCCAGACCCTCGAGGACGGTAATCTGTTCAGCGCCGTAGTTGGCTTGGGTCTTCTTCCTCTGGGCAGCCACGGTCGGAATGCTCTCCTTGGGGTTGCATGCGAGCGGTTCAGTCACCGCAGCGGTCGCATCCGTCCACTCTACCGTGAGCGACCGTCAGCACCGATTTTCTGGGCGCGTTTCTACCTATCTGATTGCGCCGTGTGCTTGACATCTCCGTTCTGGTCGCGTCCGGACGTTTGCCACGGGTGTCCGTTTCGTTCTAGCGGCTCTGAGCCCGCCGTGGTCCAACACTTGTTGGACGTCGCCGCAGGCCGCTGGGTTCCCTATCCGTAGGTGTCGCGCGGGCCCCGCCCAGCGATATGTCGGGGGCCCTTCCGCCACGATGGTGCGGCCGGACCGGTGATTCGCAAGGACGTCACCACACCGTTGCCCACCGCCGCCGCGATCTTCGCCAGCAGCTGGGCTTGCATCATCCGCAGCTGCGTTGCCCACGCGGTCGATTCGGCCGCCACGCTGAGCACTCCGTCGTTCAATCCGGTCGGGGTGGCGTGGTCGGCGATCTGCGCACCGACCACGGACCGCCATTGACCCAGTACCGTGCCCTCGGCGACGTGCGCAGACCAGCCGCGTTTCTTCGCCAAGTCCCGCGCCACCCTGCCCAGCGGCTGCGGATCACGCACATCGGGCCCGGGGCCAGACCAACTGCGCCGCTGGCCCGCGACGCGGCGCGGTGTCGGCGATGACGCACGGCCGCGTCCCGAGTCCTTTCCCTGCGCGCGCGCCGCAGCCCGCGCTTCTTCCAAAGTCCGGCGCACCAAATCGATGCCCGCCAGCTCACCCGGAACTTCCAGCGGCTGCGGCCCCGTGTCGCGCTCGGTCACGATTGCACCACCGACATCCGTCCGGAATCGTCGTCGCGCATCTCGATGGCCACCCGCCTAGCATCCCAACCGGTCGGCAGGTCCTCCAGCACCGCCGCGGTCACCAGCACCTGCTCTGCGGATTCGGCCACCGCGCCCAGCGCCCGCCGACGGGCGGTATCGAGTTCGGCGAAGACGTCGTCGAGCAAGAGGACCGGATCGCCGCCGTCGGTACGCAACAACTCGTAAGCAGCCAACCGCAACGCCACGGCGAACGACCACGATTCCCCATGGCTGGCAAAGCCTTTCGCGGGCTGACTGCCCAACCGCAACTCCAAGTCGTCGCGGTGCGGACCGACCAGACACATGCCCCGCTCCAACTCGGCGGCACGCCGTGCCGCCAGCTCAGCCAACAGGGCGGCCTCGAGGTATTCCCGGTCGGGCTCCGGTTGGCTCCCGATGTCCAAGCTGGCGCGGTAGCCGATCGACGCGGATCGCGATCCGGGTGCCAACAGCTGGTAGGCCTTTTCCACCTGCGGTGCCAGCTGGTCGGTCAGGGCTATGCGCGCCGCCATCAATTCAGCGCCGTGCTCGGCCAACCGGCTGTCCCAGACATCGAGGGTGTCCAACGCGCTTTGATCTCCGCGGTGACGTGCCCCGGACAGCGACTTCAACAGGGCGGTACGCTGCCGCAAAACCCGGTCGTAGTCGGCGCGCACCGCTGCAATGGTTGGCCGGCGCTGGCTCGCCAGGTCGTCTAGATAGCGCCGCCGGTCCGCGGGATCGCCACGCACCAAAGCCAGGTCTTCGGGAGCAAACAACACTGCGCGCAGTACCCCGATCACTTCGCGGGTGCTGCGCACCGGTGAACGGTTCAGCCGGGCCTTGTTGGCGCGCCCGGCGGCAATCTCCAGGTCCACCGCACATTCGCGGCCCTCGTTCACGACGATCGTCGACACCACCGCTCGCGCCGCACCCGTTCGGATCAGAGGCATGTCGGTCCCCACCCGGTGCGAACCAAGAGTCGCCGAATACCACAGTGCCTCAATCAAATTCGTTTTGCCGAAACCGTTCGGACCGACGAACACCGTCCGGCCCGGATACAGTTCGAGGTCTGCGTGCGCCCAGGACCGGAAGTCGCGCAGTCCTAAATGCCGGACGTACACCTAACCGGGCAACCGGACCGGCATCAACAGATAGACGTATTCCGTCGGCAGGGCGGCGAACGGCGCGTTGCCTGTGGGGTGGTCGGCTTCAGAAGCGGGGCGCAGCAAAGCCGGCTTGCCGGGAGTCGTGAAACCGAACGACACCCGCTCGGAGTGCACCGACCCCAGCCCGTCGGTCAGATACGTCGGGTTGAACGCGATGGTGAGCGGCTCGCCAGCGAAGTCGACGGCCAGGTCTTCTTCGGCGCGCCCGACATTGTCATCGCCGGCGGACAGCCGCAGCATGCCGTCGCCGAATTCCATGCGCACCTGCGCACCGCGATCGGCCACCAATGCCACCAGCTTGATCGCTTCGGTCAGCTCGGCCACATCGATGGTGGCAACCGCGGTGTGTTCAGCCGGTAGCAGCTGGCGGAATTTCGGGAATTCCGCATCCAGCAGCCGGGTGGTGCTGCGTTTGCCGTTGCCGCTGATGCCCAGCAACCCGTCCTTGCCCACGCCCATCCCGGCGCCCAGCGACAGCCGCACGTCCGAGCCGTCGATGCCCGACTTGGCCGCTTCGGCCAACGTCCTGGCCGGCACCAACACCGAGGCCTCGATGTCGGGCGACAACGCCGACCAGGTGAGCTCGCGCACCGCCAGACGGAACCTGTCGGTGGCGGCCAGAACTACCGTGTCACCCGAAATCTCGACCCGGATGCCGGTCAGCATCGGCAACGTGTCGTCACGGCCGGCTGCGATAGCAACCTGGTTGATCGCCTCGGCGAACAACTCCGAAGGCAAGGTTCCGGTTTCTTCGGGCAGCGTCGGCAGGGTGGGATAATCCTCAACCGCCATAGTCGGCAGCGAAAACCTGGCGTTGCCACAGGTCAACGACAAGCGGTTACCGTCGACATAACAGTCAACAGGCTTGTTCGGCAGCGCCCTGGTGATATCCGACAACAACCTACCGGAGACCAAAACGCTTCCAGGAGAAGCGATTTCGGCGGCAACCTGCGCCTCGGCGGACACCTCGTAGTCGAATCCCGAGATCGTCAGGCCGTCGTCCGACCCATTCAACAGCACTCCGGAGAGCACCGGCACCGTAGGTCTGGTAGGTAGATTTTTGGCCACCCAGGACACGGCGTCTGCGAAAGACTCTCGGACCAAACGAAATTTCAAGTCGGTGAGGCCGGCTCTTGTCGTCGCCGCGTCCATAGCGTCCCTTCACCATTGAGTTCGAGTTGACTGGCTAGCCGCCCCGCAATGTTCTCGATAGGCAGTCGAAGAACAACCGTAGAGCCTCTGGCCCCAACTTGAAAGCTAAACGGCAAGGGTGACAACGCGGGCAGTCAAGCCACTCGCGAGGCCGGTTTCGCTGCGTGTCCCCAAGCCTGTTCTTCGAAGAACAAATGACGAAGAGATTTCAGTAACAGTAATAAGGGGTGTGCATGTTGTGGACAGTTCGGCCTTCACGCAGCTAGGGGAGCGGCGGGGTTGTGGATGACAAGCGCGGCCGGTGTGTGGTTCGTGTTGGGCCGGTGGGGATGAAGTGCGGATGTACACGGCCTTGCGAGTGATTACGGGTTGTTTACGGGGTGTCTGCACAGCGCTGTGCACAGCTCATCGGTGTGACTGCTGTGACGCGCGTGCGAGAAGTTTTTTGGAAAAAAGCGAGTGCTGAACGGCCGGATCAGCGCTTGGACCGCTGACGGATGCGGGTGGTGAGTTCTTTGACATGATCGAAGACTTCACGCCGCTGCGCCATCTCGGACAAAATCTTGCGCTGCGCGTACATGACCGTGGTGTGGTCGCGGCCGAACGCCTGGCCGATCTTTGGTAGAGACAGGTCGGTGAGTTCCCGGCACAGATACATCGCGATTTGTCGCGACTGAGCCAGCGCCCGGGTCTTGCCCGGCCCGCGCAGCTCTTCGACGGTGGTGTCGAAGTATTCGGCGGTGGCGGCCATGATGGTCGCCGCGCTGATCTGCATGGTGCTGGCGTCGGCGATCAGGTCGCGAAGGACGATCTCCGCCAGCGCTTTGTCGATCGGAGTCTTGTTCAGCGAGGCGAACGCGGTGACCCGGATCAGGGCTCCTTCGAGCTCACGGATGTTGCGTTCGATGCTGCTGGCGATGAGTTCGAGCACGTCGTCGGGGACCGCGAGCCGTTCCATCTGCGCTTTCTTACGCAAGATGGCGATGCGCGTCTCTAATTCCGGTGGCTGCACGTCGGTGATCAGGCCCCACTCGAACCGGGTCCGCAGCCGGTCTTCCAGGGTGGCCAGTTGTTTGGGCGGCCGGTCAGACGAGATGACGATCTGTTTGTTGGCGTTGTGCAACGTGTTGAAGGTGTGGAAGAACTCCTCCTGGATACCTTCCTTGCCTTCGATGAATTGGATGTCGTCGACGAGCAGCACGTCGACGTCGCGGTAGCTGCGTTTGAACGCGACTTTGCGGTCGTCGCGCAGAGAGTTGATGAAATCGTTGGTGAACTCTTCGGTGGAGACGTACTTGACCCGCATGCCGGGGAAGAGTCGTTGGGCGTAGTTGCCGGCAGCGTGCAGCAGGTGCGTTTTGCCCAGGCCGGATTCGCCCCAGATGAACAGCGGGTTGTAGGCGCGCGCCGGTGCTTCGGCGATCGCCAGCGCCGCCGCATGAGCAAACCGGTTGGAGGCGCCGATCACGAACGTGTCGAAGGTGTAACGGCGGTTGAGGCTCGTCCCACTGCCGTTGCCGGATTCGGCGGGGCGCTTGGTGAAGTAGGTCGGCCAGCTCTGGTGAGCGCTGCCAAGCGTCTCACCGTTTTCGTAGCCTTCGTCACCGTCGAGGCCTTCGAGGCCGTCCAGACGATTGTCGATCCCGGTGTCGGTAGCGATCTCGTCGGCTTGGGCGAATGCCTCGGCCGGAGCGAAGGGGGTGTCGTCGGCGTCGTTCTCGGCAGTCGGTGCGATCCGCACGCCCAGTTGGATTTGCTGACCAAGTCGGCGGCTGAGCGCATCGGTGATCGGGGTTCGCAGGTGTCGTTCGATTTCGTTTTGCACGAAACTGCTCGGCACCGACAGCAGAGCAAACCCCTCCACAATCGTGAGTGGTTGAACCAGGTTGAGCCAGGCTCTTTGCTGGGGAGTCAGCGGGGTGACAAGAGTTGTACCGCTGGTGGGTTCTCCGTCTGGATCTGACTCACCGTTGAGCTCGGATACGACCGCGTTCCACACTTTTGTGAAACCGGAACCGGGATCATCGGTCAACGACGCATCTCCCTGGTTCTCGCGAATTTAGGGTCGGGTACAACCGCTTTTAGCGACCGGAGCAACTGTCCACATGCTTATCCACAGCTGTGGACAGGACGATCATAAACTAGCCGCTCGGCGACGGCTTACGACTCCGTTCTGGAGACAACCCGTGCAGGTCGTCTAGGCGCCCGTCGTTCTGCCATCCTTGCTGAGTTGTCGACCGCCGCTCCAGTCCGAGACCGAAGCTAACAGTTTTCTGTGCGGCTGCCAACAGTTTCGCAACATTACGCCGAGGTTCATTTGGGCCGCGCCAACCGGACGCGGGTTCGGTTGGCCGCCAACGAATGTTTTCGGGCGTGGCTTGCGCCAACTGACACCCCGGGGTGGGGTGTGGTGCGTTGGGAGAGGCCAGGTTTGACCCGGCGAACGGACGTCAGTACCCTCAAAAAGTCGCCCGAAAGTCGGCGATACGGCTGCGACCCGAACTGACGCCGAAATGTCAGCCTGGGGACCGCGCCGGCCAGTAGCAAGACAAGCCCCAACCAATCCCGGGCGCCTAGCGGACCAACTCAGTTGCAAAGTGCGTGCGGCCGGATGGCTCGGACACTCGAGCCGTACACAACGAGGAGAACGCCGTGGCCAAGGGCAAGCGGACCTTCCAGCCCAACAACCGGCGCCGAGCCCGCGTGCATGGTTTCCGACTGCGGATGCGCACCCGCGCCGGGCGGTCGATCGTCTCCAGCCGGCGCCGTAAAGGCCGGCGTGTGCTGTCTGCCTGAACGCAACACCAGGTCCTTGGGCGGTGCTACCCGCGAATAACCGCATGAGGCGGTCAACCGAGTTCGACGAGACGGTGAAGTACGGCATGCGTACCGTACAGCCCGACCTCATCGTGCACGTGCGCCGCGGCAGCGATGAGGGGATCGGCAGAGGTCCGCGAGTGGGGCTGATCATTGCCAAGTCGGTGGGCTCGGCTGTGCAGCGTCACCGGGTCGCGCGCCGGCTGCGCCACGTTGCGCGGACCATGCTGGGGGATCTCGATCGATCGGACCTGGTGGTGATCCGTGCGTTGCCGAGCAGTCGGCACGTGTCGTCGGCCTGGCTGGAACAACAATTACGTGCCGGGTTGCGGCGCGCTTTCGAGTCGGCGGGGGCCGCCCGGTGAAGGGCTCGCTGAGCGGGATGGGCAGGGCCGTGGCGCGCGGCCTGATTTTCCTCATTCAGCTCTACCGGCACATGGTTTCGCCGTTGCGGCCGGCGACCTGCCGCTTCATTCCGACCTGTAGCCAGTACGCCGTGGATGCTCTGACGGAGTACGGCTTGATTCGGGGTAGCTGGCTGGCCGCCGCCAGACTCGCCAAGTGCGGACCGTGGCACCGGGGAGGATGGGATCCGATACCCGAGCGCCGCGAATGCGGTGCGGAACACGTGGACACCAGGAGTGAGTCTTTTGCCGTTTGATCCTTTCAGTCTCGACTTCGTGTACTACCCCGTGTCCGCGATCATGTGGGTTTGGTACAAGCTGTTCGCCGCGGTGCTGGGACCGTCGAACTTCTTCGCGTGGGCGCTCTCGGTCATGTTCCTGGTGTTCACCCTGCGGGCGCTGCTGTACCAGCCCTTCGTCAAGCAGATCCGCACCACCCGGCAGATGCAGGAGTTGCAACCGCAGATCAAAGCGCTGCAAAAGAAATACGGCAAGGACCGTCAGCGCATGGCCCTGGAGATGCAGAAGCTGCAGCGCGAGCACGGGTTCAATCCGATCCTGGGCTGCCTGCCGATGCTGGCCCAGCTGCCCGTGTTCCTCGGCCTGTATCACGTGTTGCGCTCGTTCAACCGGACAGCCACCGGCGGCATGTTCGGCGGGGTGGGTGGACCGCAGATGACGGTCGTCCAGAACCGCGCCACGCGCAACTACGTGTTCAGCCCGAGCGACGTCGGACATTTCCTGGACGCGAACCTTTTCGGCGCGCCCATCGGGGCGACGATGACGCAGACAACCGGCATCAAAGCCTTCACCGACTTCGGGGCGTTCTCCCGGCCCGCGGTGATCGCCGTCGGGCTACCGGTGATGATCCTGGCCGGCATCGCGACCTACTTCAACAGCCGGGCATCGGTGGCACGGCAGAGCCCGGAAGCGGCGGCGAATCCGCAGACCGCGATCATGAACAAGCTTGCGCTGTACGTGTTTCCGTTCGGCGTGGTCGCCGGCGGCCCGTTTCTTCCGCTGGCGATCATCCTGTACTGGTTCTCCAACAACATCTGGACCTTCGGTCAGCAGCACTACGTCTTCGGGATGATCGAAAAAGAGGACGAGGCCAAGCGGCAGGAAGCCATTGCCCGCCGGGCGGCCAACGCACCGGCGCCGGGTGCCAAGCCCAAACGACCGCCGAAAGCGGTCGTCGGATCAGTGACCGATTCCGACGGGGAAGCCGGCGCCGAATCGGGGCTGGAAACGTCCGACGGACAAGTGACCGAAGTGGCCCAGCCGCAAGCAAAGAAGCCGAGTTCGGCCGGACGGAATAACGGCCCAAGCAACCGCACACCACGCCCTGGCGCACGACCGAAGAAGCGCAAGCGCTGACGCGGACCGAGACAGGCGAGACCGAAAAGACAGGCAAGGGAGACACAGCATGACGGATGCCGACACCACCGAGCGCGCCGCCGAAAGCGATCTGCCGGCCCAGGATGTTGCGCCGGATGCGGCGGCAGACAGCCGTGACGAGCAAGCCGACAACCCAGCCGACGAGACCGCTGAGGCCGACCAGGCGGACGAGTCCGACGAGGCCGATCAGTCCGACGACCTCGAGGAGCGGCTGGTCGCCGAGGGGGAGATCGCCGGCGACTACTTGGAAGAGTTGTTGGATCTGCTCGACTTCGACGGCGACATCGACCTCGATGTCGAGGGCAACCGCGCGGTGGTGAGCATCGACGGCAGCGACGACTTGAACAAGCTCGTCGGGCGCGGGGGAGAGGTGCTTGACGCCCTGCAGGAACTGACCCGGTTGGCGGTACACCAGAAGACCGGTGTGCGGAGCCGGTTGATGCTCGACATCGCTAGCTGGCGACGTCGGCGTCGTGACGAGTTGGCCGCCTTGGGCGACAAGGTGGCGCGCCGGGTCCTAGAGACCGGTGAACGAGAAGAGCTCTCGCCGATGACGCCATTCGAGCGAAAGATCGTGCACGACGCCGTCGCCGCGGTCGCCGGCGTCCGTAGCGAAAGTGAAGGTGTGGAGCCGTCCCGCCGGGTCGTCGTCCTGCGCGACTGACGCCGGCGGCACGCGCCGTGATAAGCCAGCCGCGATCCGCAAGCCTCCGACAGGCCAGCCGGAAGCCCGAGAATTGAGGAATGTTTCACGTGAAACATGGCGGTTCTTGCGAGCGGGCGGCGACGGCGGGTGCACCGCCCGACGCTGCGGCCCAGGTATTCGGGACGAGGCTTCCGCTCGTACGGCGCTACGCTGACATCTTGGCGAGTGACGGAGTGGAGCGGGGATTGCTCGGTCCCCATGAGGTCGATCGGTTGTGGGAACGGCACGTTCTCAATAGCGCCGTCGTCGCCGAGCTGCTCGAGTCGGGCGACCGAGTGGTGGACATCGGCAGCGGGGCTGGGTTGCCTGGGTTGCCGTTGGCGATCGCGCGGCCCGATATCGAGATGGTGCTCCTCGAACCGCTACTGCGGCGAAGTGAGTTCCTGCACGAGGTGGTTGCCGAGCTCGGGTTGCCCGTCGAGGTGATACGCGGCCGCGCGGAGGAGCGGCAGGTGCGCGAGCGCATTGGCGGACGGGACGTCGCCGTGTCGCGTGCCGTGGCGGCGTTGGACAAGTTGACGAAGTGGAGTATGGCGTTGCTACGACCGGAGGGCCGGATGCTCGCGATCAAAGGCGAACGCGCTCACGACGAAGTCCGCGAGCACCGGCGTGTGATGGCGGCGGCCGGCGCGGTTGATGTCAGGGTGGTCACATGTGGCGCGAACTATTTGGCTCCACCCGCAACCGTGGTGTCAGCGCGACGGGCGAGGCAAACGCGGCCCAACGCTCCACGACCGGCACGCAGGCGATCGCGATGAGCGGTCCAAGTTCTTCGGGCGGCCCGACGGTGGCCCCGCAGCACGTGTCGCCAGACACCGCCCACGGACAAATGTCAGCCGAGACGTCCGATGTTTCACGTGAAACATCGGACGAACACGACACCCCGATCGGCGCCGCCGCCGAACGCGCGATGCGGGTATTGCACACCGTCCACGAACCGCTGCAGCGACCACCACATCGTCGGGTGTTCACTGTCGCGAACCAAAAAGGCGGCGTGGGCAAGACGACAACCGCGGTCAACCTTGCCGCCGCCCTTGCCGTCCAGGGGCTCAAGACCTTGGTCATCGACCTCGATCCGCAGGGCAACGCGAGCACAGCGCTCGGCATCACCGACCGGCAGTCGGGCACGCCGTCGTCGTACGAGGTGCTCCTCGGCGAGGTGCCGCTGCACGCCGCGCTGCGCCGCAGCCCACACAGCGACCGACTGTTCTGCGTGCCGGCGACCATCGATCTTGCCGGCGCCGAGATCGAGTTGGTCAGCATGGTGGCCCGTGAGAATCGCTTGCGTACGGCGCTGGCGGCACTCGACAAAACCGACTTCGACTACGTCTTCGTCGACTGCCCGCCGTCGCTCGGGTTGTTGACGATCAACGCACTCGTCGCCGCGCCCGAGGTGATGATCCCGATCCAATGCGAGTACTACGCCCTGGAGGGCGTGTCACAGCTCATGCGCAACATCGAGATGGTGAAGGCCCACCTCAACCCGCAACTCGAGGTGACTACCGTCATCCTGACCATGTACGACGGCCGAACCAAACTCGCCGACCAGGTGGCCGCGGAGGTGCGCCGCTACTTCGGGAGCAAGGTGTTGCGCACCGTGATTCCGCGCAGCGTGAAGGTCTCCGAAGCCCCGGGGTACAGCATGACGATCATCGATTACGATCCGGGCTCGCGCGGGGCAATGAGCTATCTGGACGCGAGCCGGGAGCTCGCCGACCGCGATCGACCATCATCCGCGAAGGGACGACCATGACGCAGCCGTCACGCAGGAAAGGCGGCCTTGGCCGCGGGCTGGCTTCGCTGATTCCCACCGGACCCACCGATACCGACGGCCTCGGGCCGAGGATGGGCTCCGCCGCCGCCGATGTGGTCATCGGCGGTCCCGCGCCGGATGCTGGGGCTATCGGAGCAATCGGGGCAGTGTATCGGGAGATCGCACCCGCTGATATCGAAGCCAATCCCCGCCAGCCGCGACAGGTGTTCGACGACGAGGCGCTCGCCGAGTTGGTGCACTCCATCCGCGAGTTCGGCCTGCTGCAGCCGATCGTGGTGCGGGCGGTCAGTGGTTCCCAGAGCGGCGCCCGATACCAGATAGTGATGGGGGAGCGGCGGTGGCGAGCGGCTCAGGAGGCGGGTCTGGCCACCATCCCGGCCATCGTGCGCGAGACCGGCGATGACAATCTGTTGCGCGATGCACTGTTGGAGAACATCCACCGCGTGCAGCTGAACCCCTTGGAAGAGGCGGCGGCCTATCAGCAACTGCTCGACGAATTCGGGGTCACCCACGACGAACTGGCTGCCCGCATCGGACGGTCCCGCCCGCTGATCACCAATATGATCCGGCTGCTCAAGCTGCCCATCCCGGTGCAGCGCCGGGTAGCCGCAGGGGTGCTGTCCGCCGGTCATGCACGGGCGCTGCTGTCGTTGGAGGCCGGCCCCGACGCACAGGAGGAGCTGGCAAGCCGGATCGTCGCCGAGGGCCTGTCGGTGCGTGCCACCGAGGAAGCCGTCACCGTCGCCAACCACGAGGCCAACCGCAGTGGCACGGCCAAGCCGGCACATCCGCGGCGCAAGCCGATTCAGATGCCCGGCCTGCAAGACGTTGCTGAACGACTGTCGAACGCCTTCGACACCCGGGTGACCGTCACCCTCGGCAAACGCAAGGGCAAGATCGTCGTGGAGTTCGCTTCGGTAGACGATCTGCAGCGCATCATCGACATGATGACCGCGTCCAAGGCATGACCCGGCATACGCTGTAATTACGTCACTGTGACACTGCGCTGGTTTGGCCTGGCACGGCACGCCGCTCTGCCACCGAACTGCAACCGAGACGTACTGTGCGTCAAGCGCTTTCGGCGTTCTCATGAGGGCCGCGATGAGTGGGGGGTGAGCTACGGAGATCGTTGCGGCGCGAGCAGGCGGGCGGCGACGACAAAACTGGCCCGATGCTCCGAAACTCTCCTATCCTGGAGAGGTTGCCGGTGCAGCCCGGCCTGGGGGCAGCCGGGCCGCAGTACCGCACGGAGGCCAGGAGACTAGTGTCTGCTCGAATCACACCGCTGCGGCTCGAAGCCTTCGAGCAGCTTCCCAAGCACGCACGGCGCTGCGTCTTCTGGGAGGTCGACCCCGCGACCCTCGGTAACCGTGACCACCTCGCCGATCCGGAGTTCGAAAAAGAGGCCTGGTTGTCGATGGTGATGCTGGAATGGGGTTCGTGCGGTCAGGTTGCGACCGCGATTCCCGACGAGCGCAGCAAGGCCGAACCGCCCTGCCTGGGGTATGTCCTCTACGCTCCGCCGGGGGCGGTACCGCGTGCGCACCGGTTTCCCACCGCGCCGGTGTCCGCCGACGCCGTGTTGCTCACGTCGATGGGTATCGAAGTTGGGCAAGCCGCCGACGACCTGCCACACGGCCTGATCGCGCGGGTGATCGACGAGTTGGTGCGCCGCGGAGTGCGGGCGCTGGAGGCCTTCGGCCGTACCCCGGCAGCCTCCGAATTGCAGGATCCGCGCATGGTGGACCCCGACGTGCAGCCGGTGCTGGAGGCGCTCGGCGACTGCTCGGTGGACCACTGCATCATCGACGCGGACTTCTTGCAGGACGTGGGTTTCGTTGTGGTCGCACCACATCGGTACTTTCCGCGGCTGCGGCTCGAACTCGACAAGGGGCTGGGATGGAAAGCCGAAGTCGAGGCCGCCCTGGAGCGATTGTTGGCGAATGCTCAACTGCAACAACCGGTTGGGGCTGGGGCCACGGCCACCAGCGTGCACGCGCCGGAAGGTTAGGAGCCGCTTCGGGTGGCCCGCTCCACCGATAATTCGTGGGCCAGCAACTCGGCGAAAGTGAATGTGCCAGTGGGGCGGTCGTTCTTGCCCAAGAGGTACAGCCGCTTGACCGCGGCCAGGATGCCTTCGGCGATGGCATCGCGGGTCTGCGTCGAGACCAGCATTCCGCGGTCGTGCGGGTTGGTGATGTAGCCGATGTCGACCTGAACGGTCGGCATCCGGGTCAGTCGCAACAGATCCCACGTCCGGCCATGGGTGCGGCAGTCGCGTAAACCCGTGCGGGCCACGACTTCTCGTTGAATGAAGTCGGCGAGGTTGCGGCCGATGGTGGAAACCGAACCATGCGAGTTGCCGAAGTGAAACGATGCCACGCCGTTGGCCGCTGGGCTGGCCTGGGATTCGCAGCGCAGGCTGATCATCAGATCGGCACCGACATTGTTGGCGGTGGCCGCCCGCTCGGCGTCGGACGGGCTGCGATTGGTCGGCCGGGACAGAAACGTCTCCATGCCGATGGCGGTCATTCGGCCCTCAAGACGACTTGCCAAGTCCCACAAGACATCTGCTTCGCTGATCGGACCGTCTGGACTTTGGGTGATCAGGCCGTGGTCCGCGCCACCGCGGCCCGGATCGATAATGATCCGTTTACCAGACAATTTCGGCCCGGACCGTCGCACCAGCTCTTCCTCGCGGATGGCGTGCGGCGAACCCCCGGTAACCCGCGAACTCAGAAAGTACAAGGAGCGCAACGTTTCTGGCCCGCAGATACCGTCGGCGGCGAGCCCGTACTCACGCTGGTAGGACATCAGCGCGTTATGCGTCTGCAAGCCGAAGTGTCCATCCACCAGACCGGTGTAGAAACCAAGGTCCTGCAGCCGGGCTTGCAGCGTTGCCACGTCGTCGCCGTAAAGCGGCGCACCGAATTGGTGATACAGCGTACGGGCGCCAAGCCGGTAGGAGGCCTCCTTCAGCGCCCGGTAAGTGGCCTCGCCGACGACGCCGTCCACGAGTAGTCCGCGATGTTGCTGAAAGGCGCGCACCGCCTGGTCGAGCTCGTCGTCGAAGACATCGAGCGCTACATGCCTGCCGGTGTTCAGATCCTCTTCTGGGCTGTCAAGCATTCCCAGCGCGGCGAGCGCAGCCCGAATCTCGGTAACAGCGGCGCCACGGTCACCAGCGCGCAACGCGTCGCCGGCTTCGCGGCGCGGACTCGACATACCAAGGGCCCTCCGGGGCTAATCAATGCATAACAGTTAGCCGGTATTGTCGCAGATCCTTGAGGATTTTCGGAAAACCCCAGGCTAATCGAGCGTGTGGTGCGCCGAATTAGACCCGCCGCGTTATGGATGGCGGCGACCCGTCCCCCAGCTTCGCGGGGGTACCCCCAGCGCACAGCTGCGCCGCGCTTGCGATCGCCGCGTTCTGGATGGCGGCGACCCGCTTCGCCCGGCTGCGCCGCGCTTGCGATCGCCGCGTTACAAGCCGGGGACCGCGTCCGAAAGCTCGCGCAACAGCGCAGCCTTACCCTTTGCGCCGACGATCCGTTTCACCGGCTGACCGTCCTTGAACAGGATCAGCGTGGGGATCGATACCACCTGAAAATCGCGCGCAGTTTCGGGATTGGCGTCCACGTCGAGTTTGGCGACGGTGAGCTGGGCGCCCTGCTCGGCCGCGATCTCCTCGAGCACCGGGGCCACCATCTTGCACGGTCCACACCAGGTTGCCCAAAAGTCAACCAGCACAGGCTTATTGCTGGACAATACGTCCGTTGAGAAGGACGCATCGGACACTTCTACTGTGGCCCCGGCGTTTTCGGTATCGGTCATCGTGGTGCTCCAATCAAATCGGTACTGTCAGCCTTTCCAGCCGCTTCGCCCTCGGTGGCCGAGTCTGCGTGCTCGGCCAGCCAACGCTCGGCGTCGATGGCCGCCGCACAGCCGCTGCCCGCGGCAGTGACCGCCTGCCGGTAGGTGCGGTCCACCAGGTCCCCGGCCGCGAACACACCTTCCAGCGAGGTGCTCGTGGTGCGGCCTTCGACCAACACGTAACCGTCCGGGTCGACGTCCACGGCATCGCGCACGAGTTCGGAACGCGGTTCGTGGCCGATCGCTACGAACACGCCGGTGACCGGCAGGGTGGTCTCCGTACCGTTGACCGTGTCGCGCACCTTCAGTCCGGTCACCGTGGTATCACCTTCGACCGCGACCACCGTGTGGTTGGTGAGGAACTTGATCTTCTCGTTGCTGCGGGCCCGATTGAGCATGATCTTGGAGGCCCGGAACTCGTCGCGGCGATGCACCAGCGTGACGCTGCGCGCGAACCGGGTCAAGAAGGTCGCCTCCTCCATCGCGGAGTCGCCGCCGCCGATGACGGCGATGTCCTGGTCGCGGAAGAAGAAGCCGTCGCAGGTGGCGCACGAGCTGACGCCGCGACCCAGCAGCTCCTGCTCGCCACGAACGTGCAGGTAGCGTGCCGCGGCGCCCATCGCCAGGATCACGGCGCGGGCGCGATGAGTTTCTCCCTCGGCGGTGACGACGGACTTGACCGGTCCGTCCAGCGACACCGACTCCACGTCTTCCATCCGCAAGTCCGCGCCGAAGCGCAGCGCCTGCTCGCGCATCTCGTCCATCAACTCCGGGCCGGTGATGCCGTCGCGAAAGCCGGGATAGTTCTCCACCTCGGTGGTGGTCATCAACGCGCCACCGAACGAGGTGCCTTCGAACACCAGTGGCGCCAGCTGGGCGCGCGCGGTGTAAAGAGCCGCCGTGTATCCGGCGGGGCCCGAACCGATAACGATTACTTCGTGGACAGGGTCATCAGCGGAAGCAGTCATGCGAGCCTTTCGGGTACGGGCACTGATAAGAGCGCTGACAAGAGCTAAGCCTTCGAACGCCAGCGTAGGCGCGGCTGTTCCCGGGTATGTCGCACCACACCCTGAACGCCGTTCATGAGCGGGGAATCTGCGTGCTGGCCAGCAACCCGGTGTCGACCGCGCTGCAGTTCAGTCCCACCGCAAAGACCGCCAAGTCCTGCGGCGTATCACCAGGCAGCACGAGCAGCACCCCCGGACGTGCGTCCACCTCGACCGGCCGTGCGCCCAGGACCGAGGTGGACGGGGGATAGCCAAGGCCGCGCAGGCACGATGCCCGCCGCGGCGGATCCTCGAGAGCGCCATGGGTACCGTAATCGGGGCTTTGGTTGAGCAATTCAAGAATTTGGGGTTGCGACAGCGGGATCGCGGCTGCGGGCCCGGTGGCAGGTCCTGGCACTGTTATGTGGTCGGCGGTCGCCGGCGTGCTCGACGTGGGCGGGGGCGCGTTCAACAGCGCCGATGTACCCAGACCGATGGCGACGACGAGCGCACCCAAACCGGCGATGCCCGCAATCAAACGGCCGGGGCGGATTGGGGGACGTGCGGAGTGGGCGGCGGCCGACGACCTCGGAGCAGCGGTGACTCCCGCCGGCGGCGGCGCCGAGTTCGAGTCGGCGCCCGCGACACCCAGGTCGCCCAGATCGGTACGCACCCTGTTCAAGGCCCGCAGGATGTCCTCGGCTTCGGGATCGGCGCGGACCCGGCTGCGCACTCGAGCGGCGGCTTCGTCGTCGAGCAGGCCGGCCTGCAGGTCAGCGAGCAGGTCAACGGTCAGCGGCGGGTCCGCGTCGCCTTCACCATGCTGCGGCGGATCGCTATCGGGTGCACCCATCCGCCCCAGTGTCCTTGATGCACAGTTCGATGGCTACGCACAGGGGGTCGCGATGATGGTCAGCACTGATTGGCCGGGCGATCCGCCGCGGCGCTGACGCCGGTGTTGAGGTAACCGAGCAGGTCGGCAAGCCGGGCGCGTGCACGAGCGCAGCGGCTCTTGACCGTGCCTTCGGCGACGCCCAACAGCCGGGCCGTATCGGCGATCGAATAGCCCTCCATGTCGACGGCCACCACCGCTGCGCGCTGCTCGACGGGCAGCCGCATCAGCGCTCGATGCACCAGGATCGCCGTCTCCACCTGCGCCGTCCGATCGTCTACCGAATGGATGTCCCGCAGCGGACTGGTCGGGTGGGCTTTGGCGCGACGCAGGCGGTCCAGGCAAGCGTTGACCACGATGCGGTGCAGCCAGCTGCGCACGGCGGCGTCACTCCGAAAAGAACCCGCGCCGCGGTGGGCTGAGAGCATGGCGTCCTGCAACGCGTCTTCGGCGTCTTCGGGGGAGCGGCTGGTGAGCCGCGCGAGCCGATGCAGTTGGCGTCGGTGGCGGTGGAACAGCTCGTCGAACGCATAGCGGTCGCCGGCGACGTGGGCGGCCAGTAATTCGCCATCGGTGCGGTCCCGCTTGATGTTTCGCCCGAATCCCACGAGCCGGGACAGTAGCCAAACGGGGGCCGCGGGGCACTTCACCCGTCGCGCCGGGGAAGACCGGTTACGACGCCGCCTGGACCGTGATTTCGGAGATGCTGGCCTGGCTCTTGCCGTTCATGGTGCCCAGGGTGGAGATCCACACCAGCAGATTCGACGTCGGCGAGGAGGACTTCACCGAGATGGTGTTGCGGCCGGGTTTGAGCGCCGTCGCGCCGGTCAGCAGCGTGGTGTCCTCGAGCTTCGCCGGCGTCGCCGTGTTGGCGGAGCGGATCTCGACCTTGGTGCCGGTGCTGGCGGCGTCGATGGTCACCGCGCCGACGACCGTGGGCTGCGGCAGCTGCAAAATCAGGCCGACGCCGTTCTTGAAGCCGGGGAACGGGACCGGGTCGCTGTAGACGTCGGTTTCCCAGGAGGTGCCCGCGTTGCCGTCGATCACGTTGCCGGCGGTGCCCGGGGAGTCGGCTTCGCCGCCGGGGGAGAAGACCGTGGCCCTGGTGGGTTTGATGACACTGCCGGCCGGTGCGCTGCCGGCCGGGGCCGACGAGGTGGCCGACGACGGCGTGTTCAGGCCGAGCTCTTCTTTGCTGAAGCCGCCGCCGACACCACCGAAGATCTTGTTCACCAGTTGGGCGATCACCAGCAGCGTCACCACGATGACGACGGCAGCGGCGCCGATACCGATCAGCACGTTGCGGCGCCGATTTCCCAGCGGACCGGCGTCACGAACCGACGGCGGGCGCCGTGACGCTGCGGCCGGCGGTTCGTCGATGGCGTCGGAATCGTCGATCGGGCCGAGTACCTCGGTGCGGTCGGCTACCGCGGTCGCCTGCTGCAGCAAGTTCAAAAGCGTTGAGGCGCTGCGTATCCCGCCGTCCTCTTGGACGGAACGAGCCGCCACCGCCGAAATCTGGAACGGGATGTCGGGTTCGATGACGGTGGGTTCGAGCGGGTTGCCGGAAGCGTCCCGCTTGGCCGGCGCCAGCCCACTGCGCACCCCGGACTCCTGCAGTGGCCACCGGTTGACCAGCAGGGCATACAGCGCCGCGCCGATTCCGCGGATGTCGTTCTGCGGACTGGCGTCGGGCATGGTTGCGGGGTACGCCAAAACGACGTCGCCGTCGATGCTGACGCGCACCCGCGCCGGATGGTCGATCGACAGCGCGACGCCGGCACGGTGAGCCGCCGCGGCGGCCGCGGCCAGTGACTGCATTGCCCGGACGGCGCCGACGGGTGACGGCGCCGTGTCGGCGACCTCCTGCAGCGAACCGCCCCGAATCCACTCCGAAACCACCAAGCCGCCGGCGCCGGTGTGGACGACGTCGAGCACCCGCGCCACGCCTGGCGTGTCGATCCGGCTGAGCCGCAGGGTGCGGGCCAGGATCTCCTGCAGCACCTCGGGGGGCAGAGCCCCGTCCGGGTCAACGAAAGTCAGCGCAACCTGTCGGTCCAGGGCGGTGTCCAGCGCCTGCCAGAACTGCAAGGGGGGTGCGCCGCCGTGGAAGACCAGCAGCCGGTAGCGGCCACCGGCGATGCGGGCGCCTGGTACCAAGTGGACATCATCGGACGACGCCGACGAATCGGGCCCGGGTGGGCGGGGGGCGTCGAAGGCAAGCGGCGAACGAGCGGGATCGGCGGACAGGTCGCCGTTCAGCTCGTCGGACGAACGCGGTGCCGACTGAGGACCGGGCTCGTGAACATCACGGATGTCGGGAATGTCGGGGTGAAAGTCGTCGGCAACCGAGCGCTGCACGTCGTGACCGCGTGCGGAGCCGGATGCGAAATCGGGCGAGGTGCTCTCCAATGGGCGGTCGCTCACCTCCAGTCCTTTCGCTATTCCGACTCTGGCGCCCCGCTCAGGAGGTCTGCGCCGGATCGGCTCCCGGACCGCCTTTGGCCCCGGCGGGGTCGAATTCCTCTGCTCAGGGTACGTGACCGGGCCGCGGCGAGACGATTTAACCGGTAGCGGGGCTTTCCGTAGCGGTGCAGCCCCGGGGATCCGGCGGCGGATGGCGGCCCACGCCGCATGCGCCTCGGGGACCTGCCCGCGCAGCATCACTGCCGCCATGATCGGGAGCATGATCGTCGCCAGCGTCAACAGCCGCAACAGTGAGCCCGGGCCGCCGAAGTGAGCGGTCAGTGCGCCCAGTTTGAGCAGCCGGTCGGCCAGGTGGGCGAGCAGGCCCGCCAGCAGCGATGCGGCGGTCGTCACCAGGATGGTCCGCGCCTCGTTGGCGCCGATGAGGTGGCCGCCGCGCGGCAGCAGCGCACGCCGCAGCAGGTAGTAGCCGACGATCGCGCCGGCCAGAAAGCCCAGGCCGTTGGCCAGCCCGAGGTAGCCGGCGACCAGCTTGGGGTCGCCGGTGATGTGTGGGGCCAGCACCGAGCCGGCGATCTTCACGCTGGTGATCACCAGGATGATCACGATCGGCGTCCAGGGCTGCTCGCGGGCGTAGAAGACCCGCAGCAGCAACAGCACCAGTGCGTACGGAATCAAAGTGAACGCGGACAGCGAGATCGCCGCACCCAGGTAGCCGGCGTCGACGCCGCCGAAGTGGCCGTAGGCGAACAGGGCACTGCCCATTGCCGGGCCGCCCACGGTCATGAACGCCACGATCGGGATGAGCGTGATCATCGTCAGGCGGGTGGCCAGCGACAGATCGGCGAGCACCGCCCGGGTGTCGTCAGCGGCGGCGTTGCGGCTCAGCCGCGGCATCACCACGGTCAGCACCGTGACCCCGATCATGCCGAAGGGCAGCATTAACACCAGCCAGGTGTAGTTGTAGATCGCCGGCCCGGAGGCCGCCGCCGTGCTGGCGATCTGGTTGCCGATCACCAGACCGAGCTGACTGATCACGACGTACAGCACCATCGCGGCGGCCATGGCGCCAAAACGCTTGAGCCGCTCGTCGATTCCCCACAGTGGACGCAGGCTGATGTGCTGGCGGCCGATCGCCACCAGCAACACCGCGGTCTGCGCGAACACTCCCAGACTGGTGCCGACCGCGAGGACCAGGAGTTTGGTGTTGCCCATTCGGACCGGGTCGACCGACAGCTCGCCGGGTACCAGCAGGTACACCACCAGCGTGGCGATCGCCACCACGTTGTTGACCACAGGCGCCCACGCGGGCGGCCCAAAAACGTTGCGGGTGTTGAGGATTGCCATGAAGACAGATGTCAGGCCGTAGGCCAGGACCTGCGGCAGTAGCAGGTAGGCGAATGCGGTGGTCAGCGGTTCGTTGACCTGTGGGTTGCGGCCCAGCATCAGCCGCACCAGCATCGGCGCGGCCAGCACCGACAGCACCGTGGCGATCAACAGCAGAGTGGTCGTCAACGTGACCAGGCGGCGCACGAAGGCGGCGCCGCCGTCGGGGTCGCCCTGCTCGGCGCGGGCCAGCACCGGAACGAAGATCGCGGTGAACGTCGCCTCCAGCACCAGCGCGGCGACGAGGTTCGGCAGCTGATTGGCCACCGAGAAGGCGCTGGACAGCGCCGCGCCCAGGATCGCGGCGAGCAGCACGATGCGGGCGAAGCCGGTGATCCGGCTGATCAGCGTCGCGAACGCCATCCCCCAGGACCGCGACACCAGGGCGGCATCGGACAGTTCGGGTCGCCGCGCGGCGGGCACAGGCGCCGGTAAGCGGGGCGGACTTACGACCTGAGCGGGCGCCGTGCGTCTCTGCGGTGGTCGCTCGGGCCGACGGGAGGCGGGTTTCATACTCGGTGTTGTTGGTCGACCCGGTCATCGACCCGGGGCGGCGGATCGGCCTTCGTGTGATGAGACGGGGGATCGGGACGGTCGAGGTCGGCGCGGTCGGGCTGGCCGCGGAAGCGATGCCACAGCCGCCGCCCGGCCAGCGTCACCAGCACGGCCGCCGCCGTCAGCGTGATCGCGAACAGCACCTTGCCGTAGGCGTTGGAGTGCACCGAGAACCGGACCGGCTCGCCCAGCCGCGCGCCGTCCGGCGTCCGCAGCGATACGTCGATAGCAACGCGCTGGGTGAAGCGCACTTCGATCGGCACCCGCAGCGGCAGGTAGCCCGGCGGCAGCTCGATCTGGCCAACATCAGTGACGCTCATCCCGGGCGGCGTGTCGACCTGCAGTCGCACCCGGATGGGCACGGCCAGGCCGTTGTGCAGGGCCAGCGGAAGCGGACTGTGTTCAGTGGCCAGGGTGTAGGAGCCGCCCGGGTTGACGATCGTCACCGCCCCGAACAGGTCGTTGATCGTCTTGCCGACGACCGCCAGCCGTTGCTGGGCCAGTCCGTTGCGGGTGTCCGGCGGCTGGGACTGGCTCAGCGCACGCAGCATGTCCTCGCGCAGCGGCGCGGTGTACTGGACGCCGGTCAATCCGGTGCGGTCATCCGTCATCAACGCCGAGGTCAGTCCCCACAGGCGGCCGACCTGACCGGTGATCTGGCCGGTGACCTCGTCACTGAACTTGGCCAGATCGAGCTGCCGCCGGGCTACCTGCCGCTGCGGGTGCCGATCGAAGTGCGCTTCAC
>NZ_LZIJ01000011.1 GCF_001667115.1 Mycobacterium sp. 852002-51163_SCH5372311 | reverse complement strand
CCGCACACCCGCCGAAGAACTCGACCGGCTACTGTCAGACCCGTCCACGTTTGTTGCGGCCACCGCTTGAATCCGCCCGGCTCGATCCCGCCCTAGCTTCACACCGAAAGCCGTCAGTTCACACCGAAAGCCGTCAGTTCACACCGGAACCCGTCGTCTGCTCGCCAAAACTAATGCCGCCAGCCCTCGGCGGCCTGTTCGTCGAAAGTGCGGTCGATGCGCTCGAACCTGCGGCGGATCGACGCCCTGGACGCCTCGTGCGGAAGGACGTAGAGCCGGTTGGCAAGTATCGCATCGGCGATCAGACGGGCAACGTCGTCGATGCCGAGGGTGTCGTCTTGCTGGGGGAGTGACCCAAGCGATCCGGTGACGTCGGGCGTCGAAGCCAGCCCATAGTCCGCGCCGCGGATTCGTTCCGAGTTGGCCAGCAAGTTGGTTTCGATGACCATCGGGCACAGCACCGACACCCCGATGCCGTTGTCCCTGACCTCACGGGCCAGCGTTTCCGCGAGCGCGACGACACCGTACTTGGCGACGCCGTACGTCCCGAGTCCGGCGTTGGGCACCAGGCCGGCGAAGGACGCCGTAAACGCGATGTGGCCACCGGTGCCCTGCTCGAGCAACCGGGGCAGGAAGGCTTCGACGGTATGAATCGACCCCCACAGGTCGATGTCGATCACCCACCGCCAGTCCTCGTGCGTCATCTCCGCGATGGGCCCCGCCACGCAAATACCGGCATTGCTGAATACCACATCCACCTGGCCGAGCAGCCGGAATGACTCGTCGGCGAGTGCGGTGACCTCGTCGAGATGACGGACGTCGCACATCACTCCGTGCGCGTCGAACCCGTCGCGACGCAGGTGCGTCACCGCCATTTCCAGCCGGGGCTTGTCGATGTCTGCGAGGACAACCTTGGCTCCGCGGCGGGCGAACTCGGTGGCCGCCGCTAACCCGATGCCGCTCGCGCCACCGGTGATGACCGCTCCACGTCCGTCAAACCCGGCAAGTCCATTCACAGACCGGATGCTACTTAAGGCAGCTACCCGCGTCGACAGGCAGGGTGACGCCGGTGATATACCGGGACTCGTCGGAGGCGAAGAACAACACCGCGTTGCTGATGTCTTGCGCCTCGACCCACGGTATCGGCAGCGTGTGGAACATCTGACAGATCGGGGCCATGTCGTCGGGGCCTGGATTCTCCAGATCCGGCCGGAACAACTTCCAGGTTCCCTCGTTCATGATCATCGGGGTGCTGACGTGCGTCGGGTTGACGGTGTTCACGCGAATCATGTGCTGCCCCAATTCCACTGCGAAGGAGCGCATGATTCCGACCACCCCGTGCTTGGCCGCGACGTAGCTGCCGCAGTGCGGGTAGGCCTTCAGGCCGCCGACCGAGCTCGTCAGAATAATCGAGCCGCCGTTGCCACCCGCGATGATATGCGGCACACCGGCTTTCACCGTTTTCCAGACGCTGGACAGGTTCACGTCGATCATTTCCTGCCAGTCGTATTCGCTGGTCTTGTCCAGGGTGTCGCCGCCGTTGCCGATCCCGGCGTTGGCAACGATGATGTCCAGCCGGCCAAGCTGCTCGACGCCGCTGTCCACTGCGGCTTTGAGTGCGTCGTAGTCACGCACATCGACTTCGGCCGTGACGATCCGGCGGTTGAGACCCTTGACGAGATCGGCGGTCTCGGCCAGATCCTCCGGCGTCGACGCCGGAATGGTGGTGTTTTGCACGATCGGCTTGCAGACGTCGACGGCGATGATATCGGCGCCTTCCTCCGCCAGCCGCACCGCGTGGCTGCGGCCCTGACCGCGCGCCGCTCCGGTGATGAAGGCAACTTTTCCGTCAACGCGCCCTGTCATGTCTTACCTCTTTTCCTAACAAGCTCAGCCGAGAACGGCCGGCATGGTCTCCCAGCCCCGCACGGTCGACGTCGGGGACAGCCTGCACTCGCCAAGGTCGACGTCCCATTCGGGAAAGCGCTTCAAGATCTCCTCGAGCGCGATCCGGCCCTCCAGGCGTGCCAGCGCGGAGCCCAGACAGTAGTGGGTGCCGACACTGAAGGTCAGATGCTGGCGGGGCTCGCGCCGGATATCGAAAACGTCTCCGTCCGGGGGAAATTGGCGGTGGTCGCGGTTGGCGGCGCCGATGAGCATCATCATCACGCTGCCTTCGGGCACCCGTCGGCCGTAGTACTCGACATCGCGGGTGACGTAACGCGCCACGTGTGGGGCCGGCGGCTCGAAGCGCAGTAACTCCTCGATGGCCGCGGGAATCAACGACGAATCCTCGACGAGCGCTCGCCGCTGGTCGGGATGCTCGGCCAGCACCTTGCCGGTCCAGCCGATCAGCCGGGTCGTCGTCTCGTTGCCCGCCCCGGACACCACGCTGACGTAGGTAAGCAGCTCATCGCGGGTGAGTCTGCGAACGGTCCCGGTCTCGTCCACGAACTCCGCGTTGAGCAGTTCGGTCATGATGTCGTCGGAGGGATGCTCGGCGCGCCAGTCGATGTACTGGCCGAAGAACTCGGGATTGACCATGCTTTCGGCGGTGGTCGCCATCGGCTTACCGGCCTCGGTTCGCATCTGCGCATTCGCGAAATCGCGTGCGGCTTCTTGGTCTTCCTCCGGAACGCCCAGCAGCATGCCGATCACCCGCATCGGCATCTGCGCGCCCAGGTCGGCCACGAAGTCGAACCGGTCCGTACCGATCAGCGGATCCAAACTGCGAGCGCAGAATTCGCGGATCTTGGGCTCCAGCTCGTTGATCTTGCGCGGCGTGAACATCCGCGACAACAACTTGCGGTGAATGTCGTGGATCGGCGGATCCTCGAAAATTACTGTCCCGGGCGGGATGTCGATATTCGCCTTGATGATCTCCAGGATCGCGCCCCGAGCCGAGCTGAAGGTCTGGTAGTCGACGATGCCGCGGTCGACGTCGGCGAAGCGGCTCAGTGCGTAGAAGTCGTGTTGTTCGTTGTAGTACAGCGGCGATTCTTCACGCAGTCGCCGGAACATGGGGTACGGATCGGCGTTCAGCTCCACGTCATACGGGTCGAAGTAGACGTCGCTGGCCGCGCTGACTGTCACGGATTATCGCCTCTCGCCGGAACTTGCCGCGCGCGGCGCCCCAGAGCGCGCATCGTGTCGCTTGTGAACTCTGACATCACCCACCAACAAGTGTCAACGACGAATCCGTTTTGGCTACTTCTTGTTCTGAATATTAGAGAATCTGATTCTCGCAAGGCAAACCGCGTGCGGTATTTGCTCACCAGTGCCTATCAGCTACGAGCGAATCCCCGTGAGCAGAAGTCCCACACCTCGTCGGCAGTGATGGGGTGGACGGTCGCGTCGTCGGTGCCGCCGCTGTACTGCGCGATCAACATGACCGTCTGCATAGTTATGGCGGCAACCCGCTTGGGGTTGATCCCGGCGCGCAACTCGCCGGCCTCGGCGGCCGCTTCCATGAGCTCGGTCAGCAACGCTATCAACGGGGCATTGGCGACCTTGACCTCGGCGGGATGCGTGACCAGCAACCGCGGTGCAAAGTCGGTGAACAGTGGCCGCTTGGCCGTTGGATCGGGGCGCGACGCCTCATACAAGAGCTCGACGGCGACCTTGAGGCGCTCGATTGGGTCGGAGTGGCTTTCCGTGGCCGCGCGGATCTGGTCGGCTGAGCGACTCAACGCGTCTTCGAACAGCGCAAGCAGCAGCTCATGCTTGCCGTCAAACTGCAGATAGAAACTGCGCAGCGACTGCCTGGACCGGTCCACGACCTCCTGGACGGTAAAGTCCGTGCTGCCCTTTTCGATGATGATGGCTTGCGCTGCGTCCAAGAATCGCTGAACGCGTTGCGCGGCACGAAGTTTGGCGGTCTTGATGGACCGCTCGACCGCGCGCTGCTTCCAGGCAGGCTCCTCGCCTGGATTGGTCACCGACGGCTCGGGTGATTGCCGCGAGGGGAGAACATGATTGGACTGTACCGGAGAACGCCGTGACATCGGTGCGCTCGACCCCCTCACGGACGACGTGTCGGAGATTGTAACTTTCTCACGACGAGAATACTATTCTCTCACACGTGCGTATGGAAGCGTAAACCGAAAGAACCGACCGCGTTGTGGGTGGAAACCTTCATCCGCTAAGGGTCGCCAACCGCAGGAAGCTCCGGAGAGTGCTGTGCAGCTGACTTTTGACGCGGAGGTCGAGGAGGTTCGAGCCGAGTTCGTGGCGTTCCTCGACACGCAGCTGCCCCGCCTCGCCGAAACCGGCGCCGCGTTCGAACGGTCGCGGTCGAGTTCACACATCCCGGAGTGGGCGCGGCAATGGCAACGGCTGCTATTCGACAACGGCTGGCTGCTACCGGGCAATCCGCCGGAGTTCGGCGGTCGCAACGCCACGCTGTTACAGCGCTACGTGCACGCCCAGGAGTTGTCGCGACGACGGATCTATCCGAGTTTCAACCCGCAAGGCATCGGCATCATCGCGGCGTCTCTGTTGTCGTTTGGAACGGAGGAACAAAAGCAGCGATGGGCGGTGCCGATTCTGCGCGCAGAGATCACCGCGTCGCTGGGCATGAGCGAACCCGGGGCGGGCTCGGATCTGGCGTCGCTGAAAACACGTGCGGTACTTGACGGCGACCATTTCGTGGTCAACGGCCAGAAGGTCTGGACGTCGGGTGCCCATGACGCCGATGTGTTGTTGACGTTCGTGCGCACCGATCCGAATGCGCCGAAACACAAGGGAATCAGCGTGTTGTTGATCCCTACCGATACCCCAGGTGTAGTGTGCCGTCCATTCGCGTCCGTGTGCGATATTGACGAAGTCGACTTCAATGAGGTGTTTTTCACCGACGTACGGGTGCCGGCCGGCAACTTGGTGGGTGAGCTGGACGGGGGCTGGCGAGTGGCAACCGGCTCGCTGGGTCACGAACGCGCAATGCTGTGGATGGATTACGTCAACCTGTTGCATGCGATGGCACTCGATTTCGAGCCGTCGGGCACGCTGCAACGCGATCACTACGCCACCCTGGTGATGGATGCCCAGGCGCTGCAGTTGCTCGGCTCGGCGGCGATAGCGAAGGCGGCTCGCGGCGAAGAGGATGTACCGGCGCAGTCAGTGCTCAAACTGCTTGGCTCGGAAGCCCTGCAGCGCGCAACCGAGGACGCGTTGAACGCCACCGGATCCGATGGTCTTCTGCTGCATGGGATTACCGCGCCCTTTGCCCCGCTCGACCTCGACAGTCACTATCGCAGCCGGTTCGACAGGTACGTGCGTACCTTCGCCGCCACCATTGCCGGCGGCACCTCGGAAATTCAGCGGAACATCATCGCCGAGCGGATACTGGGCCTCCCGCGCAATTAGCCAGTGCGGCTGCACATCTCATAATCAGGATCAGCAGCGCCGGTAAGTGTCGAAATCCTTGCAGTGGTGCTCGACGGGCTGAGCATGTAGCCAGAGGTAGCAGACCACGGCTACCAATGCGACCACGATCGACACCACACCTAACGCGATGCCGATCGTCGCTGCCCGCGAGCCCGGCGCCGCGCTGCGGTTGGCCCGCGACCGCCCCATCCAGCCGGTCACGATCGCCGCGACACCGAACAACATCCCGATCAGTACCCAGGACGTGATCAGCGCGACCACACCGAGGATTACCGAGACCACAGCCAATTTGTCTTGAGGTGGGCCGGGCTGACTCATGGGCACCGATTCTAGGCGACTTCGAGGCGGCCCCCCTTCACGAGGCTATAGCTGAGCAAGCCGCGGCGCGGACCCCTTGGCCCGCAGTATTGTTCCGGCCTCCCGGGTCAATTCGCGTGTGCTGCCCAGCAATCCGTCCAGGACCAACGACCGCTTGACATGACGGTGCAGGTGGTGTTCGGCAGTGAAACCTATTCCGCCGAGCACTTGTTGGCAATGACGTGCGGCGGTCAGCGCAGCCTGGCCGGCCGCGGCTTTGGCCAGCAAGCAGGCCAAAGC
The DNA here is from genome assembly GCF_001667115.1 of Mycobacterium sp. 852002-51163_SCH5372311. Classification (GTDB taxonomy): domain Bacteria; phylum Actinomycetota; class Actinomycetes; order Mycobacteriales; family Mycobacteriaceae; genus Mycobacterium. The sequence continues at coordinate 50,553 of NZ_LZIJ01000011.1, read as the reverse complement.
GTGTGAACCGTCGTGGTCTTCCGGTATGTCACCGGCGGCTAGCAGGGTCGCCGCTGCGCCGTCGATCGCCACCAGCGTCTCGGCCAGCCGGTGCCGGATCGCCTGGAAGGAACTGATATGCCGGCCGAACTGGACGCGGTCCACGGCATGCTGGCGCGCCAGGTTCAGCATCGCCCTGCAGGTGCCGACCAACCACCAGCCAAGTGCCAGGCGCCCGGCGGCCAGTGCTGTCGTCGATGCTGAATCGCTTTGGGCTACACGATGAATCGGCAGCTCATCGTCCAGCGCTGAACTGGCGCCGTCGGTGCGGTCCCAGACTACCCAGGAACCGCCGGCGTACGGCAGTGGCACAGTGCCGCCGGGCTCCCGCCCGATCGCATGCAGTACTACGTCATTCAGCACCGCCGCGTGTGCACCAGTTTCGCCGAGCAGCCGAAACACCAGAGGTATTGCAATATACGGGATTTCGTCGAGCATATCGAACCAGCCGAGGTCGGCCAAAGCCGCGTCAAGCTTTGCGCCCGAGGCGGCGGTCATCGCGTTCTGCAGCGAATCGGTCAGCAGCTGCAATGACTCGGGATCCGTCGACGGTTCCACCATCAATCCTTCCCGAGGTCAAGCAGCCGGCGGGCGATGATATTGCGCTGGATCTCGGCGGTACCGCCGTAGATGGTCGCGGCCCGCGAGTAGAGGTATTCCGGCCGCCACGGGGTGTCGTCGAGTTCCAGGACCCCGGGCATCAAGTCGCGCACGGTGTCGTAGAGCCGTTGCTCGGCGCCGGCCAGCAGCACCTTGTCAACGGAGGTATCCGGCCCCAGCCGGGCTCCGTCGCGCAGCCGGTGCTGGGTCACACGGGACCGGCAGCGCAGCGTATGCAGAGCGAGATACGCTGCGCCCAAGGCGGACTCGTCCGCTGCCGGCGAGGTCTCCGCTATCAGCGCGTCGAACCGCGAATACAGGTAGGCGATGCGCTGCCAGAAGCAGGTGGAGCGCTCGTAGGGGAGGAGATCCATCGCCAGCCGCCAGCCGTCTCCAGGCCGGCCCAGCATACGGCTGGACGGGATTACCACGTCGTCGTAGTACACCTCGCAGAATTCGTCGACCCCATGCATGGTGCGCAACGGCCGAATGGTGATGCCCGGCGTGTCCAGATCGACGAAGAACGCGGTGATCCCGTCATGACCCGGCGCGGTGCGGGTGAGCAGGACGCACCGGGTGGAGAACTGCGCAAAGCTGGTCCAGACCTTCTGCCCGTTGACAATCCAGTTGTCCCCTTGCTGGACGGCGCGGGTGGACAGCGACGCCAAGTCGCTGCCGGATCCCGGCTCCGAAAAGCCTTGACACCATTGTTCCTCGCCGCTGAGCAGACGCGGCACCATGTCGGCCGCGAGTTCGGCAGGCGCGTAATCGATCATGGTGGGGGCGAGCACCTCGACCATCGAGTAGGGGCCGGGCTCGGCGAGGCGGCGGCCGACGACCTCTTCGCCGACGATCGCCCGCAGCAGCGCCGGCCCACCCAGTCCTCCGACTTCGACCGGCCAGCCGTAGCGCATCCAATCGGCGTCGTACAACGCGCGGTGGACTCGAGCCAGTTGCCGCATCTGGCCTTGCAGCGAGTGGTCGGGGCCGGGCGTCAGGTCGTGGGCATCGAGCCAAGCGCGCAGATCCGCCCGGAATTGCCCGACATTCACGGGGCGGGACGCCCGACCGCATGCGGGCGTCCGGAGTCGTGCACACCGCTACGGCGGATGAAGGTCATGGCCCGCGTTCTCAGCCGCCATCCCTCAGGCGTGCGGGCGTAGGTGTCACGGTAGTAGCCGATCCGCATGTCGTGAGTGGCATGTTCGATGAAGCACAACGGCTGTGTGCCGCTTGCCGTGTCGCCGTCGACATCCACCAATGCGGTCCCGGTGAGAAACAGGCCCTTCGGTGCGGCTTCGACCAACTCCGGGAATCTGTCCAAGCGGTAGGTGTCGCCGAAAGCGCTGTAGGTTCCGTCCGGCGTGAAAACGCCGATCAGCCCGTCGATGTCTCCCTGGGTGATGGTGACCGCGTACCGGGCGAGCAGCTGCTGGATCTCGACGAGGTCGTCAGTCCTGCTTGGCATATACCTTGCCGCCTTTCATGACGAAGCTGACGTTGCGGGTAACGGTGATGTCCTCCAACGGGTTTCCCGGTACCGCGATGATATCGGCGAGCTGGCCGGCGGCCAGCCGCCCGCGGTCGTCTGCGTTGATGAGCTCGGCGGCGGTCACGGTGGCCGCCCGCAGCACCGCCAGCGACGGCAGGCCCCAATCGACAAGGGTGACAAGCTCGTCGGCGTTCTTGCCGTGCGGTATCGCCGGCGCATCGGTGCCGACCGCGATCTTCACTCCGGCTTCGTGCGCGGCCAGTATCGAGGTCCGCGACTTGGGGAACATTTCGGCGGCCTTGGCCTGCAGCTCGGGCGGCGCGTGCGAGACGTCCATCCCCTCGGCCAGGCGCCGCGTGCTCACCAGGAACGTGCCGTGCTCGACCATCATCTCGATCGCCTCGTCGTCGATCAGGAAGCCGTGCTCGATGCAGTCGATCCCGGCTTCGACGGCATGCTTCACCGCCTCAGCGCCGTGCGTGTGTGCGGCCACCCGCAGTCCGCGCCGGTGCGCTTCGTCGACGATCGCCCGCAGCTCTTCGTCCGAATAGTGCTGCGCGCCAGGAGGACCCGTCAACGACATCACGCCGCCCGAGCAACAGACCTTGATCAGTTCGGCGCCGTGCTTGATCTGGTAACGCACCGCCTTGCGGATTTCGTCGATTCCGTTGGCGATGCCTTCCTCGACCGTCAGGTCCAGCACGTGCGGTGCGAACGCTGCGAACATGGTCGGATCCAGATGCCCACCGGTGGGCGTAATCGCATGCCCCGCAGGCACAATCCGGGGCCCGTCGATCCAGCCGGCGTCGATGGCCTTGCCCAGCGCGACATCCAGTAGGTAGCCGCCGGTCTTCACGAACAGGCCCAGGTTGCGCACCGTGGTGAACCCGGCGCGCAGGGTACGGCGGGCATTGCCGACGGCGCGCAGCACCCGGGTCGGCGGGTCGTCCTGCACCTGGGACAGGCCGGGCTTTTCGCCTCGTCCACCCATCAGCAGGTTGACCTCCATGTCCATCAACCCGGGTAACAGGATGTGGTCGCCCAGATCGAGCAGGTCGCCCTCGGGATCGCCACCGACACCGGCGATCCGGTCGCCATCGATCCGCAGGATGCCGGGCCGGACGATCTCGCCGGCATCGATGTCAAGTAGCCCTGCCGCCTTGAGCGTGAGCACCGTTCAGACCACCGGCTCCCGGATCAGCTCCACCCAGGCAGCACCGCTGTCGGGGACGCGCGGCTGCTTCCACGCCTCGATCGGAAACGACACCATGACCAACGATTGCATGATGTGCATGAGAGTCTTAGCGTCCTCGGGTAGGTCGTCCAGCGGGAACTTGTCGCAGTAGGCGATGGCGTCCTCGAGACGGGGGAACGCGGCGTCGTAGAACGTCTGCATCTCGGCCATCGTGGATGCGAGCCGCTTGGCGTACCGCTCCGGTTCGGTGGCCAGGTCCCACTCCAAAAACGGTTCCAGGTCGGCGAATTCAGCGGGCAGCGCCATTGTTGGCCAACTCCTTTTTCCAGCCGGTCACATAGTCGCCGGTCACCTTGTGCAAGTGACGGAGCAGGATCTCCTGGTCGCACAGCGGGAAGTCCCTGACCACCTTGGTGCCGATCATGGTCTGGGTCGCTTCCAGGGTATTGGCATCCTGAAGCGCGTACTCCTTGAACGTCACCGCGGCCAATTCCTGGGCCAAGCGTTCCCGCGCATTCCTGGGCGGGACGAAATACAGTGTGCACTCGAAGATGTGCTTGTCGACCGCGGTCGGCCAGTAATGGTAGGTCAGGTACCAGCCCGGCTCCCAGATCAGCAGCATGAAGTTCGGGTAGAAGTGCCATGAGTCGATGCCCCACTGCGGGACCTTCTTCGGGTTGACACCTGGAGGGAGCTGATCGAGCTTCTCGATGACTTCTGGCTTGTCCCAAGGGCCGAACAGTCCGCTGCGCAGCACGCGGTCCATCGGCTTGACCATGGACAGGTCCGCGGGCGGTGCCTGACCTCCCCAGGTGGAGATCATCCCGTGCGGACTGGCCAGCTCGTAGTACAGCGCTTCGAAGCCGTATTTGATGATCTTGGCGGCTTCTTCCTTGGTGTACTGGCCCTGGTGCAACACCGGCGCGTGGTAGAACTCGGCGAACGCGTCGATGAACAGTTTCCAGTTGCTGCCCACCTCCGCTCGGTAGGAGTAGGCCTCCGTCATCTCGTGGAACGGGTAGCCCTCGATGCCTTTGGCCAGCGGCCCGAGGTAGTCGGCGAGCGGTTTTGCGTGCTGGTCCAAGTTGATGAAAATGAACCCTTCCCACAGCTCACAACGCACCGGCACCAACCCGTACTGGCTCTTGTCGACGTCGAAGAACTCGTCCTCCTGCTGGATGAAGGTCAAGTCACCGTCGAGGCTGTACCGCCAGGCGTGGTACTTGCAGGTGAACTGCCGGCAGGTGCCGGACGTCTCCTCATGTGGAAAGTCGTTCCACACCAGCTTGTTTCCGCGATGGCGGCAGACGTTGTGGAATGCCTTGACCGACCCGTCCTTGGTTTTGACGACGATCACCGACATGCCCCGCCCGGCCGACGGCAACTCCTTGGTGAAATAGCTGCCGGTGCGCGGCAGCCGCTCCACCCGGCCGACGTTGAGCCACGTCCGCTTGAAGATCGCGTCGCGCTCGGCTTCAAAGAATGCCGGATCGATGGAGTCGGTGTAATCGACTGGTGCGGTTCCCAATTCGGGATAATTTTCTGTCCAGCTTCCGGCAGCTGGCTTCGGGAAGTGGGCCAACGTACTTACCTTTCTGTTTGGTCTAGTGGGTCCCGTTCGACCTCGACGCCAAAGGTGTTGAAAGCCATGGCCAGCGTGGTGTAGCAGCCGACGGTGAAGACGTAGTCCATGCGCTGGCGGTCGTCCAGACGCTCACCGAGCGTGGCCCAGGTCTCGTCGGACAAACGGGACTTCTCCTGGAGCTCGTCGACGCCGGCGAGCACGGCGCGCTCGAATTCGTCTGATGCCTCGTTCTGGCGGACCGCGGCGATCTCGTCGTCGGTAAGTCCTTCTCGTTTGGCGATAGCTGCGTGATGAGTCCACTCGTAGCCGCAGTCGCTACGATGCGCCACTCGCAGGATCGCAAGTTCGCGAACGCGTGGCGGCAGGGTGGAACTGAAGAGGTGAACATTGAACCGGAGAAACGCTTTGGTTAGCGCGGGATGGTGAGCAAGCGTCGACAACGCGTTCCCGGCGCCCCGTGGGTTGCGGCGCTCGGGGGGCAGCATGACGGCCAACGACTGCTGGACAGCCTCGTCCCACCGGTCGGCAGGCAGCGGCGGCAAGCGCATCGGGCGGCGTTCCTCTCAATGAAAGAGAATCATATTCTCATTTGTAACCAACAGACTTGCACGATTCGGCCTCTCGGTCAATCCTGACGCCTATGAATCTGCCGCTGCCTGACGCTGTGGGCTGAACCGCTCGGGGTCGGCGTGCGCCAGGCGGTGCCGACACGACGACGTAGCTGAGCTTGACCTGCTCAGAACCGTCTTTTCGGGTGCTGGATTCAATCCTCGGTACTGCGGGATTCGCCCCGCGGTGTGGGGCGCGGAACCGCGGCGCCAGCCGTCTGCGGGTACGTTGGATGTTGATTCTCACTTCGCGAGAAGATAGTTTTCAAACACTAGAGAGCTTGGAGGCAGGTGGCGGCTTGCCTGCGACCGACCGGGCCCGCTCGGTGGCCGCTGAGATCTGTCGCTCGAAAGTTTCAGGGAAGGGTACGAAGCCGTGAACAAAGAAGACATGATCCTGATCAGCGTCGACGACCACACCGTCGAGCCGCCGAACATGTTCCAGAACCACCTGTCGAAGAAGTATCTCGATGACGCGCCGAGGCTGGTACACAACCCTGACGGCTCGGACATGTGGAAGTTCCGCGACACCGTCATCCCGAATGTCGCGCTCAACGCGGTGGCCGGGCGGCCCAAGGAGGAGTACGGGATCGAGCCCACGGGGCTCGACGAGATTCGGCCGGGCTGCTACAACGTCGACGAGCGGGTCAAGGACATGAACGCCGGGGGCATCCTCGCCTCGATCTGCTTCCCGTCCTTCCCCGGTTTCGCAGCGCGGCTGTTCGCCACCGATGATCCCGACTTTTCGGTCGCATTGGTACAGGCCTACAACGACTGGCACATCGAAGAATGGTGTGGGGCGTACCCGGCTCGGTTCATTCCGATGGCGATACCGGTGATCTGGGACGCCGAGGCGTGTGCCGCCGAGGTGCGCCGCGTCGCGAAGAAGGGCGTGCACGCGCTGACCTTCACCGAGAACCCGGCCGCGATGGGCTACCCCAGCTTCCACAACGAGTACTGGAACCCGCTGTGGAAAGCGTTGTGCGACACCAACACCGTGATGAACATTCACATCGGCTCCTCGGGCCGGCTGGCGATCACCGCGCCCGACGCGCCCATGGACGTGATGATCACGCTGCAGCCGATGAACATCGTGCAGGCTGCCGCGGATCTGCTCTGGTCGCGTCCGATCAAGGAGTATCCCGACCTCAAGATCGCGCTGTCGGAGGGCGGCACGGGCTGGATTCCGTACTTCCTCGAGCGCGCCGACCGCACCTACGAGATGCACTCGACCTGGACACACCAGAACTTCGGCGACAAGCTGCCGTCGGACGTGTTCCGCGACCACTTCCTGACCTGCTTCATCAGCGACAAGGTGGGCGTCGCGCTGCGCAACATGATCGGCATCGACAACATCTGCTGGGAGGCCGACTACCCGCACAGCGACTCGATGTGGCCGGGTGCGCCGGAGGAGCTGTGGGACGTGCTGTCGGTCAACAACGTTCCGGATGACGAGATCAAAAAGATGACCTACCAGAACGCCATGAGCTGGTACTCGTTCGACCCGTTCACCCACATCACCCCGGAGCAGGCGACTGTCGGGGCGCTGCGTAAAGCAGCCGAGGGTCACGACGTGTCGGTCCGGGCACTCAGCCACCACAAAGACGCCAGGTCGGGATCGTCGTTCGCGGAGTTTGCAGCAAGCGCGAAAGAGCTGTCCGGCAACCAGGACTGAGCGCCGACGTCCGGTGAGCAGACGCAGAATCGCATTGTTCGGGCGGTAAACGTGCGATTCTGCGTCTGCTCGCGCTGAAGGGGCTCGCGCTGAAGAGGGGTGCTTGACATGGAATTCGAGCTGACCGAGGACCAGGAACTGATTCGCCGGTCGGTCGCCGAGTTGGCCCGGAAGTTCGACGACCACTACTGGATGGAAAAAGACCAGGCCCACGAGTTTCCGACCGAGTTCTACCGGGCCATCGCCGACGGCGGCTGGTTGGGCATGACGATCCCGACCGAATACGGCGGCCACGGCCTCGGCATCACCGAAGCCACGCTGCTGCTCGAGGAGGTCGCCAAGTCCGGCGGCGGTATGAACGCCGCCAGTTCGATCCACCTGTCGATCTTCGGTATGCAGCCGGTGGTGGTGCACGGGTCGGAGGAACTCAAACGCCGCACCCTGCCGCCCGTCGCGACCGGCGATGTACATGTCTGCTTCGGGGTGACCGAACCTGGTGCGGGGCTTGATACTTCGCGGATAACGACTTTTGCCAAACGCGACGGAGACCGCTACGTCATCAACGGCCGCAAGGTGTGGATCTCCAAAGCGATGGAGTCCGACAAGATCCTGCTGCTGACGCGAACCCAGTCATATGACGAGGTCTCGAAGAAGACCGACGGCATGACGCTGTTCCTCACCGATCTCGACCGCAGCCGGGTCGACGTGCGCCCGATCCGCAAGATGGGCCGCAATGCCGTCAGCTCCAACGAATTGTTCATCGACAACCTGGAAGTGCCCGTCGAAGACCGAATTGGCGAAGAGGGCAAGGGGTTTCAATACATCCTGGACGGCCTGAACCCGGAGCGGATGCTGATCGCCGCCGAGGCGCTCGGCATCGGCCGGGTAGCGCTGGAGAAGGCCGTGCGATACGCCAACGAACGGCACGTGTTCGACCGGCCGATCGGCATGAACCAGGGCATCCAATTCCCGTTGGCCGATTCACTGGCTCGGCTGGACGCCGCCGAGCTGATGCTGCGCAAGGCGACCTGGCTCTACGACAACGGCAAACCCTGTGGGCGCGAAGCCAATACCGCCAAGTACCTGTGTGCCGATGCCGGTTTCACCGCCGCCGACCGGGCGTTGCAGACCCACGGCGGCATGGGTTATTCGGAGGAGTACCACGTCGCGCGGTACTTCCGGGAGGCGCGGCTGATGAAGATCGCGCCGATCAGCCAGGAGATGATCCTGAACTTCCTCGGGTCGCATGTGCTGAAATTGCCCAGAAGTTATTGATGTTTTAGTCGTCGAACGTGCACCGACGGCGAGTTTTCTGCGATTTTTTCGCCGTGAGAACACGTTCGGCGGAGCGGTATAGCGATCGGAGCGGACATGCGCGAGACAGTCATCGTCGAAGCCGTGCGCACGGCGGTAGGGAAGCGCAACGGCGGATTGTCCGGTATGCATGCCGCCGACCTGTCCGCGGTCGTCCTCAACGAACTGCTGGAACGCGCGGGAGTTGGTCCGGAGCTGGTCGACGACGTGATCTGGGGCTGCGTATCGCAGGTCGGTGACCAATCCAGCAACATCGGCCGCTACGCGGTCCTGGCGGCAGGCTGGCCCGAGACCATTCCCGGAACCACAGTGAACCGGGCCTGCGGCTCCAGCCAGCAGGCCCTCGACTTCGCCGTGCAGGCGGTGATGTCGGGTCAGCAAGACGTGGTGGTGGCCGGAGGAGTCGAGGTCATGAGCCGTGTCCCGCTCGGTGCGGCCAGAGCAACCGGGATGCCGTATGGCCCGAAAGTCCTTGCCCGCTATGATGACTTCTCGTTCAATCAAGGCCTGTCGGCGGAGATGATCGCCAAAAAGTGGGGCTTCTCCCGCAGCCGGCTTGACGAGTACTCCGCACAGTCCCACGAGCGGGCCGCGGCGGCGCAGGACGCCGGAGCCTTCACCAATCAGATCGTCCCGGTGTTTCCCGGCGACGCCGCGGTCGTCGTCGATGACGAGGGTGTGCGGCGCGGGACCACGGTCGAAAAGCTGGCCGGGCTCAAGCCCGCGTTCGTCGAAGACGGGGTGATCCACGCGGGCAATTCCTCGCAAATCTCCGACGGCGCGGCCGCGCTCTTGGTGACCACGTCCGAGATGGCGCTCGGACTGGGATTGACGCCCATCGTGCGTTACCGCGCGGGCGCAGTCACCGGCGCCGATCCGGTGCTCATGCTCACCGGCCCGATCCCGGCTACCGAAAAGCTGCTCAAGAAGGCGGGCGTCACGCTCGCGGAGGTCGGTGTTTTCGAGGTGAACGAAGCCTTCGCGCCGGTGCCCCTGGCCTGGCTGGCCGAAACCGGCGCCGATCCGGAGCGGATGAACCCGCTGGGGGGCGCGATCGCTCTCGGTCACCCGTTGGGTGCTTCCGGCGCCGTGCTGATGACACGCATGGTGCATCACATGCGCGACAACGGAATTCGCTACGGCCTGCAGACCATGTGCGAGGGCGGCGGCACCGCCAATGCCACCTTGGTTGAGCTCGTGAACTAACCACGCGTCGAACCTGACCCTTGCCAGCTCGGCAAAACCTACCTACTGTGTGTTCAGTTGGTTGGTTTTCGACCGAGGGAGTCCGTTGCCCCGTCCGTACGACACATTGCTCGCCAAGGGTGAGGACCGAAAGCAGCGCATCCTCGACGTCGCTCAGCGGCTCCTGACGCGCAACGGCTGGCGCAACACCACCCTGGCGCAGATCGCCGGGGAAGCCGGGGTGAGCCCCGCTGGGCTGCTGCACCACTTCGAATCCAAGGAACAGCTGCTGCATGCGGTGCTGGACGCGCGCGACCGCGACGACGACGCCCACGCGGACCGTAAAGGCGATCTGATCGCCGAGATCGCTCAGGTCGCCGATCGGTTCGACCGGGCGCCCGAGCTCGTGGGCACCTTCACGGTGCTCCTGGTGGAGAACATCCTTCCGGAAGCCCCGCTACATGATCGCCTGCTGGCCAGGCAGCGGGACGCGCTCGGCATCGTTGCCGACGGTATCCGCCGTGGTCAGGCCGCCGGCCGATATCGCACCGACATAGACCCTGCAGTCAAGGCAGTCGAAATTCTCGCCTTCATCAACGGAATGGAAACCACATGGTTGCTCGATCCATCGATACCGCTGGCCGAGGTGTTCAAGGAGTACGCCGAGGCGCTGGCCCGGGACTTCGCGCCAGCGAGGAAGACGTTGCGCCGAACATGAGGTACCGGCTCGACGTCGTCGCCTCCAGCGTCGTGGACGTCGTGAGGTTCGCCGGGGGCTGGCTTTTCGATCGCGCGGTGGCCGGATGGGATGTCACCGTGCTGATCGCCGATCACCCGGACGATCGGCCTCTGCAGATCCTCGGAGCCCGCACGCTCGACCTTGAAGATGCGCTGGCGTCGGCCGCAACCCGTCCTCGTCCGCAGTCCCTGGCGGCGGCCGCGGACCTCGTCGGATGCGATTCCCGGGTGCGCCAAGGCGTGCTGCTGGCGCTCGACCACGGCGTCACCGAGGTCACGCTGTGGGGGGAGACCTGGCCCGCCGAGCTCGCTGACAACGTCGGCCTGGTGCAACATCGCCTCAGCAGGGCCGCCCACACCTTCAAGGCACAGGCGCTGGCGGCCGCAGCCGCGCCGGAAATCTCGGTCGACGACGCCGAGATCTTCCGCAGCGGGCTGATGGCGTTCCCGTCGGTCGCCGCCGATCTGGTTCCTGCCAGCTGAAACCCCGGGCTCTCGTTGACGGCGGACTGGGCCGTGTGGAAATCTAATACTCATCTCTGAGAGGATGATTCTCTCTAGACGAGATTCGAACGGAGCAAGCGATGGTGAACGATTTCACCGAGATGGATTTCTTCCGCGACAAACAGCTCGTCAAGAATCCGTATCCGTATTACGAGGCGCTGCGGCAGCAATGCCCCGTCACGCGGGAGAGCCACCACAACGTCACCATGGTCACCGGTTGGGACGAGGCGTGCGCGGTGCTCAACGACGCTGAGACGTGGTCCTCGTGCATCTCAGTGACCGGACCGTTCCCCGGCTTTCCGGTCCCGCTCGAAGGTCTCACTGACATCACCGAGCTGATCGAGAAACATCGGGACGAGCTGCCCTTCAGCGACCAGCTACCGACCCTCGACCCGCCGACCCACACCAACCACCGTTCCCTGCTGATGCGGCTGATCACCCCGAAGCGCCTCAAGGAGAATGAGGACGCCATGTGGGCGCTTGCCGACCAAGCACTCGACGAATTTTTGGCGCCCGGCCACGGCGAATGGATCAAGGGCTTCGCCGGCCCGTTCACGCTGCTGGTGATCGCCGACCTACTTGGCGTGCCCATGGAAGATCGCGACAAGTTTGTCAAAGGCATCCGCGAGCATTCGGGCGGCGGGATCGGCGGCACCGGCAAGGAATCGCTGGCCCACAGTCCGCTGGCATTCCTCTACGGTCTTTTCTCCGACTACGTTCGGGACCGCCGGCGTGAACCCCGCGACGATGTGCTGACCGGGCTGGCCACCGCGACCTACCCGGACGGCTCCATTCCCGAGGTCGAAGACGTGGCACGGGTGGCGAGCAACGTGTTCTCGGCCGGCCAGGAAACCACCGTGCGGCTGCTGGGTGCGGCCTTGCAGACCATCGGAGAGCGACCCGACATTCAGGCGCAGCTGCGCAAGGACCGCAGCCTGATCCCGAACTTCATCGAAGAGGCGTTGCGCATCGAGAGCCCGGTCAAGGGTGACTTCCGCCTGAACCGGGTGCCCGTCACCGTCGGTGGGGTCGACCTTCCCGCAGGCACCACGGTGATGATTGTGCAGGCGGCCGCCAACCGTGATCCGCGCCGGTTCGACGACCCCACCACCTTCGACCTGGCCCGCAAGAACGCCCGGCAGCACATCTCGTTCGGGCGAGGCATCCACAGCTGCCCGGGTGCTCCGCTGGCAAGGGCCGAGACCCGGGTAGCGATCGAGCGGCTGCTGGACCGGACCTCTGACATCCGGATCAACGAGCGTGTCCACGGACCGGCGAATGACCGTCGCTACCAATATGTTCCGACCTACATCCTGCGTGGCCTGACCGAGCTGCATCTGGAGTTCACGCCGGCATGAAGGTCTGGGTCGACGATCAGTGCTGTCGCGGTCACGGCATGTGCCTGACGCTGTGTCCCGAGGTGTTCAGCCTGACCGACGACGGCTACTCGGTGGCGATAACCTCTGATGTCCCAGCGGAATTGGAGGCGGCCACCCGTGAGGCCATCGAATGCTGCCCCGAGCAGGCAATCCAGGAACGTTGACGCGTTCACTGCCGCCCATGGCGAGCGCACTCCCGCCCATGGCGAGCGTGCGTGTTTGTACGTGACACGCCGATCAGCGGCGTACAACTATGCACGCTCGCGGTACTGCGTAGACCGCTCACACTTCGCTGGTTTGGCTCTGCGGATCGATGAGGATCTTGGCGTGGGTTTCGGGGTTTCCGAGTGCTCCGAACGCCGCGTCAACCCCCGCCAGTCCTACGCTTCCGGTCACCAGTGCGGTGGCGTCGAGCTTGCCCTCGGCAAGTTGGAACAGGGTGTCGCGGAACTCCAACGGCGTGTAACCGAACACGAAGCGTAAGTCGATCTCCTTACCGATCGCCACCGTGGGCCTGAAGTGGTCTGTGCCCATGCATACGCCGGCCACCACGACACGCGAATTGAACGGCGCCGCAACGAGAATCGAGTCGATCATCCCCGGTGTGCCCACGCATTCGAAGATCACAGGTCGTTTTGGTGCTGCCGCGCCGAGCTTGTCCGCGACGCGGTAGACGTGATTCCAGCCGGGCAATTTGCGTAGCTTCTCCATCGCGCTGATGCCAAGTTCGGACAGATCGGTCACCGAGGTGACCACGCCCTTACGCGCGCACGCGGCTTCGTACGGCGAGCCCTCGGCGGGGTCGACCACGACGCTGGCGCCGCAACGTTGGGCCAGCGCACGTCGTCCCGGTGAGAAGTCGCTGGCGACAATCGTTTCCACACCTTTGGCCTTGAGGTGGCAGATGACGGCAAGGCCGACCGGACCGCACCCGACCACGACAGCCACGTCGCGCCTGCCGATATCGCTGCGCTGCACGGCGTGCAACGCGACTGCCATCGGCTCGGTCAATGCGGCGATGTTGGGATCCAGACCGTTGGGCACGACGAAGCTCATCGCGGCCTCGGCGAGCACCTGTTCGGCGTAGGCCCCGGGGGCCAGCGGAGAGAGCCCCGTGAGGTGGACACCTTGCTGGGCGCGCAGCAACGGGAAAGACACCACGGTGGCGCCCGCTTTGAATTGCTTGGCCACGCCGCGTCCCCGCTCGGCAATCTGACCGCAGAACTCGTGGCCGAACACGACCGGCGTGTCGCTGGTGAGGGAATGTTCGTAGCCCACGGCGTTCATCGCGTCGGCCAACTCGTCGCCATGGTCCTTGGCGTGCAGGTCGGAACCGCAGATACCGCACCGAAGCACGTCGAGTACCAGTTGTCCGGAGGCCGGTTGCGGCGAAGGCAGGTCGACGACCGACAACTTACCGTGTAGACAGCTCACCGCTTTCATCTGTGCTTCCTCTCTTGACTGATTAACGTGCCCAGCATCCACATCATCCACGCTTGGAAATGTTCTCGTATTACGGCACCACAATTTCGTCCTCAGAGCCGAGATCACCGAGCATGGCCGTCGTCATCGGATGCCCGACCCCGGGGGCAACGGCGATGTTGATGCATGCGGCAATCCTGAGGCAAACGCCCTGCCAGAGGGCTCGGGTGGAGGTCGGCGCATCGCGCGTCCCGCCCACCACTCGAGTTTCTGGACAGGGACGAAAGCGTTACTGCGCGTTGAGTGTGAACTGATGGCTTTCACTGTGAACTGACGGCTTTCGCTGTGAACCAACGGCTTTCAGTGTGAATGTAGGGCGGGAATCGACGCGGATTTCCGCCCAGGCTGCACACCGAAAGCCCAGGATTCGCGCCCAAAGCCGAGGATTCACACTGAAGCCCAAGACATTACGACTGTCGCCCTGGGCACATTGACACGAGTACTTTCGTCCGGCCACCACGGACAAATCGCTTGGCGCGCAACAGTTGTCGCTCTGAGGCGAACAAAATGCCACGCTTTGGCGCGCTGTGAATGGTGAGAACTAAGGTGAATGCTGGGCTCAGTCCGCCGTAATGCCAAGCACTCGTGGCCCTACTACTCCCTAATCGAGATGGCCTGCCGGGGACACTGACGCACCGCATCGCGGATCAGCGCTTCGTTCTCCGGCGTGACCTCTGGCTGCAGGACGTGCAGCATGTCGTCGTCGTCCAGATGGAAAACCTCCGGAATGATGCCCATGCATACCCCGTTGCTCTCGCACAGACCGAAATCGACTTCGACTCTCATCGCAGGACTTTCACCGGTACGTTCTGCCAGCCGGCGACGTTCTGCATGTGCACGCGTTTGCAGCCGTCCCAATCCACTTCGTAGCGAGGCATGAAGTCGAGCAGCTTTTCCAGTGCGATCGCGGTCTCCATGCGCGCGAGCGCTGCGCCGAGGCAGCTGTGAATCCCGTAGCCGAATCCCATGTTCTGGGCTTCGGACCGGTCGCGGTCGATGTCGAATTTGTCGGGATCAGTCCAGGCCGCGGGGTCGCGGTTGGCCGCGCCGTTAATCAAGAACACCGGCTTGCCGGCCGGGATTGTGACGCCGTGCAGGTGGACGTCTTTCATTGAGCGACGGACCTGATACTGCGACGGCGCCTCGTAGCGCAACAGCTCTTCGACAGCGGCCGGAATCTTGGTGCGATCGTCGAGCAGCTTTTGCCACTCGCCGGGGAAGCGGGCGAACACCACGGGTGCATTACCGACCAGCTTGGTGACGGTCTCGGCGCCCGCGCCGCCCAATAACGTTGCGAAACCAGTGATTTCGAGATCGTCGAGCTTGGTCTTCTGCCCGTCTTCGCGCTCGATCTCGGCCTCGATCAGCTTGGTGAACAGGTCGTCGCGCGGATCCTCGCGGCGCTGCTTCACCAGGTCGTAGTACAACATCGCGGTATTGACGTTGGCCTGCATGCCCACTTCGTCGACTTCGACCTGGCCGGGCTTGCGCGTCAGCGACACGTCGATCCAGTGACGTATTTGCTGCGCATGCTCTTCCGGCACCCCGAGCATCGTTGTGATCACCTCGACGGGGAACGGACCGGAGAGGTCGCGCACCACGTCGAAGGAGTCGGGATCGGCCGCGCTGAGATATTTGTCGATCTTCTCGATGACCATCTGGCGCTGCGATTGGATGGCGCGCGGCGTGAAGACCTTGTTCAGCAAGCTGCGCATGTGGCGGTGGTCGGGAGGGTCCATGAAGATGATGGACTGCGGCGGTTTTTGCCCGGACCGCACCATCGACAGATCGATGCCGTACGACGACGAGTACGTCTCGAAGTCCTTGAGGCCCGCGGCCACATCCTCGTGGCGGGTCAGCGCGTAGAAGTCGTACTCCTCGTTGTAGTAGACCGGCGCTTCTTCTTGCATCCGCCGGTAGGTATCCCAGGCGCCGTTGAAAAACTCCTCGGAGAACGGATCGAAGACGACTTTCGATTTGGTCATTGCACACTCCTTGCGGACGGGTTGCCGGCCATTACAGCGGAATGCCTGACTGTAACGGTAACGGTAGTGCTTTCGTGGCGGAACGCAAAGGGCGCATACGACGCGCCATCGGCTCGCCCTGGCTGCCCAGCCCGATGAAACCGACCCGCATCATCCCGCCTCTTCGTTCACCGAGGGCGCTGCGGCCACGCATTGGTCCACGAACGCGAAGACCCGGCGGTGATAGTCGGCGGCACTGTGACCGAGGCTGATGTTGTGTCCCGCCTTGGGCTGCCTATTAACGGTGAACCGCGGCGATCCGGAGAACAGCGCGGTGATTTCGGTTAACGCTGAATCGTCTGTCTGCCATACCTTTTCATGCTCGGCAATGCTAAATTCCACCGGCACGCGCACGGCGGGGGCAAGCGCCGGAAAGGTTTGCCGGGCCCAGTCGGAGACCATCTGGTCCTCATACGCAGGGGCGCTCGGCGAGATGGTGGCCCCATTGAGGACCTCGGGTGGATACAGCCGCTCGGGATGCCACAGCAGGTCGTACAGGCCCGCCGGCTTGCGTTCTCTTGTTGCCGTCTTCAAGATTTCGCGGGCCGCGGGATGATAGTGCCGGCCGGTGCCGGCCAATTCGATGCCGAGCAGATCGGCGCCGCGTTCGTCGGCGGCCATCCGCATCGTCAGTTCGCATCCGCCGGAATGGCCCATGACGAACACTCCGGCGCCGCGTGGTCGCTGTCCGAGGATGCGATCCACCGCGCCGTACGCGAGGTTGACCCGCTGCTCCGGAGCGGCCATCGCATCCGGATAGGCCGCGGAGCTGCCATAACCGGGCCGGTCCAGGGCTATTACCGTGAAGCCGGCGGCAGCGCCGGTCCGCAGCAACGAAAGCGATGGATGGCCGGGGCAATCGAAATAGATTGCGGTAGTACCGCCGCCGTGGATGGCGACGATCACGGCCTTCGGGTCGGGGGCTTCGGCGACCATCGCCGACATCGGCACGCCGTCGACGATCACGACCCTCGGGCGGACGCTCATGCGTCCGCCCGCAGCAGAAGCACCCCGCTGGGAGTGAGCCCGCCGCTGCTGACCACGCCAACCCGGGCGTCGGCAACCTGACGTTCGCCCGCCTCGCCGCGCAATTGGCTGACCGCCTCGTGCAGCAGGCCCATGCCGTGGGTCCGGCCGTGCGACAGTTGGCCGCCATGAGTGTTGAGTGGCAGCACGCCGTCGCGGGCGATGTTCTTTCCGCCGTCCAGGAATTCGCGGGCCTCGCCGATACCGCAGAAGCCCAGCGCCTCGATCCACGACAGGCAGTTCATGGTGAACCCGTCGTAGAGTTCGGCGACGTCGACATCGGCCGGCCGTAGCGAGGTCCTTGTCCAGACGTGCGCGGCCTGGCCCAGCACCTGCGGCTCATGGGTCAAAGTGCTTTGGTCCCAATCGATCCGCTCGATGATCTGTGTCCCGACCGCCTCCACCAGGACGGGCGGCTTGGCCAGGTCGCGGGCGGCGTCGACGGCGGAGACGACGACAGCGATGGCTCCGTCGCACGGCACATCGCAGTCGTAGAGACCGAAGGGCGTGGTGATGGGACGGGCGTTCAGATAGTCGTCCATGGTCATCGGCGACCGGTAGACGGCGGTCGGGTTGAGTTCGGCGTTGGCGCGCTGGTTCAACGCGATCCAGCCCAGCGTCTCCTTGGTGGTGCCGTACCGATGGAAGTGCCGCTGCGCGTTGAGGGCGAGCGTGTGTGCCGCCGACGTGGCGCCGAACGGCCACTGCCAACTGTCGGTGCGGCCCATCGAGGGGATGATCTTGCCCTGCTTCATCAGCTCGTTGAAGGTGGCTTCCCATAACGTGCGGAAGCACAGCACGTGACGGGCGAGGCCGCCGGCGACCGCGAGCATCGCGGCGATCACCGAGCCGCCCGGGCCGAACGTCTCGATGCCGCCGTTGTGCCACGTCGGCCGAATGCCAAGGGCGGCTTCCAGTGAGGTCACCCCGCCCTCGCCGAACCCACCGAGATTGCCGCCGCCGGGATAGGTCGACAGGCCGTCGATGTCAGCGATCGTCAGCCCGGCGTCGGCGATGGCCGCCTCGCAGGCGTCGATAGTCAGCGACAGCGGCGGCACCATCAGCCGGCGACCGATTTGTGACATGCCGATCCCGGTGAGGGCGACCTTGTCCTCGAACTTCTCCGTGGTCAGCATGGGCCGGACGTACTCGCCGAAGCGCTCCGGCGCAATCTCGTCGTCAGGCAGGGCCGACGGCTCGGTAGCTGCGGCGGGCTTGAACAGCGGCAGCCACACATCCTCGATCTGCTCGAAGACGACTTCGACCTGCTGACCGAGCTCGAGCTGGTCGGGGTCGCAATCGACGATGTTGGTGGTCAGCCGGACCCGGGGATCCTCAGCGATCGCCACCTGCGCAATGACGTAGGGCGCCGGCATCCCGGGCACGCTGAATCGGTGGTTCACGGTGAAGCCGGCCAGGGTCGCCTTTCCGGAGACGTCCCGCACGCCGATGTCGCGTGACCGGCAGTAGCGGCATACCGGCGCGGGCGGATGGATCAGCGCTTGGCACGCCTGGCATTCCTGAAATCGCAGCGTGCCGTCGGCGCCCGCCTTCCAGAAGAACTCGTTTTGGCCGGTCAGTAGGGGCAGCGGGCGTCCCGGTGCTGCTGACACGTCACCTCCGGAAGCGGACTGTGGTGGTAGGAGCATTATGCAATTCGGAGAATTAGGTTATCACTCGCGAGCAGGTGCTATCCACGCCATATCGCTCGTACGTGAGCGACCGTACGGCGGCCTCAAGCTGTGATTCAGTGCTACACTGGATCACTGTGACGACCAAGAACATCACGCTCTCGATGCCGGAGGAGTTGGTACGACGCGCGAAGGTGCTGGCGGCCCAGCGTGATATGTCGGTGTCGAGTCTGGTTGCCCGATTGCTCGAGCAACTCGTCGGCGATGTGCGCGACTACGACGAGGCATGGGAGCTCGAGCGTCAGAAGATGAGCGCGGGCCTCCTGGAGGTCGGACCGATCACCTGGACCCGCGACGAGATTCACGAACGCTGACCGTGGACTTCGTGGACGCGAACATCTTGCTCTATGCATATGATGTGGCGGCCGGTGAAAAGCACGAAGTGGCCAGCGCGCTTGTCGATCGCCTATGGCGTGAACGCCGTGGAGCATTCAGCGTGCAGGTTCTGCAGGAGTTCTACGTCAGTGCGACGCGCAAGATCGCAAAGACGATGGGTCCCGACGTCGCGGTCGACACGCTCAAGAACCTGGTGCGATGGCGCGTCCACTCGCCGTTGCCCGATGACGTCATCGCCGCAGCGACTTTGTCGAGTCGTCACCGGCTTTCGTTCTGGGACGCCATGATTGTCCGCAGTGCCGCCGAATTACGTTGTGACACTTTATGGACGGAGGAGCTCAACGACGGTCAGGTTATCGAGGGGGTACGTGTAGCGAATCCGTTCGCGCACACATGAATCGAACCCGCAGAGAGAGGCCTCGCTGACTCGACAGCCGAGCTGCCATGTTCGACGCGATGTTGACGGTCAGTGCGGCTGAGACATGAGGCCCAGTTCCTCGAACCGGGCCAATGCCAGCTCGCGCTGGTCTGCGTCGAAGGCCTCGAAACGCGTCACGCGTTCGCTGTCGAAGGCTGTGAGCGTGATAAGCGGAATCTCGATCGCGGCGCCATCGGTCGAGGTGCCCCGCAAGACCACGTAGTTCACAGCTCCCATCGCCGAGTGCGTGAGAACCTCGGCGAGTTCGACCCAATAGTCGGGCACGAGCGACGCCATCATTTGAAACGACGTCATGTTATCGGCGATCGTCTGGACACCTGGCGTGGACAACTGCCGGTGGTTGATGAAAGTGGCGCCGTCGCTCAGTTTGGCGAAAGCATCCCAGTCATGGCGGTTTAGGGTCTCGGTCAGCTTTTGCACCGACACAATGATCTCGGGATGCGCGACCTCTCCGGAGGCGATCCAGCGATCGGTAAGTTCAGCCATTGCGCCGTTGATGTCGTCGGGATCGAAACTCGTGATGACCTGCATGAGGCCTTCGTGGCTGACGCCCGTGACTTGCAAGGACTCGACGATGATCGGTCCATCGGGAAAATCGGTGTCGCGGTAGCAGAATCGGGTCAGCGAAAGTCGAGATCCCCTGATGGCAAGCGGCTCCACCGTCGCCTGCACGCTGGTGGGTGGAGTCTCGAACATCGCCTGCGCAGCCTTCGCGATTGCGGGTCCTTCGACTAGATCCCGCAAGCCTTTCCGCCGGTCCTCATACCGGAAATCCGCAGTGGTGAGGGCAAGGCAACCGTCCACGTCGCGGCGATTGAACGCATCGGTTAGGCGCGCCCAGGTTCGGGTTGCGGCGTTGTCAAGCGGTGGTGCCCGCCGATCGAGCTCGTCGAACCTTGCGAGCGCGGCGGCAATGTCTGCCTCGTCAAAAATCTCGCAGCGGCTGATCAGTTCGCCTTCGACCGTAAAGATGTCCGTCATACGCCACTCGGCGTCGAAACCCTCTTGCGAGGTCCCTGTCGCTACATAGGTGACGACTGCCCCTAGGTCACTCAGCCGATGTACAGCCTCAACGTAGGTCCTAATGCTCACCGTGAGGTCAAAGCTCGCGCGGATGTATGCCTTCAGGTCACCAGACCCGATCGCAGCTACTTGTCGATGGTCGATGTCGGCGAATTCTGCGGTTGTCGCGGGGATTTCGCGTCTGTTGAGGGTGGCGCAAGCCCGCGCGATGACCGACCACGTCTGCGAGTGGACGGCCGCTTCTCCGGCAAGGTATCGCGCATCGAGTTCTTCGAAGGCGGCGTCGATGTCGTCGAGGTCAATCATGACGATCGCGGTGATCTGCTCGTCGGCGTTGAGCTCGATGATGCTGAGGTACTCGGTGATAAATCCGTCGGGCACTTGACCGCGGTGCGAGAAGCGACCACGCAGGAGGACAAGGCGCTCGCCGCGGGTCGCGATGACGGTGGACGTGACGTTCGCGAGCCACAGGTCAGCTGTCGCGCGCATGTTCACGATCCAGCCGTCTCGACCATGTCCGATACCGGCACCCACCACTCGACGGCGATCGTCTCTGAAAAAGTCGTCGGCAAGCATCTCTGCCATGGCGTCCCAGTCGCCTGTCGCGAAGTGCGCCAAGAGGCGCGCGCTCACTTGGCTTGCCGCGTTTTCGAGCTGCCGCACCTGCGGTTGCAACTCGTCGAACCGGGCGAGCGCAGCGTCGAGGTCTTCCTCGTCGAAGATTTCGCAGCGGTTGAGCAGATCACCATCGACCGTGAAAACGTTGACCATCCGCCACTCGGCGTCGAAGCCGTCTGGTGAGGTGCCTTGACCTACGTGCGTGACAACGGCTCCGATTTCGCTCAACTGATGCACGGCCTCAATGTGGACGTGGAGGTCGGGAGCGACGTCCCACACGCTACTAGCACCTACGGTCAGATCAACCGCCTCGTTTATTACCAGCCGCCGATGATCGATGCTCACCGAATCCGTTGTCATTGGCGGTAATTCGTGACGATTGAACCCGGCGTATGCTCCCGCGATCACCGACCACGTGGGCGCGTGGGCGGCCGCCTCGCCGGCCAGGTAGCGGGCTTCGAGTTCCGCCAACGCAGCGTCGATGTCCTCGGGGTCGAACACGACCTGCGCCGCGGCACGGTTGTCCGTGTCGATCTCGATGATGGTGAGTGTTTCGGTGTAAAAGGCTTCGGGCCGCTGGTCTCTGCCCGACATGCGGGCCCGACAGAGGGCGAGGCGCTCACCGCGGGTCGCAATGGTTTTCAGGGCAATGTTTGCGACCCCGAGGTCGGCGATGGCACGCATGTTCGCGATGTCGGCGTCTCGGCCGTGTAGGTTTCCGGCGTTCACCGTCCGACGGCGATCGTCGATGGAGCATTCTTCGGCCAGTAGTTCCGCCCTGGCGGCCCAGTCGCGCGCCGCAAAGTTTGCCCGAAGGCGTTCGGCCACTTGGGTTGCCGCGTTTTCCGGCCGTGGTGCCTCCGACTGGAGTTTCTCGAATCGGGCGAGCGCGGCATCGAGGTCTGCGTCCTCGAATACTTCGCAGCGGTTGATACGGTCACCTTCGACCGTCACGAGTAGGGCTATTCGCCACTCGCCGTCGAAGCCTTCTAACGAGGTCCCATTCGCCTGATAGGTGGCGACCGCTCCGAAATCGCTGAGCCGATGCACCGCCTCGATGTGGATGCCGAAGTCTGGTGTGACGTCCCAAACCCGCAGAGCTGCTTGCGAAAAAGCCTCAATTATGGGCAGCGGCCTGTGGTCGACGGTGATGTAATCCACCGCGGTGAGTTCGTGTCGATTGAACGCGGCGCGTTCCCGCACGATGACCGACCATGTGTGCGCGTGGGCGGCCGCCTCTCCCGCGAGGTACCGGGCATCCAGCTCTTCGTAGGCGGCGTCGATGTCATCAAGGTCGAATACGACGGCCGCGATGATCCGGTGGTCGGCATCGATCTCGGCGATGCCGAGCATCTCAGCACCCAGCTCGCCGGGCAGGAGTCCCCGGTTGACGGAACGGATATGAGCGAGGGCGAGGCGCTCCCCGCGGGTTGCAACGATGCTCGAAAATATGGTCTCTGCGCCGACCTCGACGGCGGCTCGATTGTCTGCGATGTACAGATCTCGGCCCTGTCGAATACCCGCGTTCACAACGCGACGGCGATCGTCCACGACAATGTCGTCTGCCAGCAGCTTCGCCATGGCAGACCAGTCCCGGGCCGAGAAGCACGCGAAGTATCGCTCAACCATTTGGCTTGCCGCGTTTTCGAGTCGTGGCGCCTGCGGCTGCAGCTCCTCAAATCGTGCGAGGGCTGTGTCGACGTCTGCCTCGTCGAATACTTCGCAGCGGCTGATGAGGTCACCTTCGACTTTGAAAACGTCGATCGTTCGCCACTCGGCATCAAAGCCCTCTTGCGATGTCCCTTTCAGGACCTGGGTCACGACGGCTCCGAATTCGCTCAGCTGGTGTACAGCCTCGATGTAGAAGCTGATTTCCGGAGCAAGGTCCCACATCGCACGAAGAGATGCGGCGGCATCAACGGCCTCGATCCGTACGACTGGCCGATGATCGATGTAAACCGAATCTGTTGCCGTGGGGGGAAGTTCGCGCCGGTTGCCCGCTGCCTGGGCCCGCGCGATGACCGACCACGTGCGTGAGTGTGCGGCCGCTTCGCCGGCGAGGTATCGGGCGTCGAGTTCCGCGAAGGCGGCGTCGAGGTCGTCGGTGTCGAATGTGACCATCGCGGCCATCCGTTCGTCAGCGTCGATCTCGCAAATACCAAGCGCCTCGGCGCCGACCTCGCCGGTCATGCCGCGGTTGAAGATACGCACATGAGCGAGGGCAAGCTGCTCCCCGCGGGTCGCGATGACGCTCGAATAGAAGGTCGGGGCGCTGACTTCGACGGTGGCTTGCATGTCCGCGATGTGCAGATCGCGGCCACGTCGAACCCCTGCGTTGACGACATGTCGCCGGTCGTCTGCGACGACGTCGTCGGCCAGCAGCTGTGCGAAGGCGGCCCAATTGCGAGTCGTAAAGCACGCTTGATACCGCTCGATTACTTGGCTTGCCGCATTGTTCAGTCGTGGCGCCTGGTGCTGCAGTTCCTCAAATCGGGCGAGGGCGGCGTCGAGGTTTGACTCGTCGAAGACCTCGCAGCGGTTGATCCGGTCGCCTTCGACAGTCGCAAGTTCAATCATTCGCCACTCGGCGTCGAAGCCTTCTAGCGAGGTCCCATTCGCCTGATAGGTGGCGACCGCTCCGAAATCGCTGAGCCGATGCACCGCCTCGATGTGGACGCCGAAGTCTGGCGTGACGTCCCAAACCCGCACAGCTGCTTGCGAAAGAGCCTCAATTATGGGCAGCGGCCTGTGGTCGACGGTGATGTAATCCACCGCCGTGAGTTCGTGCCGATTGAACGCGGCGCACTCCCGTGCGATGACCGACCACGTGCGTTCGTGCGCGGCAGCTTCGCCGGCAAGGTAGCGGGTGTCTAGTTCCTCGAAGGCGGCATCAATGTCGTCAAGGTCGAATGCAACAATCGCGACGATCCGCTTGCCGACGTCGATTTCGGCGACGGCGAGCCACTCGGCGCCGACCTCGCCAGGCGAAAAGCCACGGTTGAAGGCGCGGGCATGAGTGAGGGCGAGGCGCTCGCCGCGGGTCGCAATGACGCGCGAAGATAGTATCTCTGCGCCGGCCTCGACGGCGGCTCGATTGTCTGCGATGTACAGATCTCGGCCCTGTCGAATACCCGCGTTCACGACCCGGCGGCGATCGTCCAAAATCATGTCGTCGGCCAGCAACTCCGCGAGGGCGGACCAGTCCTGGGCCGAGAAGCACGCGCAGCATCGCTCGGTTATCCGGCTTGCCGCGTTTTCCAATCGCGTTGCCTGCGCATGCAATTCATCGAAGCGAGCGAGCGCGGCGCCGACGTCTTCTTCGTCGAAGAGCTCGCAGCGGCAGACCTGGTCACCTTCGATGGTCAGCACCTGGATCATCCGCCACTCCGCGGCGAAGCCATCTGGCGAGGTGCCATCGGCCGTATGGGTGACCACCGCTCCAAAATCGCTGAGCCGATGCACCGCCTCGATGCGGATGCTGAGGTCTGGTGTTTGGTCCCAGAAGGCGTGGACAGAGGCTGGCAAGTTGCTGGATGCGAACAGTGCACCTGGCCGATGGTCGATGACTACCCAGTCCGGCCGGGAGAGCTCATGTTGGTTGAACGCGGCATACGTGCTTGTAATGACCGACCATGTGTGCGCGTGGGTGGCCGCTTCTCCTGCGAGATACCGGGCGTCGAGCTCTTCGAAGGCGGCATCGACGTCGTCGAGGTCGAACACGATGCACGCTGCGAACCGCTCATCCGCATCGATCTCAACGACCTGATGAACCTCGAGTCGAATCGCCTCGGGGTCGCGGCCCGAGGCTTGCCAGCGGGTGAGAATGAGGTGTTCGCCGCGGGTAGCGATGATGTCCAACGTGACATTGGTGAACCCGACGTCTTGAGCGGCCCGCAGATCTTCGATCGCCGCGTCTCGTCCCTCTCGGAGCCCGGAATTCACGGCCCGGCGGCGATCATCTTGGTAGTAATCCTCGGCGAAATCCTGCGCCATGGCCGCCCAGTCCCGGTTCGCAAAGTGCGCCAAAAAGCGCTGCGACACGGCATTTGTCAACCGCTGAGGCGCCTGCGAATGCAGCTCTTCGAAGCGGGCGAGCGCGGCGTCGAGGTGTGCCTCGTCGAAGAATTCGCTTCGGTTGAGCTGATCGCCTTCGACAGTCAGAACTTCGATCATCCGCCATTCAGCGGCGAAGCCTTCTGTCGAGATCCCATGCGCCGTATAGGTGACGACAGCGCCGAAACCGCTGAGCCGATGTACCGCCTCGATGCGGGCGGTGAGGTCTGGCGTGAGGTCCCAAATGGCGCGTATGGCTGCTTGCAGATCACTTGTGTCCATCGGAGCGACCGGCCGATGGTCGATGGTTACCCAGTCCGCCGGGGGAAGTTCGTGCCGGTTGAATGCGGCGCATTCCCGCACGATGACCGACCATGTCTGCGAGTGTTTGGCCGCTTCGCCGGCGAGGTAGCGCGCCTCCAGCTCGGCGAAGGCGGCATCGAAGTCGTCGGGGTCGAACGCGACGTGCGCGATAAGTCTTCCGTCGTCGTCGATCTCCGCGATGCCGAGCGCTTCGGTATGGAATGCGTCCGGGCGTTGGTCTCGGCCCGACAGCCGGACACGGCTGAGCGCAAGGCGCATGCCGCGGGTCGCGATGACGGTCAGCATTGCGTTCGTCACTCCGATGTCTGCGACGGCCCGCATATTGCCGATGTCGAAGTGCCGACCGTGATGGGTACCGGCGCTCACCACGCGGCGGCGATCCTCAGTGGAAAGGTCATCGGCGAGTAGTTCCGTCATGCCGTCCCAGTCGCGGGCTACGAAGGAACTCCAGAAGCGTTGGGCGACTTGTGTTGCCGCGTTCTGCAGCCGCGGTATCGGCGGCTGCAGTTCTTCGAACCGGGTGATCGCGGTGTCCAGGTCTGTCTCGTCGAATAGCTCGGAGCGGCTGACTAGGTCGCCATCCAGAATCTTCATGCTGATCTCGCGCCACTCGGCGTCGAAGCCGTCTGGCGACGTCCCCTGCGACGCTTGCGTGACCAGCGCTCCGAAGTTGCTCAGCCTGTGCACGGCCTCGATATAGATCCTGGCTTGCGGCACGAGTTCCCATGTGGCGCGGAGGAATGCGGGCAGATCACCGGCCTCGAACGATCGCCCTCGCCGGTGGTCGGTATTGACCCAGTCCGGTGTCGTCGGCGGTATCTCGTGCCGGTTGAGCGCGGCGTACCACCGCGTGATGACCGACCATGTGTGCGCGTGCTCGGCTGCTTCGCCTGCCAGGTATCGGTCATCGAGTTCTTCGAAGGCGGCGTCGATTTGGTTGAGGTCGAATGTCACGACTGCTGCGAACCGCTCGTCGGCGTCGAGCTCCACTATCTGCAGGACATCAGTGAACTGGAACGCCTCGGGTAGCTCGTCGTTGCCCACATGTTCCCGCCTGAGGACGAGGCGCTCCCCCCGGGTGGCGATGACGGTCGACGAGAGTCTCTGGGTTCCGATATCGGCGATAGCTTGCATATTCGCGATTTCGGCATCCCGACCGTGTCGCACACCGGCGTTGACTACCCGCCGACGATCGTCGTCCAATACGTCCTCGGCCATCATTTCGGCCATCGTGTCCCAGTCGCGGGCGGTGAAGCACATCTGGAACCGCTCGATTGCTCGGCTCGCCGCATTTTCCAACCGCGGTGCCGGTCGACTTAGCTGATCGAATTTCGCAATCGCTGCGTCCAGTTCTGTCTCGTCGAATAGCTCGCTGCGATTGACCAAGTCGCCGTCGACCATCGAAAGGCTGACGCCCCGCCACTCGGCGTCAAAGCCCTCGCGCGAACCGCCATGGGCCGCAAAGGTGCAAACCGCGCCGAGACCGCTTAACCGGTGCACAACTTCGACGTAGGTGCGGACGGTCTGGTCGAGTTCGCACCCGGCACGGATGTACGCGTTCAGCTCGCCTGGCGCGAACGCCGTCACCCGACGGTGGTCGATAGTCGTGCAGTAAGGCGTGTGCGCGGGGAGTTCGTTTCGGCTGACCGAGGCGAAGGTCCCACTGACCACCGCCCACGTGCGCGCGTGGTCGGCTGCTTCGCCGGCAAGATACCGCGCATCAAGCTCCGCGAGGGCGGCCTCGAAGTCGTCAGGATCGAAGACGAGGTGCGCAGCGATCCGGTTGTCGGCGTTGCTCTCCAGGACGATGAGTACATCCGTGTGGAATGCCCCCGGCTCTTGATCAGGGCCCGAAAAACGCGCACGCGCCAGGACAAGACGGTTGCCGCGGATCGCAATAACGGACGATGTCAGGTTCGTCATCCCGACGTCGACGATCTCACGCGTGGTAGCAATTACCGCGTCTCGCCCGTGTCCGACTGCGATGCCTACCACTCGACGGCGATCCTCCGTCGAAATGTCATCGGCGAATGTCGCCGCTAGGGCGTCCCAGTCGTGGGCGGCGAAGTACGCGTTACAGCGTTCGTACACTTGGCTTGCGGCGTTCTCCAGCCGTGGTGTCGGCCGACTAAGTTGATCGAACCGCGCGATCGCAGCGTCGAGGTCTGTCTCGTCGAATAGCTCGCAACGGCTGAGCAGGTCGCCGTCGAACGTGAAGAGCCCGACCTCCCGCCATTCGGCCTGGAATCCGTTTTGCGAAGTGCCGTGCGCTCTTTGGGTGACAACCACTCCGAGGTTGCTGATGCGATGGACAGCCTCGATGTAGACGTTGATGTCCGGCGAGTCTCCAAATAAATCGTGGACGAATGCGGTCATGTCGCCGGGCGCGAACGCCGCTCCGCGTCGGTGGTCGATATTCGCCCAGTCCGGCGCCAGCTCGGGGAGTTCGTGTCTGTTGATAGCGGCGAAGGCGCCCGTGGCGAGCGACCACGCGCGCGCGTACGATGCCGCTTCGCCGGCGATGTAGCGGGCGTCGAGTTCTGCCAGGGCAGCCTGCAAGTCGTCGGCGTCGAACACGACGATCGCCGCGATCTGATTGTGGGAGTTGATTTCGACGACGCCCACTACATCATTTAGGAACTCCTCGGACCCGCCATTGCCTCCGGAGGTGCGCGTGAGGATGAGGCGCTCCCCACGGGCTGCGATGACGACGGACGTCATGTATGTAATACCAACGTCGGCGGCCGCTCGCAGGTTTGCAATCTCGGCGTCCCGACCGCTTCGGATCCCCGTGTTCACGACCCGCCGCCGATCGTCGGTAGACATGTCGTCGGCAAGTACCTTCGCGAGCGAATCCCAGTCGCGGGCTGCGAAGTGCGCCATATAGCGCTCAACGGCTTGGCTTGCGGCGTTTTCCAGCCGCAGCGCCTGCGGGCGCAACTCCTCGAAGCGGGCGAGTGCGGCGTCTACGTCATCCTCTTCGTAGACGTCCAACCGTGTCTCGTCCCTGCCTACATACAGGAGAAGCACACGAGGCCACTGCAATTCGTTTCCGTGGACATCGGTGCCTTCGATGACGAATTTGGCGACCATGCCGTGGGTGTCGAGCGCGTACACCGCAGGCGTCCGGTAGCGCGCGTCGGGGATGAGCGCCCACAGCTCCTCGACCGCGCGACCGAAGTCCCCCGGCGCGAACGGAACGTGTCGGTGATCGGTATACACAAGTTCGGCAATCATTCGTCCGGGCTCATGACGGTTGAGTTCGCCGAGCGTTTCCATTCCGATCTGCCAGACACGCGCGTAGGGCGCTGCCTCACCGGCTAGGTACCGCGCCTCCAGCTCTTCGTAAGCGGCCTCTAGGTCGTCCAGATCGAACGCGATCATGGCCACTATCAAGCCGTCGGTGTCGATTTCGGCGATGCGGAGTAGCTCGTTGCGGAAGGCCTCGGGCCGGTCGTCTCGGCCCGAGAACACGGTACGGGTAAGGGCGAGCCGCTCCCCACGGATAGCGAGAACGTGCGACGCCATGGTCTTGACGCCGATGTCCGCGATCGCACGCATATTGGCGAGCTCTGTAGCTCGATCGCCGCCTTGACGACGGAGCCCCCGGCGCCGGTCATCTATCTGGAGGTCGTCGGCGAACAGCTTGTCGAGTTCGTCCCAGCGGTGATCAGTGAAGAGCTCGTTGGCCCGATCATCGGTCCGACTCGCGGCATTCTCGAGCGCCCGCGCCTCTGGCGGCGTTTCTTCGAATCGGGCATGCGCGGCAGCGAGTTCGGCGACAGCGGCGTCGATGTCGTCGATGTCGAAGACCACCTGCAGCGAGATTCGGCCCTCGTTGTCGATGCCGTATAGCTGGAGCGCCTCGTCGTGCGGCGCGCCAGGGCTCTCGTCTTCAGTGAAGAGCTCCAATCGAGTGAGAGCCAAGCGCTCGCCCCGGGTGGCGATAACCCCAATGCGGGCCCGCCGGGGGCCGCTATCGCGAAGACGTCTTGCGTGATCTGCCCATGCGCCAGGCGGAAGATCGTCCCGCGTGAAGCCGATTACCTTGCGCCGACTTTCGAAGAAGACGTCGGGCGCATATATCCTCTCCACCTCTTCCCAGGCATCGCGGTTGGCGGCCGCCTCAGACTCGCGGATTACCCTGACGCACGCGTTGTCCAGTTCGGCGCTCGGATCTTCTTGTGGCGCTCGCGCAATCTGGCGGGCGTGCGCGGCGTCGAGCTCGGCGACGGCGGCGTCCATGTCTTCGACGTCGAACCACAGCAACAGCTCGATGCGGCCATCTTCATCAAGGCCGATGAGGCGAAGCAGCTCGTCCTGCGGCGCGCCCGGGCTGACGTCAGCAGTGCCGACCTCAACTCGAGTGAGAGCCAGTCGATCTCCCCGCACCGCGACCACCGCGTGACGTTGACGCACCATGCCTAGCTGGCGAGCGCGCTGTACCTCGCGTATCCAGCCTCTCGGCGAGAGATCGACGCGCGGGTACCCGACAACCTTTCGGCGACTTTCGACGTGAACGTCGGTAGCGAATTGCTGCTCGACCTCGTCCCACGCCTCGCGGTCGACAGCATCGTCTAAGCGGCCGACCGCTCGCACGCATGCGTTGTCTGGCTCGGCCTGCCGCGGTGGTTCGGGCGGAGCAGGGACGGACGGCCGGCCGGCACCGAGGATCTCGCGCGCCATCTCGGCAAGCGCCGCAGCGCCTTTCCGCTCGTACAGACCGACCGCGCGCTCCGCAGCGGCTCGCGCACCCGCATCATTGCCGGCAGCACCCAAAACCGTTGCCAGCGAGGCACATGCGTCGCCGTGATCGACCAACAAGTCGGTGCGCTCAGCAAGGGCGACGGCAGCTTCGGCCGCCCGCTGGGCCCCGTCGTGGTCATTGCCACGCGACAGCAGATGCGCCCGAAGGCTCCGCCAGGCGATCGATGGCTTCAGCGCGTGGCCGGCGAGACGCTCACTCTCCCTGCACAATTCGTCGGCCTCGTCTGCGCGGTCGAGCGCCAGACAAGTACGGCCCAGCAGCGCAGCGGTCTCAGCGGTGTCGGCGTCCAGGCCCATGCGACGAAAACCATTGTAGGCCTGGCGCAGATGCGCTTCGGCCGCGGCGGGATCGGCGGCGACCAGCTCGACAATGCCGGCGAACTGCTCAACCTCCAATAGTGCATGGCGCAGGCCGAGCTCGGTGACCGTGCGTCGCGCCGAGTCGATCATCCGTCGCGCGGCCTCAGCGCGTCCGCGGAACGCCTCCAACACAGCCTGACACCGCGTCGACGTCGCTTCGACCGCGGGGGAGTCGGTCGTGATTCGCAGTAGCCGCACCACGTCCAGACACCGTCCGCCCGCACGCGGAACCGGGTTGGGCCCCCACAGCGCCGCAAGTGGCGCGTTCGCCAAAACCGCATTCACGCGGCGGTGTTCGCGCGCGCGTCGCGCAGCGGTGAGGGCGTCGTCCAAAGCGATTTCGCAGTCGCCGATTCGACCGAGGCGAGCGAGGCACCCGGCACGGACGGTGTGCGCCATGGCTTCTCCGGCCGCGTCGTCCAGGGCGGACAGCGTGCCGGCGGCCGCGCCCACCGCGGCTTCCACCTCGTCGAGGCGTTCAGGATGGATCAACATCGAGAGTTGTCCGTCGAAGCACGTTGCCCAAGCCGCGAGCCGGGCCGAGTCGCGCGTCGCTTCTTGTAGTTGCGCCACCGCGCTTGCCGCCGAGATGACGTCACCGGCCGCCAACAGTGCCTCGCAGCGGGAGATTGTCAGCGCGGCAACCTGATCGTCACGATCGGGCAGCTCGTCGTCGATCTCCTCAAGCGCGTGCAGCGCCCGGTCGTACAGGTCGGCGGCACCTTCGTAGGCCAGTCGCGCCATCGCCTGGTCCGCCGCGCGCCGGCAGTACTCGACGGCCTTGGCGGCGTTCCCGGCCCACGCACATTCGAAGTAGTGGTAAGCCAGTTCGGCGAGCAGCTCGTCATCGGCGCCGGCCTCGGTCTCCAGCGTCGTGGCGATGCGCTGATGCAACCGCAGGCGGCGCACCGACGGCAGTTCGGCGAGCAGCGACTGTCGGACCAGGGCGTGGTTGAACCGATAGTGACCGCTGGATTCTTCGATGACGATGCCGGCCTTGCAGGCCTCGTCGAACGCGTCGACGAGATCGTCCCCGACCACGCGCTCGACCAGTTCCAATCCGAATCGGCTGCCGACGACCGCGGCTGCCGCGAGCGCCTTGTTCGTCTCCGCCGGAAGCCGGGTAAGTCGGCGGCTCACAGCCTCACGAACCCCTTGCGGCAAGGTGCTGGGATCCCAATGGCCACCACTTTCGTCGACGTGGCGCAGTGCCTCGATGAGGAAGAACGGGTTGCCACCGGTGACCGATGCCAGCGCCCGGGCCAGCTCTTCGTCGTCGAAGCCCGCCTCGGCCACATACTCGGTCACGTCATCCTCGTTCAAACCACCGAGTGCAATGCGGTTGGCTGTTCCCGAATCGACGCTGCGGTGAAGGTCGGCGAGCATTGCCGCGAGGGGGTGTGAGCGATCCAAGTCGGTGCTGCGATACGTGCCGACGATCTGGACGCGGTCACGCTCACCGAAGCGCAGTAGGTGGCGCAGCAACAGCAGCGTGGGTTTGGCCGCCCAGTGCAGGTCATCGAGAATCAGCACGACGGGCGCCCTGGCGGAGGCGATTCCCAGCAGCGCAACAACCGCGTCGAAAAGTGCGTAGCGTTCGGTGTCCGGGTCCGCGCGGGTAGGCGCGGCTAAATCAGGTAGGACATCGGTCAGCCCGGGTACCAGCGCAAGCAGTGCCTCCACACCGCGCAGCCCGCGCAGCCCATTGGCGCCAAGGCAGGGGACCAGCGAGCGCAGGGCTTCGGCGAACGGCTGGTACGGCGCACCGAGGTCCTCGTCGCAACGGCCGTAAATCACAAGAGCGCCTTGGTCATACGCCTGCCTGGACCACTCACCGGCCAGGCGCGTCTTGCCGACACCCGGTTCGCCCGCAATCAGCACCGCATTCGTGCCACCGGCGAGCGCGCGCTGCCACGCGGAAAAAAGTCCCTCAAGCTCGGGCCCGCGCCCGACGAAAGGCCCGGGGCCGCCTAGCACCGCGGGCAGGTCGGGACGGTCGATGGGCGCATCGTTTGCCGGTACCGGCGGACTGAGTTCGGCGGTAGCCAGTCGGAGTTCGAAAACATGCTCGGGTCGTGCGAGATTTTTCAGCTGGCGCATCCCGAGGTCGGCGAGCTCGACATCGTCGGCAAGTGAGTCGATGACTAGCTCGGCGGTCGCACCCGAGCACAGGATTTGGCCACCCTCAGCCAATGAGCGTAGGCGCGCGGCGCGGTTGACCGCCCGACCGAAGTAGTCGCCGTCGCGAAGCTCGGCCTCCCCGGTGTGCAGCGCGACGCGGATACGCATGGGCTCGCGCAGCGCCCATGGCTCGTGGACGATCGCTTCTTGCAGTTCGATAGCCGCGGCGGCAGCCGTCGACGGCCGCTCGAAGACCGAGAACGTGGCATCGCCTTCGCCGCGCGTCTTGATCAGCCGTCCGCCACGTGACGTGACGACCTGTTCGACGAGCTCGTCGTGTCGTGCGAGCGCCGCGGCCATGGCGCCGGCGTCTGCCTCCCAGGCGGCCGTAGAGCCCTCGATGTCGGTCAGCAGGAAGGTCACGGCCCGAGTCACCGTCGAAGGCTGTTGTGCAGCAGGTATTTCCAGCGCGGTGTCTTGCGCGACGATCGCGGCCTCGAGCCGGCGAAGGTCGGGTCCCGGGTCGACGCCCAGCTCGTCGGCGAGTAGCGTCCGGGCTCTTTGGTAAGCGCCGAGTGCTTCGCCTTGTCTGCCGGCGCGGTAGAGGGCGAGCATCAGCTGGCCCCAACGCCTTTCGCGCAGGGGCGCGTCGGCCACGGCGGCTTCCAGCTCGCCAATGATTTCCGCGGCGCGGCCGGTCAAGAGCAGCGCGTCGGCTCGATCCTCCACGAGCGCGGCATGGCCCTCGATCCACTGCGTCTTTTCGGAGGCACCACGCCGGCTGTCGGGCAGTTCGGGGATTCCGCGCCAAAGGGCGAGCGCCTCCTCGAAGCGGGCCACGGCTTGGCCGGTGTCGCCAGCGGCAGCGGCAGCGCGTCCGAGTCGGGCGGCCGCTTTGTAACGCGAGGCGTCAACCTCGCTATCGGCGAGGGTCCAACCCGCACCCTCCGTCAAGACAAAGCCGTCGCCCAGGGTCCGGCGCAGTGTCGAGATGTGGGTCGGCAGGGCTTTGGCCGCGGTGCGCGGCGGATCCTCGCCCCAGAGCAACTCGACGAGGGAGTCGGCCGCTACAACCGAACCGTCGTGCAATGCGAGCATCGTGAGAATGGCACGAGGTTTGGCGCCCGGGATAGTGACGGGCCTTCCGTCTTGCCGGACCTGGAGAGGTCCCAAAACCCCCAGTTCCACCCATGGAAGCGTACTCACATTGACCATCGTCGGTGGGGCGATTAAATGCTTGGTCAAGATCGGGTAAAGGCGCCGCGCGCCGCTAGCGGGCTAATAATGCGCGCGCCGACTCGCAAATCTCCGCGTTTGCGCTGATGTTCGCGGGGTGGCGACGGCTCACGCTGGCTACTATGAGCCAACACGCGGAGATGCCGCCGTTGAACTGGAGCGATCTGGGCGTGAGCGAGTTGCTGCCGACCGGGACGGTGACGTTGCTGCTTGCCGACGTCGAAGGGTCCACGCGGCTGTGGGAATCGCAACCCGAAGACATGACCGCTGCCGTCGCACGGCTGGACCGCGCGCTGGCCGAGGTGGTGGCCGCACATGGTGGCGTTCGGCCGTTGGAGCAGGGCGAGGGCGACAGCTTCGTCATCGCGTTCGGACGGGCCAGCGACGCCATCGCGTGTGCCCTCGACCTGCAGCGGGCGCCGCTCGCGCCGATCCGGCTGCGCATCGGGGTGCACACCGGCGAAGTACAGCTACGCGACGACGCCAATTACATCGGCCCGGCCATCAACCGCACCGCGCGGTTGCGAGAGCTCGCGCACGGAGGACAAACGGTGCTGTCAAGCACGACGAGTGACTTGGTGATCGAGCGGCTCCCCGGCGATGCTTGGCTGACCGATCTAGGCACTCATCAGTTACGTGATCTGCCGCGGCCGGAACGGGTGGTCCAGCTATGCCATCCCGACTTAGCCAACGACTTCCCACCCCTGCGTACCGCGAAAGCCGCTGCGGTTCACAACTTTCCACCGCAGCTGACGGCGTTCGTCGGGCGCAGGGAAGAAATTGATCAGCTGACTGCGACGCTCACTGACGACCGGCTGGTCACATTGACCGGTGCCGGCGGCGTCGGCAAGACGCGCCTGGCAATACACCTTGCAAAGCAGATGGCATCTCAATTCGACGATGGCGCATGGTTCGTCGATCTGGCACCCATCACGGATCCTTCCTTGGTGCCCGTAGCCGCGGCCCGCGCTCTGGGCTTGCGTGACGAGCCGGGCCAAGCCACCGTCGATACGCTGTCGCGGTTCATCGGCAACCGCCATCTGCTCATGGTGCTGGACAACTGCGAGCATGTCTTGGATGCCAGCGCCGAATTGATCAGCGCGCTCTTGGCTGTCTGTCCGCGATTGGCTCTGTTGGCCACCAGCCGAGAACCCATCGCAATGGCCGGCGAGGTGAGTTGGCGAGTCCCATCGTTGTCATTGGGCGACGAGGCGATCGAACTATTCGTTGAGCGTGCTCGCCGGGTGCGGCCGGACTTGCAAGTCGATGACGAAAAAGCGGGCGTGGTTGCCGAAATCTGTCATCGCCTCGACGGTGTCCCGCTGGCAATCGAGTTGGCCGCCGCCCGCGTCCGTTCATTGTCACTGGACGAAATCCTGAATGGTCTGCACGACCGATTCCGCTTGTTGACGGGCGGCGCACGCGCCGCTGTTCGGCGCCAGCAGACACTGCGCGCGTCGGTGGACTGGTCGCACGCGTTGCTCACCGGGCCCGAACGCCTGCTCTTTCGGCGGCTGGCTGTATTCATGGGCGGGTTTGACCTCGGAGCCGCCGAAGCCGTGGCAAGTGGAGGCGAGGTAGAACGCCACCAGGTGCTGGACCTACTGACCTTGCTTGTCGACAAGTCTCTTGTCGTCGCCGAATATGGCGCTGGCCCAACGCGATACCGTCTGCTGGAGACAGTTCGCCAATACGCCCTGGAAAAGCTGGGCGAGTCCGGCGAGGCTCACGAAGTCCGCAGCCGTCATCGTGACCACTACACAGCACTTGCGGCGCTGGTGGACGCGGCCGCGACCGAGCTGGATCGACGCGTTGCGTGGGCCGAAACGGAGATCGACAATCTGCGAGGCGCGTTCACATGGAGTCGCGAATCCTCGGACGTTGAGGCCGCACTTGCGCTGTGCTCGGCCCTGCATCCGCTCTGGATTATCGGCGGCCGGATTCAGGAAGGGATGAGCTGGTTCGACGACGCGCTCTCCGACACAAACCACGAACTGGCACCGGCGATGCGGGCACGCGCGATCGCGGACCGGTCGGCACTCGACACCTATGCCGGGTTGGAGAGACCGGACAGCCTTGAGCTAGCCGAACAGGCATTGGCGATCGCTCGGGACATTGGCGACCCCACGCTGACTGTTCGGGCTTTGACCGCATGCGGAGGTGCGGCGATCTTTTTAACTGAAATTGCCAATCAGTATCTAGATGAAGGCATTGCCCTAGCACGGGAACTGGGCGACGGGTGGAGGTTGAGTCAGCTGCTCGGCTGGCGTGCGTTCGGTGGGAACGCGTCCGGCGAACTGCAACGCCCGCTCATGGCGGCCGAGGAAGGCTGCCTGCACGCAAAAGCGATCGGCGATCACTTCCACGGGCGGATTTTCCGGATGTGGCGCGGCTTGGCACAGGTATGCCTGGGGCAGGTGGTCGACGGCTGCACGGAGATGCGTGGAGTGCTCGCCGAGGCCGAGGCAGCTCACGAGTCGGTGATCGTGGCGCTGTGCTCAATCTGCTACGCCTACGGACTCGCGTATAAAGGTGAGCTTGGCGCGGCGCGAGCCACTGCGGAGCAGGGTGTCGAAGTTGGAGAGATGCTCGGGGGGTTCTATTTGGACCTCGCATATGCAGTGCTGGGAGTGGGCCGGACTTGCCGCGGGTGACGCATCGGCCGCCCGAGACGCCAGTGAAAAGGCCTGGCAGAACAGAATGCCGGTGCCACAGCGAGAACCCCTTGTCATCAGCGTCGCGCCACTTGCCGAGGCCGCGGCGGCATGCGGTGACCTCACCGAGGCCCGCCGCTGGTCCGACGCCGCGGTGTCGAAGACGCGTTACTGGCACTTGATTAATTCCCTCGCGGAACGCGTCCGCGTGGCGATGGCAGAGGGCGAGCCACTGCAGGCTGAGCGTCACGCCTTTGACGCGTTGGCAATGGCCGTCGATATGCACGCGCACCTCCTGACGCCGGACTTGCTGGAGTCCTTGGGGATATTGGCCACCCAAGCCGATAGTCACCGCGAAGCCGCCCGCTTACTCGGTGCCGCCGACGCCATGCGGCGGCGCAACGGCATCGTCCGATTCAAGATCCATGAGCCTGGCTACGAGGCCTGCCTTGTTGAATTGCGTAATGCCATGGCGGAGGGCGATTTTGACGCTGCCTGGGCCGAAGGAGCCAGCTTGTCGACCGAGGAAGCGGTCGCGTACGCGCTACGCGGTCGCGGCGAGCGCAAACGACCTACCAGTGGCTGGGAATCGCTCACCCCGACCGAGCGTGATGTGGTGCGACTGGCCAGTGAAGGGTTGGGCAACAAAGACATCGCCACGCGGCTGTTCATCTCGCACCGGACTGTCCAATCGCACCTGACTCACGTCTACACCAAGCTGGGCCTGTCGTCGCGCGTACAACTCGTGCAGGAGGCTGCCCGCCACGATTGAGGAGGCGAGCAGGCCGCCAAGGTGCTCGGGACAACGTGTGGGGACTGAGAACTGTTCCTAATCGTGTGCGCTCCATAATATTTCGGCCTGCAGAAAAGGCGGCCTTGCGGACCGCCAGAGCAAAAGTCAGGTTCGCTAGCCGCCTCAGCTGGTTCGGCGTTTCAGGCTCGCGCCGCATTCCTCACACGGGAACGACGATAGATCCGGCGGCACCGCCTGCACGTGTTGGCACTTGTAACACCTAACCTTGCTCATCGACTCGACTGGCTTCTGCTGGGGCATCGTGGCCGGCTCAGTCAGCTCTGGTTGAGGACCGTCCCAAATCCGGTGACTTGCTTTGCACTGCCAGCACTCGAACTCGGGTTGTGCCTCCGCGATGTTTTGGACTGCGTTGCACCATGAGCACTTGACCACGCGCATACCCGGCGGCGGCTTGGGCAGCCGGGGCCTCTGCATCAGCACGATGAGCAAACCGATGAGGCCCAAAAATGCGCCAATGACAAACCACCCGCCCGTGGAAAGGTTTTTCTTGCGAGCGATAGCGCCTGTGATGGCCCCGAAGATCAGGCTCATGAGAACGATAAGTCCGAGACGCTCCACCTTCCTACCCCTCACATCTGTTGGACGGACCATCGGCCATGCTGCCAGTGGCGGCTTCGCCGCGAGGCTCATTACAAAGAAGTGGTGCGTAAGTCGGGGGCAGATCCGCGGCTCGCTCGCGAGGGTCAACCAGTTATGGCGGCGTCGCCAGCATGGTCGTCAACTGGCTTCTCCAGCGAAATGTTCTTGGTTTCCCGCATGAGCAACAACGCGAGGATGGTCAGAATCGCCACCACGATCAGGTACACGCCGACCCAGACCACTCCGTGTTTGGTGGCCAGCCACGTAGCGATGAACGGCGCAACCGCGGCGCCCAGAATGCCCGACATGTTGTAGGCGATCCCAGAGCCGGTATAACGCACATTGGTCGGGAACAGTTCGGGCAGCACCGCGCTCATCGGGCCAAAAGACAAGCCCATCAACGTCATTCCGATGATCAGGAACAGCGCCGCGGAAACCTTCGTCGCGCTGCCGGGCGTCAGCATAAGACCGAATGATGCACCGTACCCGATGATCGCCGCCGTAACAACCAGCAACGTGCGGCGTCGGCCGAAGCGGTCGGCGAGCGCGCCGGCTATCGGCACCGTCGCCGCGAAGAACAACACTGCGATCAGCTGAATGTGCAAGAAGTCCACATAGCCGAAGCCCAGGCCCCGCCCACGCGGCGGGCGCCTGGAGGTGCCGTAGCTCAGTGCCCACGTGGTGACGGTGTAGAACAGCGTGTACGTCGCGAGCATGACGAATGTGCCGATGATCAGTTCTTGCCAACTGGTGTGAAACACGACGGTCAGCGGGTTCCGGACTCGCTCGCCGCGCGCGAG
This sequence comes from Mycobacterium sp. 852002-51163_SCH5372311, assembly GCF_001667115.1. GTDB lineage: Bacteria > Actinomycetota > Actinomycetes > Mycobacteriales > Mycobacteriaceae > Mycobacterium. The sequence continues at coordinate 11,892 of NZ_LZIJ01000011.1, read as the reverse complement.
TGCCCTTGCGAATACCGGCGTCTCGGTCAGTCGCAGCCGTACATAAAGCCCGACGGCCACCAAGACCACACTCAAGAGGAACGGGATCCGCCATCCCCAAGTCAGGAACGGGCCCGCCGCGTCGGGTTCGAGGTTGCTGTGGCCAAGCCGGCTGATCAGGATGAGGAACAGCCCGTTCGCCAGCAGGAAACCGAACGGCGCGCCCAACTGTGGCCACATCGCCGCGCGCGCTCGCTTGTCGGGTTCGGCGTTTTCAGTGACTAGCAGCGCCGCTCCGCTCCACTCCCCGCCCAACGCGAGGCCCTGGCTGAAGCGCATGATCGCCAGCAGCACCGGCGCCACGACGCCGATCTCCTGGTAAGTCGGCAGCAGCCCGATGACGAAAGTGGCGATCCCCATGGTCAACAGCGAGCCGACCAGCGTGGCCTTTCGACCCGCACGATCGCCGAAATACCCGAACAGTATCGATCCCAGCGGACGCGCCACGAAAGCCAAACCGAACGTCGCGAGCGAGGCCAGCAGCGCGGTGGTGTGGTTGCCCTTGGGGTAGAAGAGGTGCGGGAAGACTGAAACCGCGGCCGTCGCATAGATGTAGAAGTCGAAGAACTCGACCGTGGTGCCCACCATCGAAGCGACGGCGATCCGCCGCCGGGGAACGGGCCCGGCCATCATGTCGTCAACGGTGCTCATGGGCTCGCTTCCTGATCGGGGCAGTCCGAACGTCGCGGCCGAATTCAAGCGGCGATGACCGCGACATCGTAGGCAGAAAACTGGTCGTCCGCGGTGATGATCGTCAAGTCGAGCAGTTGCGCCTGAGCGACGAGGACACGGTCGAACGGATCCCGATGGTGATCCGGAAGCTCAGCGGTCCTCAGTGTGTGCGCATGATCGACCGGCAGCGGCGACGTTCCGGAGCGGCGCATGCGGTCGGGCACATACGAGGCCGGCGGTTCGGGCAATGGTAGTTTGCCGAGCCGATACTTGATTGCGATCTCCCAGGCGCTGGCGGCAGAGAAGAAAATGCTGACGCGGACGTCCTGAACCAGTGCTCGTGTTTCGACGGATAGCCGGTCGGGCTGTGACTGCATCCACAGCCAAACGTGGGTGTCTATCAGGTAGCGCTTCACCGATAGAAGCTCTCAAGGACATCGTCCGGCAGCGAGGCATCGAAATCGTCGGGCACGGTATACACGCCATGGTCTATCCCTAACCGGCGGCGCCCCTGGGTGTGAAACGGCACAAGCTTTGCCACGGGTTCGCCCCCGCGGGCAATCTCAACCTCCTGCCCGCTGTCGACGAGCCGCAACAGCTCCGACAGGCGTGTCTTCGCCTCGTGAACGCCGACTCTCAAGGCTGTGGACTTAGTCATGAACTTAGTTTAGTGCTCCCTGGTGGTTTCGACGTGGCGCCAGCCGCTCTCGGCGGCAAGATCTTAGAAATACATCCGGCGCAGGTCCACCGCGGTCAGCGGGTGAATCCCCACTGAGCTTCGTTCGCTTCGGTATTGACGTGAGCCGCGGGATCGTCTTCGTCATGTAGTTCCGGGTGCGGGACGCTGGGCCTCCGCTGACCGATCTCGGTGATGGCATGCACCGGACAGTCCAGCACCGCCCGCATCACCGCGTGGTGGTCTTCGGCCGCCACAGTGCCGTCCCCGATCAGCGACGCGTATCCCCAGTCGTCCAGGGAGAAGTATCCGGGGGCATGCTTGGCGCAGACGCCGAAGCCGTCGCAAACGGTGCGGTCCAACCGGACTTTCATGGTTGCCTCCAAGCCTCCGCCTCGTAGGGACGGTCGGCGCGGAACGGGTGGTTGCGGCAGTCCGGGCAATCACCGTCGAGATGGCCCGTCACCTCGCGGGGGAACTGGTCCAGCAAGCTCGCCGCCACGTTGCAAGCGGCGTCGAGCGTCGCGCAGGCGCCACGGCCCCGCAGCACCACCGACCAGCGGCGCAATCGGTCGACATCCTCGGTGGTGGCGACGCCGTCGCGCAGCGCGCCGCCGACCGCGGCCATGGCCGCCGTTCCGTTGAAACACGATCCGCACTGACTGGCGTTTTCTCGGTCGAAGTAGGCCAGTACCGAGGCCGCGACTGCAACGGGGCAGTCGTCGGTGATGAGCGTGATCGCGCCGCAACCCAGACCGCTGCCGATGCCTCGCATGGTCTCATGGTCCAAAGTGGTGTCCAGCACCGTCCGGTTGAGCAGACCGGCGAAATAACCGCCCATCAGCGCGCCCCGCACCTGATCTGCCGAAACACCGTGCAGCGCAACCAATTCAGCGAACGGCAACCCATGTGGAAGTTCGTAGAGAACGGGTGACCGCCCGGCTCCGGTGATGGTCGCCAGAAACGTGCCCGGCGAGCCCGACGTACCCTGCGAGCGGAACGCTGCCGAGCCGTGCCGTTGCAGGAACGGCAGATTGGCCAGTGTCTCGACATTGCTCACCAGAGTGGGACGCTCCCCGACGCCCTCTTCATAGGGGCGCGGCGGCTTATCCGTCGGCTTGGCGGGGCCCCCGTTGATGGCGCGGACCGCCGCGGTCTCCTCGCCGGCGACGTACCCGGGCGTCACTGTCCAGAGGTCAACCGGGACGCCGCCGAGGATGCCCGGATCGAGTTCGCTCAGCGCGGTTTCGACGCTGTGCGCCGACTCCTGGTCGGACACATAGACGTAGGCGCGGTCGGCGCCCACGATCGCCGCGGCCAGCCGAAGCCCGTCGAGAACCAGATGCGGCCGATTGCGTAACAACCATCGGTCCTTGATCGAAGCCGGTTCTCCCTCTTCGCCATTCGCGACGACGACTGTGCGGCCGGTGCCACCGTCAGGCTGCCCGTTGTCACGGACCGAACGCAATTTGACCGCAAGCGGAAAGGCGGCGCCGCCACGGCCGAGCAGGCCCCCGGCTTCGACTTCGGCGAGTAGTCCGTCTACGTCAGTCAGCGGCTGGTAGCCGCCTTGTTCCCGATACGTCGCGTAGGATTCGACGCCGGGCACCAGCAGGCGGGGCGGACAACCCGGCCAGAGAGCTGTCGCGACCGCTGCTTGAGTGGTTGCTTGTGTCTTCATGATTCAGCCCGCCATCACTCCCGTTAGGCTAGCCCGCATGCGAACTGCGGTGATACGGGTCAATGTCGATCCGGGCGGTGTGCTTACGCCGGAGCAGTTACGCAAGGGCACGGCTGTGCTCCTCGGGCTGGTGGCCGAGTTGGGCGCTGAGGTGGTGGAAAATGATCTCGCGGCCATGCCGAACGGCCGCCGCGAGGTCGAACTGCTGATCGAAAGCAACGACGTCGACCCAACTAAGAAAGCAGCGATCAACTTGTGTACCAGGGCCTTCGGAACCGACCCGGTGGCCGGTGCGGTTACCTTCATCAGCAGGGGAACCGACGACGACGCCCGCGGAGTGCTGTCGGCGTTCGGGCTCACCGGCGACATCGCCCGTCACGCGGGCGATGAAGGCTTCGACATCATCTATGTCACGTTGCGGGAAGAAGACCTCGAACGCATCCCGGAAAGCCGGATCCACACGGCGCTGGAGGCAACGCTCAACTGCGAGGTCCACATCCGTACCCGGTGAACGCATCACGAGCCCAGAAATTCGAGAATCGGGGGTGCCGCCAGCACCCAGGTGTCAAACATGTTGAAGTGCTTCACCCTACCGGCCGCACGGTCCTCGGAGGCACGCTCCCAGGCATCCTCCGGCCACGGCGGATCGATCAGCTTCGACCCCTTGATCAGACAGCTGACTTCCAGCGACGTCCGTTTGGGATGGTCCCAGTCGTTCTCGCCGCCCCGGATGATCAGCGTGGGAACCGTAATGCGGTCGAACATTTCGTCGTCGACACCGGGAATGGTCTGCCCCGGCTTGGAGACGAACGCATTGAGCCAGCGCAGCATCACCTTGAGGAAATCGTCTTTGTCGAAGTCGAGGAACCGCTGTTTGTTGGCGGGATTCTCCTCGATGCGCTCGCGCCACTCCGACACCTTCACCACCCCGTCCATCCCGGTGCCGCGGGCCGCGAGAATGCTTGGCACGATGTAAAAGGAGCCCAGCACGAACGTGCCGTAGATGCCGCCGACAATGTTCCACACCACCAGCTTGGTGACCATCTCGGGGTAGAGCATCGTCGTCAGCATGGAATCCCTTGCGCCGCCGGAACCCCCGGCCAGGATGCAGCGCTCGAAACCCAGGCCCGTCACCAGCTTGTGCAGAGTTTCCGCGCGCATGTGCGACTCGCTTTGCCCGTAGAACTGGACATCGGACGCACCGCAGTTGGGCCGGTCCCACAGCAGCACGCGATAGCCGCCGTCGACCAGCGCCTCGGCCAGCGGGCGCAGACCCGGAATTTCCTTGCTGAACCGGCCACCTGGCGTCAGGGCAATGAGTTCGCCTGAGTCACCGAGGATTTCGTAGACAACGTTGCCGCCGTTCACCTCGAGAGAAGACACCCAATTCTCCTGTCAGGCCATCACCAAAACGTCATTGCCGACAACACGTACCGGATAGGTCCGGATACTCCACTCCGGCTTGACCGCCGTGGTACCGGTGGCCAACTCGAAACCCCATTGGTGCCAAGGGCAGTAGATGTACTCCAGGTCTCGCACCATGACGGCGTCACCGGCGGCGGTCTCGTCCACGATGGTGCGGCCGCGGGGACGTCCCGAGCACAGCGGGCCGCCCTGGTGTGGGCAGTAGTTCGCGATTGCATAGAAGCTGCCGTTGACGTTGTAGACGCCCACACCGTGCCGTCCGATCGGCACCAGTTTGTGAGTGCCAGGCGGGATCTCGTCCACTGTCGCCACTACATGTTCGCGGCCCTGAGCGAGGCGGGGCTGGGGCCGCCTGGTCGCTTCTTCGGTCAATTCAGAGCACCCGGGTCTGACCCTCGAGGACCGGAACGGTCTCCGGGAGGTGATAGGTCGCGATGCCGTTCTTGTACATGATCGCGTCGCGGGCGCCCTTCGGAAGGTGCTTCACCAACCAGCGCGGATCGTCGAAAGTCCAGTGCGGGTAGTCCGACGAGTACAGCAGGATCTTGTCGCACTCCATCCATTCCAGCGCACGGGTCAGCTCGGTCTTGTCTTCCGGGTAGTCGAGCGGCTGGGTGGTGAATTTGATGTGGTCTTTGACGTATTCCGACGGCTTGCGCTTGATGTCCACCCAAGACTTACGCGCTTCGTAGATTCTGTCCATGCGCCACATCAGCGGCAGGATCCAGGTGAAGGCGTGCTCGACGAACACGATGCGCAGTGTCGGGAAGCGGTCGAAGACACCGTCGAAAATCAAGCTCATCACCTGATTGGCGGCCAGCAACGAGTAGGTGACCATGAAGTCGTGGTTGTAGCTGGGGAAGCCAACCGGCGGTGTCGGCAGCTCGTCGTACTGGCTGCGGGACAGGTGGCAGCTGACGGTGATGTCGTGCTTGGTTGCCGCAGCCCAGATCGGGTCGTATTTCGGGTTGCCCCATGACGGCCGCGGCTCGGCCTTGATCAGGATCTGTGCCATGTATGGGTGTCCCGCCCAGCGCTCGATTTCGCGGACGGTCTCTTCCGGCTCCTCGATGGCGGCGCAGATGGAACCACGCCAGCGCTCGTGCCAGTTGTTGTGGCTATCGAGCCAATGGTTGGCCTGCCAGTCGTTCAAAGCGCACGACATCGCATGCTGCGCTTCGGGTAGGCGAGCCGGGTAGGCACCCGGTTCCAGGATCGCGATGTCGGAACCCGCTTCCATGATCAACTGGCGGAAAGCCATGTCCGGGTCGCTACCGGGAAACTCGCCGTCGCGCGGGAAGGTATCCGTGCGCATCGCGAAGCTGTGCGCGTAATCAGGGGCGTCGTAGTAGATCTGCTCACCCACATTGCGAACGAGGAAATACTTGCTGCGCCACGGCTCAGGGATGTACTGGACAATCTCACCGCGCTTGGGCACTGGATGCACATCCGAGTCGACGCATCGAACGGCGATGCGTTCGGCGGCGGGCTTCCGTTCCTGTGTATGGGTCAGGGTCATCGTGATCTCCCTTGCTTTCTGTCCATTCTGCGACCGCCCCCGGGTCAGCTTCTAGCCAAGTCGGCCGAGATGTCGATCCCGTACAGATTCGCCGCATTGCGCCAGCACACCTTCTCGCGCTGCTCGGCGGACAACGCTGTAGGCAGCTTGCTGACATCAGCGCACTGCCAGTGCGGGTAGCTGGATCCGAACATCACCATGTCGTCCTTCCCGGTGAAGCCGAACCACTCGCCGGCGAACTCGGTGTCGCCGGGACCGTCGAGGCTGCCCTGGACGAAATAGATATGGCCGGGCAGGTAATCGCTGGGGATGCGCGGTGCCCACGGCGTCTGTTCGAGGTGCGGCCGGCCGAACGTGTCCATCCGCCAGATGAACGGGGTCACGAAATCCGCCGCGCCGTCGGCCCAGACGAACTTCAAAGTGGGAAAGCGCTCGAACACACCCTCGGCGATCATGTTCATCAGGTGATACACGTAGTTCAGCGCCATGAAGCTGACGTACTGCTCGTATGTGCGGGTGTTTCCCGACGGCGTCGGCGGAAAGGCGATGCCCGAGCCGACCTCGATGTGCACGGCGACCGGAAGGTTCGCGTCGGCAGCAGCCTCCCAAAGTGGCCAGTACTGGGGTTTGCCGTAGAGTTCGCGGGACTGCAGCGGGATGCCGATCTGGACGACGCGTGAGTGCGAACGCCACTTGTCGACCTCACGCAGTGCGCCCGCGATGTCGTCGGGATTTACCCGGATGGTGCCGCGGAAGCGATCACCGAACTCGTCCGACTCCAGCCAGCGCGCCACCATCATCTCGTTGTGTGCGGCGTGCAGCGCGCTGCCCAGATGCCGGTCCGGCATGATGCCGCGCCCCATGGGATGCAGGACCGCCACGTCCACCCCGCGCTTTGAAAACAGCTCGTTGGCAACTAATTCCGGATCCGAACCCGGATACTGGCGGTCGGGTCCTGTGGTGTTCGGCGCGTACTCTCCTCCGGGCGCCCCGTACCAGTCCATCTCGTAGTCGGGGAAACCTCGGCTCTTGAAAGGCTCGCGTAAGAACGAGCGCAGATCCTTGTTGGATGGAAAGAAGATATGCACGCTTGCGTCGATCACCGGCGTGCGTGTTCCGTCAGCGTGCTCGATCACGAAAGCCAACCTCCGGCTTCGGTCGCCAAATCGGCCCCGTCGGGGGCAGATGATAGCCAATCTAACATTCTTGACCGCCGTCGATCAATGGACTTCCGGTAAGCATTTCGGTTAATCATCGGTGCTGCTAGAGCCGTTATCTGAGCCGTATTCGCAAGGGAGATTCTTCAATAGGTATAATACCATTCTCCGAGTTTCCGGCGGCGCCACTTTGGTTGGTGCGACAGTACGAGCGCCTACTTGCCCACCGTGACGCCGGCGGCTTTCTCCAACGGTTTGATCACCGCCGTGAAGTCCGAATCGGTGCCTTGATCGAGCGCCGTGTGCTCCCAGAGCCGGCATATAGTTTCGGCGATCTCGACCGGCACGCCGAGCGCCTTGGCTTCGTCGAGATAGAGTCGCACGTCCTTGACCATCAACCCGGTGGCGAAGCCGTAGTCGAAAGTGCGGGGCAGGATCGCACGGGGAAACTTGTCGCGGCTTGCGCTCGTCGCGCCCGAACCCGCGTTGAGCACCTCGATCATCACGGCAGGATCCAGGCCGGCCTTGACGCCCATGACGACGACCTCTGCCGTCGCGACCAAGACGTTGGCCGCCAGCATGTTGTTGGCGAGCTTCATGGTCTGCGCCGAGCCGGGCTTGTCTCCGATGTAGAACGGCCGGCCGATCGCATCGAGTACGGTTCGTATGACGTCGAATTCGCCGCGCGGGCCGGACACCATCACGGCCAGGGCGCCCTTCTCGGCTCCGCTCACGCCGCCACTGACCGGGCTGTCGAGCGCGACGATGTTCCGTTCGGCCAGCAGGGCGTGGATTCGTGCCGCGGTTTGTCGGCCGACGGTCGACAGGTCGACATACCGCTTGACCCGTGAGCCCTCGATGACTCCTGTTGTGCCGGTTGCCACCTCCAGCGAAGCGGCCGGCGACGGCAAACTGGCCATGACCGTTTCGACGCGGTCTGCGACGTCTCTAGACGAAGACGCGGCCTGTGCCCCGAGGGCGACGATGCGCTGCAGCGCCTTGTCGCTCGTGTCGAAGGCGACGACGTCGTGGTTCTTTTCGATGAGCCGTCGTGCGATGGGAAAGCCCATGTGGCCCAGGCCGATAAACCCGATGTCCATGGCCGGCGCTAGCCCTGGTCCAGCTCGGCGAAAGTCTGTTGCGCAATGCGAAAGCTGTCGACCGCGGCGGGCACGCCGGCGTAAATGGCGACTTGCAAAAATATCTCGCGAATCTCGTCGCGGGTGACGCCATTGGTCAACGCGGCCTTGATGTGCGTTCGCAATTCGTTCGGCCGGTTGAGGATCGGAATCATCGCCAAGTTGAGCATGCTGCGTGTCTTGAGCGGCAGCTCTTGGCGGCCCCAGACCGCTCCCCAGCAGTACTCGGTGATCAGATCCTGCAGCGGTTTGGTGAAGTCGTCCGCATCGGCCAGCGCCTTGTTGACGTAGGCCTCGCCGAGTACGACGGAGCGTATTTCGATTCCCTTGTCGTATGTTTCACGGTCCAACGGTCTGCTCCTTTGAAGTTGCGCTGGCTTCAATAGTGACGCTCCGCGGGGTCGTTAGCGAGGAAATGATGGTACGGGCGGCATAGCCGTCTTCGGCGGATGCCGGGCGTTCGCGGCCGGGAGGAAGCCGATCCGGTGTAGTCGGGTCGGTTCTGCGTTAGATGCATTGGTTGACGGTCAGTGGGGCGCCTCGGTAGGAGACGGCGAAGTATGGCGGTGACCAGAAATGGTTGCCCCACATGTATTTGCGGGCATGAGCAGAACACCGCTGGCACAGCCGACTAGACAATATGCCTTCGATTCCGTTAACCAACACTGGCAGGGTGAGGCTGGCTGCGTAGGCCAGCAGAAGGTGGATGGGCGTCGACAGCGCTGCCCCGTGGCGCACGTCTAGTTCGGGTTTGGTGCTTACCCCGAGGGTAAACGGTAGCGGTCGGCACCGACGACGCGCGTCGTCGCCGAGCGATGTCGGTGCTGACCGTTAGCGTGGCCGGTGTGAAGCAGGTGGTCAAGGTACGGATGCTGCCGACGGCCGAGCAGGCGGGCGGACTTCAGGCCACCTTGTGCGCGTGCAATGAGGCGGCGTCCTGGTTGTCGGAGGCAATGCATGTCCAGCGGGTGCACGGCAAGTACGAGACGCAGAAGCGCTTCTATCTCGAGCTCAAGCATCGGTTCGGACTCTCGGCGCAGCCAGCGATCCGGGTGATCGGCAAAGTCGCCGACGCGTATGCCACCCTCAAAGCCAATCTCGAGGCGGGTAACTACGGCCCACCCGGTCAGCCAAGCGCCAAGCGATCACGGCCACACCGATCAGGTTCCGCGCCGCTGCCGCGCAGCCCTTTGATGCGCGGTGCTTGTCCTGGCAGATCCCCGAGGTGGTGGGTGGCCGCGATGCGGTGGGGTCGATCTGGACGGTGACCGGCCGGATACGCAATATCCGTATCATCGCCGCGGTAAGGGATCTGGCGCTGTTGCGCACCCGCCCGATCGGAGAAACCGACCTGATCTGCCGCGACAACAAATGGTTCCTGTATGCCACCGTGCAGACACCCGAGGCCCCGCAAGCCGAGCCGGCAAAGGGGTTCCTCGGCGTGGATCTGGGCATCGTCAACATTGCCACCAGCAGCGACGGACAGCGCGCCGCCGGTGCCCGATTGAACCGCTACCGAAAACGCCAACTCAATCTACGAAAACGATTGCAGGCCAAGAAAACCAGCTCGGCGAGGCGGTTATTGAAGAAGCGGCGCCGCAAAGAGGCCCGCTACGCCGCCGACATCAATCACCAGGTTTCCAAACGCATCGTGGCCGAGGCCCAACGCACCGGGCGCGGAATCGCCGTCGAACGACTGACAGGGATCCGCTCACGGGTACGGCTCCGCAAGCCCCAACGGGCCACGCTGCATTCATGGGCGTTCGCCCAACTCGGCGCATTCTTGGCCTACAAGGCCCAAGTTGCTGGCGTAGCGTTCATCCAGGTCGACCCCGCCTATACGTCGCAGACGTGCAGCGCATGCGGTTGGGTAGACAAACGCAACCGCCGCTCCCAGGCAGAGTTTGAGTGTGGCCGGTGTGGCTTCGTTGGGCACGCCGACCACAACGCAGCAATCGTCATCGCGCAACGTGGTGTTGAGGGCTGGGGCGAAGTCACGCGCCCACACGCAGCGCCCACCCTAACAGCCAGCTAGGGCGGCAGCAGCAAGCCTAACGGCAGATCCGAAACCGCAAGGGAGGCAACACAAGCCCGCCCCTTCAGGGACGGATCCATGACGTCAGTCCTGTTCGCGCAGAAGCACTTTCCGACGGCGTCCGAACTGCTGCTGGGCGGATCGATCTTTCCGGCGATGCAGAACTTCCTGCTGGCGGCCCGCGCCCAAGGTCTGGGTGCGTGTCTTACCAGCTGGGCTTCCTACGGCGGTGAGCAGTTGCTGCGGGACGCCGTCGGCGTCCCCGCGGATTGGATAATTGTCGGCCACGTAGTGGTCGGGTGGCCTAAAGGCCGACACGGGCGCGTTCGTCGGCGCCCACTCGCGGAGGCGCTGAACCTCGACCATTGGGACGAGCCGGCCGACGACTTGCTTGCCGCCTTGCCGCCTATCTCATAGCCGCTTTCCGAGATTATTACTTCCGCAACCGAGAATGTTATTCTCGCGTGAGTGGTGAGGACAGGAGGCGGCCGGCATGCTGTTGGAGTTCGATGCTGACCAGCGACTTTGGCAACAGACCGTGCGTGACGTCCTCGCCAAGCAATGCCCGCCCTCGCTGGTCCGCAGCGTGGCCGAGGACGGTGTCGACCCCGGCCCGCTGTGGAAGGTTTACGTCGACCTCGGCTGGACCGAGCTGAACGATCCGGCCAGCGCGGTGGAGTTGGCGATCGTGTTCGAAGAGCTCGGTCACACAACCGATCCCACCCCGTTTCTGGCGACCATGAGCCAGTTCGCTCCGCTGGCGGCGGATCGGTTCGACCCGCACGAGTCGGGGACCGCCGTCTACAGCGGGGTGTCGGCGCACCGGGACTCCGACGGCTGGGTGTTGTACGGTACCGCGCGCCATGTCCTGGACGGGGACCGCGCCGACCGATTGGCGGTGGTGACCGACGCCGGTGTGTTCGTCGTCGGGGCCGACCAGGTTTCGGCTCGTCGCTCGGCGGTGTTCGACCCGGTGTTGCACGTCGCCGACCTGTCCTTCGGCGACGTGCGGGTGCCCGACAGCGCCCGGGTGACCGTCGATCGTGAGCGCGCGAATCATGTTGCGCTGACGGCGATGGCGATCACGATGGTCGGCGCCTGCCAACGCATTCTCGATCTGGTCCTCGAACACGTCCGCAGCCGTCACCAATTCGGCGTGCCGATCGGATCCTTCCAGGCGGTGCAGCACAAGGCCGCCGATATGCACGTCGCGGTGGAGCGCGCTCGGGCTTTGGCCTACTTCGCTGCGCTGACCATCGCGGCCGACGATCCACGCCGCCGGCTGGCCGCCGCAATGGCGAAAGCGGCCGCGGGGGAGTGCCAGTCGCTGGTGTTTCGGCACGGCCTACAGCTGCACGGTGCAATGGGTTTCACGTGGGAGAACGATTTGCAGTTCGCCCTCAAGCGAGCCAAGGCCGGGGAATTGATGCTCGGCGGCGCCGCGGAGCATCGGGCCCGGATCGCGGAGGAATACCGTGCAGCTGACTTTTGATCCCGACGTCGAAGCGTTTCGGACGGAGTTCTCGGCCTTCCTCGACGAAAACCTGCC
>NZ_LZIJ01000010.1 GCF_001667115.1 Mycobacterium sp. 852002-51163_SCH5372311 | reverse complement strand
CAGAATCTGGCCGCGGCGCAGCAGGGGATACTCCGCCGGCATCGGCTCCTTGACCTTGAGCAGCAAGTCGGCGCCGGCCCAGACTTCTTCGGCGGTGGTGATCAATTGAGCGCCCGCCGCCTTGAAGTCCGCGTCGGAAATTGCCGAACCTTCCCCGGCGCCGACTTGCTGCTCAAGGTCAAGGAGCCGATGCCGGCGGAGTATCCCCTGCTGCGCCGCGGCCAGATTCTGTTCACGTTTCTGCACCTGGCCGCGTCACGCGCGTGCACCGACGCGTTATTGACTTCCGGGACAACCTCGATCGCCTACGAGACCGTGCAGACGGCCGACGGCGCGCTGCCCCTGCTGGCCCCGATGAGCGAAGTCGCCGGGCGACTCTCCGCCCAGGTCGGGGCCTATCACCTGATGCGAACCCAAAGCGGCCCGCCTGCTCGACGAGGCCTGCTGATGGGCGGGGTGCCCGGCGTGGAACCGGCCGTAGTCGTGGTGATCGGCGGCGGGAACGCGGGCTACAACGCCGCCCGCGTGGCCGGCGGAATGGGTGCTGACGTCACGGTATTCGACGTCAACATCAACCGGCTCCGGGAACTGGACGGAAAGTTCCGGACCCGCCACTCATCGGTGTACGAGCTCGAGGATGCTCTGAAAGGTGCCGACCTGGTTATCGGGGCGGTCCTGGTCCCGGGCGCCAAGGCGCCCATGCTGGTCACGAATTCACTTGTCGCACATATGAAGTCAGGAGCAGTGTTGGTGGACATCGCGATCGACCAGGGCGGCTGCTTCGAGGACTCTCGCCCGACCACCCACGATGACCCGACTTTCGCCGTACACGACACACTGTTCTACTGCGTGACCAACATGCCCAGCTCGGTGCCCAGGACGTCGACCTTCGCGTTGACCAACGCGACCATGCCGTATGTGCTCAAGCTTGCCGACCACGGCTGGCGGGCGGCTTGCCGTTCGGATCCCGCTCTGGCCAAAGGGCTTTCAACTCACGACGGTGCACTGCTGTCCGAACGGGTGGCTACCGACCTCGGTTTGGCGTTCACCGACGCGGGGAGCATTCTGGGTTGACAGGCTGATGCTTGCGCGGTCCACGAGCAGACAGTCTTTGCGTGTGAATCCTTGGCTTCGGGAGTGAATCCTTGGCTTCGGGTGTGTAGCCTGGGCGGAAATTCGCGCCGATTTTCGCCCTAGGTTCACACCGAAAGCCGTCGATTCACACCGAAAGCCCCAGGCTCACAACGGAGGCCGTCGATTCACGCCGAAAGCCGTGAGTTCACACCCGAAGACGGCTACAAAAGCGCATTCCGAAACGGCTAGCCAGTCGCGGCAAGGCTTGCGACGATCTCGGCCACCGGACCAGAATTCGCCTGCCGATAAGCCGTACCCGCCCACAGGTTGATCCCGTTGGGATCGTCGACCTCGACCGCCGCTGCCCGTATCGGCGCAGTCATCTGGTTGACCTCGGGATAGCCCAGCGGCGCCACATTGTCGAGCAGTCGGGTGAACTCGTTTTCCAGAGCACGCGCGTATCTACCCGAGAATGCCTTGGTGACAACGGTATTGGTGAATTGCGGATGCTTCAAAGCGGCGCGGTAGGTGGGGTTGGTGCCGGCTTCGTCGGCCAGCAACAGCGCGGTGCCGACCTGCGCGGCCACCGCTCCCCTGCGCAGCACACCGGCGACAGCCTCGGCGGTCCCCAATCCGCCGGCCGCCACCAGCGGAATATCGCGATGGGCATGGCCGATTCGATCGATCAGCTGGTGCAGCGACTCCTCGCCGGGCTCCATGTCGGGCGCGAATGTCCCCCGGTGGCCGCCGGCATCCGGCCCCTGGACGACCAGGCTGTCCGCGCCGGCGGCGATGGCCACGCCCGCCTCGTAAGCCGACGTCACCGTGACCATCACCAGCAGTCCCAGCGCGCTGAGCCGCCCGACCACGTCGGGTGGCGGCGCGCCGAAGGTGAACGACACCAGCTCCGGGCGTACGTCGGCCACCACCTCGAGCTTGTGTTCCCAGTCGTCGTCGTCACCGAATTCCGGCCGCCCGACCTCCACATGGTAGTGCTCGGCGACTTCCTCGAGTTCCTCAGCGTAGTACTCCAGCTGCACCCAGTCGGCGACACTGGGTTGGGGCACAAAGAGATTCACACCCAGCGGCCCGGTAGTGGCGGCGCGCGCGGCGGCGATGTCGTCGGCGAACCGCTCCGCGCTCAGATACCCGGCGGCGACGAAGCCCAGCCCGCCGGCGTTGGACACCGCCGCGGCCAGCGCCGGACCGCCGGGGCCACCGGCCATGGGAGCTCCGACGATGGGCACCGAGAGGTCCCAGAAGCCGAGCACCATCGCGCTAATTTACCATCGCCCGAAGTGGTTGCGGCAGTGATCGTTTCGAAGTGTAGGGGCCGAGCACAGCCGCCCCGTAGCGGTTGTCCAGCAGCCGGCGGGCCACCGCGTTGACATCCTCGACGGTGACCGCCTCGATTTGCTGCAAGGTGTGTTCGATGCTGCGGTGCTTGCCGTAGTTCAACTCGCTGCGCCCGATGCGGCTCATCCGGGAGCCGGAATCCTCCAGGCCCAGCACCAGCCCGCCGCGCAGCGAACCCTTGGCGATCCGGCACTCCGCCTCGGTGATGCCGTCGCGCGCCACCGATTCGAGCACCTCACTGGTCACGCGCATGACCTCGGCGAAGCGCTCGGGCAGACAAGCGGCGTACACCGACAACGCGCCGGTGTCGGCGAACATGTCCAGCGCCGAATACACCGAGTAGGCCAAGCCGCGTGACTCGCGAACCTCTTGGAACAGCCGCGAACTCAGACCGCCGCCCAGCGCCGTGTGCAGCACCGACAGGGCCCAGCGGTGCTCCCAGCCGCGACCGGGTGTGCGCACACCCAACGACACGTGGATCTGGTCGGCGTCGCGTTTGCCGAGCGTCAACCGCGGCCCGCCGTTCACTCGCCCGGCACCTTTGCGCGGCGCGACGGGACGCCTCCCACGCACCAAGTGCGGCCCGAAATGCTCGCGCACCAGTGCCACCACTTCGTCGTGGTCGACATTGCCGGCAACCGCGACGACCATCCGTTCGGGTGTGTACCGACGCAGGTGAAACGAGTTGAGTTGGCTGCGCGTCATGGCCGAGACGGATTGCGCGGAACCGATCACCGGGCGGCCCACCGGGTGGTCACCGAAAAGTGCCGTGAGGAACATGTCGGCCAGCGCGTCCTCGGGGTCGTCGTCGCGCATCGCGATCTCCTCGAGGACGACGGCGCGTTCCAGTTCGACATCCTCGGCAGCGCACCGACCATTGAGCACCACGTCGGCGACCAGGTCGACCGCGAGCGCCAGGTCGCTGTCCAGCACATGCGCGTAGTAGCAGGTGTGCTCCTTGGCGGTGAAGGCGTTGAGCTCCCCGCCGACGGCGTCCATGGCCCTGGCGATATCCACCGCCGTGCGCGTCGGCGTCGACTTGAACAGCAGGTGTTCGAGGAAGTGCGCAGCACCGGCCACCGTGGCACCCTCGTCGCGCGAACCCACCGCGACCCAAACCCCGACCGACGCCGAGCGGACGCCGGGCAGGTGCTCGGTGACCACGCGCAGTCCGCCGGGCAGGGTGGTGCGCCGCGGTGCCCCGGCCGTCGCGGGCTCAGTCGCCGGCCGCTTGGGATCAGCTAACGGCATCGGCTGGCGCGGCACCCGAACCGGCAGGGGTCTTGTCCGCCGAGCTCTCTTCTTCGGCCACCAACACCAGGGAGATCTTGCCTCGCTTGTCGATGTCGGCGATCTCCACCCGCAGCTTGTCGCCGACGTTCACGACGTCCTCTACCTTCGCGATCCGCTTGCCCTTGCCGAGCTTGGAGATGTGCACCAGACCGTCACGCCCCGGCAGCAACGACACGAACGCGCCGAAATCGGTTGTCTTGACCACGGTTCCGAGGAACCGCTCGCCCACCGTCGGCAACTGCGGGTTGGCGATCGCGTTGATGCGGTCGATGGCGGCCTGCGCGGACGGCCCGTCGGTGGCGCCGACGAACACCGTGCCGTCGTCTTCGATTGAGATTTGCGCGCCGGTCTCCTCGGTGATCGAGTTGATGACCTTGCCCTTCGGACCGATCACCTCGCCGATCTTGTCCACCGGAACCTTGATGGTGGTCACCCGCGGGGCGAACGGGCTCATCTCGTCCGGCTTGTCGATGGCTTCGGCCATCACCTCCAGGATGGTCAGCCGTGCGTCGCGGGCCTGCTCGAGCGCGCCCGCGAGCACTTGCGACGGAATCCCGTCGAGCTTGGTGTCCAGCTGCAGTGCGGTGACGAAGTCCTTGGTGCCGGCGCACTTGAAGTCCATGTCGCCGAAGGCGTCTTCGGCACCCAGGATGTCGGTCAGGGTGACGAAGCGTCGCTCGGTGCCGCCGCCTTCGACCTCAACATCGTCGGAGACCAGGCCCATTGCGATGCCGGCGACCGGCGCCTTCAGCGGAACACCCGCGTTCAGCAGCGCCAGCGTGGAGGCACAGACCGATCCCATCGACGTCGACCCGTTGGAGCCCAGGGCCTCCGACACCTGCCGGATGGCGTAAGGGAACTCCGCGACGCTGGGCAGCACCGGCACCAGCGCCCGCTCCGCCAGCGCGCCGTGCCCGATCTCACGCCGCTTGGGCGAGCCGACCCGGCCAGTCTCGCCGGTGGAGAAGGGCGGGAAGTTGTAGTGGTGCATGTAGCGCTTGGTGGTCTCGGGTCCCAGCGAGTCGATCTGCTGGGCCATCTTGACCATGTCGAGTGTGGTCACGCCCAAGATTTGGGTTTCGCCGCGCTCGAACAGCGCACTGCCGTGCGCCCGCGGGACGACGGCGACCTCGGCGGACAGGGCGCGGATGTCGGTGATGCCGCGACCGTCGATGCGGAAGTGGTCGGTGAGGATGCGCTGGCGGACCAGCTTCTTGGTCAACGAGCGGAAAGCGGCGCTGACCTCTTTCTCGCGGCCCTCGAAGGTGCCGGCGAGCCGCTCGAGAACCTGCGTCCTGAGCTCCTCGGTGCGCTCGTTGCGTTCGGCCTTGCCGGGAATCGTCAGCGCCGACGACAGCTCCTCGGTGGCCGCCGAGGACACCGCGTAGTAGACGTCTTCGCCGTAATCGGGGAACGTCGGATATTCGTTGGTCGGCCTGGCGGCAGCGTCGGCGAGCTCCTGCTGCGCGGTGCACAGCGCGGCGATGAACGGCTTGGCCGCCTCGAGGCCTTGCGCCACAACGCTTTCCGTCGGCGCCTGGGCCCCGCCGTCGATAAGTTCGATGACGTTCTCGGTGGCCTCCGCCTCCACCATCATGATGGCGATGTCTTTCTTGCCGTCGGCTTCACCGACTATGCGACCCGCGACCACCATGTCGAAGACGGCCCGCTCGGTCTGCTCGACCGTGGGGAAGGCCACCCAGGTGCCGTCGATCAGCGCCACCCGCACACCGCCGATCGGGCCGGAGAACGGCAGGCCGCCCAGCTGGGTGGAGGCCGACGCGGCATTGATTGCCAGCACGTCGTACAGGTCGTTGGGATCCAGGCTCAGGATGGTGACCACGATCTGGATCTCGTTGCGCAGCCCGTCGACGAACGACGGGCGCAGTGGGCGGTCGATCAGCCGGCAGGTCAGGATCGCGTCGGTGGAGGGTCGGCCCTCGCGACGGAAGAACGAGCCGGGGATGCGGCCGGCGGCGTACATCCGCTCCTCGACATCGACGGTCAGCGGGAAGAAGTCGAAGTGTTCCTTGGGGCTCTTGCTGGCGGTGGTCGCCGACAACAGCATGTTGTCTTCGTCCAGGTAGGCGACCACAGCGCCGGCGGCCTGCAGGGCCAACCGGCCGGTTTCGAAACGGATGGTGCGGGTGCCGAAGCTCCCGTTGTCGATGGTGGCGGTCGCCTCGAACACGCCCTCTTCAATTTGAGCTACAGACATAGGTGTCCGTATGGCCTCTCTAGGTTATTCAGCTGTTTCGCGCATCCATGCGCAACCCGAACCGGGTGCCCGTCAGGAGCAAATCTGAATACGGCTACGGCCATCGATCGAAGCGGCCGGTCTGTCCCGGATGCGGGGAGCCCGGCAGCCACTACCGAAGACCGCCCGATGCAGACTGGGCTGCTCCCTGGTGACATGACACGCTGGAACGGCACACGCGGAGCTGCGTGAACCGCACCGTCTGCTGGACCGAGCCGGTCCAGAACGCTCTCACTCTACACGGGCTAACCCGCAGGTCCAGGGGGACTCGGGATTTACCGGGCACGCCCGGCACGGTGTCAGCGACGCAGACCCAACCGCTCCACAAGCGAGCGGTAGCGCTCCACGTCGATCTGCGACACGTACTTGAGCAAGCGGCGCCGCCGGCCCACCAGCAGCAGCAACCCCCGCCGCGAGTGGTGGTCGTGCTTGTGCACTTTGAGGTGCTCGGTAAGGTCGGCGATCCGCTTGGTCAGTAGCGCGACCTGGGCCTCCGGGGACCCCGTGTCGGTGTCATGCAGGCCGTAGGTGCCCAATATTTCTTTCTTCTGCTCGGCTGTAAGCGCCACGAAATATCTCCATCAATAGGTCCGCGATCAGGGATTCAGATCATGTTTGGGGCGCGGCCACCGCGAACCGCAGCACGCGCCGATGTCGTCGGGCAGTTTAGCAGCGCGCCGGCTAGCGGAGTTACCCCCCAGACCCCCCAGCTAGCAGCGCACGCGTCCGCTCGGTGTCCCTGGCGATCTCCGCGACGAGATCGTCCACCGAATCGAACCTGCGCTGTCCACGGATGCGCGCAGCGAAGTCCAGCGCCACATGCTGGCCGTACAGGTCTGCGTCGGTGTCCAGCACGAACGCCTCGACGGTGCGGGTGCGCCCGGAAAACGTCGGGTTGGTGCCGACGGACACCGCGGCCTGATAGCGCTCACCGGGGACAATTGCCCCGGGGGTCCCTGTCACCGGTCCCTGACCGAGCACGGTGAACCACGCCGCGTAGACGCCGTCGGCCGGGATGGCCGAATACATCGGCGGCGCCACGTTCGCGGTGGGAAATCCCAGCTGGGCGCCCCGGCCGTAGCCCCGGACCACGACGCCTTCCACGCGGTGCGGGCGACCAAGCGCCTCGGTCGCGGCCATCACGTCACCGGCGTCCACGCAGGACCGGATGTAGGTCGACGAGAACGTCACGGTCTCGTTGCTGTGGTGCTCGGACAACAGCGACATCGATTCCACCGCGAACCCGAATCGCTCGCCGGCCTTGCGCAGAGTGTCGACGTTGCCGGCGGCCTTCTTGCCGAACGTGAAGTTCTCGCCCACCACCACCTCGACGACATGCAGGTTCTCCACCAGCAGTTCGTGCACGTAGCGCTCGGGTGTGAGCTTCATGAAATCGGTGGTGAACGGCATCACCAGGAACACGTCGATACCCAGCTCCTCGACGAGTTCGGCGCGGCGCGTAAGCGTCGTCAGCTGGGCCGGATGACTGCCGGGATAGACCACTTCCATGGGGTGCGGGTCGAATGTCATCAACACGGTCGGCACGTTGCGGGCGCGCCCGGCTTTGACCGCGTGCGCGATCAATTCGGCGTGACCACGATGCACGCCGTCGAACACCCCGATGGTGAGCACGCATCGACCCCAGTCCGTGGGGATCTCGTCCTGGCCGCGCCACCGCTGCACGATCGCAAGCCTACGGTGCCGGGCTGGATGCGTGCGGGATCGGCGGGCTGGACGGCATTCCAGGTGCCGTGCGTTGCTGTGCGAGCCTGCGCTCAGGGCTCCCAGACTGCGATGAGAGCGCCGATGACGCGGGCGGACGCGCCCTCACCGCAGATTCGTTGGCCCTAGACTCTTCTGTTGTGAGGGCTGACGAAGAGGCCGGCGGCCTTAGCGCGGTTGCCCAGGACTATTTGAAGGTCATCTGGACTGCGCAGGAGTGGTCCCCCGAGGGGGCTCCGCACAAGGTCAGCACCAAGATGCTGGCCGAGAAGATCGGTGTTTCCGCCAGCACGGCCTCGGAGTCGATCCGCAAGCTCGCCGAGCAGGGCCTGGTCAACCATGAGAAGTACGGCGCGGTGACCCTGACCGATGCGGGCCGGCGAGCGGCGCTGGCAATGGTCCGCCGGCATCGGCTGCTGGAGACCTTCCTGGTCAACGAATTGGGCTACGGCTGGGACGAGGTGCATGACGAGGCCGAGGTGCTCGAGCACGCGGTATCGGATCGCTTGATGGCCCGCATCGACGCCAAGCTGGGGTTCCCGCGACGCGACCCGCACGGCGACCCCATTCCCGCCACGGATGGGCAAGTGCCGACGCCGCCGGCCCGTCAGCTGTGGGCTTGCGACGACGGAGACACCGGGACAGTGGCCCGTATTTCCGATGCCGACCCGGAGATGCTGCGCTATTTCGCCAGCGTCGGGATCAGTCTGGACTCGCAGTTCCGGGTGCTGACCCGCCGCGAGTTCGCCGGCATGATCTCGGTGGCGATCGAGTCGGCCGACGGCGGCCAGACCACCGTCGAGCTGGGCAGTCCAGCCGCCCGGGCAATTTGGGTGGTTGCCTAGCTCAGCAGCCCTTTGGCGATGTGGGTCACCTGTATCTCGTTGCTGCCCGCGTAGATCATCAGCGATTTGGCGTCTCTGGCCAGCTGCTCCACCCGGTACTCGGCCATGTAGCCGTTGCCGCCGAACAGCTGCACGGCCTCCATCGCGACGTCGGTCGCTGCCTCGGATGAGTACAGCTTCATCGCCGATGCCTCGGCCAGGGTCAGCGGCTTGCCGGCCTGCTGCCGCTCGATGCTGTGAAAGACCATGTTCTGCACGTTCATCCGGGCGATTTCCATCTTGGCCAGCTTGAGCTGGACCAGTTGGAATTGCCCGATGTTCTTGCCCCAGAGCGTGCGGGTCTTCGCGTAATCCACGCAGAGCCGGTGACATTCGTTGATGATGCCCAGCGCCATCGCGGCGATCCCGATGCGCTCGGTGGCGAAATTGTCGCGGGCGCTGTCGCGGCCGTCCTTTTCGTAGGACTGGGTCCCGCCGAGCAGCCGGTCCGGGCTGAGCCGCACGTTGTCGAAGAACAATTCGCCCGTCGGCGAGGACATCATGCCCATCTTCTTGAAGGGCTTGCCCTGTGTCAGACCGGGCATGCCCGCGTCGAGCACGAAGATCAGCACGGGCCGGTTGCGCTTGTCCACGGCGGTGTCTTCGTCGAGCTTGGCGTAGACGACGAGAACGTCGGCGTCGGGCCCGTTGGTAATGAAGGTCTTCTGGCCGTTGAGGATGTAATCCTCTCCGTCGCGCTTGACGTGGGTCTTCATCCCGCCGAACGCATCCGACCCGGAGTCGGGTTCGGTGATCGCCCATGCCGCAATCTTTTCCAGCGTCATCAGCTCGGGCAACCAGCGTTCCTTCTGGGCCAGGGTGCCGCGACTCATGATGGTCCCCGCGCCCAGTCCGAGGCTTACCGACACAGTGCTCAGCAAGCCAATGCTGACCCCGGCCAGCTCGGACACCAGCATCGCGACCATCGACGCCTGGCCACCCAGCCCGCCCATAGCGCTTGAGCTGTGGTTTTCGTCCTGCCCGTCGCCGCGGGTATCGGTGCCCTCCTGTCTGGCTCGCTCCCGGTCGAGCATCGACTTGACCGATTCGGCGGCCATCGCGTCAAGACCGAACTGGCTGAACAGCTTTCGCGCGATCGGATACGGCGAAAGCTGACCGGTTTCCAGTTCGTCCAAATGCGGGCGGATCTCCTTGTCGATGAACTGGCGAACCGCGTCCCGCACCATCAGGTCGGTTTCGGACCATTCGAACATCACATACTCCTGATCGGGTGGACGTTTGATCGGTGGGGTCTACTGCGGCAGACGTGCGGCGATGTCGTCGATCAACCAGGGACCGTCGGTCTCAATGGTCTCCACATCCCGCCAACCGGACAGTCGCGAAATCGCGCCACCCTGAACGGCGTACACCTTGCCGGTCACCGGGCACTTCTCCGTCGCCAGGTAGGCCACCAGTGGCGAGATGTTGGCCGGACTGAACAAATCGTGTTCGCCTTCCTCGGGTTCGGCCATGAACGAGCCCATGCCCGGGGTCGCCAGGGTGAGCCGGGTACGGGCGATCGGCGCGATCGCGTTGACCCGAACGCCGTAGCGCTCCAGCTCCTCGGCGGCGATCAGGGTCAACGCCGCGATTCCGGCTTTGGCCGCACCGTAATTCGCCTGACCGGGGTTCGGCAGCGTGACCCCGGAGCCAGACGCCGTGTTGATCACTGCGGCATTGGGCTGATCGCCGGACTTCGACTGGTTCTTCCAGTACGCGGCGGCGTGATGCAGCATCGCGAAATGACCCTTCAAATGCACGGCTATCACCGCGTCCCATTGGGATTCCTCCATGCCGGCGATGAAGGAGTCGCGCAGGATGCCTGCGTTGTTGACCAGTACGTCCAGTCGGCCGAATTCGTCGATAGCCTGCTGCACAACGCTTTTCGCGCCATCCCAGGTGGCGATGTTGGCAGTGTTGGCGACGGCGGTGCCACCGGAGGCAATGATTTCCTCCACCACCTCGCCAGCGGGGCCGCTGTCGGCGCCCGCACCGGCGTTGTCACCGCCGAGGTCGTTGACGACGACCTTGGCCCCTTCTCGGGCGAACAACAGCGCATGTTCGCGTCCGATCCCGCGGCCCGCGCCGGTGATCACCGCGACCCGGCCGTCCAGAACTCCCATTTGCTCATTCCTCCAATGTCAGTCGGCGATTTCCGCCAGTCCATCGGTGATCGCCACCTCGACGCCGTCGCCTCTTGTGGTTTCGAATGCGTAGCTGGTGATTCCTTTCGCAGCAACCTTTTTCCAGATCTTGGTCTCCAGGTCATCGCCGGGCAACACCGGTTTGGAGAATCGGACCGCGAGCCGCTTGAGCCGGTTCACGTCGGAATCGGCCAACTCGGTGAGCACCGCCCAGGAGGTGAACGCCATGGTGCACAATCCGTGGGCGATGATTCCGGGCAGCCCGGCGTCCCTGGCCACGTCCTCGTCGAGATGAATCGGCATCGGATCACCGGCTGCCGGGGAGTAGCGAAACGTCTGGTCTGCGTCGATGTGCTGCAGAACCTTGGCAACCGGGGCCTTGGCGCGCAGCGTGTCGTCGAACTTGTGGCTCGGGCTCAATTCGCCCACCGCCTTGCCGACGTTGAACCCGCGAACGAACGTGGTCACATACTGCTCGTTGACCAGTGCACCATCCTCGGTTCGGCATTCGAGCAGGATGGCCGCCCGGGTACCCTTCTCCAGGCCTTCGTAGCCGATCATCTTGGAGCGCGAAACCAGTTTGTCACCGGGTCGGATCGGCCGATGGAAGCGAAAGTCCTGCTCTCCGTGCACCACTCGCGGTATCAGTTCGACTGGCATCACGTCGACTGCCGGGATGAGCAGCGCTTCGAATACTGGGACGATCGCGAATACCGGCGGCGCCACCTCCCCCGACCGGTGCGCCGCGATCGGATCATTGGTGGCCGCCGCATACTCGGCCAGCCGTTCCCTCGTTACCTCGAACCGCTCGTCGTCGGTCCACTGATTCAGGGCGTTGTCGTCGAACTGCAGCTCGTGGCTTGTCATGCCGACGCCGACGCCAATTCGTCGAGTTGATCCAGCGTCTTGGCAAGCTGCTTGACGCCGTCCTTTTCCACCGCTTTGCCCAGCGCGCCCTTGATCATCGCCCCTTCGAAGTCACCGGACACGGTGAACCTGGAGCCGGTGCCCTCCGGCGCAATATCGAACGTGAACTGCGCCTTGACGCCTGCCATGCCGGTGCCCCCCAGCACCAAATGGTTTGGCGCGTCGACCGATTCGATTGTCCATTCGATCTTGTTGGCCATCCCCAGCATGACGATCTTGGCGGTCAGCTTGGCGCCCTCGCTCAGCGCGGCCGGTGGTTCCGCGAGCCATTTTTCGTGCACGGTGAACCATTTGTCCCAGTTGGCCAGGTCAGCGACCGTGTCCCACAGTGCTTCCGGACTGGCGGCCAGGTCCCGGGTGGCTTCGATGTGTCCCATGTGAATGCTTCCGTGTTGGCTTTCGTCGTTGCCGGATCAGCGTTGCGCTCGTTGATATGCGGTGACGACGGCCGCACCGCCGAGCCCGATGTTGTGCTGCAGCGCCGCGGTGACACCCTCGACCTGACGCTTGTCGGCGGTGCCGCGCAGTTGCCAGGTCAACTCGGCGCACTGCGCCAAACCGGTGGCGCCCAATGGATGGCCTTTGGAGATCAGGCCGCCGGACGGGTTGACCACCCACCGTCCGCCGTAGGTGGTGTCACCGTTGTCGATCAGCTTGGGCGCCTCGCCCTCTCCGCACAGGCCGAGAGCCTCGTACAGCAGCAGTTCGTTGGCAGAAAAGCAGTCGTGCAGCTCGATCACCTGGAAGTCTTCTGGCCCCAGACCCGATTGTTCGTAGACGCGTTGCGCCGCTTGGACGTTCATGTCGTAGCCGATGAGCCCTTTGCAGGTGCCGTCGAAGGTCGAAGTGAAGTCGGTCGTCATGGCCTGTCCCACGATCTCCACCGCCTGGCCGGCCAGGCCGTGCTTGTCGACGAAGGCTTCCGAGGCCACAATCGCCGCGCCGGAGCCATCCGAGGTCGGCGAGCACTGCAGTTTCGTGAGCGGGTCGTAGATCATCCGCGACGCCAAGATGTCGTCGAGGGTGTAGGACTCCTGGAATTGCGCGTACGGATTGTTCACCGAATGCTTGTGGTTCTTGTAGCCGATTTTCGCGAAATGCTCTGCGGTGCTTCCGTATTTCTTCATGTGTTCGCGACCGGCGGCGCCGAACATCCAGGGTGCCGCCGGAAAGAGCACCTCGGAGATCTCGGCCATCGCCATCACATGCTTGTCCATCGGTTGCGCACGGTCGTCATAGCTCGTGGACAGCGATCCCGGCTTCATCTTCTCGAAACCCAGCGCGATCGTGCAGTCTGCCAATCCACCGCGGATCGCTTGGGCGGCAAGGTAAAGCGCTGTCGATCCGGTCGAGCAGTTGTTGTTGACGTTGACGATCGGAATGCCAGTCAGGCCTAACTCGTACAGTGCCCGCTGACCGGACGTCGATTCCCCGTAGACATAGCCGACGTAACCCTGCTCGACCTCGGAGTATTCGATGCCGGCATCTTCGAGCGCCTTTGTCCCCGACTCTCTGGCCATGTCGGGGTAGTCCCAGCCCTCGCGGCGGCCCGGCTTCTCGAATTTCGTCATGCCGACGCCTACCACGTACACCTTGTTCGTCACGACATTCCTCTCGAAGAAACATACACACCAGATTGTATCTTGCAACAATTGTCGGCAGAAGGTCAACAGCGGTGCGACAAAGGCACGGCGGCGCTATTCAGACAACGACTCCGGCAAAATCTCGGTAAGGCGGGGGCGCAGGTCGGCGCAGGCCCGCTCCCAACGCCGCCGAGCGCGGTCGGCATCTTGTTCGACGAAGCTGGCGACGAGTATTCCGCGCAGTGCGTCCATCGCGGTGTAGGCCACGTCCCGGATCTGCTTTTGCTCCTGCTGTTCGGGGATCAGCTGGGCAATCGCCGCGATCAGCGCGCTGTTGACCAGCGGCTCCACCCGCTGGATCTGACGCGCCAATACCGAATCTGTGCGAGCCGCAACCCAAAGTTCCACTGCGGCAACGAACATAGGTCCCTGATGCGCCTCCCACATGAAGTCCAGCACGGTTGAAATCAGATCGGAGCTGGCTTTGACACGGCCCAGCTCTGCGATTGCGGCTTGAGCGCGCTGCTGGGCCAGATGCTCGATGGCGGCGACCACCAGATCTTCCTTCGACGGGAAGTGGTGAATCTGAGCGCCACGGGTAACTCCTGCCAACTCGGCTACCCGGGGCGTGGTGGTCCCCGCATAACCATAGGCGATCAGGCATTCGATGGTCGCGTCCAGTAAACGCGCCCGCGTCGCCGCACTGCGCTCTGCCTGGGTGCGCCGGACGCTCCGGCCGTCGACTTCCGTGGCCACCGCTCACCCCTCCTCACCACGACGATGGTCCTGGCGAGGTCAACAGTACATGCTGAAGTGCATCTAACGTGCAGTTGTTCCGAGTCCCGGTCGGTCAGAGCGTCGCCGGACGGATTACCACGACGGGCATGGTCCGCGAGCCCTCGTCACGCAACAGCGCGATTACCCGGCCGCCGGGGTCGCAGGCGGCGTAGACCCCGTCGATGCCGGCGGGAGCAAGCGAGCGGCCGTGGCCGGTCGCCTCGGCTTCATCGGCGGTCAGGTCGCGGCGCGGGAACAGCAACAGGCAGGCCTCGTCGAGGGTCAGGCTCAGCCGGGGCCGCTCCGCCAGCTCGTCCAGCGAGCACGCCCGGTCCAGCGTGAAGCGCCCGACCCGGGTGCGCCGCAGCGACGTCAGGTGCCCACCGACCCCGAGCTCCTCGCCCAGGTCGCGGGCCAGCGCGCGGATGTAAGTGCCCGACGAGCAGTCCACTTCGACGTCCAGGTCCACCAGCTGATCCTCGCGTCGAACAGCGACCAGCTCGAACCTCTCGATGCGCACCGGCCGGGCTTTCAGCTCGACGGTGTGACCCTCGCGGACCAACCGGTAGGCGCGACGGCCGCCGACCTTGATCGCGCTGACCACCGACGGCACCTGCATGATGTCACCACGCAGCCCCTCGATCGCGGCACCGATTACCTCAGGTGTCAGGTGTGCAGCCGAAACCGATTGCAACACTTGACCTTCGGCGTCCTCGGTGGACGTCGTCTGGCCGAGCCGGATGGTGGCGGCATACGACTTGGACGCCGCGGTCAGCAGGCCGAGGATCTTGGTGGCACGGTCGATCCCGATCACCAGCACGCCGGTGGCCATTGGGTCCAGCGTCCCCGCGTGTCCCACCCGGCGGGTGGAAAAGATGCGGCGGCAGCGTCCCACCACGTCGTGACTGGTCATGCCGGCCGGTTTGTCCACGACGACGATCCCTGGATTGGGGCCCGGGCTGAGCTCGGTAGCTGAACTCACAGCACGATGGCGGTCAGCACCAAATCGCGCTCCACCGACCAGCGCCCGCGCAGGGCGGTTAGCGGGGGACCGGTCAGCGCGGCACCGTCGATCAGTATCTTGGAGACGAACTCGCCGGTGTTCCCTTCGCTGTCGACGTCGAAGACGATGTGAGCGTCCTCGAAACCCAGCCAGCGCTTCGTCAACGGGAACCAGGCCTTGTATGTCGCCTCTTTGGCGCAGAACAGGATTCGGTCCCAATGCAGCCCCGCGGGCAGGGTGGTGATTTCGTGACGTTCCTCGTCGATCGTGATCGCGTCGAGCACGCCATTGGGTAACACGTCATGCGGCTCGGCGTCGATGCCCACCGAGCGCACCGCGCTACTGCGTGCCACCACCGCGCCGCGATAGCCGGTGCAGTGGGTGAGGCTGCCCACCACGCCTTCGGGCCAGCACGGTTCCCCCTTGTCGCCCTTCAGGATCGGTACCGGAGGCAGGCCGAGCTCACCCATCGCGATGCGGGCGCAGTGCCGGGCGGTGACGAACTCGTTGCGCCGCTTGGCGACCGACTTCGCGATCAGCGGCTCTTCTTCGGGCAGCGGGGACAGCCCCGGCGGGTCGGAGTACAACTCCGCGTACGCCATGTCCCGCGCGTCGGGCAACACCGATGACACCAGCATGACGGGCGTCATCGAGATTGCCGCTGCCGCAACCGTTCCCGGAACTGGGCGGCCTGCGCCCGCATCTCGGGGGTGATCACGAAATGTCCGCCGAAGTCGTTGAGGTAACCCGGCGCGTACTGGGGATCCGGCAACACCTGCCGCAGCCAGCTGTACGGCTTGCGGCGCCGCCACTCGCGCGGGTAGCCCACCGACACCTCCTCGAATCGCACATCGTCATACCAGGTGGTGCGGGGAATGTGTAAGTGGCCGTAGACCGAACAGACGGCGTTGTAACGGGTGTGCCAGTCCGCGGTCTTGGTGGTTCCACACCACAGCGAGAACTCCGGATAGAACAAGGCGTCGCAGGGCTCTCGCACCAGTGGAAAGTGATTCACCAGCACGGTCGGTGTCATCCAGTCCAGCTGTTCGAGGCGGGCTCGGGTACTGGCCAGGCGCTCCCGACACCAAGCCTCGCGGGTGTGGTACGGCTCCGGCGAGAGCAGGAATTCATCGGTGGCCAGCACATTGCGCTGGCGCGCGATGGCCAAACCCTCGGCTTTGCTGGTCGCCCCCTGTGGCAGAAAGCTGTAGTCGTAGAGCAGGAACATCGGGACGATGGTGGCCGGACCGCCGCGCTCGGTCCATACCGGGAACGGGTGCTCGGGCGTCACCACGCCCATCTCGTCGCACATGTTGACCAGGTATTCGTACCGCGCTCGGCCGAAGATCTGGTTCGGATCGCGGCTGGTGGTCCACAGCTCGTGATTGCCGGGCACCCAGATCACCTTGGCGAACCGCCGCCGCAGCAGGTCCAGCGTCCAGCGAATCTCGTCGGTGCGCTCGGCAACGTCACCGGCCACGATCAGCCAATCGTCCGGCGACGACGGGTTCAGCGACTCGGCGACGGGTTTGTTGCCGGTGTGACCGGTGTGCAGGTCCGAGATCGCCCATAACGTCGGTTGCCCGCCGTTCGTCGACCTCCACCCCGGTTCTTGCCCAGCCACGAATAACCACCCTAACGGCCCGGCCGCAGCACCACCGGCACGCCCGCCGAGCTAGCACAAGTTCTAGTTTCACTGTGACGGCGAGCAACCGACTTGTATAGTCCGGGCAAAGGACCGCCGATCACAGGGGGTGTCGTGTTAACCAGGTTGCGACTGATCGGAGCGCTTGCCGCATTAGTGGCAGCTGTTTCGGTGGGCACCCTCAGCTGGCAGGGCGTCACCCCCTCGGCGAGCGGACACGGGCCGGTCCGGCTGCGCTCCACCGCGCAACCGATCAGAACCCCGATGCCGGTGGAAACCACCATGAAGAGCCCCATCGTGGCAACCACCGACCCGCGCCCGTTCGACGCGTGCGAGGACATCCCGTTCGACGCCCTGCAGCGGCTGGGGTTGGCGTTCACTCCGCCCGAACACGAAGACGGGCTGCGCTGTCACTTCGACGCGGGCAACTATCAGATGGCCGTCGAACCGATCATTTGGCGGACCTACGAGCAGACGCTGCCCGCTGACGCGCTCGAGACCACGATCCAGGGACACCGCGCCGCCCAGTACTGGGTGATGAAGCCGACCTATCACAACAGCTTCTGGTTCTACTCCTGCATGGTGGCCTTCAAGACCAGCTACGGGGTGCTCCAGCAGGCCTTGTTCTTCTCGACGGTCTACTCCAACCCCGAGGTCGACTGCATGCCCACCAACTTGCAACGCGCCAACGACCTCGCCCCGTTCTACAAGTTCTGAGTCGCCTCAACCGTCGTGCAGCTCCGGGCGCGCACCAAGATCAGAAGAGCCCGCGACGCTGCCATGGGCCGGCTCTTGCGTCTCCCGCGCGCGACCAATCGCTTCACCGTGAGCCCCGTCCGGATTCCCATGCGCGACGGCGTCGATATGGTGGCCGACCACTACGCCCCCGTTACTGACCGCCCTGCCGGCACCTTGTTGGTGCGCGGACCCTACGGCCGAGAGTTCCCCTTCTCGCTGATGTTTGGCCGGTTGTATGCCACTCGCGGGTACCACGTGGTGCTGCAGAGCGTGCGTGGGACGTTCGGGTCGGGCGGCGTTTTCGAGCCGATGGTCAACGAGGCCGCCGACGGTGCGGACACAGTTGCGTGGCTGCGTGAACAACCGTGGTTCACCGGCCGATTCGGCACTGTCGGACTGTCGTACCTCGGTTTCACCCAGTGGGCACTGCTGCAGGATCCGCCGCCGGAGCTTGCCGCATCCGTGATCACCGTGGGACCGCACGACTTCAGTGCGTCGGTGTGGGGCACCGGCTCCTTTGCGATCAACGATTGCCTGAGCTGGAGCGATCTGGTTTGCCACCAGGAGGATCCCCATCAGCTGCGGGCCAGGATTCGCCTGATGACAGCGCCGCGCAAAGTGGAACGGGCGATCCGCGAGTTGCCGATCGGTACGTCGGCCCGGTCCCTGCTGGGCGCGGGCGCGCCCTGGTTCGAGTCGTGGATCGAACACCCCGCCGCCGACGACCCGTTTTGGGGCCCGATGCGGTGCTCCGCCGCGCTGGACCGCGTGCAAGTGCCGGTGCTGCTGCTGAGCGGCTGGCAGGACATCTTTCTGCGCCAAACGCTGGAGCAGTACCGGCGCCTGCGCGACCGAGGGGTCGACGTCGCGGTGACCATCGGCCCCTGGACACACATCGACATGGTCTTCGGGGCGCTGCCCACCACCTCCCGCGAATCACTGGACTGGCTTGACGCTCACCTCGGTGGCGCGCCGGCCGTGCAGCGCAGCGCCGTGCGCGTCTTCGTCACCAATCAGGGCTGGCGCGACCTGCCCGACTGGCCACCCGCTACGACCGATTGCGCCCTGTACCTTCAGCCCGGCGGCGGCCTCGGCAAGGTCGCGCCGCAATCCAGCGCCGCACCCGCAACGTTTCGGTATGACCCCGCCGACCCGACGCCGACCACCGGCGGACCGTTGCTGTCCCCACGCGGGGGGTACCGCAACGACACCCGGCTCGCGTCGCGCGCAGACGTGCTCGCCTTTACCAGCGCCACCCTCACCGAGGATGTCTGCGTGTACGGGAATCCCGTCGTCGAGTTGGCGCACACCTCGGACAATCCCCACGTCGACCTGTTCGTCCGGGTGAGCGAGGTCGACCCGAAAGGCCGGTCGCGCAACGTCAGCGACTGTTATCGGCGACTGGATCCCGGGGATGCGGTGGTCAGCCTCGAACTCGACGCCACCGCGCACCGGTTCCGGGCGGGCTCACGTATCCGCGTGCTGGTGACCGGTAGCTGGTTCCCGCGCTACGCGCGCAATCTGGGTAGCGACGAACCTCTGCTGACGGCCCGGCAAGCGCAGACGGTCACCCATTCGGTGCACTTTGGGCGCTCCCGGCTGGTGCTTCCGGTCGATGCCTCATCCGACGGCGTCGCGAACCCGGGCGGCGACCTGCGCTAGCGCCGCGTCGCTGTGTACCGGCGCACCCAAGGTGGGTTCGACCGGAAGCTGGACCCAGCTGGCGCAACCGGCGTATTCCGGGGTGCGGATTATCCGTACCGGCCCGGTCAGCGGAATCGCCTGGACTACCAGCACGGCCAGCTTGCGCTTCGGCCGGAAGTCGAGCCGGTCGGCGCGCACCGACTCAGCGGTCCAGATGTGCAGGTCTTCGATTTCCCGCAGGCCGTCAGGCCGGTTGACTTCAAGCGCCGCAACCACTTTCGCGGCCGCCCTCAGCGTCACATGCTCGTCGGTGCTGTCCGCGGCCGCCGGGGCCAGCAGGTCACGGTGTTCGGGCCGCACGCGTCGGGCGTGGCTGTGCGCGACCGTCGGGAACAACAGGAATTCGCGGGCGGCCACTTCGAACCGCTTCTCGTTGATGCCGCCCTTGCGCAACAGGATCCGCTGACGTCCTTCGAGCAGCGCGTGCACCGCCGCGCTCCACTCCTTGAGCGCGGGGGCGGTGGCAACCTGCGTCATCCGACGCCGAGTCGGCGCAACGGCGGCACCGTCTTGGGCGGCTGGCGCCGCGGCGGCAGCGCTTGCAGCAGCCGGGTCGTCGTGTCGGTGACCTCGGCGACCGCTGCCTCGAACGCCTCGGCATTAGCCGCCGACGGGTGGGTGATGCCGCTGACCTTGCGCACATACTGGCGCGCCGCCGCCGCGATCTCCTCGGCCGTGGCCGCGGGCTGCAATCCGCGCAGTTCGGTGATGTTCCGGCACATGCCCTCAACCATAAGCGCCGCCTACCAAACAGTGACCGGACGCGGATGCCGATGACTCCGCAGCCGCTTGTCCTTGGTCACCAATCGCCAGCCGTTCTCTACGGCGGTCGCGTAGATCAATCGGTCGGCTGGGTCGCCGGGGAACGACGACGGAAGCGAAACCGCGGTCGCGGCCACCGAGGGGGTGATGCCTACAGTGCGAAGGTGCCGGGCGAGTCGCTGCAACCAGGACCGAACCGGGATCGTGAGTCGGATGCGCTCGTGATGGGCGAGCCACGCCAGTTCGAACCACGTGATCGCGGCAACCGCGAGCTCGTCGGCCTGTTCCACGGCGTGCGCCGCGGCTTGGCTGAGCCGGTCCGGCTCGGCCGCCCACCAGTGCACCACATGGGTGTCAAGCAGCACCGTCGTCACGAAGCGTTCCAGGAGACGCCGGTGGTGAATAGCTCGTCGTCATCGGCGGCCGTCATCGCCACTCCGGACAACCGGCCCTTCAGGGGGTGAGATCCGGTCGCCGACACCAGCCGGGCCACGGTGCGGCCGTGTTTGGTGATCTCGATTTCCTCGCCTTCTGCGACTTCGTCAAGCAGGGCGAGGATTTTCGCCTTCACCTCGGTAGCGGTCATTTTTCTGGTCATATGGCTAGCATACTGGTCCGATCGATCCTGGCTACGGTTGCTCCTATGACCGACGACATCCTGCTGATCGACACTGACGAACGGGTGCGCACGCTGACCCTCAACCGGCCACAATCCCGCAATGCGTTGTCCGCAGCGCTGCGGGACCGCTTCTTCGGGGCGCTGACCGACGCGGAGACCGACGACGGCGTGGACGTCGTCATCGTCACCGGCGCCGACCCGGTGTTCTGCGCCGGACTGGACCTCAAGGAACTGGGCGGCCAGTCGGCGCTGCCGGACATCTCGCCGCGCTGGCCCGCGATGACCAAGCCGGTGATCGGCGCCATCAACGGCGCCGCGGTCACCGGCGGGCTGGAGCTGGTCCTCTACTGCGACATCGTCATCGCCTCCGAGCAGGCGCGCTTCGCCGACACCCACGCCCGGGTGGGTCTGCTGCCCACCTGGGGACTGAGTGTGCGCCTGCCACAGAAGGTTGGGGTGGGCCTGGCCCGGCGGATGAGCCTGACCGGGGACTACCTGTCCGCAGCCGACGCGCTGCGGGCCGGTCTCGTTACCGAGGTGGTGCCACACGATCAGCTGCTCACCGCCGCGCGGCAGGTGGCGACCACCATTGTCGGCAACAACCAGAACGCGGTACGGGCGTTGCTGGCGTCATACCACCGGATCGACGAATCAGCGACGAGCGAGGGGCTGTGGCTGGAAGCGATGGCGGCCAGGCAATTCCGGACCAGCGGCGACGACATCGCCGCCAATCGCGAGGCCGTGCTGCAGCGCGGACGGTCCCAGGTGCGCTAACGCTGGGACACGTAAAAATTCGGAAGCTTTCTGGACGGTTGCGGGCCATGATTGGTCCTATGAAGCGCGTCGGCGGGCACAAGTTGCTCAACTTCGCCTCACAGATCGACGACAGCACAATCGAACAGGCCAAGCAGACCGCAGCAATGCCGTTCGTGCACCCGCATGTTGCGCTGATGCCCGACGCCCACACCGGTAAGGGCTCCGCGGTCGGGACGGTGATCCCGACATTGGGTGCCGTGATCCCCGCCGCGGTGGGCGTGGACATCGGCTGCGGCATGATCGCCGCGCGAACCAAGTACACCAAGGACGACATCGCCGATCTGCCGCTGCGGGAAGTACGCTGCTCCATCGAGTCGGCCATTCCGATGAGCAAGGGCGGTTACAACGACCGCGCAGACCGCTTCGACTTCACCGCCGAGCGCATCGAATCCCTGGAACGCCAGGCAGAGTCGAGCGGAGTCGACCTGCGCCACTCCCCCAACTGGCGCCTACAGATGGGCACCCTCGGCGGCGGTAACCACTTCATCGAGCTGTGCCTCGACAACAACGATCACGTCTGGATGTTCCTGCATTCCGGCAGCCGCGGCGTCGGCAACAGGATCGCCAACCGCCACATCAAGATCGCCCGGCAGCTGATGGCGCAGTTCTGGATCAAGCTGCCGAACCCGGACCTGGCGTACCTGCCGCAGGGCACACGTGAATTCACCAGCTACATCACCGAACTGAGGTGGGCACAGGCATTCGCGCTGGCCAACCGGGCCGAGATGATGGACCGCTTCCGGCAGGTTCTCGCCGAGCACATGAACGACGACCCCGCCGGTATCGAGGCCGACCGGGTGAATTGTCACCACAACTACACGACGGTGGAAAACCACGGCGGCAAGGACGTCTGGATCACCCGCAAGGGCGCGATCAACGCCAACAATGGTGTGCGGGCGGTCATTCCGGGCAGCATGGGCACCCGCTCCTACATTGTCGCCGGCCTCGGCAACAAGGCCGGCTTGTGCAGCGCCCCGCACGGTGCGGGCCGGCGCTTTTCGCGCACGGAGGCCCGCCGGCGTTTCACTGCGGACGATCTGGCGCAGGCGATGCGTGGCATCGAGTACCGCCACGGCGACGCGTGGATCGACGAGATCCCCGGGGCGTACAAGGACATTGACGTGGTGATGGACGACGCGCGCGACCTGGTCAAGATCGACTTCGAGCTGCGCCAGATCCTCAACGTGAAGGGCGAGTGACCGCGGCACTCACCGGATGCGGTTCCCGGTTTGGCCGTCAAAGAAGCAGACCTCGCGCGGGTGCGGCACGATCGACAACGAGTCACCCACGTTCACCGCTGTCCGACGGTCGGTGCGGAACACGATGCGGTTCGCCCGTGACGACCAGCCGTCCTGCTCGACGGGCGTTGCGTAGACGAATGATTCGAAGCCGAGCTCTTCCACCAGCTCGACGACCACCGGCAAAGCTCCCGGGGCGTCGGCCGCCACGACATCCCAGGACTCCGGGCGAACACCGACCAGCACACGCTGGCTGGCTGAACGCGGAACCGGTATCGCCAAATCGGGTGATTTCACGCTGCCTCCGGCAACGGTGGCGTCGATCAGGTTCATCGCAGGCGCGCCGATGAACGTGGCCACGAACGTGTTGACCGGATCGTCATAGAGCACCCTGGGTGTGTCAACCTGCTGCAGCACACCGTCTTTGAGCACGGCGACCCGATCGCCCATCGTCATCGCCTCTACCTGGTCGTGGGTGACGTAGACGGTGGTGGTGCCCAGCCGCCGCTGCAATCCGGAGATCTGCGACCGAGTGCTCACGCGTAACTTGGCATCGAGATTGGACAGCGGCTCGTCCATGCAAAACACTTGGGGCCGTCGCACGATAGCGCGTCCCATCGCCACCCGCTGACGCTGCCCACCGGACAGCTTCGACGGCTTACGATCAAGCAGGTCAGTCAATTCGAGCATGTCGGCGACTTCGAGCACTCGTTTTCGGGTATCCGCGCGCGAGACGCCGGCGTTGCGCAGTGCGAACCCCATGTTCGCCGCGACCGTCATATTTGGGTAGAGCGCATAGTTCTGGAAGACCATGGCGACGTCACGCGCCCGCGGCGGGAGGTGCGTCACGTCTACGTCGTCGATGGTGATGCGGCCGCTGGCAACGGATTCCAGCCCGGCCAGCATTCGCAGGGTGGTGGACTTGCCGCAACCGGACGGGCCGACCAGCACCAGGAACTCGCCGTCGGCGATGTCGAGGTCCAAGTTGTCCACCGCCGGAGCGTCGGCGCCGGGATAGCGGTGGGTGACTG
The DNA here is from genome assembly GCF_001667115.1 of Mycobacterium sp. 852002-51163_SCH5372311. Lineage (GTDB taxonomy): Bacteria > Actinomycetota > Actinomycetes > Mycobacteriales > Mycobacteriaceae > Mycobacterium. Next base: position 10,004 of record NZ_LZIJ01000010.1, on the reverse strand, counting down.
CGGAATAATGAACTCTGGCCATTGCGCTAGACCGGCAACTTCCGCCTGATCTGGCGGTCGTAAATGACGCGTAGCTGCTTGTTTATGTCGGTGAAAGTTGTGGTCACGTCGGATCCTTTCAGTCCGATGGATTCCAGACCTGCCGAGATGATGCGGTCACCGCCGGGCAGGAAAACGCGGGCATAGTCCTGCGGGCGGGTGTGCGGGAGCTGGTCCAGCGCGACCCGGGCGCGCGGATTGTCCGCCAAGTATTTCTGCTCGTCGGGATCATTCGCGGCCGACTTTCGGACCGCCAGATATCCGGTGTGCTGGCTGAAATAGGCAGTGTTCTGCGGGTTGGTGACAAAGCCAATGAATCTGAGCGCGTTGAGCTTTCGCTCTTCGGACAGTTTGCTCGGAATCGCCAGGCCCGCCCCGCCGGTCGGACATGCCGGTGCACCGCCCGGCCCGGTGGGCAACGGTGCCGCCCCGAAGTCGAATCGGGCAGCGGCGGTGATGCCCATCAGAGCGCCGGTCGACGCCACGGCCGACGCAAGTATGCCGGTGGCGAATTCATTGGCGAGGTCGTGGGCGATCGCGGCGTAACCCTTGCCGTGGATGGAGTTTCGCAGAAAGTTGCCCGCCGATATCGTGGCCGGGTCGGTGAACTTCAGTGCCCATTTGTCCGAGTAAGCCCCACCGAACGCCCAGTTCGGACCTTCGAAAGTCCAGGAGATCCCTTGGGCATTGGCCCAGCCGTGTGCCCACTTCCCGGCACCGACGACCCGCTGCAGCTGCGGACCCCATTCGTCGAACTCTTGCCAGGAGTGCGGCCCGCGGTCAGACAGACCGGCCCGTTCCCAGACGTCTCTGTTGTAGTAGAACAGCGGTGTCGAGCGCGCATAAGGCAGTGCGTAGTGCTTCCCGTCGAACTCGAAATCGGCGAGCAGTGCGTCGACGTAATCGGTTGTGTCCACACCGACTTGACCGAAGAGTTGATCTAGCGGCGTGAGGACGCCGCTGAGGGCGAAATGGAACCACCAGATGTCGTCGAGCACAACGACATCGGGCACGTCGGTGCCGATCAGCGCCGCATTGAACTTCTGCGCAACCTCGTCGTAGTCCTTGCCGGCGTCGATCAGCTTGACCTGCTGGCCGGGAAACTGGCTCTGAAAGCGGCCGATCAACTCTCTTTCCACCGCGCTGGATTGGCCGGGGTGATTGGACCAAAACGAAATCGGCCCAGGCCCTGATTTGATCCCACCGCTACGACCCATTCCCGCACAACCGGTCGCCAGCCCTGCTAAGGCAAGGAACTTTCTGCGACTCAGAGCGTCCATACGCGTCAGCCTTTGACTGCGCCGGAGGTGAGGCCCTTGATCATCTGCCGCTGCAAGACGACGAAGATGAGCAGGATGGGCAGCATGGCGAGCAGCGTCACCGCCATCACCGGGCCCCAATTCGTGACACCTTCGGCCTGCTGCAGGAACGTCAGGCCCACCGGCAGCGGTGCCACCGATTCGTCGTCGGACATCAGGAACGGCCAAAGGTACTCGTTCCATTCGTTGACCACAGTGATGATGCCGAAGGCCACCATGGTGGGCCCGGACATCGGCAACACCACCCGAAATAGCAGCTGCCACCAGCGCGCGCCATCCATCTCGGCGGCTTCGATGACCTCGGCAGGCAGCGAGAGAAAGTGGTTGCGCATCAGGAAAGTTCCGAACGCCACCCCGGCCAGCGGCAGGATGATGCCCGCAAACGTGTTGCGCAGACCGACCTGGGAGATCAACGCGTAGTTGGAGATAACGGTGATCTGGTTGGGAACCATCAGCGCGGCGATGATCAACAGGAACACCGCGTTGCGGCCCGGGAATCGCACAAACACCAGACCGAATGCGCTGAGCACGCCGAGCACGAACTTCACCGCTGCCAGTACCGACGTGATGATCACCGAGTTGCGCAGGAACGTCCAGAACGGGATCTGCCCGGTGGCCGTCCGGTAGTTCTGCGGGTGCCAGTGCGGCGGCCACCAGGTGGTCGGCTGCGAATAGATGTCGGGCTGGTTCTTGAACGACGTGAAGAAGACGAATGTCAGCGGTCCTGCGATCAGGGCGACGACAAGCAGCATCGCCGTGTAGCCGAGCAGCCGTGCCGATCTCGCCCTCACTGCCGCTGCCCTCGATCCATCACCCGCACCTGGTAGTAGGTAATGGCCAGCAAGACAAGGAACATGATGGTGGCGACGGTGGCGCCGTAACCGGCCCGGAAGTTGCGGAACGTCTCCAAATACACCTGGAACACCATGGTCGTGGTGCCGGTTCCCAGCGGCCCGCCTCTGGTCATGACGTTGATGACGTCGAACACCTGCAACGAGTTGATCAGCACGGTGATGGACAGGAAGAACGTGGTCGGGCGCAGTTGGGGCAGCAGCACTCGGTAAAAGGTGGACCAGCGGCTGGCGCCGTCGATTTCGGCCGCTTCCAACAGGTCTCGGCGCACACCTTGCAACGCGGCGAGATAGATGACGAACGTGTAGCCGAGGTTCTTCCACACGTAGGTGACCGTCACCATGAACAGCGCCCAGTGCGGGTCCTGGTAGAAGTCGGGCACGCCGGCGCCGATACGGTGCAACAGATCCTGTATCAAACCGAAATGTGGGTCGAAGACGAACTGGGCCGCCAGTCCGACGGCGGCACCGGAGATCACAAACGGCGCGAACACGGTCGAGCGCACCAGGTTTCGTCCGCGCAACGGTTGATCGAGCAGCATGGCCAGAACCAGACCCAGCACCATCGAGCCGATCACCGCCGCCGCGGTGAATACCGCTGTGTTGAAGACGATCTGGCGGGTGTCCGAACGGGTGAACCACTCCGCGTAGTTGGACAACCCGACGAACTGCGCGCTGGGATCGGAGATGTTCCAGTCGAAGAACGACAGCCGGATGTTGTCGGCTAACGGGCGGTAGATGAACACCAATAGCAGCGCCACATTGGGGCCCACCAGCATGGCGAACAGCGCGTAGTCGCGCGCGCGATCTTTCGATGACCGCCGCCGTGTCTGCCGCGTCACCGTCACCGGCGCAGTGTAACTCGGAGCACGGTTCATGCGTCGAGATCGACCTTATCGTGGGGTGCACTCGCAAAAATTCGCGCTGGCGCCGATCTCGCGGCGGCTATCGGTGCACCGCCGAGATGGTTACGCCCGAAAATGCCGTTACGTCGCCCCCGGCACCGCCCACCGGCCGGACAGTGCCCGCGATCCGACAAAGACCAATCGCAATACGACGAATATGCTCAGCCCCGACCAGATGCCGGTCAGTCCCCAACCGTAGACCAGCGACAACCAGATCGGCGGCAAGAAGCCGACCAGCGCGCTGACGATGGTCGCGGTGCGCATGTACGCCGCGTCACCCGCACCCAACAGCACCCCGTCGAGCGCGAAAACGATTCCCGCGATCGGTAATTGGGCGACCAAAAACCACCAGGGCACGCCGATCACAGCGAGCACGGATGGGTCGTCGGTGAACAGTTCGGGCAGTACTCGGGCGCCGATCCCGAAGCCCGCGGCCAGGATTCCCGCTGCCACAAACGAAGACACCGTCACCCGCCGTGCCACCGCCTTCGCGTCGGCGACGTCGCCGGCACCCAGCGCCGCACCGACGAGCGACTGCGCCGCAATGGCCAACGAGTCCAGAACCAGCGCAAGGAAATTCCAGAGCTGTAGCACCACCTGGTGGGCGGCGACCGCCGCGGCACCGAACCTCGCCGCGACTGCCGCGGACGACACGTAGCAGACCTGAAACGACAGGGTTCGCAGGACCAGGTCACGGCCCATCACCAGTTGCGCGCGCAGCACTGCGCTGTCGGGCCGAAGGGATGCCCGCTCGGCAAGCAACGCGCCCAAGAACAACACGGCGGCCACCCACTGGCCGACCAAATTCGCGACCGCAGAACCGGGTAACCCCCAGCGGGGCAACCCCAGCCAGCCGTAGACGAGTAGTGGGCAGAGCAGAGCCGAGAGCCCGAAACCCGCGAGCACGTAGCGCAGCGGGCGCAAGGTGTCCTGCACGCCGCGCATCCAGCCGTTTCCGGCAAGCGAAACGAGGATCGCGGGCGTGCCCAGTATGGCGACTCGCAGCCAGGGCAACGCCGCCGCTGCAATGGCCGATCCTCCTGCGGCGCCTGGCTTGCTGCCGGCGATCACGGCCACCAGCGGGGCCGCCGTCGCCTCCACCACGATGACGATCAATGCACCAAGGCCGAGCGCCAACCACGTCGCCTGTACGCCTTCGGTGACCGCCGCTGCCCGGTCGGCGGCGCCGAAATATCGCGACGAACGCGCTGTGGTGCCGTAGGACAGGAAGTTCAACTGCGACCCCAGCATGCCGAGTATCAGGCTGCCGATGGCAAGGCCTGCCAGCGCCAGCGCCCCGAGACGACCGACCACGGCGGTGTCGAACAGCAGGTACAACGGCTCGGCCGCCAGCACACCCAGCGCGGGCAACGCCAGCTTGGCGACTTCCCGGCCGCCGGCGGCCGGTCGGTCCGGGTCAGCCAAGAGCGGCGCGCAGCGACGCCACGACGTCCTCGATCGAGCCGGCGGTCGAATAGCCGGCGGCCAGCCGGTGGCCCCCGCCGCCGAACGCCGACGCGACCGCCGCCAGATCCACGTCCTTCTTGGCCCGCATCGACACCGACCACTGTTGCGGGTCAACCTCTTTGAACACCGCCGCCACTTCGGCCTGTTGGGTGGTGCGCACGATATCGACTACGCTTTCGACTTCCTCCGGACGCGCGCGAACCCATTCCTGGTTGTCGACGACCGCATAAACGAGACCCCGCCCGGCCACCGCCTCCGGCACCAACTGCGCGGAGCCCAGCACCCGCGACAGCATCGGCAACCACCCGAACGGATGGCTGTCCATCACCGTGCGGCTGATGGCGGCGTTGTCCACGCCGAGGTCGACCAGCCGGGCGCCCAGCCGTAGCGCGCGGGCGCTGGCCCAGCGGAACGAGCCGGTGTCCGTCGTCAACCCGGCGTAGATGCAGTGCGCCACGTCCAGCTCGATCGGCTTCTCCCACGCGTCGAGCAGTTCGGCGATCATCATCGTGGTCGAATCAGCCGACAGGTCAACGAAATTCGCGGTGCCGAACAAGTCATTGGAAGCGTGGTGGTCGATGACCAGCAGCGGCCGGTCGCCACCGGCCAGATCACTCAGCGCGCCCAGCCGTTTGACACTCGGAACGTCAACGGTCACAACCAGATCCACGTCACGGCGCAGCGTGTCGGGCCCGACCAGCAAGTCGCAGCCGGGCAACGATCGCAGCGACTCCGGCAGGGTGGCCGGCGCGGCGAAGCTGACCTCGACCTCTTTGCCGCACTTGTCCAGCACCAGGGCCAATGCCAGCCCGGCGCCAATGGTGTCGGCGTCGGGGTGCACGTGGCAGATCACCGCGACGGTCTGCGCCGCGGCCAGCAGCTCGACGGCGCCGAGGGCGTCGACGCGCGTCTCCGCGACCCCGGTCCCGGGCAGCTCAGTCTTCGGATCGATCGCCGTCACCGGTGTCCTCAGGCTCAGCTGACGGTTGTCGGTAAGGGTCGGGCTCCCCGGCCGGCTTGGCGCCCACTCGAACCCGGGCCAGATCTTCATCGGCAGCGCGGGCCCGGGCCAGCAACTCCTCCATGTGGCGAGCGCTGTCGGACGTCGTGTCCCGGGTGAATGTCAGGGTAGGGGTGAACCGCACGCCGGTGCCTGCCCCGACCTTGGTGCGCAATGTCCCCTTCGCCCGTTCCAGCGCGGCCGCCGCGGCGGCGTAATCCGGCTCGTCGTCCAGCGATGGCCCCATCACCGTGTAGTACACGGTCGCGTCGTGCAGGTCGGCGGTCACCTTCGCGTCGACGATGGTGACGCCGGACAGCCCGGGATCCTTGATCTCGAACTCGATCGCGCTCGCGACGATCGTGTTGATCCGCTTGGCCAGCCGGCGCGCTCGGGCCGGGTCAGCCATTACGCGCGTTCCTTTTGCACCAGCTCGTAGGACTCGATGACGTCGCCTTCCTTGAGGTCGGAGTAGCCCAGCGTCATACCGCATTCGAAGCCGTCGCGCACCTCTGTCACGTCGTCCTTTTCCCGCCGCAGCGAGTTGATCGAGAGGTTTTCGACCACCACGATGTTGTCCCGCAACAGCCGGGCCTTGGCGTTACGGCGCACCACACCGGAGGTGACGAGGCAGCCGGCGATGAGACCGACCTTGGAGGACCGGAACAGGGCGCGGATCTCGGCGCGGCCCAGCTGGTTCTCCTCGTAGATCGGCTTGAGCATGCCGCGCAGGGCCTTCTCGATTTCGTCGATCGCCTGGTAGATGACCGAGTAGTAGCGAATGTCCACGCCCTCGCGGTTGGCCAGCTCCGTCGCTTTGCCTTCGGCGCGCACGTTGAAGCCGATGATCACCGCGTCGGAGGCCGACGCCAGGTTGACGTTGGTTTCGGTGATGCCGCCGACGCCGCGGTCGATGACCCGCAGCACCACCTCGTCGTCGACCTGGATACTCATCAGGGCCTCTTCCAGGGCCTCGACCGTACCGGCGTTGTCGCCCTTGAGGATCAGGTTCAGCTGGCTGGTCTCCCGCAACGCCGAGTCCAGATCCTCCAGGCTGATCCGCTTGCGCGAGCGCGCGGCCAGGGCATTGCGCTTGCGGGCGCTGCGCCGGTCCGCGATCTGACGGGCGATGCGGTCCTCGTCGACGACCAGGAAGTTGTCACCCGCGCCCGGCACCGACGTGAACCCGATGACCTGCACCGGACGCGACGGCAGTGCCGCGTCGACGTCGTCGCCGAATTCGTCGACCATGCGGCGAACGCGACCGTACGCGTCGCCGGCGACCACGGAGTCGCCGACACGCAGGGTGCCGCGCTGAATCAACACGGTGGCAACCGGTCCGCGGCCACGGTCCAGGTGCGCCTCGATCGCCACGCCCTGGGCCTCCATGTCGGGGTTGGCGCGCAGGTCCAGCGCGGCGTCGGCGGTCAGCACGACCGCCTCCAGCAGGGCCTCGATGTTGGTTCCCTGCTTGGCGGAGATGTCGACGAACATGGTGTCGCCACCGAAATCCTCTGCCACCAAACCGTATTCGGTGAGCTGAGCGCGGATTTTGGCCGGATCGGCACCCTCTTTGTCGATCTTGTTGACGGCCACCACGATCGGTACGTCGGCCGCTTGCGCGTGGTTGATGGCCTCAACCGTTTGCGGCATGACGCCGTCGTCGGCGGCGACCACCAGGATCGCGATGTCGGTGGCCTTGGCGCCGCGGGCACGCATGGCGGTGAACGCCTCGTGACCCGGAGTGTCGATGAAGGTGATCAGCCGCTCGGTGCCGTCGAGGTCGACGCTGACCTGATAGGCACCGATGTGCTGGGTGATGCCGCCGGCTTCGGCCTCGCGGACGTTGGCCTTACGGATGGTGTCCAGCAAGCGGGTCTTCCCGTGGTCGACGTGACCCATTACCGTCACCACCGGCGGACGGATCTGTAGATCGCCCTCGTCTCCTGAGTCTTCCCCGTAGGAGAGATCAAAAGATTCCAGCAGCTCGCGGTCTTCGTCTTCGGGGCTGACGACCTGGACGTTGTAGTTCATCTCGCTGCCCAGCAGCTCGAGGGTCTCGTCGCCCACCGACTGCGTGGCCGTCACCATCTCGCCGAGGTTGAACAGCGCCTGCACCAGCGCCGCCGGGTTGGCATCGATCTTTTCGGCGAAGTCGCTGAGCGATGCGCCGCGGGCGAGCCGGATGGTCTCGCCGTTGCCGTGCGGCAACCGGACGCCGCCGACTACCGGAGCCTGCATCGAGTCGTATTCCTGGCGCTTCTGCCGCTTGGACTTGCGGCCACGTCGAGGGGCGCCGCCAGGACGCCCGAAGGCGCCCGCGGCACCACCGCGCTGGCCTGGACGGCCGCCGCCGCCACCGGGACCTCCGCCAGGACGGCCACGGAAGCCACCGCCGCCGGGCGCTGCGCCTACTCCGCCACCGCCGCCGCGGTAGTTCCCGCCGCCGCCGTCGGTGCGCCCGCCACCGGGACCACCGGGTCGGCCGCCACCGGGTCGCGGCGCGCCGGAACGCGCCGGGCGGACGGGTCCGCCGGCCCCACCTGGGCGGGGCGGCATGCTGCCGGGCGACATGCCCGGCCGTGGGGCGCCGGGCCTGGGCGCGCCGGGACGCGGCGCAGGCGGACGCGGGATCGGCCGGTCAACGGGCTGGGCCGACGAGAACGGGTTGTTGCCGACCCGGGGCGGACGAATCCCCGGCTTCGGCGCCGGGCCGGGACGCGCGCCGGGCGTAATCCCAGGATGGGGAGCCGGATGGCCGGGCGCCTGCCCGGGGGCCGGTGCTCCCGGCCGAGGGCTTGGTGCCGGCGGTGCGGGTGCCTCAGCGGCCGGCGCCGGCGGCGCGGTAGCCACGCCGCGGGAGTCCTTGGCGGCCTCGCCGTTGCCGACGGCCTTGTCAATCGCGTTATCCAGGGCGGCGTCGACCGACTTGTCGACGGAGTTGCCCTTGGCTTCCGGCGCCTTTTCCGCAGCCTTGTCGGGGGCCGGCTTGCTGCCACCGAACGACTCGCGCAGCCGGCGAGCGACGGGAGCCTCCACCGTCGACGATGCGGATTTGACGAATTCGCCCTGTTCATTCAGCCGGGCGAGAACTTCCTTGCTGGTTACACCGAGTTCCTTAGCCAACTCGTGTACGCGGGCCTTACCTGCCACTACATCTCCTGTCCATGAGGCGACAGTCGTGGGCCGCGCCTCGGGGTTTAGCTATGACGCATTGTCATCGGGACTTCACGGTGTGCTCATGTTCTTTGCTACCTGTTCTGTTGACCGTCGGGTCGGGCCCACTCAAGCCACTGATGTGCTCGACCACCGCGGATGTGTCCGGCGAACCGGCGATACGCAACGCTTTGCTGAAAGCCCGCCGCCTAATCGCTTGTCGCACGCACTGCGGTACGGGATGCAGCCACGCACCCCGCCCCGGCAGGCTACTCGCTGCGTCAACGGTCAGGGCGTATTCGCCGTTCCCGGTCGACACAGCAACCACTCGAAGCAGTTCGACGGCCAGCTCTCGCTTTCGGCACCCGACACACGTCCGCACGGGACCATCTGTGCGTCTGTGCGGCCTGCTCGTCTCGGGAGCCGAACGCTCGCGCTGGATCACGGCTCAGTCTAGCGTCACCTGGCCGATGGTCAGAACCGCCCACATCCACTCACCCCATTCGACTCGCTCGGCGGTGCGGGCTTGCAGGTCCGGTGAAGGTTCGCGGCTCGGTAAGCGTCCCGACGGGACGACGGCCTCAACGAACCTTCTGGCTTTACCGATTGTGTACACGTCAAATGGGCCGAGCACGGATGAATTCAAGTAGCTCGTTTACCGCACACCGGACACCCGCAAAACGTACTGTCTGCCTAGGAAGCGTTGTTTAGCTCGCCAGCTTTTCGGAGAACGGCTGCGACGCTCGGCTGGCACCCTGGGCGGCCGGACCAAGCCAAAGGAGACGGTCCCATGACGATTGCGAATACGTCCGCGCTAGACGCTATCGGCGCCCGTGCCATCCCGGAATTCGATGGCGTTCATGACGTCTGGCCTCGCGGAAAAAGGTTGGCCGCGATCCGCGAGGCTGCCACCGCATATAAAGCCCGGTTCAAAAGCCAGGGCCAGATTCATGCAGTGAGGTCGATCGATGTCGCGACCGCACCGTACCCAACCGGTTTCGCGTTCCACTTCGCGGCGATCGCACCGCACGTGCCGATGATCTCGATCATGAACCGGATGGCCGTCGTCGAGTATGACGATTTCGCCGGCGAGCGGCGGATCCTCGTGTTCGAACCGACCGTGACCGCCGGGTCGGCGGAGGCACCGTTCTATCGGTCGCTGCTCGAACTGGGCGAGAAGGTACCGCTCGGCATGGGATTACGGTTGACCGAGGCGACGTACCTCAAGTACTACAACGAACCTCAGGACGCGCTGCGCGAGCTTGGG
>NZ_LZIJ01000009.1 GCF_001667115.1 Mycobacterium sp. 852002-51163_SCH5372311 | reverse complement strand
TTCACGTCCAGCACCCGCGGTGCCGGCGGCGGCGCACCGTTGGGGAAGCGGGTGCCGTTGGGGTCGGGGAACCGGAACGCCGGCAGCCCCGCACTGCGCCAAAACTGCTCGGGGTCGATGCCGCGCTTCTTGAACGCCGCGTCAACCCACGGCTGAAGTATCTGATAGGGCAGCAGATTGGCCACGATCGCCTTGAAGTACGGTCCGGAACCGACGGCCTCGGTGAGCGAAGCGGTGTATCTGCTGAGCAGCACCAGCACGTCGGCAAGGTCATTCTTGCGCTTGACCAGCTCGTCGCTGACCGTCCTCAACTCGACCAGCACATGGTTCAGATTGGGGTTTTCCTTGATCAGGCCGGTCACCTGGGTGGACACCTCGGACACGTTGCTCAGCAGAATGCTCAGCGCCTGACTGCGTTGCCGGAAAGCGGCGAGCAAAGTGTTGGCGTTGACCAGCAGGTTGTTGACCTGGCCGCTGCGGTCGCCTAACACCCGCGCCACCTTGTTCGCGTTCGCCAGCAGTTGCTTGATCTGCTCGCCACGCTGGCCGATGCTGTTGGCAAAGTCCTTGACACCGTCGAGGGCAGCGCTCAAATGCGGAGCGGTCTGATCGAAGGTCTCAGACAACACTTTCAGCGAACGCTTGGTGGCCTCGATGTCCCAGCCTGTCGCCGCCTTGGTGACATCGACGAACGCGTCATAGACCTGATACGGCGTGGTGGTCTGGGCCGATGAAAGAACCCCGTTGGGCCGCAACGGCTCTGAACCGCGTGGTTCGATCTGCATGTTTTTGCGGCCGAGAATCGTATCGGTGCGGATCGCGGCCCGGCTTTGCGTCCCGATCCTCTTGCCGGCCAATGAGAAGCCGATCAGGACGCGGTTGCCCTGGATCTTCAGGGAGCGCACCAGACCGACGTTCACACCGGCGATTTCCACCTTGTCGCCCGGGCTCAGACCACCGGTGTCGGTGAACTGTGCGTAATAGGTTGGAGTGGCGAACAGCATCGGGACGCTGGTAAAGCTTTGCGCCACACCAGTGACGAGGACAGTGACCAGCACACCCATCAGCCCAACGCGGCCCCGGTTGAATTCGGTAAGGGTCCTCATTGCGGAGTACACCTCCCGGTGGGCTGGCTGAAGAGCTTGATGGTGCGCACCGGACCGCCAGGCTGTAATCCGTTGACCTTCAGCGAGAGGTCGCACAGGTAGAAGTTGAAGAAGTCACCGTAGGTGCCGCCCGCTCGGCCGATGATCCGGTAGGCGCCCGGCAGCTTGCCCAGCACGTCGTCGAGAGTTGGCAGCTGGTCGATCAGCGGCTGCAGGGTGCGTTCGAGGTGTCCGACGGTGCTGTGTAGCAACGGCCGGTCCTCGCCCAGCAGGTCGGCCAGTGTCCCCGCCGCGTTGCTGATATGTGCGGCTGCGGCGGCCAGCGGATCGGCCCTGTTCTTCAATGCGGTGATCAGTACCTCGAGCTTGTCGACGGTCTGGTCGAACTCCTTCTGGTGCTTGACGGTGGTGGCCAGCAGGGTGTTCAGGTTGTTGATCACCTCGCCTATCGCCTGGTCCCGCTCGGCCAGCGTCGCGGTGAATGATGCTGTCTGGTCGAGGATGTCGTTGATGGTGGCGCCCTGGCCCTGGAACACGGTCAGGATCGACCTGGCAATGCTGTTGACCTTGTCCGGGTCCAATGCCTTGAAAAGCGGGCGAAAGCCGCCGATCAGCGCGTCCAGATCCAACGCCGGCTGGGTGTGCTCAACCGGGATCCTGGCACCCGGGGCGAGCAGCCTGCCGCTGTACCCGCGTTGCAGCTCGAGGTAGCGGTCGCCGATCAGGTTGAGATAGCGGATCGACGCGGTCGTCGCCTGGTCCAGCAACAGCGTGTGATCCACGTTGAAGTCCACCAAAACCCGCTTGTCCCCGTCGATCAGCGTCACCTTGGCAACTTTGCCGACTTCCACCCCCGCAGCGCGGACGAACTGCCCGGCACGTAGCCCGCTGACATTGGTGAACAGCGCAGAGTATCCGGTGGTGCGGTTGAAGCGCATCTGGCCGAACACCACGATGATCGTCACGGTGAACACCAACAAGACAAACCACAAGATGCCGAGTTTGACTGCTGTACCGGTGCCTTTCATGGATTCCTCGTCATGGGTTGATCGTGTTCTCTCCGAACTGGCGCCCCCAGACGTATTCGGTGAACATCGGCTGGCCGAGCTCCAGGTGGTTGTAGGGCGCAAGGCTGGCGCCGGTGTCCATCACCAGATACGGTGCCGGCCACAATTCCCGGGTGATCGGCTGCCAGCACCCGGGCCGTCCACCCGGTCCGCCGCGAGCGTTCACCCGTGGCAGATTGTCCGGATAGACATAGGGGTTCGGTGCTCCCACGATCGTGCCGGCAGCCGACAGCGAATAGCCGTTGCCCCCAGCCGCATTCGCTACCTTGGGCGCCGCATCGCGAAAGTTGCGGACCATGCAGAACAGTTCCGGGCTGTACTCGTCGAGCAGCTCAGCGGTAGGCACCAGATCCGCGGCGCCACGCGACAGGTACGGCCCGCCGCGGGTGAAGATGTCCTCGCCGGTCTTGCCCGCGCCCACCGCCGCCAGCAGCGCGGCATCCAGATCATGCTGTTGTCTGGTCAGCGTGCGCGCGGTGGTCAGGACATTGCGCAGAAAGTTCCACAAATCCGGCGATGAACGAGCATAGATCTCGGCAAGATCCGCCAGCCGGCGCACGTCGTACCCGACTTGCGGCATCCGCGGGTTCAATTGGTCGAGAATGTGATTGCCGTTGACGATCGATTCTCCGAACTTGGCTCCCAGCCCATCCAGCGCCTGGGCCACCGCGGACAACGTCGAGTTCAGCTCGATCGGGTCCACCTTTTCGGCGATCGAGGTGACCGTCTCAAACAAGGTGTTGAACTCGGTGGTCACCGACCGCACGTCGATCACGTCGTTCGGCGAGATGTGCTGCGGCCTAGGGTTATCCGGCGACATGAGCGACACATACTTGTTGCCGAACAACGTGGCCGCCTCGATATTGGCCACCACGTTGACCGGAATCAGCCTGATGTACTCCGGGTTCACATGCAGCACCAGCTTGGCCGCCGGCCTGCCGTCACGCTCGATCTCCGAGATTCCGGCCACCCGGCCGACCTGCACCCCGTTGTATGTGACCTTCGCTCCCGGTTCCATCACCAGCCCGGCGCGCGACGCCACCATGGTCAGCTCGGTCTTGGGCGTGAAGTCCCCGCGAAACTGCAAGTACACCAAGGCGATAACCAACGCGCCGGCCAACAGCAAGGCCACGCCTTCGAGGTAGATCCACACGCGGCGGGACTTCCGCGTCACCGGTGTCGTCACGGCCGTTACACCGTGAGATTGAAGTTCGGGTCGACGCCGTAAAGCGCCAACTGGGCCAGCAGAACCACAACCACCACCGAGACCAGCGATAAACGCATCGAGCGACCGACGGCCTGGCCGACGCCGACCGGACCGCCGCTGGCGGTGTACCCGTAGTAGCAGTGGGTGATCATCACCACCACGGCTATGACGACGACCTCCACCACCGACCAACCCACGTCCTCCGGGCGCAGGAAGGTCCGGAAGTAGTGCTCATAAGTCCCGTTGGACTGGCCGTAGAACACCGTCGTGACCACCTGGCCCGACGTGAAAGCCATGTCGAGGGCCAACGCGTACAGGGGGCCGATCACCACCAGCCCGGCCAGAATTCGGGTGGACACCAAGAACGAAATCGATTTGATGCCCATGACTTCCAGCGCATCGATCTCCTCGCTGATCCGCATCGCGCCCAATTGCGCGGTGGCGCCCGCGCCGACCGTGGCGGCCAGTGCTACACCGGCGATGATGGGCGCTGCCACGCGCGTGTTGGCAAGGGCGGCAAAGAAACCGGTGAAGGCCTCCACACCGATATTGCCCAGCGACGCGAAGCCCTGGATCGCGATCAGTGAGCCGCCGGACAGGGTGACAAAACCGATGATCGCAACGGTCCCCCCGACGACGGCCATTGCGCCGGTACCCATCCCGATCTCGGCGATGAGCCGCAGCGTCTCCCTGGGATAGCGGCGCAGCGCCCACCCGATCTCCCATAGGCTCATCCGGGTGAACCTCGCGAAAATCCCGATCTGCTCGAATCTTCGGGCCGTGCCGCCGCCATAGCGGTTGAGGTTGGCGGCTGTGCGCGGGTAGCGCGCGCGCAGGACGGCTGCCGATCCGGACATGCTAACGCCCCGTTCCGAATCGGACGCCGATCGTGGTCAGCACCACGTTGACCGCGAACAACGCGATGACGCACAACACCAACGTCTCGTTGACGGCGATGCCGACACCTTTCGGCCCGCCCTTAGTGGTCAGGCCGCGGTAACAGCCGACCAGGCCGGCGATCATTCCGAAGGTGGCCGACTTGACCACCGAGATGACCACCTCGGGCAGACCGGTCACCAAAGTCAGTGTGCTGACGTAAGCACCGGCTGAGACGTGTTGGATGAAGACGCCGAACAGGAAACCGCCGACCAGGCCGATGGTGATCACTGCTCCGTTGAGCAGGGTGGCGACGATTGTCGCGGCGACGACGCGCGGTACCACCAGCCGGTGGATCGGGTCGATGCCGAGCACCTCCATCGCATCGATCTCCTCGCGGATGGTGCGGGCGCCCAAGTCGGCGCAGATGGCGGTGGATCCGGCACCGGCAATCACCAACACGGTGGTGAGCGGTCCGAGTTGGGTGACCGCGCCCAGCGCCGCGCCCGCGCCGGAGATGTCGGCGGCGCCGAACTCGGCCAACAGGATGTTGAGGGTGAAGATGATGAGCACGGTTAGCGGAATCGAGACCGCAAGGGTCGGCAGCAACGAGACACTTGTGATGAACCAGCCCTGCTCTATCGCCTCGCGCCAGTGAAAGGGCCGGCGGAACAACGCTTTTCCGGTCAGCACACAGGTCCGGTAGAAGCCGCCGACCGCGTCGATACCGGGCTGCATCTGCTCGCGCAGATACGTGGTGATGACGGTGTGGGCGGTCAACGTCGACTCCCTTGGCTGTCCAATGCGGCCATCAATGTTGCGTTCGCGAGTTCGAGCACGTCGTGGGCGGCTTGCCTCGCTACGGCGGATTCGCCGGCGCACACCGCAACGGCCAACTTCCGGTAGCCATCCGGGCGCATGGCCTCGGCACCCACCGCGGCGCCCAGCGCAGCCAGCGCCGGCTCGTACGCGGCGCGAAAAGCGTTGTACATCAACCTGAATACGATTGAGCCGGCCCCGTCGACCACATGATCCCAGAAGGCGAGCGTGTCGCGATGCCACTGAAGGGGGTTTTCTTCGGCCTCGAGGACACGCAGCGAATCCTCGAGTAATCCGCCTAGTTCGGGTCCGTGATATTCGGCTGCCAGCTCTGCGACCTTCGGACCGATACGCAGCCTGGCCTCGAGAATGCTGCGGAACACGGCGGGGTCGAGTTCGCCGTCACGAAACAGCAACCGGGGCAGCAGGTCCAGGCCCGCATGCCGCCGGAAATCGCGCACGGTGGTGACACCGCCGTGGCGCACCTCCACCAGACTGGCCGCCGAAAGCCGCTTGAGCCCCTCGCGTACAGCCGGTCGTGACGCCCCGAAAACCGTTGCCAGTCTTCGCTCGCTGGGTAACGCTTCACCAGGTCGCATCTCTCCGCTGAGCACATCGGCGGCAATCTGCTCGAAAACCTGTTCGGGCACCGATCGGCGTACCGGCTGCACCACCATGCGGCCAGTGTGGCTGGTGTGACACGAGTAAAGTGGTCAGACCACCGGCGTGTCGCGAATCTTTCCCCGCGGTGGATGCACCGCGTCCCCGGCTCAGTGGCGCGAGCAGACGCCCGCGCCGGCGTCGTAGGGCGTCTCGGCGCGGCTAATTACCCGTCCGCCGGGCTGTCACGAACAGATTCCCCGGAATTTGGTCTGCCACCTCTTCGGGAGCGCTGCGGCCATAACCGGCCATCAGTTCGTCGGTCGGGGTCACCGAGACGTCCCAGCCGTGCCGCTCAAACCACTGCCCGACGTCTTCGCGCTCCTCGAAGTACCACAACTCGTCTGTTCTGGGAACCTCGCGCTTAGGATCGACCACCGACATGAAGGCGCGAACCCGATCCATCCGCGCACGACGCTTCGCGCGAGCCTCGGGGTCGAGGAACTTCGGGCCCAGCGCCTCGACAGCCACCCGACTGCCGGCGGCGGTCAGCTCCCGGACACGCTCGAACAGCAGATCCTGGGCAGCGGCCGGCAAGTAGGGCATCAACCCCTCCGCCGACCAGGCGCTAGGAGCGCTCGAGTCAAACCCGGCCTGCCGCAACACTTGCGGCCAGTCCTGGCGCAGGTCCACCGGGACGGCGACGCGATGACACGCCGGCTCCGCCCCATGCTCGGCCAATGTCGACGATTTGAACTCCAGCACCCGGGGCTGGTCCAGCTCGTATGCCGTCGTCCCGGCTGGCCAGGGCAGCCGCCAGGACCGCGCATCCAGACCGGCGGCCAAGATCACCACCTGGCGGATGCCCGCCTCGGTGGCGTCAAGGAAGAACTGGTCGAAAAACGCTGTCCGCGACGCCATATAGCTGACCATCGACTGCATCTGCAACGGCAACTCGGGTTCGGCTTCGACGAGTTCGGGTGGCAGCTCCGGGGCAGAATGCCAATTCCACACTCCGTCGCCTGCGGCGTCGAGGAAAACCTGCGCGAACGGATCACTGATCAGCGGTGTCTCACTTAGCGTTTCGGCTGCGCGTGCAGCCGCCACACCCAGCGCCGTCGCACCCACGCTTTCGGTGATCTCCCAGCTGTCGTTATCCGTTCTGGCCACGCTCATTTCCTCTCTCCCGTCACGAACAGAGTTTGCGGTGCGGCGTCTTCGACATCCTTCGGCGGTCTGCGGTCATACCTGGCCATCAACTGTTCGGCCGGCGTGACCGCAACGTCCCAGCCGTGCCGGCCGAGCCAATCGGAGACATCTTCACGCTCCTCGAAATACCACAGATCCTCTACCTCGGGCATGTCGACCTCAGGCCGCAGTTTGGCCATCACGTCGCGTACGCGCCGCATCGACTCGCGCCGCCTTGCATAGAGGTCCTGGTCGAGAAAATCCGGGCCGGGCGCCTCGACGGCAATCCGGCTGCCGGGCGCGCCGAGCGCCTGAACTCGTTCGAAAAGCAGTTCCTGGGCGACCGCCGGCAAGAACGGCAACAGCCCCTCGACCGACCACGCGCTCGGTGCCGAGGTGTCGAAACCGGCCTGCTGCAACGCGGCCGGCCAGTCGTGGCGCAGGTCGACCGGGACGCTGACCAGGGTGCACGTCGGCTGCGCTCCGTGTTCGGCCAGCGTCGACGCCTTGAATTCCAGGACTCGCGGCTGGTCGAGTTCGTACACCGTGACCCCGGCCGGCCAGGCCAGCCGCCATGCCCGCGAGTCCAAACCTGCGGCCAGTATCACCGCCTGAGAAATCCCCGCATTGGTGGCGTCGAGGAAGAACTGGTCGAAGAACGCCGTGCGGGCGGCCATGTAGTCGACCATGCCCTGCATCCGCGGCTTGAGATCAGGTTCGAGCTCGACGATCTCGGCGGGCAAGTTGGGTGAGGCAAACCAGTTCCACAGTCCTTCACCCGCGGCGTTCAGGAAAACCCTTGCGAACGGGTCGCTGATCAACGGCGACGCACTCTCGGTTTCGGCCGCGCGGGCCGCCGCGACGCCCAATGCCGTCGCACCCACGCTCTCGGTGATTTCCCAGGTGTCGTTCTCTGTTCTCGGCACGCTCAAGCCCTCCAAAGTTCGCTAGCACAACTATGTACCGACCGTAGGCGGCCCGCATGTGAACCTGCTGTGAATACCCGGCGGGCGGGTGTGATGGTTGACTACCGCAATGACGTCGTGGAATGAGGCGCCGTGGGACCGGAGATTCGCCAGCGGAAACTACGCACCGCCGGTCGAGCCGACCCCCCGGTGGCCGTCGTTCGGCCGGGTCGTCGCATCGATTTTCCTAGTGGCGAGCGCGGCCTGTTTGCTTGCCAGCGTCGTGCTTGCCGGCTGGCTCGCTGTGGCCGGCAGCGACCTGCACACGTCGCTAATCGCATACCTGCTGGCGTCGTTCACCGTGTTCCTCTTCCACGGCCCGCTGCTGGTCTTGGACGGCTGGCCGATCAGTGTTCCGGTGATCGCGGCACTCGGCGTGCTGCTTGCTTACCTTCGGCGACGGCCCGGTGTAGCCTCGGATCGTTTCGCGGCCCCACGCCGGGTGGGGTTCGCCCTTTTGATCGCCTACGGGATTCTGCTCACGGCGGCCTGGACGGTCTTGTTGCTGGGGGCCCTATACCAACATAGCGGCGACGATTAGGTATGCGGTTAAGTTGTCGGCGAGCCGCTGATAGCGCGGCGGATCCGGAAGGTCCCGGAGGGATCGTGCAGCATGCGCGTTGACGGGCGAGACATCACCGTTTCCGGCAGCTTGCTGCAACCGCTGACCCGACGGACCAACGACATCATCCGGCTCGCCCTGGCGACGGTGTTCCTTGCGGTAGTCATCGTCAGTTATCTGGTCACTCGCCCGCGGTGGATGGACCTGGAGAAATCCATCTCCTCGATCGTCGGGGTCCTGTCCCCCACCCAATCCAACCTGGTGTACCTGGCCTACGGCATCGCGATTCTGGCGTTGCCGTTCATGATTCTGATCGGGCTGATCGTCTCCCGGCAGTGGAAACTGCTCGGCGCGTACGGAGCTGCCGGAATCTTCGCCGTCCTGCCACTGTCGATCACCGGCAACGGGATCGCGGCGCCCAAATGGCACTTCGACCTTTCCGACCGGCTGCAGACCGTGCTGGCGCAGTTCCTCGACGACCCGCGTTGGATCGCGATGCTGGCCGCGGTGCTCACGGTCTCGGGTCCGTGGCTGCCCGCACGCTGGCGACGCTGGTGGTGGGCGCTGCTGCTGGCCTTCGTACCGATCCACCTCATTGTCAGCGCCGTGGTTCCGGCCCGCTCGCTGCTCGGTTTGGGCGTGGGCTGGTTCGTCGGCGCGTTGGTGGTGTTGATCGTCGGCACTCCCGCGTTAGAGGTGCCGCTGGACGGTGCGGTGCGCGCGTTGGCCAAACGCGGCTTCGTGGTGACCGGATTGAGGGTGGTCCGGCCGGCTGGACCGGGACCACTTGTGTTGGCGGCGACCGCAGAGGATTCCGCTGCGCCCGCGGCGGTCGAGCTGTACGGCCCACATCAGCGCAGCGGGGGCGCACTGCGCCAGGTCTGGCGCAAATTGCGGCTGCGCGGCACCGAAACCGCGCCACTGCAGACATCGATGCGCCGCGCTGTCGAGCATCGCGCACTGATGTCAATTGCGGTCAACGACGCCGGCGTGGGCAACACGTCGACGATCGCCGTCGCCGTGCTAGACCGCGGATGGACGTTGTATGCGCATGAACCCATTCGCGGGATTCCGCTCGACGAATGTCCGGCGCAGACGCCGGTCGTGCGCGTATGGGAAGCGTTACGAATCCTCAACGACCATCAGATATCTCACGGCGATCTGCGCGGCCACGAGATCACCGTCGAGGACGGCGCCGTGCTCTTCGGCGGCTTCGGCAGCGCCGAGTATGGGGCCACCGACGCCCAGCTCCAATCGGACATCGCCCAACTGCTGGTGACGACTTCAGCTCTCTATGACGCGAAATCCGCGGTGGGCGCAGCGATCGACACGTTCGGCAAGGACACCATATTGACCGCGTCCCGCCGGCTCACCAAATCGGCCGTGCCGAAACGCATCCGGCAGTCTGTTTCCGATGCGGGCGCGGTTATCTCCAACACCCGTTCGGAGGTCAAGCGCCAATCGGGCGCCGAGGAGATCAAGACCGAAACCATCACCCGGTTCACCCGCAGCCAGATCATCCAGCTGGTCCTACTGGGGGCGCTGGTCTACGTGGCGTACCCGTTCATCAGCACCGTGCCGACCTTCTTTTCCGAGCTGCGTACGGCGAATTGGTGGTGGGCGTTACTGGGGTTGGCGGTGTCCGCATTGAAATACGTCGGAGCAGCGGCCGCCCTGTGGGCCTGCGCCGATGGCCTGGTGAGCTTCTGGAAACTGTCAATCATGCAGGTGGCCAACACCTTTGCGGCAACTACCACTCCGGCCGGAGTGGGCGGGCTCGCGCTGAGCACCCGGTTCCTGCAGAAGGGCGGCCTCGACACATTGCGGGCCACCGCGGCCGTCGCGCTGCAGCAGTCGGTGCAGGTGATCGTTCACGTCGTGTTGCTCATCTTGTTCAGCACGGCCGCGGGCGCATCTACCGATCTGTCGCATTTCGTGCCCGACCCGACCATCCTGTACCTGATCGCGGGGGTGGCCCTCGGCAGCGTCGGCACCTTTCTGTTGGTACCCAAGCTGCGGCAATGGCTGGCGACGGCGGTGCGGCCCAAGCTGCAGGAGGTGACGCACGACCTCCTCGCACTTGCCCGCGAGCCGAAGCGACTGGCCCTGATCATACTTGGGTGTGCCGGAACGACTCTCGGTGCGGCGCTGGCACTTTGGGCCAGCGTCGAAGCATTCGGCGGCGGCACGACGTTCATCACCGTCACCGTGGTGACGATGGTCGGCGGCACGCTCGCCTCGGCCGCGCCGACACCTGGCGGGGTCGGGGCCGTGGAAGCGGCGCTGATCGGTGGGCTGGCAGCCTTCGGCGTACCTGCGGCCATCGGCGTGCCGTCGGTGCTGCTGTATCGCGTGCTCACATGTTGGATTCCGGTGTTCGTCGGCTGGCCGGTGATGCGCTGGCTGACCAACAACGAGATGATCTAGGGCGAGCAGACGCAGAATCGCCCAATTTCCGTGCGAAATACGCGATTTAGCGTCTGCTCGCGACGGTGTTGGAAAGCGTCGCAGTCGCGGCGGGACTTGCTAGTCGCGTCTGGATCATAAGTCCCACGCGTCACAACACGTCCGGCGCGTGTCGTTTGGTCCGACTCAGAGCGACAAGTGTTGCGCGCCAACTGGTTTGTCGCGCGACGCTCATGGCCCTGGCT
>NZ_LZIJ01000008.1 GCF_001667115.1 Mycobacterium sp. 852002-51163_SCH5372311 | reverse complement strand
CCAGGTCCTCCGCGGCCGGCGCCGGCAACGCCGTGCTGGGCTGGGCCTGCACAGCCGGGTCATCAACATCAAGGACCGCCAGATCAAACCCGTCCAACCGGGCCCGCAGATCCGCGGTGCTGACCGCGGCTACCGGTGCGGCATCGGTGAGCATGAACTCGATTCGCGCCCTAGGCACCGCCGGATCGATCGGCAGATACGCCGCCCCCGCCTTGAGCACTGCCACGATCGCCACAGTCGCCTCGACCGACCGGGAAAACAGCAGCGCCACACACCGTCCCGGGCCCACCCCCTGCTCGGCCAACAAGTGCGCCAACCGATTCGACGCCTCATCCAGCTCGCGGTAGGTCCACGAACTACCGCCGCACGTCAGCGCCACCGCATCCGGTGTCCGGTCGACCTGCTGGGCGAACAACACCGGAATCGACACCGGCGCGCTGCTCGGCTCCGTCAACACCGCCCGGTTACCAAGCGCGTCCAACCGGGCATGCTCAGACTCATCGAGCACATCCATCGACGACAACGCCCGGGTCGGGTCGGCGGTCATCGCCACCAACACCCGCTCCAACCGTCCAATCAGCGCCTCGATCGTGGCCGCGTCGAATACCTCGGCGTCGTATTCGACGCGAAGGCCCAGTTCGGGTCCGGGCACGGCCTGCACCGTCAGGGGGTAGTGATTGCATTCGCGGCCTTTGAACTCGGTGACCGCCAGCTCGTCGGCGCCGGAAAGTGCGGCGGTGTCGACCGGGTAGTTTTCGAACACCAGCAAGGTGTCGAACAGTTGGTCCTGGCCGCTGAGCCGATGGATTTCGCTGAGTGCCAGGTGCTGGTGCTCCAGGGTGTGGTTGTAGGTGTGTTGGAGTTGGTCGAGCAGTTGTTTGGTGGTGGTCGCCGCGGTGAGGCGCGCGCGCACCGGAACCGTGTTGATCAACAGGCCCACCATCGACTCCGCGCCCGCCATCTCGGTGGGCCTACCCGACACCGCGGTGCCAAATACGATGTCGTGCTGGCCGGTCAACCACATCAGCAGCTGCGCGAACGCGCCCTGCAACACGGTGTTGATGGTGGTGTGCTGTGAGCGGGCCAGCTCATGGAGCGCCCCGGTGGTGTGCTCGGTCAGCCGATAGGAGGCGATGCTTCGCTGCCCGAGTCCGGCCCTTTGCGCCGGACCGACCAGGGTGGGACTGTCAAAACCGGCTAGCACCTGCGCCCAGGCCGCGCGGGCGGCATCCAGATCGCGGTCGGCCAGCCAGCACACAAACCTGCGATAGGACCCGGGTGTCGCCAGCCGCCGACGGTGGTAGCCGGCAAAGATTTCCCCGAGCAGGATCGGCAACGACCAGCCATCGATGACGATGTGGTGGAAAGTCAGCACACAGCGGTGCCGATGCTCGGCGGTGCGGATCAACACCACCCGAAACGCCGGCGGGTGAGCGAGATCGCCGACCGCGGCCCGCTCAGCAGCACACAGCCGCTGAATTTGCTCCTCAACATCAGCGCCGTCGGGGCCGTCGAGCTTGACATAGCGCCACCCCACCGCAGGGTCGGCCGGGATGATCTGCACCGGCTGGTCAAACCGGTCGCAGAATCGGGCCGCCAGGTGGGGATACCGGATGACCACGGTGTGCACCGCATCACGCAGCCGATCGGGGTCAAGGCCGCCACTTAACGTGATGTCCAGCTGCAGCGCATACAGATCGGGCTCAGCGCCGTGGGCGGTGCTGGCGTGAAACAGCAGGCCCTGCTGCAGCGGGGTCAACGGCAAAATATCGGCAACCTGGTAATGCCGGCACAACTCGTCGATCTGGGGCTGGCTCAATCGAGCCGGCACAATATCCGACGGGGTCAGCCCGCCCCCACCGGCGCGCACATGCGCGCACAGACCCTCCAGCGCCTGCACCCACAACCGGCTCAGCCCACTGACCGCCGCCTCGTCCAGCGCCGAGGGCGCCCATATCCAGTTGGCGTGCACCCGCGGGCCGACCTCGGTGTCGATGGTGGCGGCGTTGAGCTCCACGGTGTGCCCAAGTGCCATGGGCAACGCCGCGGCCGCACCCAGAACCAACACGCCGTCCTGAGTGAGCCGCCACCCATCAGCGGTCACGGCACCCAGCCGGCCCAGGTAGTTGAACCCGATCAGCGGGTCCGACTCGCCCAGGTCCACCTCGGGATTCAGATAGCGCAGCACCCCGAAGCTCAGCGGATGCGGCAGCGCACGCAGCTGCTCTTTGACATCCTTGACTAGCGCCCCCAACCCCGCCTCACCAGCAACCACCTGCCCCCAGCGCAGCCCACCCACACTCAACGACACCGGATACTTGGCGGTAAACCAGCCCACCGTGCGCGACAGGTCCACCTCAGGACCTAGCTCCTCGTGGCGCCCATGACTCTCGACGTCGATGCCGACCGGCTCGGACCCGTTGCCGACAAACTGGGCCACCGCCAACCCCAACGCGATCAGCAAGATGTCTTGGATACCGGCATGAAACGCCGCGGGCACCTCACCCAGCAACAGCCCGCTGGTGTGGGCATCCAGTGATACCGACAGATGCCCCGCGCTTTGATAGGTATCCACCGCCGGGCGCACCGGCGGCAATAGCGCCGGTGCTCCCACCACCTGCTTCCACGCATCGGCGCACCGCACCACCTCGGGACGGCGCGCATACTCCACCAGCAACCCCGCCCACCGGACAAACGACGTCCCAACGCTGGGCAGGGCGATGGGCTGCCCGCTGCGATGCTGAGCCCAGGCGGTGTTGAGGTCATCGAGCACAATGCGCCACGACACCGCATCAATGGCCAGATGGTGAACGATCAACACCAACTGAGCGGCCTCGGCCACCCACAACGCGCTCAGCATCACCCCCGCGGCCGGATCCAACCGCGCCCGTGCCCAGGTCAGCCCTTCATCGGACAACACGTCGACAGCGTGAACACAGTGGCGCGCCTCGATAACCCCGGGCTCGCGCACCTGCAACGACCACCCCCCGGCCCCGTCGTCCGCTGCGCGCAGCCGCAACACAGCATGCCGATCCAGCAATGCCTGCACCAGCACCACCACATCGGCCTGGGTCACCCCCGCAGGGGCCGACACCACGACGGTCTGGTTGAACTCCTCGGTGGGGCCGTCCACGCCGGCCAGCCAGTGCATGATCGGGGTCGCGGCCAATGGCCCGATCCCCTCATCAACCACACCACCGCCGGCCTGGGCCGCCCCCACTACCCGGGCTAGCCGGGCCACGCTTTGCTCGACGAACACATCACGCGGCCGGCACACCAGCCCAGCCGCCCGTGCCCGCGCGACCACCTGCATCGAGGAAATGCTGTCCCCACCCAGCTCGAAGAACGAGTCGTCAACTCCGACCCGCTCTAAGCCGAGAACTTCGGCGTAGATGCCGGCCATGATTTCCTCGACCGCGTTGCCCGGGGCGCGGTAGCGGTCGACATTGCTGTATTCGGGTGCCGGTAGGGCGCGTTTGTCGAGTTTGCCGTTGGGTGTCAACGGCAACGTGTCAACCACCACCACCGCCGCGGGGATCATGTAGGCCGGTAGCCGAGCGGCCAGCGCAGCACGCAGTTCGACGGGATCGGCGCTC
>NZ_LZIJ01000007.1 GCF_001667115.1 Mycobacterium sp. 852002-51163_SCH5372311 | reverse complement strand
GGTGCGCAGGAAGTCACCGGATTCCGCGCCCTGGATGATGCGGTGGTCGTAGGTCGAAGTCAGGGTGATCAGCTTGCCGATGCCCAGTTCGGCAATGCGTTCCTCGCTGGCTCCCTGGAATTCGGCGGGGTATTCCATCGCGCCGACGCCGATGATCGCGCCCTGGCCCGCCATCAGGCGCGGCACCGAGTGCACGGTGCCGATGGTGCCTGGGTTCGTCAGCGAAATCGTCACTCCGGCAAAGTCTTCGGCGGTCAGCTTGCCGTCGCGCGCGCGGCGCACGATGTCTTCGTAGGCAGAGACGAATTCGGCGAAGCGCATGGTGTCGGCGCGCTTGATGCCGGCCACCACCAACGCGCGTTTGCCGTCCTTGCCGGGCAGGTCGATCGCCAGGCCGAGATTGGTGTGTGAGGGCGTGACCGCGGTGGGCTTGCCGTCGACCTCGGCGTAGTGCCGGTTCATGTTGGGGAACTTCTTGATGGCCTGCACCATCGCGTAGCCCAGCAGGTGTGTGAACGAGATCTTGCCGCCGCGGTTGCGCTTGAGCTGGTTGTTGATGACGATCCGGTTGTCGATCAGCAGCTTGGCCGGAATCGCACGGACACTCGTCGCGGTCGGCACATCGAGCGACGCGGACATGTTCTTGACGACGGCCGCGGCCGCACCGCGCAGCACCTGGACTTCGTCGCCTTCGGCCGGCGCGGGAGGCGTGGCCTTGGCGTGCCTGGACGCGCCGTTTCCGCCGGCCGGGGTGGGCGGAGCGGCCGGGGCAGTTTGCGTGGGTGGGGTTGGTGGGGCGGCTTGGGTGGCTTGGGTCGCGGCGGGCTTTGCCGGCTCGGTCACCGGTGCGGAAGATGTCGCGGGCTTGGCCGCCGGGGCCGGCTTCCCGTCGCCGGCCGTAGCGGGTTCCGACGGAGCTTCGGGGTTGTAGTCAACCAAGAACTCGTGCCAGCTCGGGTCGACCGAAGAAGGGTCGTCGCGGAACTTGCGGTACATCTCCTCGACCAGCCATTCGTTTTGCCCGAATGGTGAACCTGTGTTGCTCACGGCCGCTGTTCGCCTCGATTCTTTGCTCCGAGTATCGCCTGCAAGCTTCCGGCAAGATCCTGCAAGCGCTGCCATCTGCGGCACCCCGTCCGGCGGGATGCCCCCACACCCGCGGCGGCCCGGAAGATCGCCGACTTCTAAAGGCTAACGCTTTGCGGCAATCCGCGAGAGCAGACTGGGGGACGCTGCGCGGGTCGCGACCGTCGGGTCTAACCGGCCTCGTTGACAGCCGGCAACAGGTGCAGGGTGACCGGCCAGCGGGCCGGCGGAACACCGAACGCCTGGCGGGCATTGTTGACGATCTTCTTGGCCACCATGCGGTTGCCGACGCCGCCGACCGCCGCTCCGACGCCGACCGGAAGCATCTTGCCGAACATCAAGGCGCCGCGTTTCACCGCGTACCGCTTGACGGCGTATTTGAGCATTCGGGTGTTCAGCCGGGCCAACGTCGACATCGGCAGCGAAGCCATACCCTCGGCCAGCCAGCCGCCGTTGGTGCGCCCGGGCCCGATCAGTTCGCCGATGGCACGCTTGCTGTCGTCTCCGACCAGGACGGCCAGCACCAGCGCGCGACGTCGCTCCCGGTGGTCGAGCGGGATGCCGTATACCTCGGCCGTCGCCAACACGAACAGCGCGGTGGCTTCCAGGAAGAAGACCGTCTCCCCGGCACCCGCGGAAAGTGCAGTCAGGGTGCCCACGCCGGGGAACGTCGCCGCAGAACCCACCGCCGCACCGCTGGCGGTCAACGCGGCCAGGTAGCGCTTTTCCAGCTTGGACGCGATTTCGGCGGGGCCCGCAGCCGGGTGGGCACGCCGCAGCCGGGCCACGTAAGCCTGCGCCGCCGGACCCTGTATCCGCGCGCTCCGCTCGATGACCTGCGCCAATGCACGCGCGGACGCTTTGGGTCGGCCGTCTGTAGTGGCCGGCAAGTGGTCCGGCTTGGACTTGCTCCGTCGGGCGCTCATGTTCCTCTCCTGGGAATGGATTCTCCCTAGCTAGTCCCTAGGCTAACGCTCATTCGGCCAAGTAAGTGCCCCGCCGAAAACCTCCGCGTCGCTGCCCGGCTTCTGCCCACCTGGGACGATGCCGGCCCGCGAGATAAGGTCGATCACGACGCGGGCCGTTTGTCGGCCACATTTGGGGTCGGGGCCTGTCCCGTCTTGGATTGGTTCCCGCCGGCGGGCAGTTGCTTGTCGGTAGCCGCAAATAGATCGCGAACGAACGAGGTGGATCCATGACCACGGCCTGGGCTCGCTGGCCCCGGGCGCTTGGGGGCCGCGCGGGGCTCAGCCATCCGACGAACCCGTCGAACGCAAACCCCGCGAAAGGTCCTTGGAACACCTTGTGGGCGATGATGATCGGCTTCTTCATGATCATGGTCGACTCGACCATCGTCGCCATCGCAAATCCGACCATCATGGCCGACTTGCACGCCGGCTACGCCGCCGTGGTCTGGGTGACCAGCGCATACCTACTGGGGTACGCGGTGGTGTTGCTGGTTGCGGGCCGGCTCGGTGACCGGTTCGGGCCCAAGAACCTCTACCTGATCGGTCTGGCCCTGTTCACCGCCGCGTCGCTGTGGTGCGGACTGTCGGGCAGTGCGGCCATGCTCATCGCCGCTCGAGTGGTGCAGGGAGTCGGTGCCGGGGTGCTCACCCCGCAGACCTTGTCGACGATCACGCGGATCTTCCCTCCGGAGCGACGCGGGGTCGCTGCCAGCCTGTGGGGCGCGACGGCCGGTGTCGCCAGCCTCGTGGGTCCGCTGGCCGGCGGGCTACTGGTCGACGGCTTGGGCTGGCAGTGGATTTTCTTCGTCAACGTCCCCATCGGCATCGTCGGACTGGCGTTGGCAATGTGGCTGGTGCCGGCGCTGCCCGTGCAGGCGCACCAGTTCGACCTGATCGGCGTCGCCTTGTCCGCTTTGGGCATGTTCCTCATCGTCTTCGGGCTGCAGCAGGGCCAGGCCGCCGGGTGGGATCCGGGCATCTGGGCGGTGATCGTCGCCGGGGTCGGGTTCATGGTGGCGTTCGTGTACTGGCAGTCCATACATACCGGTGAACCCCTGATCCCGCTGCGCATCTTCGCCGACCGCGACTTCACCCTGTGCAGCGTCGGAGTGGCGATTGTCGCGTTCGCGACGACGGCGATGATGCTGCCGGTTGCCTTCTATGCGCAGGGGGTTTGCGGGCTGTCGCCGACCCGCTCGGCCCTGTTGATCGCACCGATGGCGATCACCAACGGCGTGCTGGCGCCGCTGGCCGGCCGCATCGTCGACAGGCACCACCCGTTGCCGGTACTCGGTTTCGGCTTTTCGGCGCTGGCGATCTCGCTGACGTGGCTGTCCACCGAAATGACGCCGGGAACGCCGATCTGGCGGTTGCTGTTGCCGTTCCTCGGCATCGGTGCCGGGATGGCGTTTGTGTGGTCGCCGCTGACCGCGACTGCGACGCGCAACCTGCCGCCGCAGCTCGCCGGAGCCAGCTCCGGGGTGTACAACGCGGTCCGGCAGCTCGGAGCGGTGCTCGGAAGCGCCGGTATGGCCGCGTTCATGACGTCGCGAATCAGCGCTGAAATGCCGGCCCGAGCTTCCACGGCCGGTCGGCGCGGTCTGCAACTGCCCGAGTTCCTGCGCGAGCCGTTCTCGGCGGCGATGTCGCAATCGGTGCTGCTGCCCGCGTTCATCGGCTTGCTCGGTGTCGTCGCCGCCCTGATGCTGGTCGACCTCAAGCGCGCTGGCGAACCCGAGGATGACGACGTCGACTGGGATGATGGCGACGACGACGACCCCTACGTCGAGTACATACTGCTGCGGGAACCGGACGCCGAGGAGCGGGCGGACATCGCGCCGCGGGTGCAACCATCGGTACGACGGCAGCATGACGTGACGCGCCACGGCCCGGCCGTAGGTTGGGATCCGCCGATTGGGTTCGTCCACAACGGCACTGACGTCCACGCAGACGGGCGACCGGTGCGCGTCGAAGGCGAGGCGCAGCGAGGTCGTCGTCGGCGTTCCGACCCAGACGAACCCGTGTCCCGCGGCCGCTGAAGCCGGACCTACGGTGGTCCGCTCAGCGCCAGGAACGCGCCCAGGTCCACCAAACCGGCGGGCGTGGCGGGCAGGTAATCAGTCAGCAGCTCCGAGCGCACGATCATCGCCGCGCACTGTGCCCGGCTGACGGCGACATTGAGCCGATTCCTGTTGAGCAGGAACGAAATTCCGCGTGGCACCTCGGCGATCGATGACGCGGTCATCGAGACGAAGACCACCGGGGCCTGGCCGCCCTGAAACTTGTCCACCGTTCCGGCGCGGACCCCGCCGAGCCCGGCCGTCGCCAACCGCTGGCGCAGCAGCGCCACTTGGGCGTTGTATGGCGCGAGCACCAGCACATCGGAGGCGGCCAACGGCCGGGTGCCGCGTTCGTCGGTCCATGCGGCGCCCAGCAGACGTTGAATATGGGCGGTGATGGCGTCGGCTTCCTCCGGGCTGTCGACCGAATTACCTTGGTGTCGAACCGAAATGACGTGCACTCCAGGTTCCTGTCCGTCGAGGTGGCGCGCAGCGGTGCATTCGGCATGCGAATGGAGTCTGCCGCCGTAGGACAGCGTGGACACTGCGGCGCAGACGGCCGGGTGCATGCGATACGAGCGGTCCAGGAAGTAGCCGCGTTCGTCGGGCAGCGTGCGCTGGCCGTCGACCAGCCAATCCAACGCCGATCTGTCGACCGGTTCGGGATGAGTGCCCTGGCTGACCTGCGGCAGCTGCTGCGGGTCTCCGAGCAGGAGCAAATTGCGGGCCGCAGGTGCCACCGCGATGGTGTTGGCCAGACAGAACTGGCCCGCCTCGTCGATCACCAACAGATCCAGGCTGCCCGGCGGAACCCGGTTGGGATTGGCGAAATCCCATGCGGTACCGCCGATCACACAGCCCGCAGTGTCGGCAATGAACGTGGCGTAGTGGTCGCTGTCGATCTGCTGCCAACGGGCAGCGCGACGGTCGTGGGGTTTCTTCGCAACTCGCTGCGGATCCAGGCCGGCGTCGATCACGTCGGCGAGCACGTTCTCCACCGCGGCGTGCGATTGCGCGACAACGCCGATGCGCCAAGCACGTTGAGTGACCAGCCGCGTGATCACCTGCGCGGCAGTGTACGTTTTACCGGTTCCCGGCGGCCCGTGCACGGCCAGGTCCGACGCATCCAGGTCGAGCAGCGCAGCGGTGATGTCACCGACGGTGTCGGTGCCGCGCGGCAGCCCGGCGCCACTGCTGGTGCGGGGCGGCCGGCGCAGCAGGATGTCGAACAGTGCGGTGTGGGGGAGCTGCGGCAACCCATTCGCCACCATGGCAGCCGTCGACTCGATCGAAGCCCGCAGCGCCGTGGTCGGCACGGGAGGTCCGGGGGTCAGCGCGAAGGGCAGCTGGTGAAAGGTGTTGCCGTCCTTGCCGATGCGTTCCACGATGACCACTTCGGTGGGCAGGCTCGGGTCGTCCGTTTCGACGACCACAGCGGTGCCCGCGGCCCGGCGGTCCGGACTGTCGGTCATCCCGGACGGTGCCGGCGGCTCGTAAAGGGCGAACACCTCCGACTTGAGGTCGCCACGTGCCAGCTCACCGCGCAGGCGCAGGCGTCGCTGCGGTTTGCGGGCTCGTGGCGGCGTGTGCCAGTCGACGGTCACCTCAGCTTCGCTGGCCACGAAAACGTCTGTGTTGTCGGCCCATTCGTCGAGCGGGAAATTCAGCCGGTCGAAGTGGGCCCACCAAAAAGGTTTGTCCTCGCGGCGGTGATAGCCGCGAGCCGCGGCGACCAGAGCGACCGCGGTCTGCTCGGGCGTGCGGTCGCCGACGGCGGCGTCTCCGGTGAAGGCCGCCAGTGTCGTCGCCAGTTGATCGTGGCCGTCGATGGGGCTGCAGTCGGGAACCGGTTGAGCCCCAACCGGAATGACACCGGCTTCCCAGGCGCGCATCAGCAGCCAATCGCGCAGTTCACGAGTGGACCGGCAGTCGTAATGGTTGTAGGCTTCGATTTCCTTGAGCATCGTCGCGGCCTCGTCGAGGCGGCCCTCGTCGCGCAAATCGCAGTAGCGCGCGTAGCCGGTGATGGAGTCGGCGGCGGTGGTGACCTCACCGGACCGCAACTGGCTACCCATGTACAGCGGCTCCAGCGCCTTCAGGCTGCACGACTCCGCTCCGATGCGAATGCTCTTGCGCACCAACGGGTAGAGGTCCACCAACACGCCGTTGCGCAGCAAGTCGTCGACCTCGTCCTCGCCGACGCCGTACCGTCCGGCCAGCCGCAGCAGTGCCGTCTTCTCGTACGGCGCGTAGTGGTAGATGTGCATGTTCGGCCGCCGCTTGCGGCGCTTGGCCACCAGCGCCAGGAAGTCGATCAGGGCCTGGCGTTCGTCCACCCGGTTGTGCGCCCACAGCGGACGGAAAGTGCCGGCCGCCCCGGCTTCCAGGACGCCGAACAGATATTCCAGCCCCCACTCGCGGCCGTCCGCCGTCCACAGCGGATCCCCTTCGAAGTCGAAGAACAGGTCACCGGGGTCCGGCTCGGGCAGCAGCGTCAGCGGCTGCGGGTCGGCGATCTCATATTGCGGTATGCCGGTGTCACGCTGCCGGACTTGCAACTTGGCCTGTGCCGTCAAGTTGGCGAGCGCGCTGGAGGCCAGGTTGGGCACCGGTCCGCGGCGGCCGGCCAGCTCGGCGATAGTCGTGATACCCGCATCAATGAGCTTCTCGCGCTGGCTTATTCGCATTCCGGCGACCAGCAGAACGTCGTCGGCGGCGCGCAACTGCTCGGTACAGAGGTCACAGCGCAGGCATGCTTCCACCCGCTCGTCGTCCCAGCGCACCGCGGTACCGGCCGCGTAGTGATCGTCAAGGAGGCGCTGCACCCGCGCGCGCTGGGCTCGATAAACCGGGATCAGGTCGCACAGGCGGTGGCGTGTGACGGTCCCGTCGCCGAGTTCCAGCTCGGCTTCCGGTGCCACCGCGACGCCCGCGTCGGCCAGGGTGTCCGCGTAGGCGGCCAACTGCAGCAACGCGGTGACCTTTGCGGAGCGGGCCAGCTTGGTGTCGACCACCCGATATTGCCCGCCGTCGCGGACCAGGAAGTCGGCGAATCCGACGAAACGCCCGTCGAACACGGCGGCCTGGTAGACCACCGGGGCGTCGCTGACGATGGCGCGCCGCGTCGCCTCGGCGGCGGCCGTCAAGCCCGCGAACGTGTACGGCGGCCGGCCGATGATCGCGACCGCGCCGCCGAACTCTTCACGCAGGCGGTCGAGCCGGCGGCGCTCATGCTCGTCACCCAGGGCGGCGGTGCGCGCCAGCAGTTCGTCCGTAACGGCAACGGCCGGGCCCCAGCCCAGTTTTGCGTCGAAATCCCGCAGTAGGGCGTACTCGCATCGTGCGGCGGCGGCGAGATCCGACGCGCTGTAGGCAACCGTTTGGGCAGGTCTGTCGCCTATGACGAACACAGCAGCAACTGTAGGTGAGCCCACCGACAATCAGCCGGTGCCTGGATCAGGCGCCCGGTGTGTTGGCAATGAGCTCGACCCCGTTGCCGTTCCACCGGAACTTCACCCGGGTGCCCAAGCCGTTGACGCCGCTGGGATAGGTCAACGCGACGGTGTCACCGGTGCACTGCGACGTGTCAATGCCGTTGAACCCGTAGGTGTCGGGCACCCCTTGCGGGATGTACTTGCCGAGATGGAACATCACCGCCCGGGTGGTGGGATGGTCACCGTTCGTGTTGGCCTTGATCACCACCGCCGACAGCTGGGCACACTCGTTGTAGTTACCCGCCAAGGGCTCCGGATTCCAGGACTGATGACTGCGCGGATCGCGCGGCAGCTCGGAGACCACTTTCGCGATCGTCGGCGAAGCCAGGTTGACGGCACACGGGTCAGGGGGCGAAGCGCTGCTGGACGGGGCGACCGTCGGTGCTGGCGCGCTCGCGGCGGGGGCGGTGATCGACGCGGTTGGATGCGGCGTCTTTGCGACGGTGGAGTCCCCGGAACCGCACCCGGTCAGCGTCGGCGCGAGACATAAGGCAGCGGATAGGCCCGTCAACAACTCTGCGCGGCAAGGTAACGACCACACATCGAAGCACCGTACCGTCATCGTGGAGGCAGATGCGGCAGGCGTGGCCGGGTGGCGGGCATTGGCCCGCCGCGAGCGGGCCCAGATGTACAGAAGAAACGGCGTGTCGCCGTACCGACACGCGCGCTCGCGACGGCACCGGTCGCGCACCGTAGACTGCGAGGTCAAATGGCCCGTTTGGATAATTCGCCGGAGTCGCCGCCCGCGACATTTGCCGACCTGCAGATTCACCCTTCGGTCCTGCGGGCGGTCGCCGATGTCGGCTACGAGTCCCCCACGGCCATCCAGGAGGCCACGATTCCGGCGCTGATGGCCGGTTCCGACGTGGTGGGACTGGCGCAGACGGGCACCGGGAAGACGGCAGCCTTCGCGATACCGATCCTGTCAAGAATCGACGTCACCAGCAAGGCAACTCAGGCGCTGGTGCTGGCCCCGACGCGTGAGCTGGCCCTGCAGGTGGCCGAGGCGTTCAGTCGCTACGGAGCCCATCTACCCCAGATCAACGTGCTGCCGGTCTATGGCGGATCCTCCTACGCCGTTCAACTCGCCGGGCTGAAACGCGGTGCGCAGGTGGTGGTCGGCACTCCCGGCCGGGTCATCGACCACCTCGAACGCGGGACCCTGGACCTGTCGCGGGTGGACTACCTGGTTCTCGACGAGGCCGACGAGATGCTCGCGATGGGCTTCGCTGAAGACGTCGAGCGCATCCTGTCCGAAACTCCGGAATACAAACAGGTGGCGCTGTTCTCGGCAACCATGCCGCCGGCGATCCGCAAAATCACCGCCAAATACCTCCACGACCCGTTCGAGGTCACGTTCAAAGCAAAAACTGCTACCGCAGAGAACATTTCACAGCGCTACATACAGGTCGCCGGTCCACGCAAGATGGACGCGCTGACGCGAGTGCTCGAAGTAGAGCCGTTCGAGGCGATGATCGTCTTCGTGCGTACCAAGCAAGCCACCGAAGAGGTCGCCGAAAAGCTGCGTGCCCGAGGGTTTTCCGCCGCAGCCATCAACGGCGACATCCCCCAGGGGCAGCGGGAGCGGACGATAGCCGCGCTGAAAGGCGGCGGCGCCAAAGGCATCGACATCCTGGTAGCCACCGACGTGGCGGCCCGGGGCCTGGATGTAGACCGGATATCGCACGTGGTCAACTACGACATCCCGCACGACACCGAGTCCTACGTGCACCGGATCGGCCGCACCGGACGGGCCGGGCGTTCGGGAACCGCGCTGCTGTTCGTCTCCCCGCGGGAGCGCCACCTGCTCAAGTCCATCGAAAAGGCGACGCGCCAAACGCTCACCGAGACAGAACTTCCCACCGTCAAGGATGTCAACGCGCAGCGGGTGGCGAAGTTCTCCGATTCCATCACCGATTCGCTGGGCGCCGCGGGTATCGACTTGTTCCGCAAGCTGGTCGAGGACTACGAACGTGAGCACGACGTCCCGATGGCGGACATCGCCGCGGCGCTGGCATTGCAGTCCCGCGACGGCGAAGCGTTCCTGATGACCGAGCCGCCACCGGACCGGCCCAAACAACGCACCCGCGATGACCGTCCCGAAAAGCCAAGGCGGGTAAGAGACTTCGGCACCTATCGAATATCCGTTGGCAAGCGGCACAAGATCGGCCCCGGCGC
Organism: Mycobacterium sp. 852002-51163_SCH5372311; assembly: GCF_001667115.1. Lineage (GTDB taxonomy): Bacteria > Actinomycetota > Actinomycetes > Mycobacteriales > Mycobacteriaceae > Mycobacterium. Next base: position 1,357 of record NZ_LZIJ01000007.1, on the reverse strand, counting down.
GATCGTCGGCGCCATTGCCAACGAGGGAGGTCTGCACCGCAGCGACTTCGGCCACATAGCCATCGGGCCGGATTTCTCCCTGGTGGAGCTTCCCGCCAGATTGCCCAAAGGGACGCTCAAAAAGCTTGAGCAGACCCGTATCTCGGGTGTGCTGATCAACCTGCGGCCGGAGCGTTCGTCCGAGAAATCCGACAAGACCCGCAGCCGCGACGGCGCCAAGCCACGCCGGAAACGCGCCGGATGACGCTCTCCGAGGAACAAGACGTCCAGGGCGGGCTCGAGCAGACCTCCCATGTGGACCGTGTTGCGTCGCTGACCGGTATCCGCGCGGTCGCCGCGCTGCTGGTCGTCGGCACCCATGCGGCCTACACCACCGGCAAGTACGTCCAAGGATATTGGGGCCTGGTCAGTGCCCGGCTGGAGATCGGCGTGCCGATCTTCTTCGTGCTGTCCGGTTTCCTGCTGTTCCGCCCGTGGGTCAAGTCGGCGGCCACGGGCGGCCCGCCTCCGTCGCTGAGCCGCTACACATGGCACCGGATTCGGCGCATCATGCCCGCGTACGTCATCACCGTGCTGTTCGCCTACGTGCTTTACCACTTCCACGATGCGGGTCCCAATCCCCGGCACAGCTGGGAAGGGTTGATCCGCAACCTCATCGCCTACGTGCTGTACGACTACCACGAGGCGGGGCCCAACCCCGGGCACAGCTGGGAAGGGCTGATTCGCAACCTCACGTTGACGCAGATCTACACCGACGGCTACCTGGGTGCCTATCTGCACCAAGGTCTTACCCAAATGTGGAGCCTGGCCGTGGAGGCGGCCTTCTACGTGGTGCTACCGCTGCTGGCATACCTGCTGCTGGTGCTGCTCTGCCGGCGCCGCTGGCAGCCGAATCTGCTGTTGGGCGCCTTGGCGGTGCTGATGCTGATCAGCCCGGGATGGTTGATTCTGGTGCACTCCGACCACTGGTTTCCCGACGGCGCCCGGCTGTGGCTGCCCACCTACCTCGCATGGTTCCTCGCCGGCATGCTGCTGACCGTGCTGCAGGCAAAGGGCGTTCGCTGCTACGCGTTCGCCGCCATACCGCTGGCGATCGTCAGCTACTTCATCGTCTCTACCCCGATCGCCGGGGCGCCGACGACGTCGCCGGCGTCGCTGAGCGAGGCCCTGTACAAGACGGTCTTCTACGCTGCGATCGCGGCATTGGCGGTGGCGCCGTTGGCATTGGGTGGCGACCCTCCTGTGCAAGGGTGGTACTCCCGACTGCTGGCGAGCCGGCCGATGGTGTGGTTGGGGGAGATCTCCTACGAGATCTTTTTGATCCACTTGGTAACGATGGAGGTTGCGATGGACCGCA
>NZ_LZIJ01000006.1 GCF_001667115.1 Mycobacterium sp. 852002-51163_SCH5372311 | reverse complement strand
CGCCGTTTCCGGCCGAAACCGTGGCGGGAAGGGCGACGCAAAAATAGGCATCTAGCTGCACAAACAGGTTGTGGGGCGGGCGGGGCTCGAACCCGCGACCAACGGATTATGAGTCCGTGGTGCGGAAGAATCGACCACCAGTCGGACCACCTGATTCCATGTTGACTGGAGCCGCTTAAGCTCATATCGACAAATCGGGGTCAAGTGTCGGTAGTCACAAAGGCGTGGGCGCGCGGCTTCGCTCTCTATGACCGCGCATCCGCGCGTCCGAGCGTTAGAATTACATCTCCTCCACCTAAGATGGTTTGCGGAGCTAGACACTGACGGAAGGCTGGTGAGTGGATTGTTTGCCACCCTCGAGAAGTTCAAGCCGTCACTGCTGAGCAACAGGGCGATCGAGGACTACGCAGAGCAAGTCGGGAACTATCACAAAGTCTTCGACGACCAGAGGCCGACTGACATCGATGGTCTCTTAACAATCCTTGGCGGCAAGGTTGCCTACGCCACGGACGATCATCAGTCGCTTTACGTGAAATCCCCGGGCGACTTCACGGTGTTCGTACCGCACTTCACTTCATCGCGACGAGACAGGTTCATCACGGCGCGCGGAATCGGCCACTACTTCCTTCACTATCAATACCCCGGTTTGGAGGTAGAGATCACGTTCGGCAGAGGCTCCGATGATCGGGCAGAAACTGAAGCGGATGTCTTCGCATCCGCTCTACTCATGCCGGCCGATCTCTTTCGCAAGGCGCTCGGCGAACTCGGAGACGACTACTGGAAGCTCGCCGCGCGGTTTGACGTGTCGCCGAAGGCCGCCGAAGTTCGCGCTCAAGCCGTCTCGCATTAGTGAGCGCCGAGACGGGCGAGACCGTTTCGAAGATCTTCTTGTCGTGCGACCTCACGGGCTCGACGAACTTCAAGCAGCTGCCGAGAAAACCAGGTGGAACACCTTGGCAGAAGGTGTTCCTCCAGTTTTATCGCGAGTTCCCGCAGCAAATCGCGACCATCACTGCGACCGACCCTAGGGTCAGCGACCTGAAATTCGAGCTTTGGAAGCCAATCGGCGACGAGCTGATCTACTCATGCGCAGTGGGCTCCGAAGCAGACGTCTACAACGCCGTGCGTGCATGGACAACCGCGATCGGCAAGTATCGCGAGGACAACCTCAAGGACACACCGATGGGCACGAAAGGCGGTGCCTTCATCGCCACATTCCCTGGCCCAGACAGCTATTCCAGCATCCCGCGCCTGCCCGAATATGAGGACTCCGACGGCGATGTTGTGTTGAGGAATGCCGCAGCGCAGACGGCGAGGGACGATCTGAAGTACTTGTACGACTACTTCGGCCCCAGCTTTGACACCGGATTCCGGGTTCTGAGCAAGTGCTCGGAGCGTTACTTCACGCTGTCGGTCGAAGTGGCATTCGCCATGTTCAGCCTGCACGTGAACAAAGGTCGTCAGCAGTACCCAGTCGACGACCTTCAACTGCTCGATTTCGTTGAGCTCAAAGGAGTTTGGAGCGGCAAGCCCTACCCGGTAGTCGCGATCGACGTCGAGCACCAGGATCCCGTGCATCAAGCGTACGCAAAATTTGAGCGGCGTGGCAGTGCCGATGAACTACACGAACTCTGCAAAGCTTGCTACACAAAGGAAGACTGGCCATCGAAGATGTGGCTGCCGAGTGCGCACCTCGGCATGTTCAAGGATGACAAACCACCCGATCCGTTCGAGAACTATGTTGCGGCGGGTGCGGAAGGGGCCGAGAAAGTCCCTGACGAGCCTTCTGCTCCACAAGGATTGAGGGACAACCCACCGCTCGCCTAGCGCCGCGGGCGTCTCGACGACCCATAGCGACCACCTGCGCAGCACGGTTGCGGTTGTAGGAAGTCCAGCGTGTTTGCTGGATGTCGACATGCCTCGCCTAAGCCAGCTTGGGCGGGCTTAGGCACCGCTCCCCGGCCCTCCGCGACCCCGGCGTCACCCCGGCGTGTTGGGCGAATTGGGCCCGTACCGGAGTCAACCCATAGCCGTACCGTAGTCACGTGCTCGCGCACGAAACAGCTGGCCGCGTTGGCCCTCCGGTTAACTAGCAGTCTGCGGACCAGCCCAAACGTGCAGGCGCACGAGGACGCGGCGAGTACCTTCTAATCCCTAGGTCGCACGTTCGAGTCGTGCCGGGGGCACTGGGCAGGGGGGTTTCGGTCCCGCTGAATGTGCCGGTCATTGTTTATTCACCGTTTGTGTCGGTCCGGAGAGATTCAGCAGGTCAGCGACCTGAGTATGGACGGGTCCGCCGGACATGTGTCGGGTCTTGGGTGATCGACACCGTCGCGTGGCCTGGAGACGGCCCGCCCGATCTGTCCCGAAACTTCCTGTTGGCCGACGTCCGGGGCGATCGCGCCGGTTCGTCGAGATCATGACGGCGAACGACGGCAAGGGACGCATCGGCGACTGGATTTTGCCGGCGGCATTGTTCAACACCACAAGTTGAATGGCGCCGGGTATCGCGACCGTCTGCATCCGCGCCGGCTAGCCGGGCACGGACGGCGCGCTTGCCCTCTCGCCCGAAGCTTTCACTACCGGCCAATGCCGACGCAGCGCCTCACCTCCTTGCCGACAGACTTACTTGTCTGCTCGCGCTGACTCCAGTAGGACCCGGCGCTCGGCCGCGGCAACTGTCCGCCTGGCGACGGCGACCGCATCCGGGTTGACTGACACCGAGGTAATCCCTATGCGGACCAGGTGCTCGGCAAAAGTCGGGTTGGTCGATGCCGCCTGACCGCAGAGCGACGAGGTGATGCCGTGTTTGCGCGCTATCGCGATGATGCGACCGATCGCATCGAGGACTGCGCCGTCGGATTCGTCGAACAGTTCGGCGCATGTGTCGGAATCACGGTCAACCCCGAGAACTAGCTGGGTGAGGTCGTTGCTGCCGATGGACACTCCGTCCACACCCATACCGATGTACTCAGGCAGCCAGTAAATTACCGACGGGACCTCGGCCATTACCCAGCGATGCAAACCGCGCTGAGATCCCAGCGGACTCGCATCCACCAGCGACAGGCAGGCCTCTAATTCCCACCGCGTCCGGACGAACGGAATCATCAGATGCACGTTGGGATTGCGCTCGCGCACCTGGGCCAATGCGGCCAACTCTAACCCGAACAAGTCAGGCTCTTTGATGTACCGGTAGCAACCGCGATAGCCGATCATCGGGTTGTGTTCGACGGGCTCATATTCTTCGCCGCCGCGCAAGCCACGAAACTCGTTGCTGCGAAAGTCGGTAGCGCGGTAGATGACCGGCCTGGTACCGAAAGCCGAAGCGATGCGGCCGATGGACGCCACCATGGCATCGACGAGTACGTCCTGCTCGCCCTGTGCGATGAGATCGCGCGGGTGTCGTCCGGAAAGTGCTTGAGTAAGCATGAACTCAGCGCGCAGCAGCCCCACTCCGTCCACATCTTGCGCGGCAACAGCCTCAGCCGAATCGGGCATGGCCAGGTTGACATAGATCTTGGTGCCCGTCGTAATGACCGCAGGAGCCCCCACCGACTGCTGGACGGCCGAAACCATCACCTTGGGCTCGGTGCGTCCAGCCGTGATGTTTCCCCGACCGCCGTCAACGGTGACCATTTGGCCGTCGTGCAGCGCAGTGGTCGCGCCACGAGCACCCACCACACAGGGAACCCTGAGCTCGCGGGCCACGATGGCCGCGTGGCAGGTCATACCACCGGTCTCGGTCACCAACGCCGCCGCGCGCCGGATAGCCGGCAGCCAGTCCGGGTTGGTCATCGGAGCGACCAGAACTTCGTTGTCATGCAAGCGATTTCCCTCTTGCGTGGTAAGCAGCACCCGTACCCGACCGGACGCGGTACCGGGCGCCGCCGGCAGTCCGCGAACCAGCGCACTGGCTTTTTGCGAATCCTCGGATGTGTCGTGGCCCAGGGTGGTTATGGGTCTGGCTTGCACCAACCACGTCTCGCCGGCGGCGATTGCCCATTCGATATCTTGTGGGCAACCATGGTGCGTTTCGGTGGCGATTGCAAGTTCGGCGATACGGCGGAGCGAGTCGTCATCCAGGACGCGCCCTTTCGCCTGTGCAGGATCCAATTCCACGACGATGTCGTGGCCGTCCGGACCGCGCTCGATCTTGAATGCCTGATAACCGATTTTTACGTCGAGTACTTTCAGGGTCTTTTTGGCGACGACGTACGTGTCCGGCTGGACCTTTCCCGACACCACGACCTCGCCGAGGCCCAGAGCGGCTTCGATCACAATGTGGTCTTTCTGCCCCGTGCTGGGGTCAGTGGTGAACGCGACCCCGGACTGCTCGGACGCGATCATCTGCTGGACGACCACGGCCATCGCGGGATCGGCGAGGAAACCGCGGCTGGCGCGGTAGGTGACCACCCGCGGGGTGAACAGTGAGGCCCAGCATCGCGTGACGGCGTCGATCAGCGCATCCTCACCGGTCACATTGGTAACCGTCTGATTCATCCCGGCGAACGACGCGTCGCGGCCGTCCTCGCCGGTCGCCGAAGACCGCACGGCCACAACGCAGTTCGCGCCCAGGTCTCGATACGAATGGAGCAGTTGGTCGCGCACGTCATCGCTGACACCCGCCTTAATTACCAGGCTCTGCATTCGTTGGCAGAGTTCAGCCAGGCGGGCACTGTTGTCCACTTGGGCCAGCGCCTCGCGGTGCAGGGCGGCGAGCTCGGTGTCAACCCCGCCCGCCTGCATCGCCGCCAGATAGCCGCTGCGCATCAAGACGAACCCAGGCGGAACCGGGAGCCCTGCGGCTACCAGCTCGCCCATGTTCGCACCCTTGCCGCCGGCCTCTTCGGCATTGCTGAGACGCAATTTCGATATGTTCGCGACGTAGTTCGTCGCGCGCGTACTCGTTGACATTTCTTACTCCTTTTACATCGCTCGACGCCAAGTTTCGTGAGCTTCTCGCAGCGAGTCCTCGAGCAGCCGAGAAGTATCCAGCCGGTGCGCGGTATCCCACTGGTCGTGCCGGGCCGCCAGCTCTGCCGCAATCTCCGGTGTCGCATCCGAGTTACCGGGCTGCCTTGCGGTGATTCGTTCGGCAGTTGCGGCAGTCGCCGCTGAGCACCTAAGTTCCACCAGGGCCGAATGCGTCTGTGCCGCAACGTTCCTGGCAGCTGCGCGCATTCCGGGATCGCGCCACGTGCCGTCGAGAATTACGGATTGCCCACTGCCTAAAAACCGATGCGCTCGCCGCAGCACTACTTCATACACGGTCGCGACGTTGTCAAGGCTGTACAGTCCGCTATGCAGGATGCCCGGGTCCCCGCTGATGGCGCCCGAATCCCGCAACTCGCGCCGGACATTGTCTGTTGAGATAATCAGTGCTCCAGTGGTTTTCGCGAGCGCATGCGCAAGGGTCGACTTTCCGGTGCCCGGCCCTCCACCGATGAGGGCCAGCCGAACCGCCCCATCCTGCAGGTGCCCGGCTGCAATGGCGAAGTGCCGCATGGCATCTGCGGCGGCTTCCTGATTTCCCTGCGACAGTCGCACACAGTCGACCTTTGCCCGCACGACAGCGCGATAGGCGATGTAGAAATCCAGCAGCGAAGAGGGGGCTGTCTCGGCGGAGCGGGCAACGTAGCGCTCGAGAAAGTGGTCACCAAGGTCTTTGCGGCCCAAGAACTCCAGGTCCATCGCGAGGAACGCGGCGTCATCGATGCAGTCGACGTACCGGAGTTCGTCGTCGAATTCCAGGCAGTCGAGCAGAGCTGGCGCACCGTTCACCCAGAAAATGTCATCGGCGAGCAGATCGCCGTGGCCGTCGACAATGCAATAATTTTCGATCCGGTTCGCGAAAAGAGGTGCCCGGCCGGCGATATAGCTGGAGGCGAGGCGCCCGATCTGCTCGATCGTCTCGTCTGAGACTCCCGAAATCTCCATGCCCACGTGGCGCTGGATCTCTGACAAATTATCGCGCCAGCGTCGCTCGATCGCGTCTACGCTGCCTTGGCAGTCAATCAACGGGCTGCGATCGGCACGCCCGTGAAAGCGCGCCAGCACGCCGGCGATGGTGTCCAGCACACCTAAAATGCCAGGGTGATCGCTTGTAGCCATGGACGTCAACCGGTCACGGTCGTCATAACGCCGCATGACGACGATCGGCTCGGCAGGACCTCCGGAGGGATCGCTGAGATGCGCCACCCCAAGGTAGCTGGAAGGAGAGAGCCGGCTGTTCAGCTCGACTTCGCGATGGCATGCACGTTCGCGCTGCGCGGGGGTGCGGAAATCCAGGAAGTCCGTTAACACCGGTTTCTTCGCCTTGTATGCGCGATCAGCGGCCAATATCACCAAACCCGTGTGGGTTTCGCGTACGTCGGCGTAGGGCGCCGCAGCCATCGGTATATCGGCGGATGCGTCGGCGGCGATCGTGGCCTCCATGACTTTAATTCGCGCGCGCCACGATTAGCGGGGTAGTGATGGAGTGGCCGACGGCGTTGCTGACCGAACCGAGCAACATGCCACTCATGCCGCCGCGCCCGTTGGAGGCTACGACGACCATTTCCGCCTTGTCGGACATCTCGGTCGGCGTCGGCACCGGAGGCGAACATTTCAGCTGACACGACGTTGTGAGTTTCCGGGTGCGCGGCACAGCGTCTCCGGCAATCTTGGCCATATGGACCAATGTCACCGGGAGATGCCGCATCGCCGCTTCTCGAGCCGCCCAAAAGACGCCAGCATTAGCTGCGGCCGAACCGTCGACCCCTACAACGATGCCGTAACGCTTGGCGGTGGTAGACATTTCTTTCTCCTCAGTCGCCACCAACGCTATTGCTCCGTGCGGTCTTCGGTCGTGAGACTTTAGTCCCCAACCGCATAGACCTGAGACCTTCGTTGTATCGGCCGGCACGCCCGCGACAGTCCGGTCTAGGAGGAATTATGTAGTCGCTGCGGCTTTCGAGCCCGGCTGCCCTTGAGCGGACAGTTTTTCGGAGACCTCGTCGTCATACTCTGCGAGGGTGAAGTAGCTCTCTTCTTCCTGGACGAAGTGCAACCGTAGTAGCGCATACAGCCCGTACAGACAGGCCAGCAGGTCATCCATTTGGTCTTGCTGTACCGCGCCCGCCGCCTGCGCCAGCGCCAGATGGGTGCCGATACGATCGGAAAGCCGTCGGATTTCCGCATGCATGCGACTCATCGTGGCGGTGGCCTCGCTCCCGCCCAGTGGGCCTGCGAGGGCTGGATAAAGCTGAGTTTCCTCCGCTATTTCGTGAGGCAGGATCCGCTCGGTCAGCAACGTATGCGCGGCCGTGAGCGACTCCAGTGCGGCGCTTTCCGGCCCGGCGACCAGCCGATCGGCAGTCGTGCGCAGCAATCCAACGGTGTCGCGGAGCTGGTCGTGTTCGGCGGCGAAGCGGAGAAGCAGCTGCTCGGTTCTCTCGGCCAACTGCCGCACGGTGTCCGGGTTAGCACGCATTGCCCGCAGCGCATTGAGGATCACCGCGAGATCGATGCCCTCCTGCAGCAGCGCGCCCGCTGCGGGCGGCAAATATCCGAGCGCGGCGATCGTCATGGCCAACAACGAAAAGGTCATGCCGGCGACGGCACTTTGCATGGCGATGCGTCGTGACCATCGGGCGATGTCCATTGCGTCGGCCAGCCGCTCCAGCCGGTTGGTGGTCAAGACAATGTCAGCCGCCTCCGAGGACGCGGTGGCTCCACGTGCGCCCATTGCCACCCCGACTGTGGCCGCCGCCAGCGCGGGAGCGTCGTTGACGCCGTCACCCACCATGACCGTTATTGCTCGGTCGGTTTCAGCACGGACGGCGGCGCACTTGTCCGCAGGGGTCTGGTTGGTATAGACCTCGTCCAGGCCCAGGATGGCGGCGACCTCCCGGGTTGGCTCGGCTCGGTCGCCTGTGAGCAGGATCAACCGGTTCAGGCCAGCCTGACGCAATCTCCGCACGGTGCGCGGCGCGTCCCTGCGCAACGGATCCCGCAACAACACCGCACCCGCCGGCTGGTCGTCGACGCATACCCAGGCGATCGCCGCGCCGTCCAGTCGGGCGCGATTGAGCGCGGCTCGCGCCCACGTGCTTGTCACGCTGTCGCCCGGCAGCTTACCGACGGTGACTCGGTGCCCGTCGATGGTCGCGGTCACACCGCGGCCCGGCTCCTCGACCACATTGGTGGGCAGCGACAGCTGCAAACCTCGGTTGAGCGCTTCAGTGACGATGGCCTCGGCCAATACATGCGGCGACAGCTGATCGACCGAAGCGGCCAACTGCAGTATCGCGGTCACGACGCGGCCAGGCGCGGCCACGACGTCGATGACCGCCGGACGGCCAGTCGTCAAGGTGCCGGTCTTGTCCATCGCCAAAGTCGTTGCGTGGCCCAGCTTCTCCAACGCACCTCCGCCGCGGACGACGACGCCCGCGCGGGACGCCCGGGACAAACCGGAGACAATCGCCACGGGCGCGGCCAGTAGCAACGGACATGGAGTAGCCACCACCAGCACCGCAACCCCTCGGACAGCTGACCCGCTCGCCAACCATGCCACCCCGGCCAGCACCAGTACCAGCGGAAGAAACCACGCCGCGAAGCGGTCGGCCAACCGCACGATAGGCGCAGCATCGGCACCGGCCTGCTGAGCCAAGCGCACAATGCCGGCATATGTGCTGTCGGCCGCGGTCGCGGTGGCGCGCAGTTCAAAGGCACTGGCGGCGTTGACAACACCGCTACGGACAAGTTCGCCGACCGCCCGTTCGACCTGAAGCGGTTCGCCTGTCAACGCCGACTCATCCAGCAGGGCAACGACATCGACAACGCGCCCGTCCACCGGCACCACCTCGCCGGGCCCGACGACCACAATGTCGTTCACGGCTACATCCGCCACCGGTATCGCCGTGACCCGCGCCCCAATACGTCGCCGTGCGAACCGAGGCGCACGCTCGAGCAGCGCCCGCAGATCCCGTGACGCACGACGTTCGGCTGCGGCGTCCAGCGCGCGACCACTTGCAAGCATCACCGCAATCAATGCGCCGGCAAGATATTCGCCAACCAAGAGGGCGCCGACCAGCGACAGCACCGCGATAACGTCGACGCCGAGACGTCCGCTGCGCAACGCAACCAACACCCACGCCAGCGCCGGGACGATCGCGAGTGCCGTGGCAGCGATCCAGCAGCCGTCGGCGACGCCGCGCCAACCGGCCAGCCAGGCGATTCCACCGACGGCCAAACCACCCACCGTGCACACGACGAGCGCCGGTTCAACGAACCAGCGCAGCCGCGAGATCCAAAGGCCGGCAGTCGACTTCGACGTCACACCAACTCCTTCGGGCGTTTGATTTCGCACCATAGCGCGGTCTAACCAACGACCTACTTGGACGGACGCGCCACGATCACCGGCGTATGGACCGAATGCAGGACGGCATTGCTGACCGAGCCCAGCAGCATCCCGGTCACACCGCCCCGGCCGTGGCTGCCCACGACCACGAGCTGCGCGGACTCCGACTCTTCGATCAACGCCCGTCCCGGGTGATCTAGAACCACGACCCGGCGCACCTTTACGTCGGGATAGCGCTCTTGCCAGCCGGCCAGATACTCGGCCAGGCTCCGCTCCGCCTCCGACGGCCAGTCAAACCATGGCACTTGGTATACGGCGGCGTCACTCCACGCGTACAACGCCGTCAGCTGAACACCACGAAACGACGCTTCCTCGAAGGCAATCGCCAGGGCCAACTCGGACACCGGCGAGCAATCGATTCCCACGACGACGGGGGCTTGACTGGGGTGCGGCAGCAGCGACGCTTCGGCGCGGATGACCGCGACTGGACACCTCGCGCTGCGCGCCACGCCCGAACTGACGGAACCCAGTAATATCCGGCCCACCGCGCCGCGGCCGTTGGAGCCAACGGCGATCATCTCGGCCTCGTCGGACATCTCGACCAGCGTCGGCACCGGCGGCGAGCACTTCACCGCGCTTGCAATTGCGATCTTCTGGTCAGCCGCAACGGCATCTTTGGCGATCTTGACCGCCTGTTCCAGCGCCTCTCGCCCGTCTTCTTGCTGAAATTCGGCGACTCCAGGCGGCATCGGTATCTGCGGATACGTCTGAACGAACGGCTTGAACATAAAAGCAAGCGTCAGTGGGACATTCCGCATTGCGGCTTCATACGCTGCCCAACTGACGGCGGCGTATGACGCAGCCGATCCGTCAACCCCGACGACGATGCCATAACGCTTCACGCTGTGCGACATTTCGATCTCCTTCAGTCAGCAAAACGTTATGGCCGAACTCGTCTGCCGGTCGTGAGGCTTTAGTCCCCAACCAGATAGACATGAGACCTTCGTTGGCTCACGAGCCGGACGATTTCTGGTTCTGAGATGTCTGGCCTTGCGGCACACCAAAAGTCTTATATGGCGGTGCTCGGCGGAGCAGAACGTCGATCCAACTTCGATGCGAATACTGCGGCTTGCGTCCGCCGTTCCATGCCCAGTTTGGCCAGCACCCGAGATACGTAGTTCTTCACCGTTTTTTCGGCCAGAAACATTCGTGCAGCGATCTGTCTGTTGGTCAGGCCCTCGCTGAGCAGTTCCAACAGCGTTCGTTCTCGCTCGGTCAAGCCAGCCAATGGATCCTTGTGCGCCGCGGCGCCCCGGAGATTAGCCATCAACGCCGCTGCCGCTCGGTTATCCAGCAATGATTTGCCGGCACCTACGTCCTTGATCGCCTGAGCCAGTTCCATACCTCTGATGTCCTTGACGACGTAACCGCTGGCTCCTGCCAGAATCGCCTCGAGCATGGCTTCATCGGAGGTGAACGACGTCAGCATCAGACACCGCAGCTCCGGCAGCTCGGACAGCAAGTCGCGGCACAATTCGATTCCATTGCCGTCCGGAAGACGCACGTCAAGCACGGCGACATCGGGTTGAGCCGCCGGTATCCGTGCCATCGCTTGGGACACCGAACCGGCATCGCCTACGACTTCGAGGTCAGGATCAGACGCGAGCAGATCGGCGAGGCCCCGACGGACGACCTCATGGTCATCGACCAAGAAAACCTTAACCATGTCGAGTCCTTCTTCCTGATGGCCGCAGCGACGTTCGTAAAACCGATCTCAATGTCCCATATCTTCAATAGTCGGCCAATCGTTGAATTCGTCAGTTGAATCGGCAGCTTGCCGTGTGGCCGAAACCACGTCTGCGACGCGCTCGGTTTGTGACCGTTGCATGTCCGACGTGCAGGAGAGTCGACTACCGAACGGCGAACTGGCGACGATGAGCTATTCATAGCGGTTTACCTGCGTAGGTTCGGGAATCCTGGCATGAGAAATCATTTCGCAACTCACCAGATTCGCGTTTGGACATAGAGATTTCGCCGTCAAGGGCCGCTCCTAGCGACGGATCTGCAGCACTTCGTCCAATGGGCGCCGCGGCGACGGCGGTGGGGTCAACTCGCCTTCCGGCTCGATGCCGATTCGAAGCAAAACCTGAGGAACAGCCGCCCCATCGCTGGTGAGGTCGCTGATGATCTCCCGACTGCTTTCCAATTCAGTGACGTGGGTTACCGGGCACGTTGCCAACCCGGCCATCGTGCATTCCAGCAAGATCGACGAGAGTGCCTCACCGCAATTGAGCGCATCGATCCGTGTGTCCGACGTGGTGGACAGCACCACGATCTGCGCCTGGTCATAGGTGCCCGCAGAGCTCCGCTCGTAGGGGTCCGTAGGAAACCGACGATTGACGTCGACTCTTCGAGCGTCCGATTCCGACGGCAGTGCGCTCTGGGGTATACCTTCTGACGCCGTTGAACGGGCTGTCCACCAACGCAATTCATGGTCGTAGGCATCGTCGTAACGTCGCAGGGCTTCGGTGAGTCGCGCAGCTTCCGCCAACCGCGGGCGGGCGTCGTCATGCAATACGTCAAGAAGCACCAGATCGTTGTCGAATGAGCTGCGCAGTACGGGCTCGAACGCTGCCCAGTGTTTTGGCGCGCGAAACGGCAATCGGCTGGTCCGGCGTCGCAGTATCGCTGCGGCGCGGTCACTTCGCGCCGGCGCTACGTAGTCGATTGACGTGAAGTCCATCGAAGCGAGGTGGTCGCGGTTGTTGGGGTTGGGAAACTGTTCGACATTGACGTCCCAGCCGACAGCGGCCAATGCGACCCGGAAGTGATCTAGCGCGGCGCCACAACTGATGATCGCTTCGCGACCGGACTTGTCGGTCGCTGTCACCATTCGGAGTGGGTCAACAAATAGATTGACACTCGAGCCGCTGGCCACCCACTTCCATGGCTGGCTGTTGTGCAGCGAGGGCGCATGGCAAGCCAACTCGACTGCCGTCGCGATCACCTTGGTGTCCGACATCATTTTGATCATGGTTTCACCCGCCTCCGCCGTAGCTACGACATTCATGCATGTGAAGGTGGGCCGCCAGAGTCTTTGGTCCCCGATATCGGGTCGCTGGACCCTACCCGATCGCCGGCCCGCGTACGCCTAATAAAGTAGCGCCGTCTACCGGTACCTACCGGCTCGGCAAGCCGAAACACGTTGTGTCACCGAAGCTTGCTGAGAGCGCGCGACGCGAGAGAAATCATTCATCAAAATTCGGCGGCCAGAAAACTAGTCAGCGTTCGGGTCGCGGCCACTCATCCACCCGACGAAATCAGCGAGTTCGCGTCGCGGTGTCGCCGGTAAGGGGTCGGAATTGATTTGCGCCCAACCCACGCGCAGCAGCATCTGCGGATAGCAGCTATCACCAAAGATGTCGGAGCGCACCGCCTGGCGAGTTTCAGCGACCTCAAGCGGCTCAGTGACCGGGCAACTAGCCAAGCCCATCGCGGTGGCGGAGAGAAGCACGACGCTCGTGGCCTCCCCGGCGCGCAGCCGAGCCAACCGATCATCGGCCCGAGTGCCGAGGGCAAGGACTACGGCATTGTCCTGAGCGGACGATGAGCTCGCCGGCATCGCCAGCGCGGGACCGGCAAAAAGCCGACTCGGTAGTTTCGCCGTCGGGTCAGATTTCGGCGTGTTGCGGGCCGGCACCCCGGCGCTCGCCGCGTAACGCCCGCTCCACGCTGCAAGCTCGACGAGGTAGTCATGTGTCATGTGATCCCAGACAGATTCAGCCACAATATTTTTCAACCTGTCGGTATCTTCCACTTGGCATAGCGTCACTCCATTACGAGCACATCGCGCCGCCATCACAGCGATATCACCCACCGATACTGGCCAGGAACTGTAGTGGCGCCGGTCAGTTCGCCGCCGCGGTATCGCCGCGGCAAGCGCTACCTCAGGGACGTCAACGGTAGACCGCGACAATTCGATGGCAGCAAGGTGATTCGGGTCATACGGATTGGGCAAGCGAGCCACCTTGGCCCGCCAGCCCACAGCCGCGAAAGCTGCAATGCAATGATGCAGCACCGCACCGCAACTCAGGATCATGTCTCTGCCATCTGGATCGGTGTTCGGGAGTCGCCGGTCGGCGTCAGCGTAGAGATGCAGGCTTTCAGCACCAACAAGCCACCGCCATGGCTGGGTGTTATGGACTGAGGGAGCTCTACATGCCAGAGCCAGAACCGTTCGGATTGTGCCGGCATCGGGAAAGTCTGCGTCCATGGCGATCGTGCCTTCCGACTAATGGGGTCTACCAACGATCGCAGCAATCAAGCTGACGGGACGAGAGCAAGTAGCCCCCGACCTGGTAGGACTTTGTGCCATTCCGGCTCGGCCAGCCACTCGTATTCGGCACGGCGCTGCATGGACCACCACCAACCGTGCGTCGGGCAACGCCACAGCAAGCCGTACGCAGGAATTCAGAGATCGGTGAGCGGAGCGATCCAATGAACCCGGGTGCCGCCGCCGGGTGGGCTGCTGATCTCGCAACTGCCGCCGAGTTGTTCGGCGCGGCGCGCCATGTTCGCCAAGCCGCTGTGACGCTGGTTGTCGGCGGGCACCCCGGAGCCATCGTCGGTGACGTCGAGGGTGAACATGTCGGCGACTTCGACCTCGACGGTCAGCCGGGACCCGCCGGAGTGGCGAACAGCGTTGCTGATGGCCTCTGCGGCGACGGCTTCGGCGTGCTCTGCAAGTTCGCGGCCAACGACGGATAACGGTCCGAATATGCGCACGGTGGTGACAATGTCGCGGTTCTCGGTCAGATCGGCCACCACGCGCTGAATTCGGAGCCGAAGGCCGCCATCCTCCCTTCGGGCAGTGAGCTGGAAGATGGCGGTGCGGATCTCCTCGATGATGGCCTGCAGATCATCGAGCGTGTGGGAGAGCCTGTCGATCACCTCCGGTGAGCGGGCCCGCGCCAGCGTGCCCTGTAAATCCATTCCTGTGGCGAACAGCCTCTGGATGACATGGTCATGTAAGTCGTATGCAATGCGCTCGCGCTCGGTCAGAATGGTCAGCTGCCGCGCTTGCTCGCGGCTAGACGAGAGCATGAGCGCTATCGCGGCGTGAGTAGCGAAACCACTCACCAAGTCGAGATCGGTGCTGTCGAACGGCGACTGGTCCACGCCGCGGGCAACCGCGATCACCCCGGCGACATCGTCGTGGCCGCGCAGCGGCATCACAATCGCAGAACGCTGCCCGACGTCAGTGAATGCCTGGATTGGATATCTCAATGCCTCGGTGATCAGTGACTCGCCCGAACGAAAAACGGTCCCCGAGGTGGAGCTGTCCACCGGAATCTGTTGACCGACTACCTCATCGGCGTGCAGACCTACAGCGGCGGACACAATCAACGTCTCGACTTCGTCGGACGGCAGCTCGGCGTCGCTTGGAACGAGCACGATCACCTGCTCAGCGTCGGTCAGCGCGCATGCCCGTTCGGCGATCAACTGCAACGGCCGTCGGTGCGGGTCCTCGGTTGACAGAAGCGCTGTGGTGATCTCGCGGCTCGCCTCCATCCACTTCACCGATGCCCGCTCGCGTTCGAATATTCGCGCATTGTCGATTGCAACGGATGCCGCAAACGCCAACGCGCGCGCAGCGAACTCGTCAGATTCAGAAAACGCTCGCCCCGTATCGACATGGGTCAGATACAGGCTGCCGAACACGGTCCCCCGGATCGTGATTGGCACTCCGATAAAAGCGCGCATCGGTGGATGGTGTTCGGGAAAGCCGCACGCGGCCGGGTGCATCGTCAGATCGTCTAGACGCAATGCCGGGGTTTCGATTAATGAAACACCTAAAACGCCCTTGCCGACCGGCAGATGCCCGATCCGGCGAGCTGTGTCGTCGTCTATTCCTGAATGGACAAAGGAGAGCAGCACGCCCTTGGAATCACGTACCGCCAAAGCGCCATAAGGGGCAGAGGTCAGCTCCCTCGCCGAGAGGACAATCCGGCGCAGCGTGGCGTCGAGATCGAGATCCGAGCCGATCTCGACGATCACGCGCAGCAGATGTTCCATTTGGTCGCGCGCGGCCAGCAACTCATCGAGCTGCTCTTGCATCCTGCCTACAATTCCCTGCTGACCAAGGACAGCAAACATTGATGGATCGTCATCGCTCGTCATTCGACGCAGGGCCTCCACGGCAACGTCGGGCCCTGCAGTCGACGACGCGGCTGCGACACCAACAGGGCACGTGCCAGTTCGCAGCCGAACGCAGGGCGGATGATTAACTTGAGCACGAAAGTTCGACAGTCGCTTTCGCCCCCGTAGAACACTGGGTCGTGGCGAAGCAGGTCGCCCTCCACAGCGGACCCGACTAAGGTCGTGATGGTGCCCGACCGTGGCCTGAGTAATGAAGCCACCGATCGACCTTAAGGCCGTACTGATCGGCCGTCAATAAGGCCCTTCACCTGGTATTTGATGGCCGATATGGGCCATGACACGGTCAAGGATGAAATCGTACGCATCGCCATCTCAGCAGGCCAGAAAGGTCGCGACGACGAAGAAACCCCTCGAGTCGCCTATCCAGCGCCCCTCGGAATACGTGTCGTGGTCGGCGTAGGGCGAGTTCAGAAACTGGCAGGCCACGGCATCGACCTCGGCGTCGGTCAATTGTGCGAACTGGGAAAGCCGTTCTGCGCCAGGCGCTTTATCCTCCTCAACCATGTCGACACTGAGTCGCTCGTCAATCCCGTTGGGAGCGTCGGGACGCCGAAACGGCGCTGCGCGCACCGGGCCGCCAGATTCGCGACGAATGTAATCGGCGTGCGGGGCTTTAGTCCCTTTCGCGGACTTCCGTCGAGTGCTCAGCTTGAAGTATCTAGCCGTCCTTTCGTCACATAGACGTCAGGGGCTCTCAGGAGGTACGACAAATGAGCTCGACACAGGTGCTGCCGAGAACGCGCATGTTCGCCCGCGTTCTCGGCCCGTTTGTGGGTATCCTCGGAATCGCCGTGGTGGCCCGCGCATCGGAGATGCGAGCGTTGGTCTCTGATTTCGAGTCGAATTCCGCATCGGTTTGGGTGACCGGTGCCCTCGTGCTCTTGATCGGCCTTGTGGTCATCGCGCTTCACCCGTATTGGCGTGGCGCAGCGGCAATTATGGTCTCCCTACTGGGCTGGATGATCGCGCTGCGCGGGTTGGTACTACTGGCATTCCCGGCCTTTTTTGTGAAGGCGGCCGATGCCACGATTGGCTTGGCGCCGTTGTGGATCGGTGTAAGCATCGGGCTCGCAGTGGTCGGGTTGTACCTGACCTACGTCGGCTGGAGGCCCACACCAAGGCATCCGAAGGCGTCGGCGGAAACATCAACCACCGATGAACTTCCGCATGCCGCGTGAATCGCGTGAAACCCGTTGATTCGCAACGAGTTCGATGCTGTTCCTGGGGAATAGATCGAGAGGCGACGTCGAGAGTGGACCCTTGATCAGCGCCGCGGCCGATTCGCGGGCGCCGGCCGCAAATAATCTCGTTCGGTGTGCAACGACCTTTTGAGGTCACAACGCGCTATCGATACAAAGGAGAAATCAATGATCGAGGTACTGCCGGACATGCCGGAGGGAGTGACCGGCATTCGGGTGTCGGGTCGGCTGCGTGGTGACGACTTGCGGGAGTTCAAGCCCGCTATGGAGGAGCTGCTGAACGCCGGGGAAATCAGGATTGTGGAGGTCATCGCGTCCGATTACGAAGGCTTCGGGCCCGGCGGACTGGCCGAGGACCTAAAGCTGGGCTTTGGAGCCCTCTTCCAGCACCATTCGGCGTTCAAGCGAATCGCGGTGGTGACCGACAAGGAATGGGTTGCCCACACCCTGCACGCGCTGGCGTGGATGGTCCCCGGCGAGCTCGCCCTGTTCCGCCTCGACGAACTCGAGCGCGCCAAGGACTGGGCCGCCCGCTGAGCCGGCAACTCTTGGAACAGCTGTCGCGAGTGGACGGTCGCGTTTGTTCTCAAGCCACGCGTCAACGCGGGCGTCATGCGAAGGTGGATTCGTCATCTCACTCCGGACCGAACTTGAATCGCCGGCCGGTGATCTCCAAGGCGATCAGCCGTACGTAGAGCGGCTTCAACGTCGTGGTCCACGACAGCAACTGCGCTTCTTGCGCGTCTAGGATCTCGGCAGTGGCGGACAGCAAATGCGCCCTGCCCTTGACGATCACGCTCCACCCTTCGGCGACGGTATGGTCGTCGGCCTCGAAAACCACACGGTCGGTCATCACAGCGCTAAACAACTTGGTGCCCTGGGCAGTTCGGAAGAGCACCGTCCGGCGTTGGATGGCGAAGTTGACCGGGAAGATCTCCGGTTGCCCGCCCAGGCACGTGACCAATCGGCCCAGAGACACCCTTGATAGCAAGCTCCAGCTCTCGTCTTCGCTCAGCACAGTCACCGGATCGCCGTCGGCGGACATGACTCAGCCTAACGCGATTGGTTCTCGGAGCGGTCAGGTACGCGGCCGGCGAGTGCCCAACGGCGCTCGCAGTCGATGACCAATGACCCTGGCGCCGTCGGCCGGCGTGTTCCACGATCGACGCAGACAGTAACCGGAGGTCTATCATGCCCGATACATTGTTGGATGCCGAGACAGTCAGGGCCGCGGTGCAGTTGGCGTGCCGGGCCCCGTCCTTGCACAACAGCCAGCCCTGGAAATGGGTCGCCGATGGGGAGGGACTGCACCTGTACCTGGATCGCAGCCGGATTCTCTACTCGACCGACAAGTCGGGGCGGGAGGCCAATATCAGCTGCGGCGCTGTGCTCGACCATCTACGCGTCGCGATCGCGGCAGCTGGGTGGGCCGCCAACACCCACAGATTTCCCAACCCGAACAGACCGGATCATCTCGCGACGCTTGATTTCAGCCCAATAAGCCTGGTCACCGATGGCCATCGCCGCCGGGCCGACGCGATCCTGCAACGCCGCACCGATCGCCTTCCCTTCGCCGAACCGCGGAATTGGGAGGCCTTCAAACCAGCGCTGCGCGCCGCCGTCGAATTCGAGACAGTTCACCTCGACGTGATAGCCGACGAGTTGCGTCCGGAACTGGCCAGGGCTTCACAACTTACTGAATCGCTGCGACTATACGATTCCTCATATCATACCGAATTATCCTGGTGGACTGGTCATTTCGAGAATTCTGACGGTATTCCGCGCAGTTCATTGCTGTCGGCGGCCGAAAGTGATCGCGTCGACGTCGGACGTATCTTCCCAGTGAGCGCGCACGACGAGCGGCGGGCAGGCGCTGGACAAGACCGTTCTAAAGTGCTTGTCCTGTCTACCGACGAGGACACCCGCGACGACGCGTTGCGGTGCGGCGAAGCGTTGTCCGCCGTGTTGTTGGAATGCACGTTGGCCGGGATGGCGACGTGCACTCTGAGCCATCTCACCGAGCTATGGTCGAGCCGCAACCTCATCGGCACCTTGACCGGACGGGCAGCTGAACCGCAACTTCTCATCCGCGTCGGCGAACCCCAGGTCTTCGGCGAACAACCCCCCATTACCCCGCGACGACCACTTCGCGAAGTCCTGACACTTGATGCCGATTGAGCAGTGGAGCGACCATCACGCGGTAGCCGGCGGTCGCAGAGTGGTCACCCGGTTCCTGCACTGATCGCAACCAATCGGGCCACCGCGCGTTCAATACCGGCAGCAAGCTCGTCGACGTCGGGTACCGCGTCATAGTCGGCGGTGATGCCGAACACCAAATCGTCGCCGTAACTCAGCATGGCGATGCCCGTGCGAAGGTGAAGTGCGATAGGTGGAATCGGTAGCAGGCGCTGCACATTCCGGCCCATCATGCGTACCTGGCGGCGGGGACCGGGCACGTTGGTTGCCAAGGCGACGATCCCCAGTTGAGGCAGCCGACTGAGTAACCGAACTGCCCAGGCCGTCAAGGCGAAGGGGATATGGTTCGCTGCCGCGAAAAACGCAGATCCGGCTTGCCGTTGCCCACTGGACTTAACTCGTGCCAATCGACGGTGCACTGCTTGCAGCTGTTCTACGGGATCCTCGAGCTCGATCGGAAGGCGTGGCAGCATGAGCGACACTCGATTGTCGAGTTTGTCGAGTGCGTCGGCCGACCGGACCGAGACGGGAACCAAGGTGCGCAATGCATTTCGGCGTGGGTGTTCGCCTCGGTGGATCAGCATTGCCCGGAAACTATCGGTAATACCAGCCAGCGCAACATCATTGATGGTCACGTCAAACTTGTGGCAGACCGTCGCGACATCGGCAAGGCGGACTTGTGCCGCACTGTAGCGCCGCAGATTGCTAACCGGGCCGACCAGCGAGGAATCCACCGGACTGGCGAGGCCGGCGACGATTTGAACAGCTCCCGTCGCCAATCGAGCAGCGGCACCCGTCACGGCGGCGGAAAAGTGCGAGATACCGCCAACCCAGTCCAGCGGATTCAGGCTGGGCCCAGACGGACGCAGCGCCGGCGAGCGGTTCGCCGCACGTATCCGATTTGCGAACGTCTCTCCATCCGCGCCGTCGCAAAGCCCCGCGAGCATGTGCGTCGCCGAGATTCCATCGGCGATGCAGTGATGCAGTTTTGTCAGGACCGCCCAACGATTCTCGGCCAGTCCTTCGATAAGCCAGCATTCCCACAATGGTCGATCTCGGTCGAGGCGGCGCTCCATTATCTCGGCGACGACTCGGAACAACATCGCATCGTCGCCGGGCTCCGGCAACCCAACGCGATGCAAATGATGGACGAGATTGAACTGAGCATCATCGACCCATTCCGGTGCCGCGAGGTCGAGCAGATGCGTGTGCACCACCTGCGTGAACCGGGGAATCTCAGACACCCGCCCGGCGAGCACCGAGACGAGGGAGGCGTATTCGGGAGCCGGACCTTCCATGACGGCCAGGCCACCGATTGCCAGACTCACGTGCCGGTCGGAATCTTCGACCTCCAGGAAGCCCGCATCAAGGGTTGTCAACTGTTTCACAGCGATCTCCAAAGTTGTTTCGGTTCAATCACTGTGCCCCTCGTACCGGCGCCCCGGCAGAGTCGAAAGTCCCGCGATCGACAGCATTGAGGCTCCCCGCGTGCTCGTCGTGCGGTAGCCATCCGAGACACGCTGCGTCCTGACTTCAGTCGCTAGCGATTAGGGTCCAAATGCCCTCGTGGCCCCTGCCGTCGCGGCCCATGCTGTGAAAGCGAAGGAGAGCGACGAATGCCCAAAAATTGGTTGGTGATGGAGACTGACGGCCCGCCGACGCCGTTTCGCGCTCGACTGGCCGGGGCAGGGCGGCATCTACCCGCCACTGTTCTCACGACAGACGAACTGATGGCGGCGACGCGTCATCACACCCATATCGATCTGGAACGCCTGACCGGTATCCGCGAACGTCGCGTCTCGGCAGGAGAAGAGGACTCCTATAGCCTAGCCACCTCCGCGGCACTGAGCTGCCTGGATAAGGCACAGCAGCAGGCCGCGTCGCTCGATGTGGTGATCAGTTGCAGTATCACGAAGTTTCGTGGCGGCCTGACGCAGTGGGTGGAACCGACGATGAGCAGTGCCGTCGCTCGCGCGATCGGGGCCGAGAAGGCAGTGACCTTCGATCTGTCCAACGCATGCGCCGGAATGCTGACAGGCGTGACGGTGCTCAACAATTGGATCCGTCAGGGAACCGTCAAGCGGGGGTTGGTGGTCAGCGGCGAGTACATCTCGCAACTCGGTCAAAATGCGGCCCGGCACATCCGCAACATCATGAGCAAAGAACTTGCGTGCCTGACGCTGGGTGATGCGGGAGCGGCGCTCCTTCTCGAGCGTGCCACCTCAGGGTCCGGTGGCATCAGCCTTGCCGGATTCACCACGGTTGCCGACTACAGCCGGCTGTGCCTTGCGTACCCGAAGGGGCATGACCCCGGTGCGAGGATGTTTACCGATTCGCGCGGGATCCAGCGCGCAGCCATCGCCGACACCCCGCTGCTCCTGCGGGAAGTCCTCGAGGCAGCCGGTATCGCAATGCACGACATCGACCATGTGATCACGCATCAGACCTCGGCCCGCGCCATACGCAAGGGGATGGCTGCGGTATCCGCTTCGTTCGGTGACAGTCCACAGCACGACGCCGTGATCACCGTCGATCGGTACGGAAATACGGCGTCGACCACCCATACGGTGGCTCTTGTCGAAGAACTCGAAGCCGGGCGGATCCGGCCGGACGAAACCATCGCCTTGATCGCTTTGGCATCAGGGCTGGAGATCGGCGTCGTTCTCCTCACCGTGGACGAGGATCTGGTGAACCGCTATGGGCACAGTCATTGATCGCCTCGACGTCGCCCGAAGTGGTTGGCGTACGCGGCACAGCGCACTGCATCTGGCGGTCGCGGCGGCCAAGACCTGCTTGCAACGAGCGGGCCGAAACCCCGACGACGTGGACCTTCTGATCAATACTGGTATCTACCGCGACAAGAATCTGGCAGAGCCCGCGCTTGCTGCGCTCATCCAACATGACATCGGGGCAAACCCCGAGGACCCACACGACGATGCTCACGGCACGTTCTCCTTCGACATTTCGAACGGAACCTGCGGAGCCCTCACCGCCTTGCAGATCATCGACGGATTCCTGCGGTCACACACCATCAACTGCGCCCTGCTGGTCGCCAGCGACGCCAACCCGGGGCGCGGGATGGCTGAGCATTTTCCGTTCTCCCCCGTCGGAGCGGCGCTGTTGTGCGGCTGGAGCGACGACGACTTCGGACTCGGCCGTGTGCACTGGGTGAACATCCCCGACGATGGTGAGAACTTCCGCGCCACCGTCGGACTCGAAGATACACGCAACGTACTTCGATTCAGCGGGTCGGCCGCGGTGGACGAGAAATTCGCGGCCGCTGGCGCCCAGGTGGCCCGCGGTTGCCTTCAGGAGGCCTCGCTCGGTCTTTCCGACGTCGACTTCATCGTGGCCGCGCCGGCCCGGCATGGCTATCGCGCAGCACTGGCCGCTCGGCTTGCGGTACCGGTGGAACGGATCATCGTCGCTGAGGACGAGAGCATGCATACCGCCTCCCTGATCGCGGCACTCCGTAGTGCGGCCGACGAACTTCCGGCTGGCGCCCGTGTTCTGCTCATTGCCGCCGGTGCGGGAGTCACTGCCGGTGCCGCTCTGTACCGCGTGGCGCCTTTCGCAGCCCAGAGACCATCGGGTCGGACCAATGCCTGATGACTCGGTGCCGTCCGTCATAGCAAAAAGGTTAAGGAGAATGCTTTGTCGAAACGCAGTACGCATCCGCGGGTCGTCGTCGGTGTCGACGGTTCGCCAGGCTCTAAGGTCGCGGTCCAATGGGCCGCCCGCGACGCCGAGTTACGCAATGTTCCGCTGACATTGGTGCACGTTGTTCCGGCGACAGCGGGGACATGGCTCGAATCGTCGATGGTCCCGGAATGGATGCGTGCGCAGCGCGCGCGTGGGCGCCAGGTGATTGACGAAGCGCTCAAGATCGCGCGCGAAAGCTGTCGGCGTGGATCAGCGCAGATCGAGTGCGAAATGCCTTCTGCGATAACCGTTCCCGCGCTAGTGCACCTGTCTAAAGATGCCGACTTGGTGGTGGCGGGTTGTCTCGGTACCGGCACGTTGCGGGGTCGTCATTTGGGCTCGGTGAGCTCCGGGCTTATCTATCACGCGCGCTGCCCGGTCGCGGTTATCCATGATGGCGTCCAGCTGACTGCCGATGTCGCGCAGGCCCCGGTGCTACTCGGGATCGACGGATCGCCGGAGTCGGAGTTAGCGACCGCGATCGCGTTCGAGGAAGCCTCGCGTCGGAAGGTAGGCCTGACGGCTTTGCACGCATGGAGCGATGTGAGCGTGTTCGATGCCATCGTCAGTTTGCCCGGTCCCGGCTGGCGGGAGCTGAGGGCGGTAGAAGACGAGATACTGGCCGAGCGTCTGGCCGGCTGGGGTGAGCGTTACCCCGATGTGCCTGTGCGCCGGCTGATTGTGCGCGATGAGCCGGCTCGTCAACTCATAGATGCCTCTGAGTCGGCTCAGCTCGTGGTGGTCGGCAGTCAAGGCCGGGGCGGATTTGCCGGAATGTTGTTGGGTTCGGTCAGCGCGGCAGTGGTGCTGATGGCCCGCGTGCCGGTCATCGTTGCGCGCGAACCGCTGGCCTAACGGTGCCGCCACGCCACGACGCACGGCATCACGGTCGTTTGATTCAACACCTCCGAACGGCCCCCTGACGCGGGACTTCCGTCCCTACCGCCGGCGTCCTTCAACTGGTCGGATTCAGTTGTGTCTCCCTACGACCCCGACGGAGCGGAACTCATCACAATGAAGACACCGTCGAAGTCGGGAACCCCGATTGCGACCCTGACGATGAATCCGGCGCTCGACATCACGACCGACACCGATCGGGTCATTCCGACCGACAAGATGCGATGCGGGCCGCCCCGTTACGATCCCGGCGGCGGCGGAATCAACGTCGCGCGAATCGCGCATGTACTCGGCGCGGCAGTATCGGCGCTCTTTCCGGCGGGCGGCCACGCCGGCGACAAAGTGACCGACCTTGTCGCCGACTGTGGTGTGCCCGTGGAACGGATCAACGTGGCCCGCTCCACCAGGGAAAGCTTCACGATCGACGAGCGCAGCACCGGGCAGCAGTTCCGGTTCGTGCTCCCGGGTCCGCAGCTCACCGATGCCGAGCAGACCGAGTGCCTGGACAAACTCAGCGCCACTGCAGAATCCGCGGACCTCGTCGTGGCGAGTGGCAGCCTGCCACCCGGTGTGCCCGCCGACTTCTATCAGCGGGTGGCCCGCATCTGTGACGAACGAGGCGCGCGGCTCATTCTCGATACCTCCGGAGCGGGACTGCGACACATCATTTCCGGCGTCTTTCTGCTCAAGCCGAGCGTGCGAGAACTCCGCGAATGTGTCCAACGCCCGCTCGTCAACGAGTCGGAACAGCTCACCGCGGCGCACGAACTCGTCCACCGCGGCTGCACTCAGTTCGTCGTCGTGTCACTTGGGTCTCAGGGCGCTCTGCTTGCCACACCGGATGGAAGCCAACGCTATTCGCCGGTGACGGTGCCCTCCGGCAGCGGCGTGGGCGCCGGCGACGCGATGGTCGCCGGCATCACCGTAGGCCTCAGCCGCGGCTGGCAACTTGAGAAGGCGGTGCGGCTGGGCGTGGCAGCCGGTGCGGCCATGCTGCTGACTCCTGGCACCGCGCCGTGCACCCGCCCGGATGTCGAGCGGTTTTTCGAGATGGTCGCCGACCCAATCGACATCGACGCGCCGACGCCCGGCGACGGGGAACGGCGTTCTGACACCGCAGACCAATGGTTGTCGGCTCGAGCATGGACAACACCATGAGGCCGCCCGTCACCGTCGACCCGCGCCACCACGATGCCGTGGTCTTCAACATCGACGTCGCGCTGACCGGTACCGGTGTTGATCCTGTGTTCGAGGTGACCATCAACCTGGTGCGAAAGTTGCTCGACGAAGGGGTCGCCACGGCGGTCTACACGCTGTCATCGGGCGGTCAACAACTCTTGAAAGCCGCGGAAGTAGATGACCTGTTCGGCGTCTGCGTCGAAGGGTTCCCAACTACGGCCCTCGCCGAAGCCCCCCACCAACTCGGTGTGCGTGCGGAACGTTGTGTCGTCGTCGACGATGCCGCTGACGGGATAGCGGCGGCCCACGACGGCGGTTTCGCACTCGTCATCGCTGTCGACCGCGCCGGGCAAGGCGACAGGCTGCGTGGGTGCGGCGCCGACACCGTCGTTGCCGACCTGACGGAGGTCGCTGTTCGCGCGGGTGATAAGCGTATGTCGGAGCTCCCCGATGCGGTGACGTCATACGGTCAGCTAGTCGGTGTTCTGGGCGCCCGAGAGCCGGTATTGTTCGTCGATTACGACGGGACCTTGTCTCCCATCGTTGCCGATCCCAACGCGGCCAGCCTGGTCGAGGGAGCGGCCGAAGCGCTGGAAAGCTTGGCGTCGCGATGCCCGGTCGCCATACTAAGCGGCCGCGACCTTGAAGATATCCGCTCCCGGGTACCGATACCGGGTATTTGGTACGCGGGCAGCTACGGCTTCGAGCTAACCGAACCGGACGGAACATATCACCGAAACGAAGCGGCCGCCGCGGCGATCGGTGTCGTCGAGCGGGCGGCGGCCGAGTTAGGTGAGAGCCTGGCAACGATTCCCGGAGTGCGGGTGGAACACAAGCGCTTTGCCGTCGCGGTCCATTATCGCGAGGTCGCTGCGGAGCACATCGGCGAAATCGTGGCCGCCACAAAAAAGCTCGGACAACAAAGCGGTCTAGGTGTGACGAACGGGCGCAGGCTCGTCGAATTGCATCCCGACATCGACTGGGACAAAGGGACCACACTGGCCTGGATTCGTGATCGCATCGACGCTACGGGTTCTCTGCTGCCAATCTACATCGGCGACGATCTCACCGACGAAGACGCTTTCGACGCAGTCCAATTCGACGGCATCGGGATTGTAGTGCGGCATGACGAGGACGGCGACCGCAAGACGGCCGCCCGTTTCGCTGTGCAAAGTCCCGATCAGGTGCGCGAGTTCATCCGGCGCGGGTCGAATTGGTTGGCAAAAAAACACCCGGCGTTGGCAAAGGCTTGGGACGTTACCTTTGACGGGTATGACCCGCAGAGCGAGAAGCTTCGTGAAGCGTTGTGTACGTTGGGAAATGGCTACTTCGCGACGCGCGGCGCCGCCCCCGAATCGAAATCCGGCCGGGTGCACTACCCGGGAACGTATGCCGCCGGGGTTTACAACCGTCTCGTCGATGACGTATCGGGTACCGAAATCGACAATGAGAGTTTGGTCAACCTGCCTAACTGGTTGGCCCTGACCTTCCGGGTGGACGGCGGCAGCTGGTTCGACATCGACGCGGTCCGCGTGCTGTCTTACCGACAGACCCTCGACCTTCGCGGCGCGGTACTGACCAGACAGGTGCGCTTCTGCGACGGTGCCGGACGCACCAGTTCGCTGACACAGCAACGATTCGTCGCGATGCACATGCCCCACGTCGGCGCCCTTCAGACGACGATCGTCGCCGAGAATTGGTCCGGGACAATCGAGGTTCGATCGACGCTGGACGGCAACGTGACTAATTCGCTGGTCGAGCGCTACCGGGATTTGGCCAACGAACATCTTGAGTTGGTGGGCAAGTGGGAGATCTCCGACAACTCGGTGCTCCTGACAGTTCAGACGAGTCAATCGCGCATTCCAATTGCGATGGCGGCGCGAAGCATCGTGTGGCGTAATGGGATTCCCGTCCCGGCCACTTATCGCCTGGTCGGCGAGGCGGCAGAGATCGGTCACGATATCGCCGTCGAAGTGTCAGTTGGTGACGCGTTGACGGTAGAGAAGCTGGTAACCGTCTTCACCGGGCGCGATGTCGCGACCTCCGAACCCGCTGTCGACGCCGAGCGCTGGCTGGGCCGGCTCGCCCGGTTCGCCGAGTTGCGCGACGCGCACCTGAAGGATTGGGCACACCTCTGGGAGCGCCTGTCAATTGAGTTCGACGACTTTACCGACGAATTGCGCATACTGCGACTGCATCTCCTGCATCTGCTGCAGACGGTTTCACCCAACAGTTCTGACCTTGATGTCGGGGTGCCGGCTCGCGGACTGCACGGTGAGGCATATCGCGGGCACATTTTCTGGGACGAGCTGTTCATCTTCCCGGTACTCAACTTGCGGCTGCCCATGGTTACCCGCTCGCTGCTCAAATACCGCTACCGGCGCCTGCCCGAGGCGCGCTACGCGGCCAAAGCGGCGGGTTGCTCCGGTGCAATGTTTCCGTGGCAATCCGGCAGCGACGGGCGCGAGGAGAGCCAACGCCTGCACCTCAATCCGCGCAGTGGACGGTGGAATCCCGACTCAAGTGCTCGTGCGCACCACATCGGCATCGCCGTCGCCTATAACGCGTGGAAGTTCTATCAGGTCACCGGGGACCTCGCCTACCTGATCGACTACGGCGCGGAGATGCTGGCCGAGATCGCGCGATTCTGGGTGAGTAGGGCCACCTACGACCGAGAACGCCATCGCTACAGCATCCGAGGCGTCATCGGGCCCGATGAATTCCACTCAGGCTACCCCGACGCACCATACGACGGCATCGACAACAACGCGTACACCAACGTGATGGCAGTCTGGGTGATCTTGCGGGCCTTCGACGCACTAAAGCTGCTACCACTGCCGAACCGGCTCGATCTGATGGAGACACTCGGACTAGACAACGAGGAACTGGCGCACTGGGATGAGGTCAGCCGGCAAATGTACGTTCCATTCCACGACGGCGTCATAAGCCAGTTCGAGGGATATGGCGAATTGGACGAATTGGATTGGGAGCTATACCGGCGGCAGTACGGCAACATCCAGCGCCTCGACCGCATCCTCGAAGCGGAGAACGACGATATCAACCGCTACAAGGCTTCCAAGCAGGCCGACGCGCTGATGCTGCTCTATCTGATGTCGGTAACGGAATTGTGTGAGGTACTCGCGCGACTCGGCTACCGCTTCATGCCCGACCATGTCCCAAAAATGGTCGACTACTACCTGGCCCGCACATCGCACGGGTCGACGCTCAGCGGTGTGGTGCATACCTGGGTTCTCGCCCGGGCCAACCGGGATCGCGCAATGGAGTTCTTTCAAGAGGCGTTGAAATCGGACATCTCCGACATCCAAGGCGGCACCACGTCAGAAGGCATTCACCTGGCGGCCATGGCAGGCAGTGTCGACCTCATGCAACGATGCTTCACCGGGATGGAGACCCGATCCGACCGGATCATTCTTTCTCCGCACTGGCCGGAAACACTTGGCGTGCTGGCCTTCCCGATCCACTACCGGGGTCTGCACCTGCACCTGCGGGTCAGTGGAAAGGGCGTGATCATCAGTGTGGACCCACGCGATGCTGCCGGAGTCGCAGTTGAATGCCATGGCCGAGTCGTTCAACTGATGCCCGGGACCACCGTGCGATTCCCCGGCTGAAGGCTGCCAGTTGCCTGGGTGCGCTTGATTTCGGCCACCGCCATGCGGACAACTTCTGGCACGGCAGCTGCGACTTGACGCGTCATGCCGATGCCATGGCCGGTGTCGGCTACTTCGATGGTGAATACCACCAGCGCGTCGGGTACTCGGCGAAGCGCCCGAGCCAATGCATAAGTACGGGTGATATCAACGTCGTGCGAACTCAATCCCTCCGATACGACGACCACATCGCTTGCAGCGCAGCGCCTGACGCGGCCCGGCGTGGCCGGGTTCGCGACTGCGGCGTCGATCACCACGGCCAGCCCGGCTCCTGTCCACGCCTCGATCAAACTCATGGGTTCGGCAATATCGGTCACCACACGAACATCGGGCAACGCGAGTTCGTCTAGTGCGGCGGCGACGGCAATTCCCACGCCGTCGTCACGTCGGTAGCGGTTGCCCAGGCCAAGGACAACAGTTTCAGCCCTCATTCTCGCTGCAACCTCAGCGTCAGGAAGTGCGCGGAGCATGAAATGCAGGGGTCGTAGCTGCGAATCAGCTTTTCGCACAAAGTGGTCAACGCGGCATCGTCGAGCGCAAGATTGCCGGCAACCAGGCGAGCAAGGTCAGCTTCGATGGCCGCCTGGTTTTGCGAAGTGGGCGGGATGATTGTTGCCGCGGAAACCAACCCGTCGTCGATCCGGTACCGGTGATACAGCAAGCCGCGGGGGGCTTCGCTGACGCCGTGGCCCACGCCGGCACGTGCCGGAACGTCGACGAACGGGCGCGACGGCCGCTGGTAGTCCTCGATGATCCGCAATGCCTCTTCGATCGCGTAGACCACTTCGACAGCACGGACAACGATGCTGCGGAATGGGTTTCGGCATTCTGTCGATAGCCCGGCCTGGGCCGCGGCCCTTGCGGCGATGGGTGACAGTGCCGCTGAGTTCAGCGAGAACCGGGCCAGTGGTCCGGTCAGATAGCAGCCGCCGTCGAGCGTCGCGTGCAGGGCGGTGGAGTGCGGCACCTGCGACTCGGAGACGTGATCGGTGAAATCAGCCACCTCAAATGACGGGCCGGTGCTGCGCGCGATTGTGCCGTTCTCGATCGGATACTGCCCGAACGCCGTCAGTGCCAAAAACTCATGGCCGAGCTCGAGGTCGGGGAACTCGAAACCGGAAACCCATTTGACGGTGGCGAGCGCGTCGTCGAGGGCGTGGCGCAACTGTTCGGCAATCGGCTTGAACTCTAATCGTGTTGGAACGGAATAGAATCCGCCTACTCGAACATTGACGGGATGGATTGCCCGCCCGCCGACGAACTCCATCAAGCGGTTGCCCGCCTTCTTCAGCGCCAAGCCGCGCTCCACGATCTCGCGCTCGTCGCGGGCCAAGGCGATCGCGTCGGGATAGCCGAGGAAGTCCGGTGCGTGCAAAAGGTAGATGTGCAGAACGTGGCTGTGGATCCATTCGCCGCAATACAGCAACCGCCGCAGCGCGACCAGGTCGGCATCCACCTCGACACCACAGGCGTCTTCGATTGCGTTGCAGGCACTGACTTGATATGCGACCGGGCAGATTCCGCAGACCCGCGCCGTGAGGTCCGGCGGCTCGGTGTAGGCACGCCCCCGCAGAAAGGCTTCGAAAAACCGCGGTGGCTCGTAGATGTTGAGCTCGACGCGTTCCAGTGTCCCATCCTTGAGCGTGACGTAAAGCGCCCCTTCGCCTTCCACCCGGGTCAGGGTCCCGACATTGAGATTTCGCGTGGACGGAGTCACTGCGTGCTCCGCTCGGCGGCGAAACTTGTGACGTTGAACGTTGAGAAAACCCGATCAACATCGCCTTCGGACATGCCGTCTCGGCGCAGCAGGGGGATCAGCGTTGCGGTTCTCGGCGACGCTGACGGGCCGAAACAGCCGTAGCAGCCTCGATGATGGCTGGGGCACAGCGCTCCACAGCCGGCGTGGGTGACCGGGCCGAGGCACGGGGTTCCGTCGGCGACGATTACACATGTCACCCCGTGAAGTTTGCATTCCGTGCACACGGTCTTGGCCGGCAACCGGGGTTTGCGTCCAATCAGCAAGGCCGCGAGCGTGTCTAGCAGCTGTCCGCGGTCGATCGGACAGCCCGGCAGCTGGTAGTCGACCTTCACGTGCGCCGATGCCGGCGTGGAGGTGGCCAGCGTGTCGATGTACTCGGGCTTGGCATAGACGACGGAGGCAAATTCAGCGACGTCGGCGAAATTACGTAGCGCCTGCACTCCCCCGGCCGTCGCGCACGCCCCGATGGTGACCAGCAGCTTGGACTGCTGCCGGATTTCGAGGATGCGCTGTTGGTCGTGCCGGGTGGTGACGGATCCCTCGACCAGCGACACATCGTACGGCCCACCGACCATCGCGCTGGAAGCCTCGGCGAAGGTCGCGATTTCAACTTGATCGGCCAGCGTCAGCAGCTCGTCCTCGCAGTCCAGCAGGGTCAGCTGGCAACCGTCGCAGGAGGCGAACTTCCACACGGCCAGCGTGGTTGGGCTCATCTACAGCTCCTTCACTTGCAGCAAGGGGCCCGCCACGTCGTAACCAACGACGGGCCCATCACGGCACAGCAGCAACGGACCCAGCTGGCAATGGCCGCACCAACCGATACCACACTGCATGTTGCGCTCCAGCGAGACCCGAATATCTTGAGCGGCTATGCCTTTCGCTATCAGTGTTTCCGCGCCGAATCGCAGCATCGGCTCCGGACCGCACAGAAACGCAGTCGTGCGATCCGGCCGTAGCACCAATCTTTGCAGCGGATCGGTGACGAGACCGACTTCTCCGGTCCAGCCGGGGGTTGGAGCGTCCACGATCAGGTGGACTTCGATGCGCGGATCTGCCGTCCACTTCTCAAGTTGGGCGGCGAACAAGAAATCCGACCGGGAGCGGGCACCAACGACAAGCATCATCTTTCTGTAGCGCGAGCGTTGCGCCAGCGCGCCAAGGATCGCCGGACGCAAAGGGCAGAGCCCCACGCCACCCGCGACCATGACCAGATCCCGGCCGGCAGCCTCGGACAGTCCCCAGCTCGTGCCGAACGGCCCGCGCACGCCGACAACGGTTCCCGGCTGGGCATCGTGCAGGGCACGGCTGACCGCACCGACGGCGCGGACGGTGTGTGTGATCGAGCCGTCCGTGACGGTCGGGTCGCCGCTGATCGAGATCGCTACCTCGCCGACCCCGAACGCGTAGAGCATCATGAATTCGCCCGGCTCCGGCGGGCGCAACGCGGTTTCGACTGGTGCCAAGCACAAGGTAGCCGAATCCGGACTCTCCACAACGCGGGTGCGCACTCGATACGGAACGGGCGCCATAGCCGAAACCATTGGCGCAGAACCGGTCACGGCGTCAATCATCGCCGGCCATCTTGTTCATTTCCGCGGTGATATCGATGCCAGTGGGGCACCAGGCGATGCATCGCCCGCAGCCGACGCAGCCTGACATGCCGAACTGGTCGTGCCAGGTACCCAATTTGTGCGTCAACCAATGCCGGTACCGCGATGCACCGGACTGGCGCACGCTGCCACCACCGTGGACGTAGGTGAAGTCGAACTCAAAGCATGACGACCAGTGCCGCCAACGCTCGGCGTGCTCACCGGTGAGATCGCTGACGTCTTCGGTGCTGGTGCAGAAGCAGGTGGGACACACCATCGTGCAATTGCCACAGGTCAGGCAGCGACTGGCCACCTCGTCCCATTGCGGCGACTCGCGCGACCGCATCAGCAGCTCCCGCAGATCGGTATCCGGCATTTGGCGGCCCATCCGATGCGCCGCGGCCTCGACATCTGCGCGCGCGCAACTGATATCGCCGCCATTGGCCGGTCGGTGCGGCAGTGCCGCGAGCACGTCGGCGCCTTCTTCGCTGCCGACTTCGACTAAGTAGGTCACCACGTCGACCCCGAGCCGTTCGGTCAGCGCCAAGTCATACCCGGGCCCGACCGCGGGTCCGGTGCCCATTGACGCGCAGAAGCATAGGCCGCCCGGTTCTGTGCAATTCACCGCGACGACAAAGAGCCGACGTCGACGGGCGGCAAAAGACTGGTCGGGATATTCAGAGCGGCCCAGGACGCGATCGAGGGTCGCAATCGCGGCCAGGTCGCATCCGCGGACTCCCAGGAACGCGTACCGCGGAACTTCCTCGGATTCAACGTCATAGGACCCGTCGCGGGCGCCGGCCCACAGCCGCTGCCGTGGTGGGTGCAGGAACTGCTTCCACGACTGTGGTCCGGCCGAATGCCCGAATACCGCTTCGTCGTCGCGGCGATGCACGCGATAGCGGCCCGGACCCACGTCTACGCCCCAACCGCGTGGAAGATCGCGCGCGGACTCGAGTTCGGCGAGCACAATTGCGTTGTCGCGCAACGTCGGACCGACCACCCGATAACCCCGCTCGATCAGGACGTCGACGAGGCAGTCCAGCCCGGCAGCGTCTAACAGTGCAGTGCCGGGATCTTCGCGTGCCATGTTCATTGCCACATCATCCGCTACCTTTGTCGGCTATGTAAGAGGCGTGGAGCCGAAGTTCCGCTTGGCGCCCAGCTCGCTCGTTAAACCGTTGTTTTCCAACATGTTTCCGTGCATCGAAGCTTCAGGCGGACGTACCACGCGCTGCCAAAAGTCATGTCGAACGCTCACTCCGACCGCGATCGGACGACGATCACCGGGATGCTCGCGGATTGAGCCACTGCAGCACCCACCGAGCCCAGAAGCATGTCGGCAAATCCCCCGCGGCCGCGGCTTCCAACTGCCACCAGCTGCGCCTGTTCGGATTCCTTGATTAGCCAGCGGGCGGGCTGGTCGCAGACGACCCGCCGCCGCACGCTGACGTCGGGATACCGTTCTTGCCAGACGCCCAGTCGTTCGGCGAGGATTTCGTGGCCTTGTTTTTCGTAGTCCCGCCAGTCCATCCCGAGCACCGCAAATACCCCTACGTCGCTCCACGCGTGCAACGCGATCAGGTGCACGCCTCGACGGGAGGCTTCGTCAAAGGCCATCGCGGTCGCCGCTTCCGACCCCGGGGACCCGTCAATGCCGACCAGAACGGGTGCATCATGGTCAGCGCTCTGATCGGCGTGAATCACCGCGACGGGGCAATGGGCATGACGGATCAGGTTTGCGCTCACCGAACCGAACAATGCGCGGCCGACCGCACCAAGCCCGGTACTGCCCACGACCGTCATCCAGGCGCTCTTCGAAGCCTCGATCAACGCCGGCACCACGTTTGCATATGACACCTCGGTATGCACGCCCAGCGACGGGGATTCACCAGAACTGGCCTCCACCACCTTGCGGGCCTGGGCAATGACCTGCTGGGCTGCTTCATTCTGCCAATCCGGCATATCGTCATAGAGCCGGCCGACAGGCCACCCGACGACGATCGGGGCTACGACGTGCAGCAAGGTGACGGGCATGTCGCGCATCACGGCCTCGCGCGTCCCCCAGGCCACCGCCGCGTCGGATGCCGCCGACCCATCAACGGCTACCAGAAGCCCGTGTCCAGTCGCGGTTTCGGACATTCCCCACTCCTTCCACGCCAGATTCGGCGGCGTCGGATAAGTCCATCGGCAGATGAGGTACCGACCCGACCGTGGCTCCTCCTCGACAACGCGTGTACCGCGTCCGAACGGCACAACGTTATGGCGCGCGCGGATGCGTCACCAGGGCCATTGGACTCCTTTTGGCGGCCATTGGTCTACCGTCGGCCACGACATCGGAACGACACCGGGTCTCATTCGTGAGCGCGGGGAGCCTCAGGTGTTGATCCGCGCTGGCATAGCACCACCCCTGAAAAGACCTGCCCGCGTCCACACCACGACGGTCACCCGGCGAGATACTCCAAATCTGTCGACCGCCCAATACGTCGGTGGGGTTCCTGCACCACCCGGGCCGCGGGCGCGCGGCGGATGCCGCCCCAGACTCTTCCCTGTGATTGAACGCCTGGGCTCACCACCGCGGACGTACCGATGGTCAG
This sequence comes from Mycobacterium sp. 852002-51163_SCH5372311, assembly GCF_001667115.1. GTDB lineage: Bacteria > Actinomycetota > Actinomycetes > Mycobacteriales > Mycobacteriaceae > Mycobacterium. Next base: position 38,849 of record NZ_LZIJ01000006.1, on the reverse strand, counting down.
TCCGACGGGGATCCGAGACTTCTCGATAGGCTTGGCTCTCATGACCGCGTCACTCGCCGTCGGACTCACCGACGCCGAAGTGGCCCAACGGGTTGCAGATGGCAAGACCAACGATGTTCCGAGCCGCGCGACCCGCAGCACGGCCGACATCGTGCGGGCCAATGTCTTCACCCGCATCAACGCTATTCTCGGTGTGCTGTTCGCCATCGTGTTGGCGACCGGCTCGCTGATCAACGGACTATTCGGGCTATTGATCCTCGCCAACAGCATCGTCGGCATGTTCCAGGAACTTCGGGCGAAGCAGATGCTGGACAAGCTAACCATCATGGGTCAGGCCAAGCCGTTGGTTCGCCGGGCGAGCGGCAGCCGAGAACTGTTGCCCAACCAGGTGGTGCTGGATGATGTCATCGAACTGGGGCCGGGTGACCAGGTTGTAGTCGACGGGGTGGTACTCGCGGAATCCGGCCTGGAAGTCGACGAGTCACTGCTCACCGGTGAAGCCGACCCCGTTTTGAAGAACACCGGTAACGCCGTGATGTCCGGAAGTTTCGTGATCGCCGGCATTGGCGCCTACCGGGCCACGAAGGTCGGACGCGACGCCTACGCCGCTCGGCTGACCGAAGAAGCCAGCAAGTTCACCCTGGTGCGCTCGGAACTGCGCACCGGAATCAACAAGATTCTGCAGTTCATCACCTATCTCTTGATTCCAGCAGGGCTGCTGATCATCTACACACAGCTGTTCACCACCCACTCCGGCTGGCAACAAGCGGTGCTGCGCACGGTGGGGGCGCTGGTACCGATGGTTCCCGAAGGCCTGGTGTTGATGACATCGGTCGCGTTCGCTGTCGGCGTGGTCCGCCTTGGGAGGCGCCAATGCCTGGTCCAAGAACTGCCCGCGATCGAGGGACTCGCGCGGGTCAACGTGGTGTGCATCGACAAGACCGGCACATTGACCGAGAACCGGATGCACGTGACCGAACTGCGACAACTCGACGCGGGTCTGGACAGCATCGCTGAAGTGCTGGCGTCGATGGCCGCCGCCGACGCGCGCCCGAATGCCAGTGTCCAGGCCATCGCCGAGGCCTATCCCAACCCGCCGGGCTGGACCATTACGGCGAGCGCCCCGTTCACGTCGGCCACCAAGTGGAGCGGGATATCTTTTGGAGCACAAGGCAATTGGGTACTCGGGGCACCCGACGTACTGCTGGACCCGTCCGCAGCGGTCGCCAGACAGGCCGAACAGGCCGGATCGCGGGGGTTGCGGGTGCTGCTGCTAGGCCGAACCGACCTACCGGTGAACCATCCCGAGGCGCCGGGTCGCGTCGTTCCGGCCGCCTTGATTCTGCTGGAGCAAAGCATCCGCCCCGATGCCCGCAAGACATTGGATTACTTTGCTGCCCAAAAGGTATCCGTAAAAGTGATTTCGGGCGACAACGCCGTCTCGGTGGGTACAGTGGCATCGGCGCTGGGCCTTCCCGGTGCGACGGTCGACGCTCGTACGCTCCCCACCGAGCCTGATCAATTGGCCGAAACGCTGCCGAAGTACACCGCTTTCGGCCGGGTCCGCCCCGACCAGAAACGCGCGATCGTCCGTGCGCTGCAATCACGCGGCAAGACGGTAGCAATGACTGGTGACGGCGTTAACGACGTGCTGGCCCTCAAAGACGCCGACGTCGGTGTCGCAATGGGAGCCGGCAGCCCTGCGTCGCGGGCGGTCGCCCAGATTGTGCTGCTGGACAACAGGTTCGCCACTTTACCGTATGTTGTGAGCGAAGGACGGCGAGTGATCGGCAACATCGAACGTGTCTCGAATTTGTTCCTGACCAAGACGGTGTATTCGGTGCTGTTGGCGCTGCTGGTAGGCATCGCGGGACTGGCTGCCAAGGCGGTGGGAGCCAAATCTCTTATGTTTCCGTTCGAGCCGATACAGGTCACCATCGCGGCTTGGTTCACCATTGGGATCCCTGCGTTCATTCTGTCCCTGGCGCCCAACAACGAACGCGCGCAACCCGAGTTCGCCCGCCGCGTAATGACGGCGGCGGTACCGAACGGCGCGGTCGCCGGCATCGCCACCTTCGCGTGCTACCTGTTGGCTTTCCGAGGCTCTGCAGCCACCCACCCGCAGCAAATCCAGGCGTCGACCTCGGCGTTGATCACCCTGCTAGTGATCGCGGTGTGGGTGTTGGCGGTGGTGACCCGGCCCTACACCTGGTGGCGTGTGGTGTTGGTTGCGCTGTCGGCCTCAGCCTACGTGGCGATCTTCAGCATTCCGTTGACGCAGCACAAGTTCGGGTTGGATCCGTCGAATACCGCGTTGACCGCCACCGCCCTGGCGATCGGTGTCTTCGGCGCATCGATTGTCGAGGCACTGTGGTGGTGGCAGGGCTCCAAGCATGGAGTATCCGCGCACTTGTGGCGCGGGCCGGAAGTCGCCGAATCTCTGATTGAGGAATCCCAATAGACGAGATGAGGTGGTCGCGGTCAACCTGCTCGAGGCTGACGCCAAACCACCGCGGATTTCGGCGCGCTCATCAGTGTCCATGCACCATGTCCCACCAGTAAGGCTATGCCACTTGTGCCTACGCGAGGGCGCGCTCGAATCGCCGGAAAGCAGCGCGACGAGCACATCGCGCTGTGGGCGATGTAGATATTCATGCCGCGGCGATGGAGTCTGCGAGTTCAAGACACAGGGGGCGGAGCATGACGACGACCCACAGTCGATTCAGCACAGCTCATCGTATATTCATCGCGAATGACCACGACGCCGCCGTAAACGGCCGGCTCTCACCCGTGCCGATCCCCGGCCAAACATGCTGTAGCACAAACAAACACGAGCATATTCGGGCGACTATTAGAGTTCGCTATTGCCAATCCTGGACACTCCCTGGATGAGGGAGTTATGGGCGGCTGAGCCGGGGTATCAAGCGGTGATGGCGGTGATTGCGGATGGTTTGCCGGTGTCGCAGGCCGCCGAGAAAGCCCATCGTGACTCAGCAAATCAGCGTCGGGTTTGCCTCGAGGACCGCCCGCGCCGCGATCCGGCCCGCCTCTAGGGCGGCATCAATCTTCTTGAAGTCCAACGCCGCAATTTCCGTGACATTCGGCTTGATCACGGCCACGACCTGGGGAAGTGCGCGCAGGTTCCCGCCGGCGGCAGTAAGGCTGACGGTGCGAAGCAACGTCTCCTGCAGCGAGGGGAGGACGACGTCCGACCCGGTTACCAGCCGTCGGACCAGCCCCGGCAGCGGCCCGGCTTGCGGCAGCGAACCAAATCTTTTCGACGGCAAGAACTTCCGGCGTAGATCTACGCAGACGACGTCACCGTCCGGATCAGCGCACATCACGTCGGCCGGGAGATTGTTCAACAGTCCACCGTCGACGAGCATCTGCTCGCCATGTTGCAGCGGCGGGATCAGACCGGGGATTGACATCGATGCGCGCACCGCGATCGACAGGCGACCGCGTCGGTGGACGATCTGATCGCCGGTGACCATGTCCGCGCAGACGGAGAAGAATCCTCTGGACAGATGCTCGATCAAAGTGTCGCCGAAGAAGTTTTCCACCAGCCGATCGACGCGTCCTCCCCGCGTGAACGCTACCGCCGGGATCGTGTAGTCGAGCAGGTTGCCGCGCGTCATGTACTGTCGCGCCGCGGCTATCGCCTCTCGGGCGTCCAACCCCAGCGCGAAGACCGCGGCGGCGATAGCACCAGCACTCGTTCCGCCGAACCGATCGATGACGACGCCTGCGCGGGTTAGCTCTTCGTAGACACCGAAATGTGCGAGTCCCCTGGCTCCACCACCCGCCAAGACCAAACCCAGGGATCGGCCCGCGATTCTGCGGGCCAGGGCACCGATGCCATCGGCGTCGGCGGCGTGATGTGAGACCGGCTGTAGCAAATCCCACCAACTTGGGTCCGGGTCTACCGTGCACGTGACCAGGTGGACAGGCCGCCCCTGGACGACAGGTAAATCGAAGGCCTCCGGTGGATGCTATTGAGCCACAAGGACTACGAGTCGGTCACATTGCGCGGCAACATATCTTCGCCAGAGATCGCCTGAGCCCCGGTCGGCGACCATTAAAACCCAATCGTTGCTTCGCTCTGCTCGATCGAGGATTTCGTTGAACCCGTCGACGAACTCGCCGTAGTTACTGATTTCAGCAATAGTCTCGACGGGCGGAGCGACCACAGCAGTCCGACCGTGGGGACCCAGTCGTGTCACGATTCCGTCAACAATCAGTCCTGCCGCAGCGTCCCCGGTCGACAGCAAGCCAATGACCCGGGGACGCTGAGACACCTGCGCAGACTGGGACTCGCGCAGCATCCGCGCCATCGCGCGCAGCATCACCGACTGCAGTCGGGGGGCCTTCGCGAGTACCTCGCTGAACGTGTCGGCGCCGATCCTCCATACGACGCCGTCCCGAAGAGCCCGTACGCCGGCGGAGCGAGGAGCGTCCTCGATCACACCCAGGTCGCCAATCGAGTCCCCCGATGCCATCTCCCGAATCACACGGCCATCGACACCAACAGCCGCGAACCGTCCGGAAGCAATCACGTAGATGGCGTCCGATGGATCTCCAAAACGAAAGAGCCACTCGTTGGCGGGGATGTGAAGGCGGTCGATGACGCGGGAAAGTTGATCGAGTTGTTCGTCATCGACATCAGCGAGTATCGGAACACTGCGGAGCGCGGCTCGCGCATCAGCCGCGCTCTCTTGGGAGGGCTGCCGTATGGCGCTCACTGGGTGCGGTTCCTGCACAACACGCTAGCTCCGGGCCAAGTGGCAGGGTGCGATGTATTCGAACTTTGCGCGAGACGCGATCAGCGGGTCGAGATTGCGGTCGGCTAAGGACCAATTCCAGCGAGACGTAGATGTCGGCGGCATCTCCGTCAGTTCGCGCATCTGGGTTTCTGCACTCACCGGTATCCCGTTCGCCCACTGATCAATATGAAAGTGCTCCACGATTGCCTCACATCTTAATTCCACAGGCCAGGCACGACGGGCAATCGTCCAACGACCCGGACGATAATCGGCTTGCGCCGTCGTCGTTCTTTCGATCTCTACTCATCCGCGCAATGGTGACAATGTCCGATTCCTCGGTGGCCAGAGGAAACCAGTCAACTTGTGCGCGACGGTATTTCGGCTTTTTCTTATTCGACACCAATGCCTCGATCGTGGAAGGCCGCCCGGCACCTCTTGGCCATCTGCGTCGACGGAGATTTGACTGCGCGTCATCTACTGCGGACGGCGGCCTCAAGCAACCGTGTCAGCTTTGCCTCACAGGATTGGTGCACCGATGTACTCTTCGACTTCCTGCAGCTAATGAGGAACAATCGCGCTGATGACGAATCCGCAAGCGCCTTCGGGCGGCGACCCGTCGGAAGGGGCTCGTCCACCTGTTCCGGGTGGCCCCGGCAGGCGAGCTGTGCCCCCGCGGCCTCAGGGTCCTACGCCGCTGTCCGAATCAGAGACTCGCCAACTGCCCGTGTTCGGCGGTTCACCGGATGCACCTACTCGCAAGGTGCCTCGACTCGAACAGCCCGGTCCCCCGCCGGGTCGTCCCCCACAACCACCGGGCCGACCCCCGCAACCACCGGGTCGGCCCCCGCAACAGCCCGAGTTTTCGCGGAGCCCGCAGGTGCGCCAGCCCGGTCTCGCGCCGCAGCAGCCGGAACCGGCCACTACCAACCTGTCCGCGCCGGCACCATCGCAGAACACACCGGCGACGGGCAAGCGCCGCTTTCCGCGCAACCGGAAATCGCGTATTGCCCTGATCCTCGGCATAGTGGTAGCCGTTGTGGCCGCCGCCCTGATCGGCGCCGAGCTATACGCGCGCCACGAGGCCGGCAACAGGGTGGCGAAGGCAGTGGCGTGCGAGGTACAGGACACCGCAAACGTCTCCTTTGCCGCGACGCCGCCGGTCCTGTGGCAGTACGCCACCCAGCACTACACCGGCGTCTCCGTCCAGACCGCGGGTAACCAGATCCGCGACGCCAAGGGAATGAAGATCAGCATCGATATTCGGGATATCCGGATAAACAAGACCAGCAACTCCTCGGGCACCATCGGGTCGTTGAATGGAACCATCACCTGGTCGACAGTTGGGATCAAGGAGTCGATTCAGAGCGCAGTGCCGGTAATCGGCAGTTTTGTCACCGGCGAGGTGACCACCAACCCCAGCGAAGGCACGGTTTCGCTGAAAGGCCTGCTCGACAGTGCCACAGTCAAGCCGCAGATCGTCAACAACGGCTTATCGCTGCAAGTGGTCAGCTTGCGCGCGTTGGGGTCCAAAATGTCGACCGATAGCGTCCAGAAAAAACTGGACGACCTCACCTCGAAGGCGACCAAGAATTATCCGCTGGGCATACATGCCGACGGAGTCAAAGTCACCGACAGCGGCATTGAAGCGACCTTCTCGAGCAGCAACGCCACCATTCCCGCAAGTAGCGGCGGCAACCAGGACAGCTGTTTCGCAAACACCTGACGGCGGCCTTGGCCCATAGCGAATTGCGTTATGGCACAAGGCTTTCAAGTCATGCGCTGGGGCCATCAGTGCTTTTTGAGCCGCGTCCGCCACCACACGATGCCGGCGTAAATCACAGACAACAGCACGAGCATGCCCATATCGAATAGCCACTTGCCCGGCTTGTGCAGCCAGTGGCTGTCCTTCGAACCGAGCGGACCGGGCATCAGCGTCCAGAGGTCGACGGTGGACGCCGACGCCGCATATCCCCACCGCGAGGGCATCGTCCAGGACAGCTGGTCAAGAAAGAACCGGCCGGTCACTGGCACCATGCCACCGCAGAACACCAACTGCGCCATCAGCGACACCACTAGCAGCGGCATGATCTGCTCGTTGGAGCGCGCCAACGACGAAAACACCAAGCCGAATATCGCCGCCGCCACACAAACTGCCGCGACGGTGACGTAGAGCTCGAATGTGGCGTTACCGAGCATCACCGCCGGCCGAGTTGGCGCGCCGTTACCCATGATCGTGATGGTGGTCAGGATCACCGACTGGACGATCGCGAACACGCAGAATACGGCGATCTTGGCTCCCAGGTAGGCCGTGGTGGACAGGCCGACCGCCTGTTCTCGGCGGAAGATAGGGCGCTCGCCGATGAGGTCGCGAATCGTCAGCGCGGTACCCATAAACACGGCACCCACGATGAGGAGCGTCAACAGTGTCATAGGTTTGGTCGGCACCGCACCTCTTGGGTTGGCAATCTCGAAACCGGTCCTGCCGGAGCCGGGGACGGTCAGCGAGAGCAACCCCATCACGAGCGGAAGCAGGGCCAAGAATATGAAGTACGCGCGGTCGGCGACGATCAGCCGAACCTGACGGCGAGCGATCGTGGAGAACTGCTTCCGCACGCTGGTGTGTGCCGGTTCGCCCAGGTCGGCCGGCTTCGCCCCGGCGGGCACGGGCGGGAGTGGCTTGGCCTGAGCCAGGAAGCGGCGATTGGCCTCCTCGGGATCCGCACCCACGCTGCTGAAGATTTCGGCCCAATCGGTGGTTCCCATCGCTTCACCGATATCTTTCGGCGAGCCGCAGTATGCCGTCTTGCCGCCGGGCGCCATCAGCAGCACCTGATCACAGAGGCTGAGGTAGCTCAGCGAGTGTGTCACCACCAGCACCACCCGACCGGCGTCGGCGAGCTGGCGCAGCATCTTCATGACTTGAAGGTCCAGCGCCGGGTCCAAGCCCGAAGTCGGCTCGTCGAGTATCAGCAGCGACGGTCCGGTTAACAGCTCCAGCGCCACCGAGGCCCGCTTGCGTTGGCCTCCGGACAGCTTGTCGACGCGGGTGTCCGCGTGCTTGGTCAGCCCGAGTTCTTCGATGACCTGGGCCACGACTTGCGCGCGGTCTTCCTTGCTGCTGTCCGGCGGCAGCCGCAGCTCCGCGGCGTAGCCCAGCGCCTGGTTCACGGTCAGCTGCCGATGCACGACGTCGTCCTGGGGGACCATCCCGATTCTGCTGCGCAGCGACGCGTACTGCTCGTGGATGTTGTGACCCTCGAAGGTGACCGAGCCCGAGGTGGGGCTGGTGGATCCCGAGATCAGCCGGGCCAGCGTGGTCTTGCCCGCACCCGACCCGCCGATGAGCGCGGTCAGCGTGCCCGGCCTGGCGGTCAGTGCGACGTTCTCGAGCAGCCGCTTGCCCTCGATTTCGAAGTTGACGTCGCGCACCTCCAACCCGCCGGTGCGCGCCGCCGCTTCCGTCTGGCGTACCAGCACACCACCGGTGAAAACCAAGTCGACGTTGCCGATGGTGACGACATCGCCCTCGGTGAGCAGCGCGGAGCCGACGCGGGTCCCATTGACGAACGTCCCATTGGCGGTGTGCTTATCCCGGATCTCAACGCCGATGGACGTCGGTTTGAGGGACGCGTGATAACGGGACGCCAAGACGTCCGGAATGACGATGTCGTTGTCGAGGGCCCGACCGATCGTCGCAGCGGACGTGCGTCCCTCTCCGTCCGGCGGTGGGACCTGAGTGGTGGGAATCTTGACGGTCTCGCCTTGCGGTGGCACGGCGGTCGAACCGTCTCCGGCTGCCCCATCCGCGACCGCCGGCGCCGCCACCTGGGTTGGCTGCATCGAGTTGCTCGGCTCCGCTGCCGGCAGGGGGCCAGTCGACGTCTGCCGCGCCGCGGGCTGCCGTCGCCTGGAAGATGACCGGACGGCGCCTTCCGATGCGGCGGCCGGCGGCCTTGCGGCGGCGCGCGGATTGATGACGGGAGCCGCAACCGCAGTCGGCGGTAGGTGGCCTACCGCGCCTCGGTGGTGTCCGACCTCAAAGCTCAGCCGTGGCCCGTCGGGCTTGGCGAGGTTGATGGTCTGGCCGTCGCGGATGTCGACTGCCGGCATGCGACGACCGTTGACGAACATCCCGTTCTTGGAAGCGTTGTCAATCGCTGTCCACTTGCCCTGATCGAAGCGCAGCAGGAGGTGTGCGCGGGAGACCAGCGGATGAGCGACGCGCATGTCGGCGCGGACGTCGCTGCCAACGATCAAATCGTCGCCTGTCGCGAAACTGTGTTGCGCAAAGTCGGAGTGAACCGTGAGCACCGGCGCGGGTGAAGTCATGGCATCAGTATTGGATGAGCGCCAGGGATTATTTGTACTTTTGCCTAATTTGCGTATCGCCCCGTACGAACGGGGGTCACACCGATGCGGAGCCTGCCGGCTGGCACATTCTCTGGCCATCCTTTTGGGCGAGGATGTTTTGGATGGAATCGCGTTGCCTTTACGCGATTTGACCAATTCCCCAGTGGGCTGACAGGGCCAGTGCGATAGATGCTGAAGTCGATAGTCAATTTTCGCTATGGCCACATACTGCGCCAACGCAAATCGTTGAGGCCACGATGATCGTGCCGACAAACCACAGCACAAATAGCGTCGCGGCAATGCCGATCAGCACTTTGCGATACGTCTCGAGCGGTTCCCGCCGCTGGGTGAGTTGGCCGTACTCGTCGACAGTCAAAGTTTGGCGACGCTCGCCACCAATCGCCGAGATGAACAGCCACACCGGCGCCCATACGCCGCAACACAAGAGAGAGCAGATGGTCAACACCAAGTGCAAGACGTGATTGACCGGCCTGCCCACCAGCACGACAGCGGTGAATTCACCGCGATCCACCAAGCGTCCACCCTCGCCGACAAAACCGGCAATTGCCTGGTCGAGCATCGTCTTGCGCTCTTGCGGAGAAGATGGCTCTCGGTCGCCCTGAAGGCCGCCGTTCGTCACCATGCGATCTGTGGCTCCTACGTCTCCAAGCGCATATACCGCCGTCGTTGGATTGTCGATTGGAGCGTACGTGCAGAATTTTCTCCGCCGCACAGCCGGCGAGTTTGCCCGAAGCGATGACCCCGACGCTTTGTGAGGCTCATCGTAGCGGCATTTTCCGGGACGCGCGTCGCGACCCATGGGGAACCGTGCGTGCGGTCAGGGCAGTCGTCTTCGCGTGGTCACTCAGGTTAAAAGTGGTGAGTCCCAGGCCGCAGCACTGGGCGGCACGGGTGGTTAAGCCGTCAGCTTGCCAGGCGTGTGGGCAGGTAGGAGGCGGTCGACCGTACCCACCAGGCGGTGCCGTCTTCCACGGCTAGGTCGACGGCGATCTCCTCCAGGCTGGCCAGCAGATCGCTGGGGATCTCCGCCATGCCGTAGGAGTTCACGGTGGCGATCAGGTCTTTGGCGATCGGGTTGGCGCGAAGCGACTCACTCGTCATGACACTTATGTTGAGGCCAGCGACTGTGTAGGTCCTATGAGCCGACCTATGTGGGGTCGAAGAATATGCTGAGAATTCGCTGAGCAAAGGCCGTATCCGCGGCACGCGCCTCGTCTAGCACCTGGTCCAGCGGTGGTCACTGGTTCGCCGGATCGCCTTGGCAGTGCGTGTGGTCCTGCAGGACTTTTCCCCCGCGGGCATTCGCCAATGCTGCGGCCTCCGCGTCAACGCGAGTCGCACCCCATCCCCCGTAGTATTTGCTGTTGGCCGCGTTTAGCGCGATCGCGACGCATCCGCCCTGCCCGCTCGCCAAAAGTCGACAGTCGCTGATGGTCTTGCGACACGCCTGCATCGCCGTCTGCTGGGCAGAGGCTTCACTGTTTCCGTTGTAAGTGACCTTGATTTGCCCTGTTGAGTCCGAGATCGCCATCGCGATCCAGTCGTCGTCGGCGTGCGCCGGCGGCGCTGCTGCCAACGCCATGCCGACTCCGATCGCAACCAACCCTCGTTTGATCATGGGCTTCCCAGGTTCCCTTGCGCTGCGCCGTGGGTGGCGCAGGTAGACGCGATGCGAACAATCCTCGCCCGCCGCCGGCTGCGACGCGACCGCTCAGCGAACTTCGCTAGCCGCCAACGCATCATGCGACCCATGAGCCCCATGGGCCACACGGCACCCTAGGCTTGGGTCCTCGAATCACGCACCGGCAAAGTGTTGCCTGCCTGCGCCGAGCCGATGAAGTGCGCGCCCGACAGCGGCCATCGAGAAAGTTGAAAATGCTGTCCCGCGCTCACGCCGGTCCCCTCGGACCTTCCCACTGGCGAAGCCCCTGGGCGCGGTGCGATAGCCCATTTCGGCGGGATCGATCTCGACGAAGTGCGGGTCGGCGGTGAGTTGCGTCCACGCAGCACCGGCAAGGGCAGCGGAGGGCGGTTCCGGCGCGGCGACGCGGTTGAGGGTGCCGAAGTGGGTGAAGTCGTGAACTCGCAACATTGCGTCCTCCTTGAGGCCGATCCGTGACGGATGCGTGATAAAAGCGTCCGCCGGACGCGTTGACGGATTCTTGAAAGATTCTTGGAACGCGTGCGACAGGAGTCTTGAGCGCCGGCCGGAGGGCACAGAGACGAGCTCGTCCGTCAGACGGCTCGATGCCTTAAGGATTTGTCAAGGATGCGCCAAGGGGCTGTCGCAATTGTTTGTTTCAGTACATCAACCCACGACTCCCAAGGAGTGAAACAACATGAACAACAACCGCATCCGCACCATCGTTCGCACCGCAGTCGGCTCGGGCCTGATCGCCTCGGCTCTCGGCCTGTCGGCTCTCGGATTGAGCAGCGTGGCAAACGCCGCCCCGACGGACAACGCCCCCAAGGCGGTGTACTGCCAGGTCTACGACCGCAACGGTGTGCCGATCTACTGGTACTGGGGCCCCTGCCGCTAATCCGCCAACCCACGATTGGACCCAGCCCGGATGGGCTGGGTCCAATTGTTTGCGGCGCGACCGTCCGCATTTGTACGGCAAAAGGGCCGTCTGGCCGGCAATTCGGGGACGCTCGCTGACGACTCGAGCCACAGGCGGCGCCTGGTCAGCCGATGGAGACCAGGTGGTCAAAGCCGACCAACGCGACGGTTTCCGGAAGGCGGCGGATTGCCCCGTTCTGAGCCCACTGGCCCTCGGGCACTTCGTGGATGACGCAAGACGTGACCACCAGCCGGTCGCTGTCGCCGTCGACCGCCGACTTCGCCGCGTCGTGGAGTTCGCGCGCGAACCGTTCCTTGCGTGCCCCGTCGAGGACTCCCGTACTCACCTGCCAATCGATGAACACACCCGCCACCGCCGTATCGGCCTGAGCACCCGCGGAATAGAAGCTTCCCGGTGCCAGCTCCTGGAAGAGCACCAAGGCGCGCATCCGGCTCTGCGGCAGATCGGGAACCGATTCGGCACGGCAGCCGGCCTCGGTCAGGGCGATGGCCAGACGCTCCTTCTGCGCGTCGTCAAATGCCCCTGGCGTCAGGGTTACTCGCATCAACGGCATGGTGTTTCCTTCGGTAGTAATGACTGACAACTGAAATGTCCTCCTGACTGCCTCCGGCCACCAGTGGCAGGAATGACAGTTTTCTTGCATACTTCGCCACATGATTGGTATCGATGTTCTGGTTCTCGAGGGAGCCAGCGCCAGCGCGGTGGGCACCACCATCGACGTGGTGTCCGCGGCGAACCGCATCATCGGTACACCCACGTACGATCTGCGCTTTGTCTCCCCTGGGGACCGAATTGCGTTACGGGGCGGGCTGTTCGCCACAGCGCAGCCATGCGCCCGCGCCAGACCGCGCGACGTCGTCGTCCTGCCTGGGCTCGGCGCTGCCACCGCGCAGGAGATCTGCAGCCGGCTCAACGCGGACGACGTCGCCGAGGCCGGCAGGTGGCTGGTGCGGGCGAATACTCGCGGCGCCGATATCGCCGCGTCGTGCACCGCCGTGTTCATCCTCGCCGCCGCCGGTCTCCTGGATCATCGGCGCTGTGTCACGACGTGGTGGCTCGGCACAGAGCTCAGGGAGGTCGCGCCGGCGGCGCACGTCGTCATCGACGAGATGGTGGTGCGTGACGGGTCGATCTGGACGGCGGGAAGCGCGTTCGCGCACATCGACCTGATGCTCGCGATCATGCGTCACCTTGGCGGCGCCGCCTTGGCCGACGAACTGGCGAGTCGCCTCGTCATCGATCAGCGCACCTCGCAGGCGAGCTTTCTAATTCCCTCACACCTGGCGGCTCGCGACGACTCGGTGGCCGCGCTGGAATCGTTCGTGCGAAGCCATTTACACCAATCGCACACGCTGGAGTCGTTGGCCCACCGATGCGGCGTCAGCCCGCGCACACTGGCACGACGAACCAGCAATGCCGTCGGTCTCAGCCCCCTGCAACTGGTGCAGCGGGTACGCCTCGAGCGCTCGCTGCACCTGCTGCGAACCACCCGGATGTCGCTCGAAGAGGTCGCCGCGGCGGTCGGGTTGGGAGATCCTGCGACGCTGCACCGGCTGGTGAAGAAGCACACCGGCCGCTCGCCGGGGGCCCTTCGACCGAGCGCGGCGGCCAAGTCTGCATAGTCTTAAGAGCCACCAAGCCGGGTAGCTAGCCGCGCTCGTTCTGCGTTTCCAACTCCGAGTCCGGCATGTATTGCCAAACCAGCTCGTCGCTTCCGGGCATCTTCGGATCGCATGACATTGCGTGCCCGCCAGCGTCCTGTGTCGCGGCGTGTGCCACGGAGCACGCGTCGCCCCGTGACGGAGCATTGAGAGAAAGAAAACCGATCCCTATCGCAGCGACACCCGCAGCGACGAACAAGACCATCGCCAACCTGAGGTAGGCGGCCCTTCTATTGATGGCTTTCGGCTGTGCCGCGGTCGTCACAAGTGGTTCCCGTCGATTCCGGAGCTCCTGAGAGCTAAGCCTTGGCGTGAGGCCTTGAAGGATTCTAGAAGGCAAACGTGCTTTCGCCCACCCGCAGTCATTCGACCGAGTGGCCTGCCGCTGAAGGCGACGAATATTGCCTTGCCAGGCAATAGAATTAGCGACATTATGCTACGGGCTGCCAGGCGGGCCGCAACGCGGTCATTCGCCGCGGTCGATTGTCACTAGGGGGTGGAGACTATGAAGCTCGCGGAAGCGCTGGCGCTGCGGGCAGATTCGGTACGCCGGGTCGAGCAACTACGCAGTCGAATCGTGAGCAATGCCCGCTTCCAGGAGGGCGAGGACCCTGCCGAAGATGCCGTCGCGCTGCTTGCCGAAGCTGGCGACGTGCTCAGCGAGTACGAAGTGCTGATCAGGCGGATCAATCGCACCAACGCCGCGAGCGAGATCGGCGCGGACGGCACGCTGACCGATGCGCTAGCCCGTCGAGACGCACTGCGGCTGCGTCACTCGGTGCTGATCGCTGCCGCAGATGCAGCCGCCGGAACAAACCAGCCCGGGTATGCGCGTCAGCTGCGTTCCGAGCTGAAGATGCTGTCCGCTCTGCCCGTTGCCGAGCTACGCGCACAGGCCGACGATGTCGCTCGAGAACTCCGTGAGCTGGATGTGCGAATCCAACGCTCCAACTGGGAGGTAGAACTGCTCGATTGACGAACGAGGTGACGCAGGTAGTTGTCGCGGAGGCGTGCACGAGCCCCTGACCGGCGGGCTAAGCCGGTCTCCTGGCGCACGAAGGGCAGTGCTGAGGGTTCGACTCCCTCTTCACATCGCAGCCCCGCATCGCGTACAGGTGACTGCGCATGGCGCATCGCGCACCACCGTGTGCAGATTCGCGACGACGAGGGTGGGCAAGGGGCACACACCTCGGTGTTCGGCTACAAATCCAACAGCGCGGTCTCTGGCGACTCGACGAGATCGCGCAGCTCGCACAGGAATCGGGCTGCCTGGGCGCCGTCGGCCACCCGATGATCGAAGACGCATGTCAGTGTCATCGCCGGCCGCGCAACTACCTCGCCGCCGACCACCACCGGCCGCCCCTTGATCGCCCCCATGCCCAAAATCGCGGCCTCGGGGTGATTGATCACCGGCGTGCCGTCGTCGACGCCCAGCGCCCCGAAGTTCGACACGGTGAACGTCGAGCCTCGCAGTTCAGCCGGCGTCAGGCTGCCATCACGTGCTGAGGCAATCAATTCTGCAGTCCGACATGCTAATTCACGTGTCGACTTGTTCTGAGCGTCGGTGATCACCGGAACGAGCAACCCGCGGTTGGTGGCCACACCGAAACCCAGATGCACTGCCCGATGGACGCGCACCTGCGGGCCTTCAGGGGCATCGACCCAAGTCGAGTTGAGAACCATGTTGTGAGACAACGCGATAATGAGTAAGCGCAGCGTCAGCACAAAAGGGGTGATCTCCTGGCCGGCGGAGCGGAACCGGTCGCACAGCTGTTGCAGACCGGTGCAGTCAACCGCCACGCTAACGCGTGCGTCCGGAATCTCGCTGTGGGACAACGCCATTTTCTCTGCCATCCGGGCCTGCACGCCGTGCACCGGTCGCACGTCTGGTTCCGTTCCGGACGCATCGGCAGCGGCCAGCACGTCGGCGCGGGTGATCACATCGCCCGCACCGCGCTGCAGGGAAGCGAGATCGACTGACAGCTCCTTGGCCAGCTTGCGCACCGGCGGGGCGGCCAGCGGGCGGTCACGCCGCCGGCTGGCATCGATGTTCGTGTTGGCTCCGTAGCCCACCAGAGTCGGAGTCTCAGCTTCGCCATTGAGCGCTTCTACCGCAGCGGTGTCGATGCGGACCAGAACCGCTCCCACTTTGAGCACATCGCCTTCGCTGCCCCGCCTTTCGACGATCCGGCCGCAGTAGGGACTCGGTATTTCGACCTCTGCCTTGGCCGTCTCCACCGAACACAGAATCTGGTTGAGTTCGACGTGGTCACCGACCTCGACATACCAATACGACATCGTCACTTCTTCAAGTCCCTCACCGAGGTCAGGAACTCGGAAAGACTTCACCCGCTCCTGCGACACGTCGGCGCTCACGGCTGTTCCAATGCGCGCCGGACGCAGTCCACCAGCCGGTCGGGACCCGGCAGCCACAACCGTTCCAGTCGTGCCGGCGGGTAAGGAGTGTCGAAACCGCAGGCACGCAACACCGGCGCCTCGAGCTCGTAGAACATCTCCTCCTGGATTCGCGCTGCCAGACCGGCGCCGTAGCCCAAGCTTCGCGGCCCCTCGTGCATCACCACGCAGCGCCCGGTCCGATGGATCGACGCGGCGACGGTGTCGAAGTCCAGCGGGACCAGCGACCGCAAATCGATGACTTCCAGGCTCCAATCACGTTGCTGTGCAGCTTCTTCCGCGGTAGCCAACGCGGTGCTCACCAGAGCGCCATAGGTCACCACTGTTACGTCGTTGCCGTGCCGACGCACCACTGCCCGCCCGATCGGCGGTTCACGACGGGTGGTGTCGACCATGCCGCGGCCCTGATAGCGACGCTTGGGTTCAAGGTACATCACCGGGTCCGGGCACTCAACCGCGTATCGCAACAGCCAGTAGGCGTCGGCCGGACACGACGGGACCACCACTTTGAGGCCGGCGGTGTGCGCCCAGTACGACTCGGTGGAATCCGAATGATGTTCGGCCGCACCGATACCACCGAACGACGGTATCCGGACGGTGACCGGCATGTTGACCTCGCCGCGGGTGCGGGTGCGGTACTTCGCCAGATGACTGACCACTTGATCGAAAGCGGGGTAGGAAAACCCGTCGAACTGGATCTCGGGCACCGGCACGAAACCGCGAAGCGCCAGCCCTACCGCGATCCCGATCAAGGCGGACTCGGCCAGCGGCGTGTCGAAACAGCGCTTCTCACCGAATGTTTCGGCCAGGCCCTCGGTCACGCGGAACACTCCACCGTCGACGGAGACGTCCTCGCCGAACACCAGGACCCGGTCGTCGGCTGCCATGGCGTCATGCAGGCCGCGGTTGAGCGCCTGCACCATGGTCAGCGGCTGCGCGCCGAGTGCCACCGAAGGGTTTTCGTCCGGCCGGGCCGGCGGATCGGCGAGTTGGGTCATCGCTCCTCCTCAATCGGTCCGGGCCAGTTCGTCGCGCAACTGTTGTCGCTGCGCTTGCAACCCAGGTGTGATGTCGGCGTATACGGTGGTGAAAACGTCGTCGACGTCGAAATCCGGTGCGCCGAAAACAGCGTCACGCAGTTCGGTACGCATTCTCTTCGACCGGTTCGCGACTCGTTCCTCAACACGGTCCGACCACAATCCCCTGCCTTGCAAATACGTGCGGTACCGCGAAATCGGATCCAGTGCGGCCCAACGTTCCACTTCCTGCTGGGTTCGGTAGCGCCGTGGGTCATCGGCGGTGGTGTGCGGGCCGAGCCGGTAGGTGACCGCTTCGATCAACGTCGGGCCCTGGCCTGCGCGGGCCCGGGCAGCGGCCTCCGCCATTACGGCGTAGCACGCCAACACGTCGTTGCCGTCGACCCTGATACCCGGCATCCCGTAGCCAATAGCCTTGTGCGCGATGGACGGTGCTGCCGTCTGCCTGGATACCGGGACCGAGATCGCCCACTGATTGTTCTGCACGTAGAACACGCACGGCGCGGTGAAGACCGCCGCGAAGTTCAGCGCCTCGTGCACGTCACCCTCGCTGGTGGCGCCGTCGCCGATAAAGGCGACGGTGACCGAGTCTTCACTTAGGCGCTGGGCTGCCATCGCCGCGCCGACGGCATGCAAAGCGTGGGTGCCGACCGGAACCGATATCGGAGCGCAGCATTTCTTGGTGAATTCCAGCCCGCCGTGCCAGGTTCCGCGCCAGGCCGCCCCGACATGTCCGGGCGGGATACCGCGCACGAGGTAGACACCAAGTTCGCGGTACTGCGGAAACAGCCAGTCGGTCTTGCGCAGGCACGCCGCAGCGCCGACCTGGGCGGCTTCTTGACCGCGGCATGGCGCGTACAGCGCCAGCTCCCCCTGACGCTGCAGGCTGATGAACTCGGTATCGAGCTCGCGGGTGACCACCATCATCTCGTAGAGCCAGCACAGTGTCTCTGCGGGAAGGTCGCGGCTGTAATGGCATTTGGCAGTCGGCGTCCCGTCCGGGGCCACGAGTTGCACCGGCTCGAGGTCGACCGTCGCGGGCATCTGCGAATTTCCGGCCATACTGCCCAATCTTTCGCTTCGGCGCGGGTGCTGCGGCGGGTCGTGACCAAGACCTAGCAAAATTCCGGATCGCGAGCTGCCGCGAGCCGGAGTCGGCCGTCGCCCAGATGATCAGTCCTTGACCGCTCGGCTCACCGCAACACGCGCGCTCTTTCCATTATGCTCCAAATCGCAAGACAGCGGGGGGAACAGCGGAAGCGCCGCAATCGTCTCGCAACCAATCCGACCAACCGGGTCGGTTGGCCCCGGCAGCGCTGTCGGCCCGCTGAACGCGGGTCGGCTAGCAACCTTCAGCCCGACGCCGGTTCACCCGCCCGCCGCAGCATCGTTTCGGCGTGCTTGAGCACCGGAGAGTCGACCATCCGCCCTTCGAACGCGAACACCCCGCGCTCGGTCTTCGCGGCCGCCAAAACCCGCCGCGCCCAATCGAGCTTCTCGTCGCTGGGCCGGTACGCTTCGCGCACCACCTGGATCTGACTCGGGTGAATACACACCGTCGCGTCGAAGCCGACCGCCACGGCGTCGTCGGCCTCGGCGCGCAAACCCTCGATGTCCTGGATGTCCAAATGCACGGCGTCCAGCGCGATCCGGCCGAATCCGGACGCTGCGAGCAAGACCGTCGACCGGGCATGGCGGGCAACGTCGCGGTAGGAGCCGTCGGCTTGCCGGCTGGAGCTGCCGCCCAGGGTGGCGACCAAGTCCTCGGCGCCCCACATCATTCCCACCGTGCCCTCGGCCGCGGCGATCTCGGTGGCGAAGACCACCCCGCGAGGGGTTTCCACCAGCGCAATGACGTGGCGCGGCGCAAGCGCCACCACCTGGGCCGCCGATTCGGTCTTCGACAGCATCACCGTGGTGTACGCGGTCTCGGCCAGGGCCTCCAGATCATCGGCCTGCTCGCCGCTGTCGGCCGCGTTGATCCGCACCACGGTGCGCTCAGGATCCAGCGGAGTGTCCCGCAATGCCTTGCGGGCGGCGGCTTTATCCGCGGGCGCCGCACCGTCCTCCAAGTCGAGGATGACGACGTCGGCGGCTGCGGCGGCCTTCGCGAACCGTTCGGGGCGGTCGGCCGGGCAGAACAGCCAACCCGGACCCGCGGCACGCAAGTCACCCAGGTTCATGGGGCCTCTCCCGCACTCGGCCTCTTTTGCACCAGCGTGGTCCGTACCGCGCGGGCAACCACTTCGCCATGCTGATTGCGGCCCGTGTGCTCCAACGTGACGATGCCTTCACCGGGCCGGCTCTTCGATTCCCGCTTGCCGCTGCACGTCGTCTCCGCGTACAGCGTGTCGCCGTGGAACACCGGTTTGGGAAACGAGACTTCGGAGAAGCCGAGGTTGGCGACGATGGTGCCCAGGGTCAGCTGTGCAACCGAAAGCCCGACCAGCGTGGAGAGGGTGAACATCGAATTCACCAGCCGCTCACCGCGAAAGCCCGGCTGCTCGGCCGCCCACGCGGCGTCGAGGTGCAGCGACTGGGTGTTCATCGTCAGCGTGGTGAACAGCACGTTATCGGCCTCGGTCACCGTGCGGCCGGGCCGGTGCAGATACGTCGTACCGATTTCGAACTCTTCAAACCACAAGCCCCGCTGGATAATTGACTTGTTTTCCGTCACGACAGCCCCAGCGACCGTGCGATGAGCATCAGCTGTACCTCGGTGGTGCCCTCACCGATCTCGAGGATCTTGCTGTCGCGGTAATGGCGGGCCACCGGGTACTCGTTCATGAAGCCGTAGCCGCCATGTATCTGGGTGGCGTCGCGGGCGTTGTCCATCGCCGCCTCCGAGGAAATCATCTTCGCGATCGCGGCCTCCTTCTTGAATGCCTTGCCCGCCAACATCTTCGCTGCTGCATCGTAGTAAGCAGTGCGGGCGACATGCGCGCGTGCCTCCATTCGCGCGATCTTGAAGCTGATCGCCTGATAGGAGCCGATCGGCTGGCCGAACGACTGGCGCTCCTTGGCGTACTTGACGCTCTCGTCGACGCAGCCCTGCGCCGCCCCGGTCGCCAGGGCCGCAATCGCGATGCGGCCCTCGTCCAGAATGGACAAGAAGTTCGCGTATCCGCTACCGCGGGGGCCCAGCAGATTTTCCTCCGGCACCCGCGCGTCGGCGAAGGACAGCGGATGGGTGTCCGACGCGTTCCAGCCGACCTTGCTGTACACCGGTTCGACGGTGAATCCCGGTGTGCCGTTGGGCACGATGATCGCCGAGATCTCTTTCTTCCCCTCGCCGATGGTGCCGGTGACGGCGGTGACGGTGACCAGCGACGTGATGTCGGTGCCCGAGTTGGTGATGAATTGCTTGCTGCCGTTGACAATCCACTCGCCGTTCTCCAGACGGGCGGTGGTTCGGGTGCCGCCGGCATCCGAGCCCGCTCCAGGCTCGGTGAGGCCGAAACCGGCAAGCGCCCGGCCGGCGACCAGATCCGGCAGCCACTGCTGCTTCTGCTCCTCAGACCCGAACCGGTAGATTGGCATTGCGCCCAGGCCTACCGCGGCTTCCAGCGTGATCGCCACCGATTGGTCGATCTTGCCAAGCTCTTCGAGCGCGAGCGCCAATGCGAAGTAGTCGCCGCCCATGCCGCCGTAGTCTTCCGGGAAGGGCAGGCCGAACAGGCCCATCTCACCCATCTTCGCGACGACTTCGTACGGGAAGCTGTGCTCCTCATCGTGTTTGGCCGATACCGGCGCGACCACGGTACGTGCGAAATCGGCGACCGTCTCCCGAAGATCCTCGTACTCCTTGGGCAGCGTCCCCGCCGTGATCGTCGTCGTCATTTCCCTTCAGTCCTCTTCTGTTGAATCCGGGATCAGCCGGGCCAGCACCTGGTCCACCGTCACTTGATCCCCGACGGACACCAAAATCTCCACTCGCCCCGAAACCGGCGCCGCGAGCGAATGTTCCATCTTCATTGCCTCGACGACCACCACCACGTCGCCCTCTGCCACCTCGTCGCCCGAACTGACCTGCACCGCGATCACGCTGCCGGGCATCGGACTGACGACCTCGGCGGCCCGCTCGCCCACCGCCCGATGAATCTTCTGCTCCTCGGCCTCCCGGATATGCCAGGTTCCCCGTTCGTCGGCGATCCAGAGGTGCCGATCGGCCTCGGCCCATCGGTACTCACGTCGCATCCCGTCCAGTGTCACGCTCAGTTTTCCGTGCTCGACTTGCACACTCGCGGAAAGGATCTCGCCGGCGCCTACCTGAACCTTCGCGGTTTCGGGCAGCCCCCACACCGACACCGTCTCGGTACGCAATGAGGTTTGCATCGCGGTGCGCACCGCGGCGGTAGCGGCGCCGGCCCGCCATCCGGTCGGCGCAGCCCACAGGCTGTCCGTGGCGCGACGAGCCAGGACCCATTGCACATACAGGCCGCCGGCGGCGAACACATCGTCGGGCGCGGGCAGCGGTGTGAAGTCGGCCAGTCGCTCGTCCAGCAGCGCGGTGTCCAGGTCGCCGGCTCGTACGCGGTCGTCATCGAGCAGAAACCGCAGGAACTCGACGTTGGTCTGCACGCCCAGGACGGCCGTCTGCGCGAGAGCGTGGTCCAGGCGCAGCAGGGCCTGTTCGCGGTCGTCGCCGTGTGCGATCACCTTGCTCAGCATGGGGTCGTAATCGCTGCCGACCACCGTGGCGGCCAAGAGCGAAGAATCCACTCGCACTCCGGGACCGGACGGCTCGAATATGTCCAGCACCCGGCCTCCCGTGGGCAGGAATCCCCGCCCGGGATCCTCGGCGTACACCCGGGCCTCGATCGCGTGCCCGGTCAGCCGAATGTCGTCCTGAGCGAACGGCAGCTTCTCGCCGGCCGCTACCCGCAGCTGCCACTCGACGAGGTCAAGCCCGGTGACCGCCTCGGTCACCGGATGTTCCACCTGCAGACGGGTGTTCATCTCCATGAAGAAGAACTCGTCGGGGCGTTCGGCGGACACGATGAACTCCACCGTGCCGGCGCCGACGTAGTCGACGCTGCGGGCGGTGTTGCAGGCCGCTGCCCCGATCCGCGCGCGGGTCTGCGGGTCGAGCAGCGGCGAGGGCGCTTCTTCGATGACCTTCTGATGACGGCGCTGCAGGCTGCACTCACGTTCACCGAGATGCAGCACGTTGCCATGCGTGTCGGCGAGCACCTGCACCTCGATATGCCTGGGCCGCAACACGAATCGTTCCAGGAACAACGTGTCGTCGCCGAATGAGGACGCCGCCTCGCGCCGTGCGCTGACGAGCGCCTCACGAAGCCGCGCCGGGTTCTCGACCATCCGCATACCCTTGCCGCCACCGCCGGCGGACGGCTTGACCAGGACCGGATAGCCGACCTCGTCGGCCGCGGCAACGAGCTCGTCGTCGGTCAGTCCCGGCTTGGCCACCCCGGGCACCACCGGAACGTCGAAGGCGGCGACAGCATTTTTGGCGGTGATCTTGTCGCCCATCACTTCGATCGCGCGCGCCGACGGCCCCAGGAAGGCAACGCCGGCCCGTTCGCAGGCCGCGGCGAAATCAGCGTTCTCGGAAAGGAACCCGTAGCCGGGGTGGATGGCTTGAGCGCCAGTAAGCGTGGCGGCGCCGATCACCTTCTCGATGTTGAGGTAGCTTTCGCGGGCCGCTGCGGGGCCCAAGCGGACGGCAGTGTCCGCCTCGAGCACGTGACGGGCCCCGCAGTCTGGGTCGCTGTAGACAGCAACAGACCGGATGCCCAGCCGGCGCAGGGTACGGATCACCCGCACCGCGATCTCGCCGCGATTGGCCACTAAGACGGTGTCGAACATCTCGTCACATCCGGAAAACGCCGTAGGAGACCGGTTTCAGCGGCGCGTGAGCGCACACGGAAAGGGCAAGCCCGACACACGTTCTGGTATCGGCCGGGTCGATGATGCCGTCGTCCCACAGCCGGGCCGTCGAATAGTAGGGGTTGCCCTGGTCCTCGTACTGATCGCGGATGGGCGCCTTGAACGCCTCCTCCTCGTCGGGCGACCACGGCTTGCCGGCTGCCGACAATTGCTCGCCACGCACGGTAGCCAAGACCGACGCGGCCTGCTCACCACCCATCACCGAGATCCGCGCATTCGGCCACATCCACAAGAAGCGGGGCGAATAGGCACGTCCGCACATCGAATAGTTGCCCGCGCCATACGATCCGCCGATCACCACGGTGAGCTTCGGTACCCGGGCGCACGCCACCGCGGTGACCATCTTGGCCCCGTGTTTGGCGATGCCGCCGGCCTCGTAGTCGCGGCCGACCATGAAGCCGGCGATGTTCTGCAAAAACAACAGCGGGATCCTGCGCTTGTCGCACAGCTCGATGAAATGTGCACCCTTCAAAGCGGATTCGCTGAACAGCACACCGTTATTGGCGACAATGCCGACGGGGTGACCGTGGATACGGGCGAAGGCGGTCACCAGCGTCTTGCCGTAGTTGGCTTTGAACTCACTGAATTCGCCGCCGTCGACCAGCCGAACGACGACTTCGTGCACGTCATAGGGCACCCGTGGGTCGGGGGGTACGACGTCGTAGAGCTCAGTCTGCGCGTACCTCGGTTCGACGCCACGGCGCACGTCCCACTGGGCCGGCTCACGCGGCCCGAACGTGGCCGCGATCGAACGGACGATCCGCAGTGCGTGCTCGTCGTCGTCGGCAAGGTGATCGGTGACGCCGGATATCCGCGAATGCAGGTCTCCGCCGCCGAGCTCCTCGGCCGTGACGACCTCGCCGGTAGCAGCCTTGACCAGCGGCGGTCCGCCCAGGAAGATCGTGCCCTGGTCGCGAACGATGACGGCCTCGTCGCTCATCGCCGGCACGTAGGCGCCCCC
Organism: Mycobacterium sp. 852002-51163_SCH5372311; assembly: GCF_001667115.1. Taxonomy (GTDB): domain Bacteria; phylum Actinomycetota; class Actinomycetes; order Mycobacteriales; family Mycobacteriaceae; genus Mycobacterium. The sequence goes on along the minus strand of NZ_LZIJ01000006.1, from coordinate 15,149 downwards.
GGCCGTGCATGAGCCGAGCACCGCGGCAACCTGCGGAATTCCCTTGGCGCTCATGGTCGCCTGGTTGTAGAAGATCCGCCCGAAGTGCTCGCGATCGGGAAACACCTCGTCTTGTCTCGGCAGGAAGGCGCCGCCGGAGTCGACCAGGTAGATGCAGGGCAGCCGATTTTGCAGCGCGACTTCCTGTGCGCGCAGGTGCTTCTTGACCGTCATTGGGTAGTACGTGCCGCCCTTGACCGTTGCGTCGTTGGCGACGATCACACACTCGCGCTGCGATACCCGTCCGATTCCGGTGATGATGCCGGCCCCCGGCGACTCGTCGCCGTACATGCCGTTAGCGGCCAGCGGGGCCAGCTCGAGGAACGGGCTGCCAGGGTCGAGCAGGCGGTCGACCCGTTCACGGGGCAACAGCTTGCCCCGGCTGACGTGACGTTCCCGCGCGCGCTCGTTACCGCCGAGCGCCGCGGCGGCCAGCTTGTCGTTGAGCTCGGCGACCAGCCGACGGTGCTCGTCGGCGAACGTAGGGGCGATCGTCGTCATTGAGCTGCCAAATCCCGAATCACCAAGGGCGGTTGGGTTTTCGCGACCACCTCTTCGACGGATACGTCTGGGGCGGTTTCGACCAGGTGCAGGCCGTCGTCGCAGACGTCGATCACCGCGAGTTCGGTGACGATGCGGTTCACGCAGCCCACGCCGGTCAGCGGCAACGTGCATCGTTCCAGGATCTTCGGACTGCCGTCCTTGGCGGCGTGCTCCATCATCACGATCACCTTGCGGGCGCCGTGCACCAGGTCCATGGCGCCGCCCATGCCCTTGACCATCTTGCCGGGGATCATCCAGTTGGCCAGATCGCCGGTGACCGAAACCTGCATGGCCCCAAGCACAGCCACATCCAGATGCTCGCCGCGGATGATGCCGAACGAGGTCGACGAACCGAAGAACGCGGCCCCCGGTAGCGTGGTGACCGTTTCCTTGCCCGCATTGATCAGATCGGCGTCGAGGTCCTCGCGGCTCGGATAGGGACCGACGCCGAGTATCCCGTTCTCCGAGTGCAATACGACGTGCACGCCGTCAGGAATGTGGTTCGGGATCAGCGTGGGCATGCCGATGCCGAGGTTGACGTACTGGCCGTCCTCGAAGTCCGCGGCCACCCGTGCGGCCATGCCTTCTCTGGTCCAGCTCATATGGCGCCACTCTCCCCCGCAAGCGGGAGGTGCCCCCACCTCATCGCTTCGTCCCCCTCGCCGCTGCGCGGCTGGGGGTGCCCCCACTGCATCGTCGTCGGCGCGCTCACCGGACCGTCTCCTTCTCGATCCGCTTGATGGGGTCGGGGACATGCACGACGCGCTGCACGAACACACCGGGAGTGTGCACGGTGGCGGGATCGATCTCGCCGGGCTCGACGAGATGCTCGACTTCGGCGATGGTGATCCGTCCGGCCGGAGCGCACTCCGGGTTGAAGTTGCCGGCGGCGTAGCGGTACACCAGGTTGCCGTGCCGGTCACCCTTCCATGCATGCACCAGCGCGAAGTCGGTCCGGATGCCTCGCTCGAGAACGTAGGTGACTCCGTCGAACTCGCGGGTCTCCTTGGGCGGCGACATCACAGCGACCGCACCCGACGCGTCATAGCGCCACGGCAATCCGCCGTCGGCGATCTGGGTCCCAACCCCGGCCGGTGTGAAAAACGCCGGTATGCCCATGCCACCTGCGCGTAAGCGCTCGGCCAGGGTGCCCTGTGGAGTCAGCTCAACCTCGAGTTCACCGGAGAGGAACTGACGGGCAAACTCCTTGTTCTCGCCCACGTAGGACGAAATGGTGCGGCGAATCCGCTTGTGCTGCAACAGCACTCCAAGGCCCACGCCGTCGACGCCGCAGTTGTTCGACACGGTTTCGAGGTCGGTGACGCCGCTGTCGGCGAGCGCGGCGATCAGCGCCTCGGGTATGCCGCAGAGGCCGAACCCCCCGACCGCCAGGGACGACCCGTCGGTTATGTCCGCGACCGCCTCCGCGGCGGAAGCCACCACCTTGTCCATTACCTCCGAGCCTCCCGATTCAGTTAATCTTCATTAACTGGCGCTGAGAATACCATTGCCCGCTCCGTGCGTCCAGAGACCCCCGGGCCCACGCTGATGTTCAGTCCTGTCCGCGCAGGTACTCGATTGCCCGTTCGCGCATCTCCACTTTGCGGATCTTGCCGGTTACGGTCATCGGGAATTCGTCGACGATCCAGAAATAGCGTGGGATTTTGAAGTGCGCGATTTGGCCACTGCAGAAGTCGCGCAAGCCGTCGACGGTCAGCCCGTCCGCCCCGTCGCGCAGCTTGACCACCGCCATCAGCTCCTCGCCGTAGCGCGCGTCGGGCACGCCGATGACTTGGGCATCGACGATGTCGGGATGGGTGTAGAGAAATTCCTCGATCTCGCGCGGAGAGATGTTTTCGCCGCCGCGGATCACGATGTCCTTGATCCGGCCCATGATCTCGACGTAGCCGTGCTCGTCCATCGCGGCCAGATCTCCGGTGTGCATCCAACCGTCGGCATCGATGACCTCGGCCGTCTTCTCAGGCTCGTTCCAATAGCCGGCCATCACCGAATAGCCTCGGGTGCAGAATTCTCCCGCCACCCCGCGCGGAACGGTCTTGCCGCTGCCCGGGTCGATCACCTTGATCTCCAGGTGAGGACCCACCCGCCCGACGGTTGCGACGCGCCGGTCCAGCGGATCGTCCGTGCGCGTCTGGGTGGACACCGGCGACGTCTCGGTCATGCCATAGCAGATCGAGATTCCCGCCATATGCATGCGGTCCACCACCTTGCGCATCACTTCGACCGGGCACGACGAGCCGGCCATGATTCCGGTACGCAAGCTGTCGAGCTGGTAGTCGGCGAAGTCGGGCAGGCCGAGCTCGGCGATGAACATCGTCGGCACGCCGTAGAGGCTCGTGCAGCGTTCGGCCTGCACGGCGCGCAGGGTTGCGTCGGGCTCGAAGCCAGCAGCCGGAATCACCATGCAGGCGCCGTGGCTGGTGGCCGCGAGATTGCCCATCACCATCCCGAAGCAGTGATAGAACGGCACCGGGATACATATCCGGTCTGCCTCGGTGTACTCGAGCAGCTCGCCCACCAGGTAGCCGTTGTTGAGGATGTTGCGGTGGCTCAGCGTAGCACCTTTCGGGGATCCCGTTGTGCCAGAGGTGTATTGGATATTGATGGGATCGCGGGGGTCCAGGGTCGCTGCGATGTTCGCCAGCGCCCCCGGGTCCGCGTCGGTCGCGGTCAGTTCGGCAAAGCGATCGCTTTCCATCAGCACCACGTCGCGCAGGTCCGGGCAACGTGGAGCGACCTCCGCCAGCATCGCCGCATAGTCTGTGGTCTTGAAACTCGGGGCGGCAATCACCATCGCCACCCCGGATTGCCTTAGCGCATAATCCAATTCTCGGGCTTGATAGGCGGGATTGATGGTTACCAGAATCGCGCCGATCTCGGCGGTCGCGTACTGGACCAGCACCCATTCCCACCGGTTCGGCGCCCAGATGCCGACCCGATCACCGGTTCCGATCCCTGCCCGCAATAGGCCCGTCGCGAGTCGGCGCACAGCAGCGAGCAGTTCGGCATAGGTCCACCGGCGGCCTGCCCAGACGTCGACCAGCGCGTCCCGGTCCGGGTATTCCGCGCCGGCGGCAGCGAAGTTGGCGCCGATTGTGGTCTCGAGCAGCGGAGGCTGGCTCGGTCCCCGGTCATAGGACAGCGGCTCTTGAGGTGATGGCGTTGCCACGGTTCCTCCGCCTGGCGCTTACCGTGCGAATTGAGTTAATTGCACGTAACTCGTGCTACGTTAGTGACGATTAACCGAAGTGTCCAGGACGAGTTAGACGGAGGTCCGTGGTGACAGCGTCCGCTTCGGAAGGGCGGCGGGGCCCCACCGAAGCGCCGAACCGGCGCAGCCAGTTGAAGTCTGACCGACGCTTGCAGCTGCTGTCGGCCGCCGAACGGCTATTCGCCGAACGCGGCTTCCTGGCCGTGCGGCTGGAAGACATCGGCGCCGCGGCCGGGGTCAGCGGTCCAGCCATCTATCGGCATTTCCCCAACAAGGAATCACTGCTGGTCGAGTTGCTTGTCGGAATTAGCGCACGGCTACTCGCCGGAGCGCGAGAGGTAACGGACCGTCATCGCGACGCCTCCGCCGCACTGGACGGCCTGATCGATTTTCATCTGGACTTCGCGCTGGGCGAACCGAACCTGATCCGGATTCAGGACCGAGACCTTGCCCACCTGCCTGCGGCGGCGCAGCGGCAGGTGCGCAAAGCTCAGCGGCAATACGTGGAGATCTGGGTCGGCGTGCTGCGCGAATTGAATCCCGAATTGGCCGAAGCCGATGCCCGGCTGATGGCGCACGCTGCCTTCGGACTGCTGAATTCGACGCCGCACAGCATGAAATCGGCTGATGCCAAGCCGGTGGGCGCGCTGCGTTCGCGCGCCGTCATGCGGGCGATGACGGTTGCGGCGCTATCGGCCCGCGACCAGCGGGTCAGCTGATTGGTCTGAGACGGCGTACCTGCGCGAACTCGCCAAACCGCCGGTCCCAGGTACCCTGCAATCCATGAGGTGGGCATGACCGATCCACGTCGTCCCGAGTGGTTGAGTGCCCCTCAAGAGGGGTCTGACGCGAGCGATCCCCAGGATCAGCCCTATGTCGACCCTGCGTACGCCGACCAGGCGCCGTATGCGCAGACCTACGCCGGATCGGCTGCCCAATGGGCACCGACCCACACCGAGGCCAACCCGACCCTGGAGCTGCCCGCGTACTGGCAACAGGAGCAGGCGCTGTCCGGAGAACTGCCTCGGCAAGACCTGGCAGCCCCGCTGCCGGAAGGACCGAAATCACCGCGTTGGTTGTGGTTCTTGGCAGGCGCGTCGGTGATGCTGGTTGTCGGCCTGGTCATCGCACTGTTCTTGGCCAATGACGCGGTCAAAACCCAGACCGCCGTCCCGCCGTTGCCCGCCATGCCCGAGTCGAGCTCGACTACGCCGTCCCGGTCGACAGCACCGTCGACCTCACGTCACCCCCGGCCTCTGCCCCCGCCCACGGCGGCGCCGACTGAGACAACCGGGCCAGCCGTCGTGCAGAGCGTTGTCTACAACGTCGCCGGCGACGGCCGGGCGATCAGCATCAGCTACATGGACACCGGCGATGTGATGCAAACCGAGTTCAATGTCGCGCTGCCGTGGAGCAAAGAGGTCAGCCTGACCAAGTCGTCCCTGCACCCGCCGATCCTGACGATCATCAACATCGGCCACAACGTCACCTGCACCCTCACGATCGCGGGCGTTCAGGTGCTGCAGCGCGAGGGCGTGGGTCTCACGATCTGCAACGCCCCGCCGAGCTAGATCGGCTCTTCAACGGCAACGCGTCTCGGCGGGACTCGCACTACCAGCATCGCCAAGATGCCGGCTACCAGAACCACCGCGATTCCACCCATTCCGGCGCGCGGAGCGCCGAAGACGTCGACGAACACGGAGAACAGCGACGGCGCCACGAACGCCACCGCGCGCCCGGTCATCGTGTACAGGCCGAAGGCCACGCCCTCCTTGCCTTCCTTGGCCATATGCAACAACAACGTGCGCGACGACGATTGCGCCGGTCCGATGAACAGGCACAAGATCAAGCCGCCCACCCAAAACGCCACGGGGCCGGACAACCCCATCAGGGTGACTGCGACGCCGAGGATCATCAGCAGTGACCCGACGATGACGCGTTTGGACCCGATCCAGTGATCGACGAAGCCGCCGAGCACCGCCCCGACCGCGGCTACCACGCTGGCCGCCACCCCGAATATCAACACATCGGCTTGAGAGATCCGGTAAACGAGTACACCCAGCACCGGGCCGAAGGCGAAGATCGCCGACAACCCGTCGCGGAACAGCGCGCTGGCAACCAAGAAGAAAACCAGGTTGCGGTCGCGTTCCCATTCCGCGCTGACCTCCCTCCACAGCTTGCGGTAACCGCCGAGGATGCTCGTTTCGTGCGAAACCTCGTTGACGTCGGGTAACCGGTGTGCGGCCAACATCAGTGGCAGGGCCAAGACGGCCAGCCAGGCGGCGGCCAGCAGCATCGCCGTCCGGACGTAGAGGCCGTCTTGAGCCGGCACCTGCAGTAAGCCACGGTGGTCGCCATTTCCGGCGATGAATCCGAAGTAGACGAGCAGGAGCAGCAGCACACTGCCGAAATAGCCTGCCGCCCAGCCGAAGCCAGAGATTCTTCCGGCTGTCTGAGGTGTCGACAGTTCGCGCAGCATCGCGTTGTAGGGGACGCTGGCCAGGTCGGTGCACGCCGCGGTCCCAGCCATCAGCACAAGCCCGGCCCAAAAGTAGGCGGGTTGTGGGCGGATCAGATACATGGTGCAGGCCAGTGCGACCGCCATGCCGGTCAATACGCCGAGCGCCACCCGTCGGCGGTGCGGCGATTCCACCCAAACGCCGACGCCCGGCGCCAGCACCGCAATAGTGAAGCCGGCGACGGCTGCGGCACGACCCAGCCAGCTCGCCGGTGTGGTGCCCCCGGGGATGCCGACACCCACCGCCTTGGTCAGGTAGACGGCGAAGACGAAGGTGGTGACGATCGCGCTCAGCCCGGTGGTCCCGGAGTCCCAGAGTGCCCACGCAACGACCCGAGAGCGCGTGATCGTGCCCGGCTGGCGCATGCCCGGGACTCTATTGGTTGGGCAGACGACCCGCAGCGCCCGGCTACGCCGCGCTCGCGATCGCTGCGAAGTGGTCGGGCAGACGACCCGCAGCGCCCGGCTACGCCGCGCTCGCGATCGCTGCGAAGTGGTCGGGCAGACGACCCGCAGCGGACTGGTCGGGCTGAGCGCCCGCTCCGGCGAGTCCGCGGCCCACCGCTGACCCCACCAGTCACTCCAATCACCGCAGAGCGCCGCGCCTCTTGTTGTCCACCTCAGCGCGACAAGTAGCTGCGGTCTCGCAGTTGTCGCGCTGAGGTGGACAAAAAGGGCACACCCGACCTTTCTGTGACAGGTGGGACTCACGAGGAACGCTCCCCCGGCCGTAATCACCTACGCGCCAACCGCGCCGCCGGTACCCGCTGGCTACGCGGCAACCGCGCGGGGCGCCCTGTCTACGATTGGCGGCATGCCGATACCCGCTCCCAGCCCCGAGTCGCGCGCCGTTGTCACCGGAGCTTCGCAGAACATCGGTGCAGCACTGGCAACCGAACTTGCCGCACGCGGACACAACCTGATCGTCACCGCGCGGCGCGAGGACGTGCTCACGGAGCTGGCCGCACGGCTGGTCGACAAATACCGCGTCGCCGTGGAAGTGCGACCCGCCGATCTGGCCGACCCGGAGGAACGGGCGAAGATCTGCGACGAGTTGGCCAACCGCCCCGTCTCGATCCTGTGCGCCAATGCTGGCACCGCGACTTTCGGGCCGGTGGCCACCCTCGACCCGGCCGGTGAAAAGGCCCAGGTACAGCTGAATGCCGTTGCGGTGCACGACCTTACGTTGGCGGTGCTCCCCGGCATGATCGAGCGCAAGGCCGGCGGCATTTTGATTTCCGGTTCGGCGGCGGGCAATTCGCCGATTCCCTACAACGCCACCTATGCCGCGACCAAGGCGTTCGCGAATACCTTCAGCGAATCGTTGCGCGGCGAACTACGGGGTTCCGGCGTGCACGTCACGCTGCTGGCGCCGGGACCGGTGCGCACCGAGCTGCCCGACGAATCCGAAGCCTCCCTCGTCGAACGACTGGTGCCCGAATTCCTGTGGATCTCGACGGAACACACCGCCCGGGTATCACTGGATGCGTTGGAACGCAACAAGATGCGCGTCGTCCCAGGCCTGACGTCGAAAGCCATGTCGGTGGCCAGCCAGTACGCTCCTCGTGCCATCGTCGCTCCAATAGTGGGGAGCTTCTACAAGAAACTCGGCGGCTGACCGACCGTCACTTCCTACGCCGCCGCCCTGTGCCGAATATATTGCGGGTGATCTCGCGTACTCCGGTGTTGATCGCACTTTTCACGGTCGGGTCGTGCAATACCTGCTCAAAGATGCTCGGGCCTTTTTTCTCCGCCGGCGGGGGCATTGGCGGCACCTCGCTGTCCGACGGCGCCGGCTCGCCGGGCTCCGACGAGGGCGGCCCGGCGGCCTGCTTGGCTCGCAACATCTCGTAGGCCGAGTCGCGGTCGATGGTCTGGCCGTACTTGGCTTGCAGCGGGCTGTCTTTGGCCGCCGCGCCGATCGCGTCGGCGCCGATCGCGGCCATCAGCGAACGGGGCACCCGCATGCGCGTCCATGCGACCGGCGTCGGTGCCCCCTTCTCCGACAGCACGGTGACGACGGCCTCGCCGATACCCAACGACGTCAGCGCTGATTCCAGGTCGTAGACATCGGTTTTCGGATAAGTGCGTACGGTTCGGCTCAGCGCCTTCTGGTCGTCCGGCGTGAACGCGCGCAACGCGTGCTGAACGCGGGCGCCCAGCTGGGACAGCACGTCGTTGGGCAGGTCGGTGGGCAGCTGGGTGCAGAAGAACACCCCGACGCCCTTGGAGCGAATCAGCTTGACCGTTTGCTCGACCTGTTCGAGGAAGGCCTTGGACGCGTCGGCAAACAACAGGTGCGCCTCGTCGAAGAAGAACACCAACTTGGGTTTGTCCGCGTCACCCACCTCGGGCAAATGCTGGAAAAGGTCGGCCAGCACCCACATTAGGAAGGTGGAGAACATGACCGGGCGCGCGGCCTGCGCCCCGAGCTCGAGCAGTGAGATGACGCCGCGCCCTTGGTCATCGAGGCGCAGCAGGTCGTCGGGGTCCAGCTCAGGCTCTCCGAAGAATGTGTCAGCGCCCTCGGATTCCAGGTTGACCAAAGCCCGCAGGATCACTCCAGCTGTCGTAGACGAAACAGCCCCAAGGTTTTTCAGCTCAGGCTTGCCCTCATCGCTGGTCAAATAGGTGATGACTTCCCGTAGATCTTTCAGGTCCAACAACGGTAAACCCCGCTGGTCGGCGTAGTGAAAGATCAACCCAAGCGTGGATTCCTGGCTGGCATTGAGCCCCAACACTTTTGACAGCAGAATCGGCCCGAAGCTGGAGATGGTTGCTCGCACCGGCACGCCGACTCCGCCGGTGCCCAACGACAAGAACTCCACCGGGAATCCGGTGGGTTGCCAGTCGTCGCCGGTGTCCTTGGCCCGCGCGGCCGTCCTGTCGTTGGCGTCCCCGGGCCGGGACAGACCGGACAGGTCGCCTTTCACGTCGGCCATCACGACCGCCACACCTGCGGCACTGAGCTGTTCGGCGATCAGCTGCAGCGTCTTGGTCTTGCCGGTACCGGTGGCTCCGGCCACGAGACCATGCCTGTTGATGGTGGCCAGCGGAATACGGATCTGGGCGTCCGGATCGGCCTCGCCGTCGACGACGACCGTGCCCAGTTCCAGCGCCTGCCCGGCTACCGCGTAGCCCGCCGCGATCCGCGTGGCGGGCCCACCGCCCCCTTCAGCCGACGATTCCGTGCTCATCGTGCCGCGCCCCTCTCCCCCGCCTGGTTCCCGTCGCAAAGCCCGAGCCTACTTCCTCAGGGGGAACCGGGGGCAGAGCCCGGCGTGCGCCTACTGTAGAGCGCTGTGCGCGACGAATTGGTGTGGATCGACTGCGAGATGACCGGTCTGGATCTGGGCTCGGACAAGCTGATCGAAATCGCGGCGCTGGTTACCGACGCAGAGCTGAACGTTCTCGGCGAGGGAATCGACGTGGTTATTCACACGGACGATGCCTCGCTTGCGTCGATGATCGACGTGGTCGCCGAGATGCACTCGCGCTCGGGGTTGATCGACGAGGTGAAAGCCTCCACGGTGGACCTGGCGACCGCCGAGGCGATGGTGCTCGACTACATCGGCGAGCACGTCAAGCAACCTAAGACCGCCCCGCTGGCGGGCAACTCGATAGCCACCGATCGCTCGTTCATCGTCCGCGACATGCCCCAACTCGACTCGTTTCTGCACTACCGGATGATCGACGTCAGCTCCATCAAGGAACTCTGCCGGCGCTGGTACCCGCGGATCTACTTCGGCCAGCCGACCAAGGGGCTCACGCACCGCGCACTCGCCGACATCCACGAATCCATCCGCGAACTGCAGTTCTACCGGCGCACCGCATTCGTGCCGCCACCAGGGCCGTCTACCAGCGAAATCGCCGCAGTGGCCGCCGAACTGCAAAACGGGTTGGACGCGCAGGAAGCAATCGATTCGGCCGAGGAGCCGCCGACCGGTTAGTATCGACGTCGCCGCGCATGTGCCCGCAAGCTCGCTGGACCGGCGCGGCCACGGTGGCTGTAGTTCAGCTGGTAGAGCACCAGGTTGTGATCCTGGGTGTCGCGGGTTCGAGTCCCGTCAGCCACCCCAACTGCGCGAACACCTCAGGTGTTGGCGTTGCCCGCCTTCCACTGCGGCCAGGGAATGTTCCAGTCACCCAGACCCTCGGTGCCTGGCAGCGTGCCGCCCACGGTGTTGATGACCTCGACGATGTCTCCGCGCTTGACGTGCTCGTAGAACCACACGGCGTTGCTGGGGCTCACATTCAGACACCCGTGGCTGGTGTTCGTGTTGCCTTGGGCGCCGACCGACCACGGCGCCGAGTGCACGAAGATACCGCTATAGGAAATCTGCGTGGCCCAGTCGACGTCGGTGCGATATCCGTTGGGCGAGTTGACCGGAACCCCGTAGGTCGACGAGTCCATGATGATGTGCTTGAACCGCGCGCCGACGATGTAGATGCCGTTGGCGGTCGGGGTGCTGTTCTTGCCCATCGAGGTGGGCATGGTCTTGACGACTTCGCCATTGATGCGGACGGTCACCATCTTCGTGTTGTCGTCAGCGGTCGCGATGACCTCGTCGCCGATGGTGAAATGCGTCTTCACATTGTCTTCGCCGAACATGCCGTCACCCAGGTCGACGCCGTAGGTGTTGACGGCGACGTCGACAGTCGTGCCCGGCTTCCAGTAATGCTCTGGGCGCCAACGCACTTCCCTGTTGTTCAGCCAGTAGAAGGCGCCTTCGACCGGCGGATTGGTGGTGATAGTGATGGCCTTCTGGGCTGCCATGCGGTTTGCGATGTTCTCGTCGAACCGGATCGCCACCGGCTGGCCGATGCCGACCACCTCACCGTCGCTCGGGTTGACGTAGGGCATCGTCAGGTGCTCGGGCGAGCTGGTCGCGAAGCTCATCTGCCGATTCGCCGTACCGCCGAGTCCATGCGCCTTCACGTTCAGCGTGTAATGCCGGTTGTAGCCCAGTTGCTCGGTGGTCGACCAGCGCAATCCGTCGGGGCTCAGCTGACCGGCCACCGACCTGCCGTTGTCGTTGACCATGGTGACCGAGGCCAGTACACCGTCGGCGACGCTGACCGTGACGGGTGCGTCCACGGTGACGCCGACGGCACCGTCGGTAACCGAGGCGGTGAGCTTGGGGACCAGCAGGTCAGCGAACGGCGTGCCCTTGTCCGTGATGGCTTTGACCGGCGCGGCGGCCGGGCTGCTGCTGCAGGCGACACCGAACACAGCAACCGAGATTATCGCCACTACCAGCGATAATCGTGGTCTGCGCAAGGGCGTCATCAAGCCGCCTTTCAGGAAATATGGCTTAGTTGGTCACCAGTGACCCCGAATAGTTGAGAATATTCTAAGGGGTTACGGCCGGTGCCCTGACCAATACGGGCCGCAATGCCCCAAGTCCTGGCTTTTCGGACACAAGCTCGTGACCCTAAGCGAGCATCCGGACGTCCGCAAACGCTAGACGCCTACGCCGGTTGGCGGATGGCGACCTTTCTGCTTCGCCTTGGGCCCGCTGCGGGTCGCCATAGTCGCCATAGCCTCGACGCGCGCGAGTTTGACCACTGCTGGCCGGGGGCCCGACAGGACGCTAAACGCCAGAGATCGCTGGTGGCTCAGCAGCTATCCTGGACGGGTCCGAGATTTCGCGCCGCGGCAGGACGCCTGTTATTGTCGCGTACGCGGTCTCGGCCGTCTAAAGCGCCGTTAGCTCAGTTGGTAGAGCAGCTGACTCTTAATCAGCGGGTCCGGGGTTCGAAACCCTGACGGCGCACAATTGACATCTCAAACGGCTGTTAGAGCCGGGTCGAGATCCTCTTGACTAAGCCCGCACCCTCGGGGATTGAGTCGGTCGACTTGGCCGTCGCGGATTAGCAGTCGAAACGGTGGGTCAACCATTCGAGGCGCCCCAAGGGGTGAAGCGCAGGCGCGTCACGATGTCATGCGCGGCAATCGAGGCGAGCAAAGCCGCCGCAATGAGCAACGAGGTGTCGGCGGCGGTGGCGGTCCGCCCCGATGATTATTGCGGATGAGCAATCATGGCAGAGTCGCAACATCGCCCTCGGCTTCGTCTCTTCGGCCAAAAATCTCACGCCTCAATGCGGTTGATCAAAGCGTCGAGATGCACTGCGCAGGAAGCGATCTCATCGATACACCGCTGGACGGACTTGTCGGAGCGGCCGCCGGATCGTCATCACCCAGCGGGCGGTCGTAACCGCGCCACGATGCGCCGAAGGATCCCAACGCGTCAAGCAAGAGCCTCGATCGCCGAGGCCAGCCGGGTTGGGCGAAGGGATTGCACGTCGACGTTGACACCGCGAACCTGGTGCAAGACGGTCGGTTTGGGGTAGGTTTTGCATTGGTGCGCCGGGAAGTCGGGTCGGCAGTAATCGCCGTCTCGTGAAAGGCCTTTCCTGGTGTCCGTCTCCCAAGCGGTTTCCGTGCATGTGACGTTCCGCTTAGGCATCCGCATCGACGATGTTCTCAAACCGCTGATTATCAACCCGGTTGCGGACTGCTGATGAACGTCCTTGCGATCACCGTGTTTGTGGTCGCCTACGGCTTGATTGCCAGCGATCGGATCAACAAGACGCTCGTTGCCCTTATCGGCGCGGCCGTTGTGGTCAGTATCGGGATCGTCGGTTCCGACGATGTTTTCTTCTCCCGGCAGACCGGGATCGATTGGGACGTAATATTTTTGCTGTTCGGGATGATGGTCATCGTCAGCGTGTTACGCCAGACCGGCGTATTTGAGTATGTCGCAATCTGGGCAGCCAAACGCGCGGGTGGCGCGCCGCTGCGGATCATGATCCTGCTCGTTCTGGTCACCGCTGTGGCATCGGCGTTGCTGGACAACGTCACGACGGTGTTGTTGATCGCGCCGGTCACGCTGCTGGTCTGTGATCGACTGGCAATCAACCCCGCGCCGTTTCTGATGGCGGAGGTGTTCGCATCCAATATCGGCGGCGCGGCCACCCTGGTCGGCGATCCGCCGAATATCATCATCGGCAGCCGGGCGGGCTTGTCGTTCAACGACTTTCTGATCCACATGACGCCGATCGTGATCGTCGTGCTGACTGTTTTCGTCGCGATGCTGCCACGCCTGTTCCGCGGTTGCTTTACCGTCGATTCCGACCGGGTCGCCGATGTCATGTCGCTCAACGAGCGCGAAGCTATCCGTGATCGTTCGCTATTGATCAAGTGCGGCGTTGTTCTCGTTCTCGTGTTCGCGGCGTTCATTTTGCATTCGGTACTGCATATCCAGCCTTCTCTGGTTGCCCTGATCGGTGCGGGCGTCCTGGTGCTCGTGTCGCGGCTGCAGCAATCCGATTATCTGTCCCTTGTCGAGTGGGACACGCTGCTGTTCTTCGCCGGCTTGTTCGTCATGGTCGGTGCGCTGGTCAAGACCGGCTTCATCGCTGACGTGGCACACGCAGCGGTCCAAGGAACCGGGGGAAATGCGCTGCTGACCGCAATGCTGACCCTCGGGGTCTCCGCGCCGGTGTCGGGCATCATCGATAACATCCCCTACGTCGCCACGATGACACCGATCGTCAGCGACCTCGCCGCGAGCATGCCCAGCCACGTCCATCCCGCTGCGTTGTGGTGGACCCTTGCCCTGGGCGCGGACTTCGGCGGCAACCTAACCGCCGTGGGTGCCAGCGCCAACGTCGTCATGATCGGAATCGCGCGCCGCGCAGGCCATCCCATCTCCTTTTGGCAATTCACCCGGAAGGGCGCACTGGTCACGACGGTATCCATCGCGATATCGGCCGTCTACGTGTGGCTGCGGTATTTCATCTTGGCTTAGGAAGAGGAGGCGATCCCTATGTCGGTAACGTTGATAATCCTGTTGACCGCCTTCTGTGTGCAGGGACTTGTGAAGTTCGCTGTCGGGTTCCTGGTGCCTTACCGCACCCGCATTCAGCGCATCGCGACCTACTACGGTCGCGATGGTCGCATCATCAGCATCTACGACACCCTCACCCTCGCCGTGATCATGGTGCTCGTCACCCTGCTGTTCCTCACCGGCATGCACGGACTAAGCTTCATCACCGGACTGATCACGGGGATGCTGCTCATCCAGATCTTCTTTCACCGCTTCGCCAAACCACTACCACCAGAACAGGCGCCACCCGAATCACCGCCGCCGCCACGCAAACTCATGTCGTATGCGATCCAAGCCGCCCCCGCGCTGGCCTGGCGCGAGATCATCATGATGACCGCACTGTTCGCGTGGGCGCTTTACGAACTCACCGCCACGCTCGTCGGCTAGGCCACCTGCCTAGCTGGCCTGGCATTTTTGTCACCGTGGTTCAACGTGACAGCGCAAGTCCGACTCAGGTGTTCTTGGCGGCGAAGCGGCGAAATAGCGGGCAGGCGACGATCACGTTGTAGGCGACACCAGCTACCACGTACGGCCACCAGGTGCCGTGGTCGCTGGCGACCCAAAAAGCTTTGGCGGCCCAATACGGTGGCAGCACACCGAAAGCCAGATTCCAGGCGGAGTGGATGAACCACGGCAGGCACGGTAGGCCGGCGATCAGCATACCGATTCCACGGACCATGGCCAGGCCCTGAATCTTGTTGCTCGCTAAGGCAAGGATGAGCAGCAGCGTCACCACCGCCGACAACCCGGCGAGCAGCCCGATCGGAATCAGCGTTGGGACCAGCCCTGGCCTTAGGATGCCGCTGAAGGACATCGTCGCGATGACGTATGCGGTGGTGACCACAATGACCGTGCCTGCGCGATACGCAAAGAACGTGGCCAGCGGGACTGGTGTCACACGCAACGCGGTCAAAGTGCCGGCATC
>NZ_LZIJ01000005.1 GCF_001667115.1 Mycobacterium sp. 852002-51163_SCH5372311 | reverse complement strand
TCTGTGGTGTGGTGGACTTCGCTGTAGTAGCCGGGGGCGTCGCAGCCGGGGTGGGTGCAGCCGCGGTCTGTGGCGTAGAGGACCACGCGTTGATCCGGTGAGGCGATGCGCCGGGTGCGCCCCAGATACAGGGGTCGGTTGGTGTGGTCGTCGAAGACGGCGAGGTAGTGGTGGGCGTGGGCGGCCATGCGGATCAGGTCGGCGATGGGCAGCAGGGTACCCCCGCCGGTGACCGCGTGCCCGGCCCCGGCGGTGAGTTCGCGCAGGGTTGTCGACGCGACCACCGTCAGGGGTAGGCCGTTGTGGGTGCCGAGTTTCGGGTCGCCGAGGTGGCCGCGCACGAGGGCGTTGAGGGCGTCGTGGTGGCGTTGGGCGTGGCTGCGCAGGTCTTTGGCGGCGGCTTCGTCGCTGGGTGGGCCGTGCACGCAGGGGGTTTGATCCTCGGGATTGCACATGCCGGGGGCGGCGAAGCGGGCGAACCAGGCCTCGAGGTTGGCGCGCAGTTCGGGGGTGGCGACCAGTTTGGCCAGGCTCATCCCGTCGCGGCGTTGGGGGCTAAAGGTGAAGCCGCGTTGGCGGGCGCGGTCCTGGTCGGAGAATTTGCCGTCGGGGTTGATCAGCACGGCGGCGCGGTGGGCGGCTTTGTGCAATTGGTCGGGCCGCAGCTCGCCGGCGTGCTGAGCAAGCAACTTCTCGGCGTGCTCCGCGATGGCCACCGGGGTGTCCTGCGGAAGGTCGTGGATGAAAGTCTGGATCACCCGCAGGTGTTGGCCATCGAGCACACCCTGGCGCCACGCGACGGCGGTGGCGGGCAGTTCCGGCGGTAGTTGTTGGCCGGTCAGTGTGCTGCGCGGGGATAGTTGGGTGACGTCGTGGATGCGGCGGCGGGCTTCGGTGGGGCTGATGCGCAGCCAGTCGGCGATCACCTGATGCGGCGGGCCGCCCAGTGCGGCGGGATCTTC
>NZ_LZIJ01000004.1 GCF_001667115.1 Mycobacterium sp. 852002-51163_SCH5372311 | reverse complement strand
GACCAGCTTGCGCGCAACCTCGCGTATCTGGAAAACGGCGATACCGGCGCTAGCGAGTTCAGTTGGGCCGATGGCCTAGAGCCTGTGCCGCTGCGCGGCAAGCCGCCATCCGAGGGCGGTAGGTACAGGGGCACTAGTCCCGACTGTGCGCCGCAAGTACGGGTAGAGCGTCGCTAGGAGACTACGATGGCCACCAAGAAACAAGCGGCAGCCCGCCGCAGGTTCGCGCGTTTGGCGAAGGCGAAGGGCAACAGCGCCATTGGCCGTCGCGCTAAAAGCTCTGCCCGGCAGCGCAAGAAGCGATAACAGACCGGCTGCGCGCAGTTCAGCCAGCAGCTGCAGCGCGCCACGCGGACAGCGTGAGCTGCGAGACCTTCCGGCCCAGACGACTCGCGGCTGCGCTGTTCGCAACTTGGCCGTCTAGGTGTTCCACCAACCGCACCTAGGCGGCCAAGTGCTATATGGCGAAGGCAGATGCCGGGGAGGTTAAAACTGCCCGCCAACGCCACCCAGCAGCCTGTGGGCGTAACCGGGGTTTTCGGCAAGCCCTTCCATTACTAAACGGAATTCCTCGCTAGCAAGGCACTGGGCTCCCTTTAACGCGGTTTGCAGTATGGCGGCTCTGTCGGCGTCTTTGGCACGCTCAGCTAGTACCTTGAGGTCACAGACGACACCCTGCATTACGTGGTAGGGAGCGTTCATCTCGTCGGGTTGCGTGTACATGCTGTCGAGCATCCGTCGAGCAATCTGTGCGTCTGTGTAGTAGTTATCGCTAGGGGAGCCAAGCAGGTACATATTCACCAACTCGTCGTAGACCCCTTCCATTGCACTGTCCAAGTCCGGAACCGGCCACCCTTGATAGATGCCCTCCTGAGCCGCAATCCATTCGATTCTTTGTTCGGCGCATTGCTTAAGGGTGCTGTCATCGAAGCCGTCGGCCTGCAGGTCGGCGATAAAGCGAGCGCGGTTTTCCTGGGTAAGCACGCACCCCTCGGCGTACCACACGGCAATTTCTGCAAGTGTGGTGCCTTCGTTCCACCAACGCGGTTCTGTCCCAGTTTCGCTGTTGTCCATTGATCAATTCCGTTCTGTTCTAGTTTGATTCGGTGGCCGGCTGGATGCTGGCGAGTAGTTCGTCGATCAACTTGCAGATTGCCGTTTGCTTCTTGGCCTCGTCGGGCTCAAGGCCGGTGATGTTGGCAATGGCCGAACCGGCACGTCTGAGCTTCATGACTGCGTCAAGCGG
>NZ_LZIJ01000003.1 GCF_001667115.1 Mycobacterium sp. 852002-51163_SCH5372311 | reverse complement strand
GGGCCGGATTGACCGCCTCGCGGTTTGTGGCCTGCCCATTCGGCGGGCCGGAGACTCGGATGTATCGCACCGGCGATTTGGTGTGTTGGCGCGCTGACGGGCAGTTGGATTACTTGGGCCGCGCCGATGAGCAGGTCAAGGTCCGCGGGTATCGCATCGAACTCGGCGAAATCCAAACGGCCCTGGCGAGTTTGGCTGGGGTGGCGCAGGCGGTGGTGATCGCCCGCGAGGACCGCCCCGGGGATAAGCGCCTAGTCGGCTATGTCACCGGGACCGTCGACCTCGGCGAGGCGCGCGCGGCGTTGGCCGAGCGGTTGCCTGCGTATATGGTGCCCGCGGCTGTGGTGGCGATCGAGGCGTTGCCGTTGACTCCCAACGGCAAACTCGACACCCGGGCACTGCCGGCACCGGAATACCAAGCGCTGGCGCGATATCGGGCGCCCGCCAACGCGGTAGAGGAGATCCTGGCCGGCATTTACGCCGAGGTCCTCGGTTTGGATCGGGTCGGAGTGGATGATTCCTTCTTCGATTTGGGTGGGGACAGCATTTCCTCGATGCAGGTAGTGGCCCGGGCGCGGGCAGCGGGACTGCTGTGCCGGCCGCGTGATGTGTTCGTCGAGCACAGTGTTGCCCGGCTGGCCCGGGTGGTAGAGACAGCCCCGGCCGGCGGGGTGATCGATGAGGGCATCGGGCTGGTAGCCGCGACTCCGATCATGCGCTGGCTGGCCAGTGTTCAGGGCCCCACCGAGCAGTTCAACCAGACGATGGTGGTTTCGGCCCCGGCGGGGGTGACCAAGGCCGACGTGGTGGTGCTGGTGCAGGCGCTGCTGGATCGCCATGCCATGTTGCGCGCACGCGTCGAGGACGACGCGGCCGCGGGGTGCTCATTGATGGTGCCGGAGGCCCTGGCCATCGATGCGCGCGATCTCGTGCACACCGCCGACGTGGTCTCCGTTGAAGTGCTGGTGGACGCGCGGGCGCGGTTGGATCCGGCGGCGGGGGTGATGCTCAGCGCGGTGTGGGCTGCCGAGGCCGGCCAGTTGGTGTTGGTCATTCATCATCTGGTGATCGATGCGGTGTCCTGGCGGGTGGTGCTCGATGACCTCAACACCGCCTGGGCCCAACACCGCAGCGGACAACCCGTCGTCTTGCCGGTGACCGGGACGTCGTTTGCCCGCTGGGCGTCGCTGTTGGGCGAGTATGCGCACCGCCGCGAGGTGGTGGAGCTCGCGGATGCGTGGAAGCAGGTGGCCGGTGCCCCGGCGGTGTTCCCGGCGCCCCAGCCGGCGCTGGATACCTATGCCAGCGCCGGACATCTGTCGGTGGCACTGGATGCCGAGACCACCCGGCAGCTGTTGGATGAGGTGCCCGCAGCGTTTCATGCCGGCATCCAAGAGATCCTGCTGATCGCCTACGGCTTGGCGGTGGCGCAGTATGTGG
>NZ_LZIJ01000002.1 GCF_001667115.1 Mycobacterium sp. 852002-51163_SCH5372311 | reverse complement strand
CCGCACACCCGCCGAAGAACTCGACCGGCTACTGTCAGACCCGTCCACGTTTGTTGCGGCCACCGCTTGAATCCGCCACGCAATTTTCCGCCCAGGTTGCACACACAAAGCCCAGGATTCACGCGCAACGCCCAGGATTCACGCACAACCCGAAACGACGCGTCGACCGCGATCCGAACAACCTCGATGCTCAGCGCTTGATCCGGATCTGCCATCGCACGGCGACGGCGTAGACAACCGACAACAGCGCGAGCATGCCCATGTCGAACAGCCATGCTCCGGACGTGTGCTTGAACAGGTTGTCCTTGGGAGTCTGCGGACCAGGTGAAACCGCCACCAAGTCGACGGTCGACGCCTGCGCCGCATACCCCCACCGCGCCGGCACCACCCACGACATCTGTTCCAGCGCGATCCGGTTGGTGACCGGCACGATGCCGCCCGATAGCACCATCTGCATCATCAGCGACACCACCAGCAGCGGCATGATCTGTTCATTGGATCGCGCCAGAGCCGACAGCAGCAGCCCGAGCATCGCCGCGGCCACGCACGTCGCCGCGACACCGACAAACAATTCGAGTGTGGCATTACCGAGCACCAGAGCCGGCTTGGTCGGCCCCTTCTTGCCCAATACCACGATGGCGGTGGTGATTACCGATTGGACAATGGCGAACACGCAGAACACCGCGATCTTGGCCAACAGGTAAGCCGTGGTGGACAGGCCGACTGCCTGCTCTCGCCGGAAGATCGGACGCTCGCCGATGAGGTCGCGCAGCGTCAGCGCGGTACCCATGAAGACGGCGGCCATGGTGAGCAGCGTCATTATGGTTGAGGCTTCGCCCGCCGACTCGCTCGTCGGATCGGCGTACCCGAAACCGGTAGTGCCGGGCACCGTCAGCGCCAGCAAGCCCATGGCGAACGGCAACAGCGCCAGGAAGATGAAGTAGGCCCGGTCGGCGATGACCAGCCGAATCTGGCGGCGCGCGATCGTCGAGAACTGGCGCCGCATGCTGGTATGCGCCGGTTCACCCAGATCGCCCGGGACCTCGGCCAGCAACGGTGGCGGCGGTTCGTTCTGCGCCAGAAAGCGGCGATTGGCCTCCTCGGGGTCGGCGCCCACCTTCGCGAAAATGTGGGCCCAGTTGGTGGTCCCCATGACGTCACCGATCTGGTCCGGGGGACCCAGGTACGCGGTCTTACCGCCGGGCGCCATCAGCAACACCTGATCGCAGACTTCGAGATAGGTCAACGAGTGGGTGACGACAAGCACCACGCGACCGGCGTCGGCAAGCTGCCGCAGCATGTTCATCACCTGCAGGTCCAGCGCCGGGTCCAGGCCCGAGGTCGGTTCGTCGAGAATCAGCAGCGAGGGTCCGGTGAGCAGTTCCAATGCGACTGACGCGCGTTTGCGTTGGCCGCCGGAGAGGTTGTCGACCCGCTTGTCGGCGTGCTCGGTAAGGCTCAGCTCTTCGAGCACCTCGGCGACCACCTGGTCCCGATCGGCCTTGGTGGTGTCGGGCGGCAGCCGCAGTTCGGCGGCATATCCGAGCGCCTGGTTGACGGTGAGCTGGCGGTGCACCACGTCGTCCTGCGGGACCATGCCGATCCTGCTGCGCAACGACGCGTATTCGGTGTGGATGTTGTGTCCCTCGAAGGTGACCGACCCGGAGGTGGGTGTGGTGTAGCCGGCAACCAATCGCGACAGCGTGCTCTTGCCGGCGCCGGAACCGCCGATGATGGCGGTCAGCGTGCCGGGCCGGGCGATCATCGAAACGTTTTGCAGCAGCGCCTTTTCGCCGATGGTGAAGACGATGTCACGCACTTCCAGGCCGCCGGTGCGCGTCGCGACCTCCGTGCGACGGACCAGCTCGCCGTTGGTGAACGTCAGGTCGACGTTGCCGATCGTGACAACGTCGCCCTCGGTGAGCACCGCCGATCCGACGCGCATCCCGTTGACGAATGTGCCGTTGGCACTTTGCGCGTCGCGGATCTCGGTGCCCAGCGGCGTCGACACCAGATACGCGTGATACCGCGAGGCCAGCACGTCGTGAATGACGATGTCGTTGTCGATCGCGCGGCCGATTTTGGCGCCGCCGGTGGCGGGTGGCTTTGAGCTGCGCCCCAGGGCCCGCAACCTCCGGGTCGGGCCTTCCTCCTCCGGTCCCGTCTGGGCCGGCGGCTTCGGCCGCATGATCCGGGGGCCCTTGCTGCGCTGTGCTTCCTCCGGCGGCGACAGCTGCTGCTGTAGCTCTGTCGCGGGCTGGGCCTCGGCCCGCGCCGGCTGAGCCGGTGGCGCGGACTGCCGCGGGGGGTTGGTTGGCGGCCGGGACAGGGGCTGCTGCCGCGACGGGTTTGTTTGCGGCCGCGACATAGGTCCGGTAGATCGGGGTATGGGCCCACTCGGCCGGGACCGCGGCCCGGTGTTAGACGACGCAGGCGGGGCGATCACCGGTTGCTTCTCGGTCGGCGGCAGCAGACCGACGGTTCCGCTGTGGTGACCGACCTTGAAGCTCAGCTGCGGCCCGTCGGGCTTGCCGATGTTGATCGCCTGGCCGTCGCGGATGTCGACCGCCGGCACCCGCTGGCCGTTGACGAACATCCCGTTGAGCGAATTGTTGTCGATCGCCACCCACCTGCCCTTGTCGAAGCGCAGCAGCAGGTGGGCGCGGGCGATCAGCGGGTGGGCGATGCGCAAGTCGGCGCGCAGGTCGCTGCCGACGAACACGTCGCGGCCCGCCGCGAAGCTGCCTTCCGATCGGCCGGAACGGACCGTCAGTACGGGGGAGGAGGGTCGACTCATCCGTTCAGATTAGGTTTTCGTCTGGCGTTCCGGAGGCGTTTAGTTGGCGCCCGCGTCGTTAATGCCGCTTCAGCCGGATATGCCACCGGATGTAGACCATGTAACCCACCGACAAGAGCGCGAGCATGAACATATCCAGCAGGTAAATATGTTTGGAGTGCTGCCAGATCGGATCGTCCGTCGGGATCTGTGGCACGTTCACCAGCGCTTTGATCTCGATCGACGATGCACCGGCGGCGTAACCCCAGCGGCCGGGTGTAATCCAGGCAAGTTGCTCCAGGCCGGTGCGCTGGTAGACCGGGATCATTCCGCCGCAGAGCACCAGCTGCGACATGAGCGACACCACCAGTAGCGGCATGATCTGCTCGTTGGATTGCGCGATCGCCGACAGCAGCAGGCCGAACATCGCCGACGCGACACAGGTGCCTGCCACCGTGAAGAACAGCGCGAGCGTGGAATTGCCGAAGAACAGAGCTGGTTGGGTGGGTGCGCCCTTGCCCCACCGCACGATCGCCGTCGCGATTGCCGCCTGGGCCGTCGCGAACGCGCAGAAAACCGCGGCCTTCGCCAGCAGATAGGCGGTGGTGGACAACCCGACGGCTTGTTCACGCTTGAAGATCGGGCGTTCACCTACGAGGTCGCGGATGGTCAGCGCGGTTCCCATGAACACCGCGCCGATGATCAACAGCACCATGATGTACTGCGGCTGGGTCGGCGCCAGTTTCGGGTCGGCAGGGCCCAGGCCAGGTTTGGGACCTTTCACCGACAGCGACAGTCCGCCCATGACGAAAGGCAGAATGGCCAGGAAGATGGTGTAGCCGCGGTCGGAAACGATGAGCCGAACCTGGCGGCGCGCGATCGTAGAGAACTGGCGCCCCAGGCCGGTTTTCGGCGGCTCCCCAAGGTCGCCGGGAATCTGGGAAGCGACCGGCGCCTGCGACACGTGCTGACTGCGCTCCTTGAAGCGGCGGTTGGCCTCGTCGGGATCGGCGCCCACCTTGGCGAAGATGTCGGCCCAGTTGCGGGTGCCCATGGCGGCCTCGACCTGGTCGGGCGGACCGCAGAACGCGGTCTTGCCGCCCGGCGCCAGCAGCAGGATCTGGTCGCAGACGTCCAGGTAGGAGATCGAGTGGGTCACCACCAGCACCACACGGCCGGCGTCGGCGAGTTGGCGCAGCATCAGCATCACCTGACGGTCCAGCGCCGGGTCCAGCCCCGAGGTCGGCTCGTCGAGGATCAGCAACGACGGTTGGGTCAGGAGCTCCAGCGCCACCGAAGCACGTTTGCGCTGGCCGCCGGACAGCTTGTCAACCCGGGTGTCCGCGTGCTTGGTCATCTCGAGTTCCTCGAGCACCTGAGCCACGACTTGCGCGCGTTCCTGTTTGCTGGTGTCGGGCGGCAGGCGCAGCTCGGCGGCGTAGCCCAAGGCCTGGTTGACGGTCAGCTGGCGGTGCACGACGTCGTCCTGCGGGACCATCCCGATCCTGCTGCGCATGGACGCGTACTCGGTGTGAATGTTGTGGCCCTCGAAGGTCACACTGCCTTCGCTGGGACTGGTATATCCGGCGATCAACCGGGACAGCGTGCTCTTGCCGGCGCCGGATCCCCCGACGATGGCGGTCAGCGTTCCCGGCCTTGCGGTCACCGAGATGTGGTCGAGCAGCTGCTTGCCCTTGTCGACGACGAAGCAGACCGAGTTCACCTCGAGGCCGCCGGTGCGCGTCTCCGCCGCGGCGGTCCTGCGGACCAGGTTGTCGCCGGTGAAGACCAGGTCGACGTTGCCGATGGTGACGACGTCGCCCTCGGACAGGATCGCCGACCCCACCCGGACCCCGTTGACGAACGTGCCGTTGACGCTGTTCGCGTCGCGGATCTCGGAGCCCAGCTGGGTTCGCGTCAAAAACGCGTGATGCCGCGACGCCAAGACGTCCTGGATGACGATGTCGTTGTCCGTCGCGCGGCCGATGCTGGCCGCCCCGGGCGGCGCACTTCCCCCCGCGGCGCGAGAAGGCCGCAGGGCGTTGAACATCTTCGTCGCCAGATTTCCGGCCTCTGGCGGCCGGATGGCGGGTTCCAGCTCGGTCCGCGGGGCCGCGTCGTAGGCCGCACTGGACGAGCGCCCATAGTTGGGCGGCGACGGCGGGTGCACAGGCGGCCGCCCGCCGGGCGGGTATCCCGGACCGCCAGGTGGGCGTGGTGGCGGTGCGCCCCGGGGCGGCTGGCGTCCGGGCCCCGGCGGAGCGCCGACGGTTGGGCCCACCTGACCGGACGCCTGCCCGGCCATGGAGGGGATGCGCATTCCCGAGGTCTGCGGTGGGCGTCCGGCCATCCCGTGGTGGCGTCCGACCTCGAATCTCAGCGCCGGCCCGTCCGGATTGCCGATATTGACGGTCTGGCCGTCCTGGATGTCGACCACTGGCACCCGCCGGCCGTTGACGTAAGTCCCGTTGAGCGAACCGTTGTCGATCGCCAGCCACCTGCCCTGGTCGAACCGCAGCAGCAGATGGGCGCGTGAGATCAGCGGATGGGTGATCCGCATGTCGGCCCGGAGGTCACGGCCGACCACTACGTCATGGCCTGCCGCGAATGTCCGCTCCGACCCGTCGTGCCTGACGGTTAACGCAGGCGGGGCTGGTGGAGTCATCGAACCAACTTTAGCGGTTCAAAGCCGCCCGGGAACTGCAACGTTTAGATAACGCTTGCCCGCACGTCAGTCGGGGGCTCCGGTCACCACACAGTGGGTGCGGCTGAAAATCGTCGGCATGCACTGGTTGCAGTGCGTACACGCCGAATGCACAGTGTGCGCGCCGCCGTCAGCGGCGATCCGATTGATCAGATCCGGCTCGGCCAGCAAAGCCCTGGCCATCGCCACGAACTGGAACCCCTCGGCCATGGCCAGGTCCATCGTTTCCCGGTTGGTGATGCCTCCGAGCAGAATCAGCGGCATCTTCAACTCGGCCCGAAACAGCTTGGCGTCGTCGAGCAGGTAGGCCTCTCGGTAGGGATATTCACGCAAGAACTTCTTGCCGATCATCCGCACGCCCCACCGCATCGGGCGGTGAAATCCTTTGGCGAATTCCTTGACCGGCGCGTCGCCGCGGAAGAGGTACATCGGGTTGACCAGCGAACTGCCCGCGGTGAGTTCGATGGCATCGAGGCCGCCATCCTCCTCGAGCCACTTGGCAGTCGTAAGCGACTCCTCGATCGGGATGCCGCGTCGCGCGCCATCGGTCATATTGAGTTTGGCCGTTACCGCGATCGGGGTGCCCTCCTTCTCGACCACGCGGCGCACCGCCATCACGATGCCGCGCGCCACCTTGGCGCGGTTCTCCAGCGATCCGCCGAACTCGTCGGTGCGCTTGTTTATCAAGGGACTGAGGAAGGAGCTGGCGAAGTAGTTATGGCCCAGGTGAATCTCGACCGCGTCGAACCCAGCCTCAATTGCGAACCGGGCCGCAGCGGCGTGGTCCGCGATCACCCGGTCGATGTCAGCCCGCGTGGCCTGTTTGGAGAATTTGAGCCCGGTTGGGTTGAACTGCCGCGTAGGCGCCAGCGCCCTGCCCCGGTAGGTGCGGACATGTGCGATGGGCCCGGCGTGTCCGATCTGCGCACTGATCGCGGCACCTTCGGCGTGGATGGCGTCGGTCAGTTCGCGTAGACCCGGTATCACCTGCGGGCGCCACCAGATCTGGTCGAATTCGGGGCGTCCATCGGGTGAAGCCGCCAGAAAGGCGACGGTGGTCATGCCCACGCCACCGGCCGCCGGCTGCCGGTGATATTCGATCAGGTCGTCGGTGACCAGCGCGTCGGGCGTGCGGGCTTCGAACGTCGCCGCCTTGATGATCCGGTTGCGCAACGTGATCGGACCGAGCTTGGCGGGGCTGAACACGTCCGGTGTCTCGGGCATGACAGGAGCCTAACTCCGCGGGCGTGCCAGACTGTTCGGCGTGGGCGCAATCACGCTGGACGGCAAGGCCACCCGGGACGAGATCTTCGTCGACCTGAAGCAACGGGTGTCCGCGCTGACTGCATCGGGCCGCACGCCCGGACTGGGCACCATCCTGGTCGGCGAGGATCCCGGTTCGCAGGCTTACGTCCGCGGTAAGCACGCCGACTGCGCCAAGGTGGGCATCACGTCGATTCGCCGCGACCTGCCCGCCGACATCTCCACGGCAACCCTCAACGACACCATCGACGAACTCAACGCCAATCCCGAGTGCACCGGCTACATCGTGCAGTTGCCGCTGCCGAAGCACCTCGACGAGAACGCGGCCCTCGAGCGCGTCGACCCGGACAAGGATGCCGACGGCCTGCACCCGACGAACCTGGGCCGGCTGGTTCTCAACACGCCGGCGGCGTTGCCGTGTACCCCGCGCGGCATCGTGCACCTACTGCGGCGCTTCGACGTCGAGATCGCCGGTGCGCATGTGGTTGTCATCGGCCGCGGCGTGACGGTGGGCCGGCCGCTGGGGCTGCTGCTCACCCGCCGCTCCGAGAACGCCACGGTGACGTTGTGCCACACCAAGACTCGCGACCTGCCCGCGCTCACGAGGCAGGCCGACATCATTGTGGCCGCGGTCGGCGTGCCGCACATGTTGACGGCCGACATGGTGCGTCCCGGCGCCGCGGTCATCGACGTGGGGGTCAGCCGGGTGGACGGCAAGCTTGCCGGCGATGTGCATCCGGACGTCTGGGACGTCGCCGGGCATGTGTCGCCGAATCCGGGTGGTGTCGGCCCGCTGACCCGGGCGTTTCTGCTAACGAACGTGGTCGAGTTGGCCGAACGCGAATGAGCCTTCGCTCCATGGCCAGGGCCCAGTGGCCGATTCTGCTGGTCGGGCTGATCTTCGTCACGGCCCTTGCGCTGGTGGGGGCCAACTTCTGGCGCCGCGGTGCGCTGTTGATCGGCATCGGCGTCGGGGTGGCCGCGGTGCTGCGACTGGTGTTGACCGACGGGGGAGCCGGCTTGTTGGTGGTGCGCAGCAAGGGCACCGACTTTTTCACCACCGCGTCGGTCGGGGCGGCGATGGTCTATATCGCGTGGACGATCGACCCGCTGGGTACCGGCTAGCCGGGTTTGGCTAGAGCCCTGGCATCCCTGGCATGCCGGGGATTTGCGGCAGGTTGGGCATGTGGCCGTTGGCCACGTCGGTCATCATGCTCGGGCAGTACATCGAGATGGCGATCCTGGTGAACATGTCGGCCATTCCCGGGGACATGCCGTTGCCCCTGACCCGCGCGGCCGTTGCGGCGAAGTTCCCGCCCGGCTCGGCAAGCATCGTGCACACCGACTGGCCCATCGCCACCGCGCTTCCCGGGTCGCCGTAGTTGACACCGGCGTTGCCAAGCGCGCCGATGAACGAGTCGTCGATCGGACTGGCATCGGCGGGAGCCGCGAAGATTGCTGCTGCGCTGAGGATTCCGGCCGCTGCGGCGAATAGGCGAATGGTCACGGGCTGTGAACGGAAGGACCAGATCAATCCTCGAGCTCTAGCCGCTGCCTTCATGCAAGCCCCCATCGGTCTCGGAGTGCACTTGTGGCACTCTAATCACTCTAGGAACCTTGATCTATAACTGTCACATTTACAACACGTTCGGGTAAAGGTTTGCGCTCTATGCGTGTCGCGGTCGAATGTGGACCTGACGCGAGGAGCGACACATGGCTTGCCGCTGTTTCAAGATTGCCGGCGGTACAGCTTGGTGGTGCACAGAACCGGGTGGCGAGGTGTTTCTCATAAGTCTCATCCGTCACAGAAATTCGGTGAGTGTCTTTTTTGTCCACCTCCGCGCGACAACCGTTGCGGGGCAAGTCAATTTGTCGCTCGGAGGCGGACGAAAAGACACAAGCCTCTTGTCCGGTGAGGGAAGTGACCGGTGTGGCCAATGGTTTACCGAGCCTATCCAGCGGTCTACTGGTTTCGGGCGTCCTGCCATCGACCATGCCAGCACCAAAGACTCGAAACCCGCACGAACTCCACGTTCGGCGGGACGTCAGGTCAGTGTTGCCCGCACACACACCGTGACGTACGGCAGCGCAAGGCCGTTCGTGTTCGCCAAGGCCGGATGGGTGGCCAGCAACTCGCGCACCTGGTCGAGTGTTCGCGCGCGGACCTCGGTCGGCGAGTTGATGCAGTAGCTGCGGGAGGCTACCAAGTCGATAAGTGCCTGTGGGGTCAGGTAATTCGTCCACTCGACTTGATAACGCTCCACCGGGCTGAACGGCGCGGGCAGCGTCAGCTCGGTGCGACCCGAGTCGCCGTCGCTTCCGATGATCTGTCCCAGCTCGCGAACCCATCCGAGTCGTTCGTCGCGGATGTTCCACACCAAACCCAGTCGTCCGCCGGGCCGCAGCACGCGGGCAACCTCCGGAATCGCCCGCTCCGGATCGACCCAATGCCACGCCTGGGCGACCAGCACCGCGTCGACGCTGTTGTCCTGCAACGGAATCTCTTCCGCGGTGCCCAGCAGCGTCACGGTCTGAGGAAGGGAGGCGCGCAACACTTCCAGCATTTCGGGAATCGGGTCGACGGCCACCACGTCCAAGCCGCGTTCGACCAGCCGGGTGGTCAGCTTCCCGGTGCCCGCGCCCAGGTCGAGCACGTTGCGGGCACCCTTGGGCAGCAGCCAGTCGATGGCCTGCGGAGGATACGACGGGCGACCACGCTCGTAGGCAGCCGCCGCCGAGCCGAAGGACAGGGAGCGGTCGTGCCTGCAGCGTGTCACCGTGGGTAGTCCCGACACGCGCCTTCGGCCAATTTCAGTGTCTGGCAGATCAATTCGTTGACTGCCTCCGTTTCCACCAGAAAACCGTCGTGCCCGTAGACGGAGTCGATCACGTGCAGTCCGGTGCAGCCTGGCAGCAGGTCGGCCAGTTCCTCCTGCAAGCGCAGCGGATACAGCCGGTCGCTGGTGATGCCGCCGACCACGACCGGTACCGCACATCCGCGGAGGGCTTTTCTCACCCCGCCGCGGCCACGGCCCACGTCGAAATCGTTGACCGACGCGACCAAGGCCACGTAGCTGCCAGCGTCAAAGCGGTCCACCAGCTTGTCGCCCTGGTATTCCAAGTAGCTTTGCACCGCGTAGCGGCCGCCGTTCCTCGGATCCTCGTCGCCCTGACTGTCGTTGCCGAATCGGTTGTCGAGCTCGAGCTCACCGCGGTAGGTCAGGTGGGCGAAGCGACGGGCGATGGACAGCCCGACATTCGGCGTGCGCCCGGTGTCGTGGTAGTCGCCGCCCTGCCAGTTCGGGTCGGCCTTGATGGCATCAATCTGAGTCGTCATGTGAGCGATCTGGTCGGCGGTACTGCGAGCGCAGGTTGCCAGCAGCAATCCGGCCCGCACTCGGTGCTGCTGGCCGACTATCCACTCCAGAGCCCTTGAGCCGCCCATGGATCCACCCACGACAGCGGCGACCTGGCTGATGCCCAGCGCCTCCAGCGCGGCGATGTCCGCGTGCACCTGGTCGCGCACGGTTATCATCGGAAACCTTGAGCCCCAGGGCTTTCCGTCGCGGGCCAGCGAACTGGGCCCGGTCGACCCCCGGCAGCCGCCGAGCACGTTGGTGGCTATCGCACACCAGCGGTTGGTGTCGATCGGCGCTCCCGGGCCGGCCACCCCGTCCCACCAGCCGGGCGTGGGATGTCCGGGTCCGGCCGGGCCGGTGATGTGCGAATCACCGGTGAGGGCGTGCAGGACCACCACCACGTTGTCACGCGCGGGCGACAACTCGCCCCAGCGCTGAACGGCGATGGAGACGTCGTCGATCACCACGCCGCTTTCCAGCGTCAGCGAGCCGATGTCAACTACGCCGATCTCGCCCTCGGCGGGCAGCGTCTGGTTGGGCAGTTCGGAGATCGTCATGTCCACGGTCCTCAGACGGCCGCCACCGAGTGTGATTCGCCGCTGAACTTCCTAGCTGCGGCGAACCCGAGGTCCAGGTCGGCGAGGATATCGTCTATTCCTTCGATGCCCACCGCTAAGCGCACCAGCCCGGGGCTGACGCCGGTGCTCAGCTGCTCCTCGGGGCTCAGCTGGGCATGGGTAGTGGATGCGGGGTGGATCACCAGCGAGCGCACGTCACCGATGTTGGCGACGTGACTGTGCAGCCGCAGCGCGTTCACGAACGCCTTGCCGGCGTCTGCGCCACCGGCCAGCTCGAAGGCCAGGACAGCGCCGGTTCCCTTGGGCGCCAGCTTCTTTGCCAGCTCGTGCCACGGAGAGCTGGGCAGTCCCGCGTAGTTGACCGACAGGACGCTTTCGTGGGCCTCCACGTATTCGGCGACGCGCTGCGCGTTGGCGACGTGCCGCTCCATGCGGAGACTCAACGTCTCTAAGCCCTGGGCCACCAGGAACGCGTTGAACGGCGACGCCGCCGACCCCAGGTCACGCAGCAGTTGCACACGGGCTTTGAGGGCGAAGGCCGGCGGTCCCAGCTCGGCGTACACCACTCCGTGGTAGCTCGGGTCTGGTGTGGTGAATCCGGGGAAGCGCCCCTGCGTCCAGTCGAAGGTGCCGCCGTCGACGATCACTCCGGCGATCGCGGAGCCGTGGCCGCCCAGGTACTTGGTGGCCGAGTGCACCACGATGTCGGCGCCCTGGGTGAAGGGCTGGATCAGGTAGGGCGTGGCGATGGTGTTGTCGACGATCAGCGGTACCCCGTTGCGGTGTGCGACTTCCGACACGCCCGGGGTGTCCAGCACGTCGATCTGCGGGTTGGAGATGGTCTCGGCAAAGAAAGCCTTGGTGTTGGGCCGCACCGCCGCCTGCCACGAGTCCAGATTGTCGGGGTCGTCGACGAAGCTGACCGCGATGCCGAGCTTGGCCAGCGAATAGTGGAAGAGGTTATAGGTTCCGCCGTACAGGCGCGGGCTGGAGACGATGTGATCGCCGGCGCCCGCCAGGTTGAGGATCGCGAAGGTTTCGGCTGCCTGTCCGGAGCTCAGGAACAGCGCGGCCACGCCGCCCTCCAGAGCGGCGATGCGTTGTTCGACGACGTCCGTGGTCGGGTTGCCGATCCGGGTGTAGATGTTGCCCGGCACCTCGAGCCCGAAGAGCGCCGCGGCATGCGCGACGTTTTCGAAGGTGTACGACGTGGTCTGGTAGATCGGCAGGGCACGGGCGTTGGTCGCAGCGTCGGGCTGCTGGCCTACGTGAACCTGCTTGGTCTCGAACGACCAATGCGCGCTCGGATCGGTCTCGATGCTGTCGGTGCTCATCTACGGACGCTTTCTGCTCGGACGGGCTGGCAAAAGGGCTCGGCGTGGGCTCGGACGGTGCTTAGTGCCCATCACGCGACAGGGCATACGGCACGCAGGGCCGATTCGAGTGATTGGATGCGCATAACCGTTTCCCTGTCAGCTCAGGGGGTCCGTTATGGCGGACCCGCGCTTGCCGCGTAGCCGGTTGGGCTACTCAACCTGGTCATCACCCGGGGCACCCCACCGCGGTTGGAGGGTTGCCGGCCAGCAAGCCGGGGCTTGACGCTGGCGCTCATGACCGACCTGCAGCCTATCGCATGGCAGCGAGTCGATGCCAACTGCCAGTGGGCCGTGTTTTTGTACGCTGGCGTCAAGAGCGACCGCTCGCCAAGCTCACCCGGCCGGGAGGACTCGACACGGTGTCCAAGGAACACAAGATCAAAGTCAAAGGGACGGTGGTTGAGCTCGACGGTGACGAGATGACCCGCGTCATCTGGAAACTCATCAAAGAGATGCTCATCCTTCCCCATCTCGACATCGAACTGGACTACTACGACCTGGGCATCGAGCACCGCGACCGCACCAACGACCAGGTGACCATCGATGCGGCCTACGCCATCAAGAAACACGGCGTGGGCGTCAAGTGCGCGACGATCACGCCCGACGAGGCCCGTGTGCAGGAGTTCAACCTGAAGAGGATGTGGTCGTCGCCCAACGGGACCATCCGAAACATCCTGGGCGGCACCATTTTCCGGGAACCGATCCTGATCTCGAATGTGCCGCGGCTGGTTCCGGGCTGGACCAAGCCGATTGTCATCGGCCGCCACGCTTTTGGCGATCAGTACCGGGCGACGAACTTCAAGGTCGACCAGCCGGGCACCGTCTCGATCACCTTCACCCCCGCCGACGGCGGCGACCCGATCGTGCACGAAATGGTGTCCATTCCCGAAGACGGCGGAGTCGTGATGGGGATGTACAACTTCAAAGAATCGATCCGCGACTTCGCGCGCGCGACCTTCTCCTACGGCCTGCACGCCAAATGGCCGGTGTACCTGTCGACCAAGAACACCATCCTCAAGGCCTACGACGGCATGTTCAAAGACGAGTTCGAGCGCATCTACACCGAGGAGTTCAAGGAGCGGTTCGAAGCCGAAGGGCTGACCTACGAGCACCGGCTGATCGACGACATGGTCGCCGCCTGCCTCAAGTGGGAGGGCGGCTACGTGTGGGCCTGCAAGAACTATGACGGCGACGTTCAGTCCGACACCGTCGCACAGGGCTACGGCAGCCTGGGCCTGATGACGTCGGTGCTGATGACGGCCGACGGCCGCACCGTCGAGGCCGAAGCCGCCCACGGCACCGTCACCCGGCATTTCCGGCAGTACCAGGAGGGCAAGCCGACCTCGACGAACCCGATCGCCTCGATCTTCGCCTGGACGCGGGGACTGCAGCACCGCGGCAAGCTGGACCAGACGCCGGAGGTGAACGAATTCGCCGAAACGCTGGAAGACGTGGTCATCGGCACGGTCGAGGGCGGGAAGATGACCAAGGACCTGGCCCTGTTGATCGGCTCCGATCAGGAGTGGCAGAACAGCGAGGACTTTCTCGAATCGCTCGCCGACAACCTGCAGAAGGCGCTGGTCGATCAGCGTTAGGACGGCCGCGAGCTTGCGTGTTTGCACAGCGAAACGCCCGAAATACCGGCATTCTGCGCACCCTCGCGGGCGAACTTCTAGCTGGCGGGCGGGTCGATGGCCCGAAGATGCGGGCAGCACTCCTCGAGGAACTCGGTGATGACCTCGGTGATTCGTCCCGGAGCCTCGAACATCGGTACGTGCCCGACGTTCTCCAGCTCGGTGATCCGATAGCCCTCCGGCAGCTCGGTGGTGAAATGCCGGGTGAACCTGGGGGATGGGACGACGCGGTCCTTTTCGCACATCACCAGTTGCGTGGGGACGGAGATTCGCGCGAGCTCACGAAGGCCCGGCAGCAGTGTTGCCTTGACCAGTAGTTGCAGATAGGCGGGGCAGTGTGCCACGTCCTCGATACATCCGACCAGATCGGTGTGACTGACCGCGTCCGGGGATGCACTGAGCGCATAGGTGGCCAGCCGACGGCTGAACGGCAGGCTCAACACCCGCTCGCCGAACAACCAGGCGAGCGCCAACATCGGAACACCGAGGATGAACTTGGCGATCACCTCGAACTTGGCCGGAGTCCACCGCGTCCAACCACCCGCGGGGGCAATGCCGGTGACGGAGCGTGCCCGCCCGCGGCAGGCCAGCTCGAATGCGACCCAGCCGCCCAGCGAGTTGCCCACGATGTGAGCGGTCTTCCAGCCCAGTTCGTCCATGTGGCGCTCGACGTGGTCGGCCAGCACCTCCGAGGACAGGAAGTAAGTGCCGGCCCGGGGGCCCCCGTTGTGGCCTGCCATCGTCGGAGCGAACACTTCATACCGTCCGGTGTCGGCCAGTTGCTGAGCTACCGTGTCCCACACCCGCTGGGACAGCAGGAACGGGTGGAGCAGCAGGACCGGCTCCGCGGATCCGTCCGTGGGACCCAGGTGAATCGGCTGGCGAGGCGTAATGCTCATGATGCCGACACTAAATGCGGTACCGCCGGTATCGCAAGCGGCTGCCCTGGTGGTAGGGCCGGGCCGTGCAGTGCCGTGAAAAGATCAACGGCATCATGAGCACCCCAACCGGATCCGGCCGGATCTTATCCGGCGTGCAGCCCACGTCCGATTCGCTTCACCTGGGTAACGCACTGGGCGCAGTCAGGCAGTGGGTGCCGCTGCAGGACGACCACGACGCGTTCTTCTGCGTCGTCGACCTGCACGCCATCACCATCCCGCAAGATCCCGAGGCCTTGCGGCGCCGCACCCTGGTCACCGCCGCCCAGTACCTGGCGCTGGGCATCGATCCGGCTCGCAGCACCGTGTTCGTGCAGAGCCACGTCCCGGCGCACACTCAGCTGGCCTGGGTGCTGGGCTGCTTTACCGGCTTCGGACAGGCATCGCGGATGACGCAGTTCAAGGACAAGTCGACGCGGCAGGGCAGCGATTCCACCACCGTCGGGTTGTTTACCTATCCGGTGCTGCAGGCCGCAGACGTGCTTGCCTACGACACCGATCTGGTTCCGGTGGGGGAGGACCAGCGCCAGCACCTGGAGCTGGCACGTGATGTCGCGCAACGATTCAACAGCCGGTTCCCGGACACCTTCGTGGTTCCGGATGTGTTCGTGCAGAAGGTCACCGCCAAGATCTACGACCTGCAGGACCCGACGTCGAAGATGAGCAAATCGGCGAGCACCGACGCCGGGCTGATCAACCTGCTCGACGATCCGGCGGTGTCCGCCAAGAAGATTCGTTCGGCGGTGACCGACAGTGAACGCGAGATCCGCTACGACCCGGACGCCAAGCCGGGCGTATCGAACCTGTTGAGCATCCAGTCGGCGCTCACCGGTGCCTCTATCGACACCCTGGTCGACGGCTACGCGGGCCGCGGCTACGGCGACCTGAAGAAGGACACCGCCGAGGCCGTGGTGGAATTCGTGCGTCCCGTCAAGGTCCGCGTCGACGAATTGACCGCCGACCCCGCCGAATTGGAGGCGGTGCTGGCGGCCGGCGCACAGCGCGCCGACGAGGTGGCCAGCAAAACCGTGCAGCGGGTCTACGATCGGTTAGGGTTCCTTCCGCAACGGGAATAGGTGGGCCATGAACGAGGGGGCCGAGGAGGCCAAGCCAGGAATCTTCGATCGGCTCCGGGCCCGCTACGGGTGGTTGGACCACGTGGTGCGGGCTTATCAGCGGTTCGACGAACGCAACGGCGGGTTCTTCGCGGCCGGCCTGACGTATTACACGATCTTCGCGATTTTTCCGATGCTGATGGTCACCTTCTCTGCGGTCGGATTCGTGTTGTCGCGACAGCCCAAGCTGCGCAAGATGGTTGACGACCGCATCATCGCCTCGGTCTCCCCCCATGTGGGACACCAGATCATCGTGTTGATCAATCGGCTGATCGATGCGCGCGCGTCCGTCGGGGTGATTGCCCTGGCGACCGCTCTCTGGGCCGGTCTGGGGTGGATGTCGCATCTGCGCGCCGCGTTGACCGAGATGTGGTGGGAGCACCGGATCGACTCACCGGGCTTCGTGCGCAACAAGCTTTCCGACCTGCTGGCGATGGTCGGAACATTCGTGGTGATGTTGGCGACCATCGGACTTTCCGCCCTGAGCCATGCCCAACCGATGGCCGCGGTATTGAGATGGATTGGCATACCACCGTTTTCGGTTTTCGACGCGATCTTCCGCGTCGTCTCGTTCGTGGTGTCCATGCTGGTCTCGTGGCTGCTGTTCACCTGGATGATTGCCCGGCTGCCGCGCGAGAAGGTCAGCCTGGTCGCCGCTATGCGGGCCGGGGGGCTGGCGGCGGTGGGGTTCGAAGTGTTCAAGCAGTTGGGGTCGATCTATCTGCAAGCGGTGCTGGGTAGCCCGGCGGGCCGAGCGTTCGGACCGGTGCTTGGTGTGATGGTGTTCGCCTATATCACCGCGTATCTGCTGCTGTTCGCCACGGCGTGGGGGGCCACGGCAACGCCGGCGGATCCGCGTGCCAAGCCGGTGGACCCTCCACCGCCGGCGATCATCGCGCCTCGCGTAGAGCTGGAGGAAGGCATCAGCGTGCGTCAGACGCTGGCCGCGATCGCCGCGGGAGCCGTTGGTGCGCTTACGTTTTCACGGCTGATGCATTGGCGCCGTTAGCTGATCAGCTCTCCACCGTGATACGCAGCCGTGGCTTGTGACCATCGCGGTTTGCGGCGACACGGTCCCACACCGCGTCGACCATCGGCTGCAACAGAAGTTCGCCCATCTGCCGCACCAATACGCCCAGGATCTGGGCGGATTCGGCGCGCTTGGTGGACGCCAGTCCGGAACCGCGCAGTGCAGCGATTTCGCGCCGCGTCAGGTCGACGAGCGCGTCGAGCAGGTGAAGCCGATCCTCGGAAGGCTCCAGAAACGTGCGACGCACGTAGTTGACGACCGGTGGGTTGTCACACAGCATCTGAGCGACCGCTTTGTCGCGCGACGCCGCGACGTGACGGGCGCTGCCCTCGGCCGGCACGTCGGCGATCGCATGAGCGAAATAGTCCACCACCAACTGGTCGACGGCCTCGCGTAATCCGGCCTTGGTCTTGAAGTGATGCTGCACCAATCCCAGGGTAACGCCGGCTTCGGAAGCTATGTCACGCAACGAGATTCGATCTTGACCGTATTGCCCATACAGGTCCAGCGCGGCGTTTCGGATTCGCGCCTTGGCCGTCAGGTCTTCATTGGTGGCCCGCGGGTTGAGCATCCGTCCTCCTGGCCGCAAGTGCCGCTTTACAACTGTCACAATTACGATACACTTGTATCGTCGCGAATTCGAAGTCGTTGCGCAGCAACCGCATATTTCCAGGACAGAGTGAGGTAGCCGTGTCCGCGCTGTTTCCCGATTACCGCCCGAGCTGGGAAACCGACCAGCACCGCGACCTCCGCAAGCACGCGGCGGAGTTCTTCCGTAAGGAAGCGGCACCGAACCAGGAACGTTGGGTCGCGCAGCACGCCGTTGACCGCGAGTTCTGGAACAAGGCCGGCGCTGCCGGACTGCTCGGCCTGGATCTGCCCGAGCAGTTCGGCGGCATGGGCGGCGATTTCGCCATGCAGGCTGTCGTGCAGGAAGAACTCGTGTACGCCCACGATCAGGCCTTCGGCTTCGCGGTGCACTCGCCGATCGTCGCCCACTACATCTACGTCTACGGTAACGAGGAGCAGCGCCGGCGATGGCTGCCCAAGATCATCAGTGGGGACGCGGTGCTCGCCATCGCGATGACTGAGCCGGGTACCGGGTCGGACCTGCAATCGGTGCGAACCACCGCACGGCGTGAAGGGGACGTCTACGTCGTCAACGGCTCGAAGACGTTCATTTCCAACGGGACTCACTGCGATCTGCTGGTGATCGTGGCGAAGACCGATCCGTCCAAGGGCGCCGCCGGGGTGTCCCTGATCGTGGCCGAGACCAATGATCTTGCGGGTTTCGAACGTGGCCGGGTGCTGCAGAAGATCGGACAGCACGGCCAAGACACGCGGGAGCTATTCTTCTCCGACATGCGAGTGCCGGCAGCGAATCTGCTCGGCGAACAAGAGGGCCAGGGCTTCTATCAGTTGATGCAGCAGCTCGCCCGGGAGCGGCTGATCATCGCGACGCTGTGTTCGGCGCTGGCCGAGGCCGCGGTGGTGGAGGCGATCAAGTACTCCAAAGAGCGGGAGGCGTTCGGCCGCCCGATCGGCAACTTCCAGAACACCAAATTCACTCTGGCCGAATGCAAAACGGATGCACTGGCGATCAAGACGTTCGTCGACTACGCCATACAGCGTTACCTCGACGGCAGCAACGACCCCATGACCGCGTCGATGGCCAAGTTGTTCGCCGCCGAGAAGTGCGACCAGATCGTGGACAAGTGCCTGCAGATCTTCGGCGGCTACGGCTACATGGCCGAATATCCGATCGCGAACATGTATACCGGGTCCCGGGTGAACCGCATCTACGGCGGCACCAGCGAAATCATGAAGGAAATCATCGGGCGTTCGTTGTGACCCGCCAGGCGCCGTCCACCATGACCTGGGTTACCTGCAGATCACAGTCCAGCACAACAAGATTGGCGTCGTAGCCGGGCCGCAGGCTGCCCACGCCGTCGAGCGCGAGGGCGCGCGCCGGCGTCGACGCGGTCATCTGCACCGCGGCGGCCAGCGCCCTATCGCGGTCCTCGCCGAGTGCGGCCACATTGCGGAAGAGCTGATCCATGGTCGCGGTGCTGCCCGCGATGGTCGATGTTCCCCGCACCCGCGCCACGCCGGACACCACGTCGATCGGTACCGCGCCGAGCAGGAATTCGCCGTCACGGCAACCCGCGGCGGCGATCGCGTCGGTGACCACGGCGACCCGCTCAGGACCGGCCCAGTCGATCACCGCGCGCAGCACGGCGGGGTGCACGTGCACGCCGTCGGCGATCAGTTCGACGGTCACCCGCGGGTCGGCGAGCAGCGCGAGCAAGGGTCCCGGGTTGCGGTGGTGCAGCGGCGGCATCGCGTTGAACAGATGCGTGCCAACCGTCGCGCCCAGCGCGATCGCCTGCTGGGTCTGTTCGTAGGAGGCGCTGGTATGGCCCACGGCGACAGCAACTCCCGCGTCGACAAAGCGCCGGATCGCTTCATCGCTTCCGGGTAACTCCGGCGCCAGCGTGACCATCCGGATCGCGTCGCCGCCAGCAGCCAGCAGCGCGTCGATCTCGGCGGGGTCCGGACGACGCATCAGCTCGGGATCGTGTGCCCCGCAACGCGACCGGCTCAGCCAGGGTCCCTCCAGGTGGATGCCCGCGATCACACGGTTCCGTGCCGCCTCGGCCAGGGCTTGCACTCCGGCGAGCAGTTGCGCGGGTTCGGCAGTGACCAGACTGGCGAGCGTCGTGGTGGTGCCGTGCCGCAGGTGGTAATCCGCTGCGCGAGCGCTGTCATGCGAGGCGGTGTAAGAGGCCCCGCCGCCGCCGTGCACGTGCATGTCGATAAAGCCGGGCACCACAACGGAATCGGGAAGCTCCACGTCGGCGGGCCGGGGCGGCGTGCCGGCCCCGCAGTCCAGGATGTGCGGGCCGGAGATCTCCAGCCACCCCGGCCGGCAGATCCGTCCGTCGAGAGCGACGGCGCCGGCCCGGATCATGCGCGGGTTTTCTCCCACTGTCCACCGTTTTCCCAGAAGTGCCTGATGTCCTCGAGCTGGCGACCCTTGGTTTCCGGCGCGTACCGGTAGACGAAGACGAAAGACACCATGGCGAAAGCCCCGAACACGGCGAAAGTACCCGCGCTGCCAAGGGATTCCTTCATCGTCAGGAAGCCGCCCGCAACCACCGCTTGGGTCACCAGGTTGGCGGTCAACATGGTGCTGGAGCCGAGCGAGCGCAGGCGGGTGGGGAAGCTTTCGCTGGCGTACACCCAGCCCAGCGAACCGAAACCCAGCGTGTATCCGATGATGAACAGCAGCACGCCGCCGAACCCGAAGATCGCACCGCCGAGGCCTCGGGAGAACACGACCATCAGCACGATGTCGGCGGCGATCATCATGGCTATGCCGAACAACAGGATTGGACGCCGTCCCAGCCTGTCGACGAGGAGTACCGAGATGCCCACCGCCGCCAAACCCGCCACTTGCACCAGGGCCGGCACGGCCAGCCGCGCGAAGTAGCCGGTGAAGCCCATGTCCTTGAATATGTCTGGGCTGTAATAGACGAACGCGTTGATGCCGGTGATCTGGATCAGGAAGCCGAGCAATATCACGAAGGCCGTGGCCCGCGAATACGGCCGGCGCGACATCTCCGAGATGCCGCCGCTACCTTCGCTCAACGCGCGGGCGATCTCGGCGAGCTCTTCCTCGGCGTTCGCGGTGGGCTCCACCCGCAGCAGCGCCGCCCGGGCGTCGTCCACGCGGCCCTTGAGCATGTACCAGCGGGGGCTGTCGGGCATGCCAATCACCAAGAGCAGCAGCACTATTGCCGGTAGGACGGCCAGCCCCAGCATCCATCGCCAGCCGTGGACACCGGCGAGCAGATAGCCGGTCAGGTAGCCGACGATGAGCCCGCTGACGATGGCCAGTTGATAGGCCGTCACCAGCGATCCGCGCACCGCCGCCGGAGCCGATTCCGCCACGTATACCGGGACGACCACCATCGACACCCCGATGGACAGACCCAGCAGGAACCGTGCCGCCAACAGCATCGTCAGCGACACGGAGACCGCTCCCAGCAGAGCGAACATCGCGTAGGCGACGAGGAGCAGCACCACCGACTTCTTGCGCCCGATGGCATTGGTGAGCACGCCCGCACCGAGCACCCCGAAGATCTGTCCGATCACCACCATGGTCGTCAGAACTTCCCGCTGCAGCGTCGTGCGGGCGAAATCGACGAACAGCTGCACCGCGGCGATGATGGCCAGGTCGTAACCGTAGATGACGCCGACGCTGGCCGCGGTGAGCCCGACCAGTAATCCCCGCCGCACGGACCGGTCAGCCGGCCTGGACGCGGGTCTTCAGCAGACCGATCACCTTGTCGGGGTCCTCGGGAGTGATGCACGGCCGCACGCGACGGCCGACGTCGAGAATCAGCAGCGTCTGCTTCTTGCCTCGCTGCATGTCGAGCGGGAACCAGTAACGAGGATCGCCGGCGCCCCAGAACCGCCCCTTGCCGGAGTTCCAGCCCATCGGCTTTGCCTTGATGCCCTTGATCTTGTTGTAGGCGACCCGCTTCGGCGTAGCAAAGGGGAAGTAGTAGCGACGAATCGTGATTCCGTCCTCGTCGAGCGTCAGTCCGGCGTCCTGGTAAAGGGCAGTCATCCCGCCGAGTCTAGTTCTCGAGCCGGTTGTTCATAGACCGCGCGACCATGATCAACCCGAACACGACGAGCGCCCCGATGACGGCCACGCCGACGCGTACCGGCAGCGCGTCGGCCGACGAGATCGGACCCGCGGCCTGCGCGTCAGCCGGCCGGTCGGTGGGACGCCCGGCGCTGGCCAAAGAGGGGTCGGGTTCGACCAGCATGCCGACCTGCGTGCCCGGTGGGGTGCTGAACCCGTAGTCCAGCAAATGCGCGGCCTGTTCCCACGGGGCGATCGGCTGACGGGTTCCGTGCAACAGCACCGCCACCAGCCGGCGCCCGTTGCGGTTGGCCGCTCCGACGAAGGTTTGGCCGGCGTCGTCGGTGTAACCGGTCTTGCCGCCCAGCGCGCCCTGGTAGTGGTAGAGCAGCTGGTTGTCGTTCTCCAGCTGATAGCCGGGATGGTCGCCGTGGCCGGGGAAGTCGAAGGTGCGGGTCGCGACGATGTCGCTGAACGTCGGATTCTGCCAGGCGTAGCGGTAGAACAGGCCGATGTCGTACGCCGAGGTGCTCATGCCCGGCCCGTCCAGCCCCGACGGCGTGGCCACGCGGGTGTCGCGACCGCCGAGCTTGGCGGCCAGCACGTTGATCTTCTCCAGCGCGGCCTGCATGCCGCCGAGCTGGCCGGCCAGCGCGTGTGCGGCGTCGTTGCCCGAATGCATCAGCAACCCGTGCAGGAGCTGGTTGACGGTGTACATGCCGTCGGCGTCGACGCCGACCTTGGTGCCCTCGGCCGCCGCGTCGTCTGCGGTCCCGGG
This sequence comes from Mycobacterium sp. 852002-51163_SCH5372311, assembly GCF_001667115.1. Lineage (GTDB taxonomy): Bacteria > Actinomycetota > Actinomycetes > Mycobacteriales > Mycobacteriaceae > Mycobacterium. The sequence continues at coordinate 16,095 of NZ_LZIJ01000002.1, read as the reverse complement.
AACCGACTTGTTCAGGTTGAGCGCGTTGATGGCGGCCATCGCCACCAGCACCTTGATGATGCTGGCCGGACGGTGGCGACCGTGCGGGTCGCGGGCGGCGATCACCGCGCCGCTGTCCAGATCCGCCACCAGCCATGCCTCGGCGGAGACGTCGCCCGGAGTTGGTGGGGTGTTGGGTGCGGTGACGATCCCGCAACCAGCCAGCGCGTCGCCGCCGACCGGTTTCGGCGGCACCGCGAGCGGCGCCGGCGCTTCGCCGGCCTGGGGGACCTCGGACGAGTCCACCGCCGGCGGCGTGGACACCTTGTAGGGGCAGGTTGCCGGTGCTGCGTTGGGTCCGGCGTCGGGCTCGGCCAGCGCGCGGGGCAGAGCCGGACCGGCCGGTGCAGCAGTCAGAAGAAGAGCGGCGGCCAGACATGCGGCGCCGCGCGACGAGGACGGTAACCGAAGCATCGTCTGAGCAGCGTAAGCGAAAGGTTGGGGCTTTGCAGGTAGCCGCGCTGTGGCTGGTGAGGCTGAAGTTGCACCAGGGGTGTTACGGGGATTCGGCGCTGGTTGTGAAACGTTGGCGCTGGTTGTGAAACGTTGGCGCTGGTTGTGAAGCGTTGGCGCTGGTTGTGAAACGTGGGCGGAAAGTCGGCCCAGATCCCGCCCTGGTTTCACCCGCAACGCCCTGGTTTCACGCCGAAAGCCCTGGCTTCACGCTCAAACCGCCCCGCTTTGGGCTGAAAGCTAGCTTGACAGTGTCAAAAGCGTGTATGACACTGTCAAGTAATCATGAAGCTGCTTAGCCTGCCCGAATTTGCCGCCGTCGCCGCCAACGCGGTGCAGGCGTCCGGAGCGGTGCCGGAGAATCGCCAGGCCAAGCCCATCCCGGCTGAGCGAATGGTCCGCTACTACACCGCCCGGGGCCTGCTGCCCAGGCCCGGAACGCGGGGCCGCGCGCTCACCTACGGACGTACTCACCTGATCCACCTGGTGGCGGTCAAACGGCTGCAGGGGGAGGGGCTTTCGCTCGAGGAGATCGCTCAGCGGCTCGAGGGGATGTCGCAGACGGAGCTGGAGTCGCTGGCCGCGATCCCGCCCAGTGCGATGCCCGCCGACCTGGGCGACCCGGAGCCCGCTGCGGCTTCCCTCCCGTCGCGGGCGGCCGGCCGCTTCTGGAAGACAGCGCCGCAACTAGCCGCGGCATCGCCGGCGGCAGCAGAGCCCCCAACTGAACTGCGTGCAGTCCGCCTTTCCGACAGTGTCACGTTGCTGATCGACGGCCCATTGCCCGCGCCTGACGCTCTGCGCCGCGCCGCCGCGCCGCTGCTCGAACTCCTCGCCAATCACGAAAGGACCCCCGATGAGCACTGAATTACTCCCACTTCTGACCGGCGACCAAACCGCGCCGGCACCGGGCCGGCCAACCTGCGGCGAGCTGAGTTCGGCGGCGGGCGAACGGCTGCCGCTGCGGTCGTTGAGCGTCGATACCGTCATCGTCGGCATGACCGCGACATCGACAGTGCGCCAGCGTTTTGCCAACACCGGCGATACCGCCATCGAGGCCACCTATGTGTTCCCGTTGCCGGCGCGGGCGGGAGTGACCGACTTCGTCGCGTCCCTGGCCGGACGACGGGTGGTCGGCGTGCTGAAGGAGCGCGGCCAGGCCCGCGCGGACTACGAGCACGCCCTGGTGTCCGGGCAGCGCGCCGCGATCGTGGAGGAGGACCGCTCGGATGTCTTCTCGGTACGGGTGGGCAACCTCGGGCCGGGAGAGGAAGCGACCATCGAAATGGTCTTGACCGGACCGCTGGAGTTCGAAGACGGCGAGGCCACATTCCGTTTCCCGCTGGTCGTCGCACCTCGATACACCACCGGGGCGCCGGTGTCAGGCGATCAGACCGGCGGCGGTCTGGCGGTCGACACCGACGCCGTGCCGGACGCGTCGCGGGTGACTCCACCGCGGCTGTCGGACGACGATCAACGGCCAGATTTACAGATCTCGGTGACCCTCGACGACGGCGGGCTGGCCGTGTCGGAGCTGCGGGCGTCGCTGCTCACCGCCGTCGTGGAAACCGACGGGCCGACCCGGCTCCAGGTCGAGCCGGGCGCGCGTGCCGACCGTGATTTCGTGCTGCGCTTCCGGGTGGACCGCGAGGAGCTGTCGTCGTCGGCGCTGCTCGTGCCCGATCCCGACGGTGACGAGGGCACCTGGTCGGTGACGGTGGTCCCGCCGGCCGAAACCGCCAGCGCGCCACGCGATGTCGTCGTCGTGCTGGACCGGTCCGGCTCGATGGACGGCTGGAAGATGGTCGCCGCGCGACGGGCGGCGGGACGGATAGTCGATATGCTCGACGCGGCCGATCGGTTCTGCGTGCTGGCTTTCGACCACGTCGTCGAGACGCCTTCCGACCTGCCCGCGGGCCTGTTGCCGGCCTCGGACCGAAACAGGTTTGCGGCGGCCTCGTGGCTGGGCTCGCTGGCCGCTCGAGGTGGGACCGAGATGGCCGAACCGCTGAACCAGGCCGTCAACCTGCTTGCGGCCATCGATTCCGGCCGGCTACCGAGCGTGGTGCTGGTGACCGACGCTCAGATCACCGGCGAGGATCATCTGCTGCGGTCGCTGGCGCCGCTGATCGGGCGGACGCGGGTGCATTGCGTGGGCATCGACCGCGCCGTCAACGCCGGCTTTCTGGAGCGCCTTGCCGCGCTGGGCAATGCGCGGGCCGAGCTGGTCGAGTCGGAGGACCGCCTCGACGAGGTCATGACCCGATTGGCCCGAACCATCGGCCGCCCGTCGCTGACCGAACTGCGAGTGAGCGCGGACGGCTCGGAGGTTTTGGAGATCTTGGAGATATTGGACGGCAGCGTCACTCCAAACCGGCCCCCCGACGCGTTCGCCGGCGTACCGTGCGTCATCTCCGGGCGCTACCGCTGCACGAAATCCCGGCCCGCAGCCACACTGCGCGTCGAAGGCGCCACCCAGGACGGACCCTTCTCGGCGGCGCTGCCCGCCCGCGTGGCGCCGAACGCCGTTGCCGTGCAGAAGATCTGGGCACGCGCCGTCGTCCGCGATCTGGAGGACGAGTACGCGTCGGGCCGCGGTGACGAGTACTTGACCGAGCGCATCGTGGCGCACTCCGTCAGGTTCGGGGTGTTGTCGAGGTTCACCGCATTTGTTGCCGTCGACCCGCAACGCACCGATGTCGAACCGCTCGTCGAAGTGCTCCAGCCAGTCGAAACGCCTTACGGCTGGGTCGGTTTGGCCGCGGCGCCGGTAATGGCCGGGGCTAGCTACTCACGGAGCGGTCCGCCGCCGGCCGGCGCCATGCCTGCGCCTGCTAGTTTCCGTGCCATGCCTCCGCCGCCCGCTTCGGGTCCGTCGGCCCCGCGGTCCCTCAAAAACCTGCTCAAGCAGGTGGAGAAGGCAACCCAGGTTCGGCGTTCGGGACTCGACCGCGTGCTCGAAGAGCTGCAACAGCATCGCGACGCGACATCGGAGCCGGACCTGCACGCGGCGCTGGTCCAGCTCTGCAATGCGTTGACGCGGTTTTTGAAGGGCTCGACCCAGGCGCAGGCACGCGAGGTGCTGGTGGCCGTCGACGCGGTCAAACGGCTGCTCGGCGAGGGCGACCGCGGCCGGCGCGTCTCGAAACTGCGCTTCTGGGAGTAGGTCTAAAGCCTGGTGGCTGCCAGGTCCACATGCGCGACGCTGGGGAAATTGATGGTGCCCATCCACAGCTTCCCGGCCGTCTCGACCAAACCGGTCACGGCGCCGAAGTCCGGATGCCTGGTGCGCAGTCCGGCGACAGGAACACCGCTGTCCGGATCGAACGCGACCGCCCAGACTTCCGGTTTGATCTGCGGTTGCAGTCGCTCGGGCAGGCGCCATAACACCTTGCGGATGATCGGGGCGCGCGGCAGCATCCATTCCAGCGCTGCGTTCGCCTCGGCGACCATCGCGGTCCAGATTCGGCCGTCGGCGCCGGTGGATAGGTTGTCCGGCATGCCGGGCAGGTTCACCGCCAATGGTGTCACCGATCCGGCCCGCGGCCCGGTCAGCCAGTATTTCGAGAGCCGTCGCGCCTGGGTCTCGGCGAATACCAACGCCGACCCGTCGGCAGTCGGGGTCACTCCGTTGGCGAAGTACAGTCCGTCGACCAGCGTGGTGACGGCGCCGTTTGCGTCCAGCCGGAACAGGGCACCGCGTCCGCGCGCCTCCACGATCGGCGCGGTGAAGTGCTCGAACCCGAAATCGGACGTGGATTCGGTGAAATAGATTGTGCCGTCAGGCGTTTGGGTGACATTCGAGCAGAACCTGAGCCGTCTGCCCGCGACCGATTCGACAAGCACGTCGAGCGTGCCGCTGGTCGAATCGAGGGCCAGCAATCCACGATGGCTGTCGCAGATCAGAACTCGGCCATCGCGCGCGATGTGCAGACCGAGTGGCCGCCCGCCAGTGTCGGCGACCACTGTCGGTTCGCCGTCGGTTGGAATCCGCACGATGCGCCCGTCCTCCAGGCCCGTCCACAATTGGCCGGCCGCGTCGACCACGACATCCTCCGGTCCGTTCCCAGGCAACGGGACGACGGCGATGCTCGGTGCCGGCATGTCCGGCAATGGGTCCACCGGTGGTGGTTGCCACCGCACCGGGTCGATACGTGGTTTGCGCGCCATGCCAACGACTTTAAGGTCGGATGTCGGTCAGCACGCTGCGCAGGATGGATTCGATGGTGTCGAACTCGGCCTGGCCGCTGATCAGCGGCGGCGCCAGCTGGATGACGGGCTCGGCGCGGTCGTCGAGGCGGCAGTACAGGCCGGCCTCGAAGAGCGCCGAAGACACGTCGGCGAGCAGCTTTTCGCGTTCTTCGCCGGTGAAGGTCTGCCTGGTCGCCTTGTCCTTGACCAGTTCGACGCCGTAGAAGTAGCCCTCGCCGCGGACGTCGCCGACGATGGGCAGGTCGTAGAGCTTCGCCAACGTTGCACGCAATTGTGGCGCGTGGGTTTTGACGCGGTCGTTGAGACCCTCACGCTCGAAGATGTCGAGGTTGACCAACCCGACGGCCGCCGACACGGGGTGACCACCGAAGGTGTAGCCGTGCCGGAAGACCGTGCTGCCGTCGTTGAACGGCTCGAACACCCGGTCGCTGGCGATCATCGCGCCCAGCGGCGAGTAGCCCGACGTCATGCCCTTGGCGCAGGTGATCATGTCCGGCACGTAGCCGAAGTCGTCACAGGCGAACATCGACCCGATCCGGCCGAACGCGCAGATCACCTCGTCGGAGACCAGCAGCACGTCGTACTCGTCGCAGATCTCGCGAACCCGCTCGAAATAGCCTGGCGGAGGCGGAATCGAGCCGCCGGCGTTCTGCACCGGCTCCAGGAACACCGCTGCGACGGTATCGGCCCCTTCGAACTCGATGGCCTCGGCGATCCGGTCGGCGGCCCAGAGTCCGAACGCTTTCGCGTCTGCGCTGAACGGTTCCGGCGCGCGGTAGAAGTTCGTGTTGGGCACCCGGAAGCCGCCCGGGGTGACCGGTTCGAACGGCGCCTTGTACACCGGCAAGCCGGTGATTGCCAGTGCGCCCTGGGTGGCGCCGTGGTAGGCGATCGAACGCGAAATCACCTTGTGCTTGGTGGGTTTGCCGGTGAGCTTGAAGTATTGCTTGGCCACCTTCCACGCGGTTTCGACGGCCTCGGTGCCGCCGGTGGTGAAGAACACCCGGTTCAGGTCCCCGGGCGCGTAGCCCGCCAGACGCTCGGCAAGCTCGATCGCCGTCGGGGTGGCGAACCCCCAGATCGGAAAGAATCCCAGCGTGCCGGCCTGCCGGGCGGCGGCTTCGGCAAGCTCGGCGCGGCCGTGGCCGACCTGCACCACGAACAGGCCGGACAACGCGTCCAGATAGCTCTTGCCGCGGTCGTCGAAGATCGTCACGCCCTCGCCGCGGGCGATGATCGGCGGCGTGATCCCGGGCCCGTGCTTGGCGAAATGGAGCCACAGATTGCTCATTGGAGAGATGTTAGGGACAACGCTCACCGCGGATCGAGGCGCGGCGCGGCGTTACCCTCGTGACATGGCCGTCGTCCAACAGGTCTCGGAGTTTGAGGCGCTGCGGCCCCACCTCATGTCGGTCGCTTACCGGCTGACCGGAACGGTGGCCGACGCAGAAGACATCGTCCAGGAAGCCTGGCTGCGGTGGCGAACGCAAAACCACCCGATCAACGATTTACGCGCCTGGCTGACCACCGTGGTGAGCCGTCTCGGCCTGGACAAGTTGCGGTCGGCGGCACACCGGCGGGAGACCTACACCGGCAATTGGCTGCCCGAACCGGTGGTCACCCGGTTTGACGCCGACGACCCGCTGTCCGAGGTGGTGGCTCGCGAGGATGCCCGGTTCGCGGCGATGGTGGTGCTGGAGCGCCTCACCCCGGACCAACGGGTGGCCTTCGTGCTGCACGACGGGTTCGCCGTCCCGTTCGCCGAGGTCGCCGACGTGCTGGGCACCACCGAGGCCACCGCCCGGCAGCTCGCGTCGCGAGCCCGCAAGGCCGTAGCGGCCGCGCCCCCGCCCGAACCGGATCCCAGCCACAACGAGGTGGTAGGCAAGCTGATGGCCGCCATTGCCGCCGGCGATCTGACCGCCGTCGTCGAATTGTTGCACCCCGACGTAACGCTCACCGGCGACGCGAACGGCAAGGTGTCGACCGCTGTGAACGTGATCCACGGCCCGGACAAGGTGGCCCGGTTCATGATGGGCCTGGCCCGCCGCTACGGTCCGGCGTTCTTCACCGCAACCCAGCTGGCGTTGGTCAACGGCGAACTGGGCGCGTACACCGAAGGCAGCCCCGGTACCGACGACTACTGGGAAATGAACCCCCGGGTGACGGCCATGACGGTGCGAGACGGCAAGGTCTGCGCCATCTGGGATGTCGCCAACCCGGACAAGTTCACCGGCTCTCCGCTGCGGTCTCGGTAGACCCCGCTATGCCCAGGGGATGCGGCAGGCGTCTCCGGAGCTGAACCCCTGCTCGGTGATCCCAAGCGCGGAATTCATCCGCGCCCGCATGTTCTCCAAGCCGATCTGGTAGGTCAGCTCGATCACTCCCGCGTCGCCGAATCGCGCCCGCAGATCGGTGACCTGCTCGTCGGTGACGGTGTGCGGGTCGGTGGTCATCGCGTCGGCGTAGGCGATGGCGGCGCGTTCGTCCTCGGTGAAGCGCGGGGAGGTGGCATAGGCGTCGATCTCCCGGAGCCGCTGGACGTCCAGGCCGTCCAACCGCTGCAGCATGGACCCGAAGTCGACGCACCAAGAGCAGCCGACGGTGCGTGCAGTCCAGAACACCGCCAGCTCGCGCACGCTGGCCGGCAGCGTTTTCGACGCCCGTTCGACCATGGTTTCGTGCACGGCGCCGGCGAGCAGCAGTCCACGATGGTGTGCGGTGACGGTGAACGGCTCAGGGACCTCGCCGAAGCGCCGCTTGGCGATGCGGTACATGGCGCGGGTCAGCAGGCCGGCGCGCTTCGGGGGCAGGGGTTCGATGCGTGTCTTCTGTGTCATGTTCTCGGTCATGCCTCTCTGACGAGACGGACCGCGAAAGTGTGACGGCGGCTTTCAACGCCTCCAAGCGGCTCCAAGAATCCATCAAGAATGTCACAAGCCCGGCGGTGAAGTCTCTGCTCATGTCGTCTTACTCAGGTGTTGCTCAGCTTCCGCCGCTGGAAAAACTGGAAAGCGCTGCTCATTCTGAGGTGCTGATAGCCGATCCGCGGTGGGACCAGGGGCGGGTTCGTGCGGCGGTCGACGCGGTCTTCGCAGCTCACCCCGGACTTGGCACCGTATTCGAGCCGTTCTTGGGCAGCTGGACGTTCCGCCCGGGCGGTTGGTGGGTCTGGGCCGTGGAACCCCCGGGGGTCACCGTGAGCGAGGCTCGCAACCGTCAGCGCGCCCTGTTCGACATGCGCATCGGCAGGTTGTTCGCGGTGTCGCTGATCCCGGGCACACCGGATCGGTTGGTGGTCACCGCCAGCCGACTCTGCATGGACAGCGCGTCCTGGAGCACCGTTCTCAACGACTTGATGGTCAACTACCGCAGCAGGCTGAGCTAGGTCCCTAGCGCGAAAACGGGTCGGCTAACCGACTGGTCGTAATGTCTGGAGCTTGGCGTCTTGTCCGCCATGGTGCGCCAGGCGTGTAGCGGAGGACCTCCAAACGCCGTGGCGACATTCGCCGGTTTCGAGTGTGAATCCTTGGCTTCGAGTGTGAATCCTTGGCTTCGGCAGTGCATTCTGGGCGAAAATTCGCGTCGATTCCCGCCCTACGCTCACACAGAAAGCCGTGGATTCACAGCGAAAGCCGTGGATTCACGCCGAAAGCCGTGGATTCACAGCGAAAGCCGCCAACGCGACAGCGACCACTGGCTTACGGAAAACAGCGTCGATTTCGCAAAGCCCCGCGACTGGGCTAGCCCTTAGCGCGAGAACATCAGCGCGCGCTTGACTTCCTGGATCGCCTTGGTCACCTCGATACCGCGCGGGCAGCCTTCGGTGCAGTTGAACGTGGTCCGGCAGCGCCACACGCCGTCGACCTCGTTGAGGATGTCGAGCCGTTCGCCGGCGCCCTCGTCGCGGCTGTCGAAGATGAACCGATGCGCGTTGACGATCGCCGCCGGGCCGTAGTACGTGCCCTCGCTCCAGAAAACCGGGCAGCTCGTGGTGCAGCAAGCGCACAGAATGCACTTGGTGGTGTCGTCGTAGCGGGCCCGGTCGGTCGGGCTTTGGATGCGTTCGCGGGTCGGCGGGTTGCCGCTGGTGATCAGGTAGGGCTTGATCTTGCGGTAGGCGTCGAAGAACGGCTCCATGTCGACCACCAGGTCCTTTTCCACCGGCAGCCCGCGGATCGGCTCGACCGTCACGGTCAGCTGCTTGCCCGGCTTCTGGGGCAGGAGGTCACGCATCAGCACCTTGCAGGCCAACCGGTTGACGCCGTTGATGCGCATGGCGTCGGAGCCGCACACTCCGTGCGCGCAGGACCGCCGGAAGGTCAGCGTGCCGTCGAGATAGCCCTTGATGTAGATCAGCAGATTCAGCAACCGGTCGCTGGGCAGGCAGGGCACCCGAAAGCTCTGCCAGCCACCGGTTTCCGCGAAAGCGTCGGGATCGTCGGGGTTGAACCGGGCAATCTTCACCGTCACCATGACCGCGCCCTCGGGGACCGGCGGCAGCGGTGGTTCCAACGTCTCGACCTCTGGCTCGACAGACATCAGTACTTCCGTTCCTTGGGTTCGTAGCGGGTCTGCACCACGGGTTTGAAGTCCAGCGCAATGTCGCTCAGCAGATCGGTGCCCTGTTTGTACGCCATCGTGTGACGCATGTAGTTGACGTCGTCGCGGTTCGGATAATCCTCGCGGGCGTGGCCGCCACGGGACTCCTTGCGGTTCAAGGCGCCGACAACCGTCACTTCGGCCAGCTCCAGCAGGAAGCCCAGCTCGATGGCTTCCAGCAGATCGCTGTTGAAGCGTTTCCCCTTGTCGTGCACGGTGATTCGGGAATAGCGCTCTTTCAAAGCGTGGATGTCGGTGAGTGCCTGCTTCAACGTCTCCTCGGTGCGGAACACAGCGGCGTTGTTGTCCATCGACTGTTGCAGGGCACCACGGATGTCGGCGACGCGTTCGTTGCCGTGTTCGGAGAGGATGTCGCTCACCCAGCCGACCACCATCGCCGCGGGGTCCGGCGGCATGTCGGTGAAGTCGTGACCCCGTGCGTAGTTGGCTGCGGAAATGCCGGCGCGGCGGCCGAAGACGTTGATGTCCAGAAGTGAGTTGGTGCCCAGCCGGTTGGCGCCGTGTACCGAGACGCACGCGCACTCGCCGGCCGCGTACAGGCCGGGGACGGTAGAGGTGTTGTCCCGCAACACTTGTCCGGTGACGGTGGTCGGGATGCCGCCCATCACGTAGTGACAGGTCGGGTAGACCGGGACCAGCTCGTGCACCGGGTCCACCCCCAGATAGGTGCGGGCGAACTCGGTGATGTCGGGCAGCTTGGCCTCCAGCACGTCCTCACCGAGGTGGCGGACGTCGATATAGACATAGTCCTTGTTCGGCCCCGCCCCGCGGCCCTCGAGAACCTCGAGAACCATTGAGCGGGCGACGATGTCGCGAGGTGCCAGGTCGACGATCGTCGGCGCGTAGCGCTCCATGAAGCGTTCGCCGTCGGCGTTGAGCAGCCGGCCGCCCTCGCCGCGCACCGCTTCGGAGATCAAAATGCCCAAGCCGGCCAGCCCGGTGGGGTGGAACTGGTGAAACTCCATGTCCTCCAACGGAAGTCCCTTGCGGAAGACGATGCCGATGCCGTCGCCGGTGAGCGTGTGCGCGTTGGAGGTGGTCTTGTACATCCGGCCCGAACCGCCGGTTGCGAGCACCACGGCCTTGGCGTGGAAGACGTGGATCTCGCCGGTGGCCAGTTCGTAGGCGACGACGCCGGTGGCTACCGGGCCGGTCGGGGTCTGGGTGAGCACCAGGTCGAGCGCATAGAACTCGTTGAAGAACTGCACGTCGTGCTTGACGCAGTTCTGGTACAGCGTCTGCAGAATCATGTGGCCGGTGCGGTCGGCCGCATAGCAGGCGCGGCGGACCGGGGCCTTGCCGTGGTCGCGGGTGTGACCGCCGAAGCGGCGCTGGTCGATCCGGCCCTCGGGGGTGCGGTTGAACGGCATCCCCATTTTCTCCAGGTCGAGCACCGCGTCGATGGCTTCCTTGCACATGATCTCCACGGCGTCCTGGTCGGCCAGATAGTCGCCGCCCTTGACGGTGTCGAACGTGTGCCATTCCCAGTTGTCGTCTTCGACGTTGGCCAGCGCGGCGCACATGCCGCCCTGGGCGGCGCCGGTGTGACTGCGGGTGGGGTAGAGCTTGGTCAGCACCGCGGTACGCACTCGGGGGCCGGCCTCCACGGCGGCCCGCATCCCGGCCCCGCCCGCGCCGACGATCACCACGTCGTATCGGTGTTGCTGGATCACGGGGTCAGCCTCCGATGTTCGGATCGAAGGTGACGATCACGTAGGTGCCCAGGACCAACGTGAAACCCATCGACAGCAGCAGCAGGCTGTTCAGCCAGAACCGGGTGACGTCTTTGCGGCTGTAGTCGTCGATGATCGTGCGCAGGCCGTTGCCGCCGTGCAGCTGCGCCAGCCACAGCAACGCCAGATCCCAGAATTGCCAGAACGGCGATGCCCACCGCTGCGCCACGAAGCTGAAGTTGAGACGATAAACGCCGTCGTCCCACATCAGCATGATGAACATGTGCCCCACGGCGAGGAACAGCAGCGCCACCCCGGAAAATCGCATGAACAGCCACGCGAACTTCTCGAAGTTGGGAATGCCGGCACGACGCCGCGGCGAACGGGGATTGTCCAGGCTGGCGGGGCGATCGTGGCTGCGCTGCCGCACCGGAGCTATCTGTCCGCGGCCGAGCTGCAGGTCAGGACTGCTCATCGGAAGTGCTCCGTGATGTGGATGCCCACCACCACCCCGGCCGGGACCATGAGCAGCAGGAAGACGATGCCGATCACCCAGAGCATCAGCCGTTGGTAGCGCGGGCCTTCCGACCAGAAGTCGATCAAGATGATCCGGATGCCGTTCAGCCCGTGGAACAGCACCGCGGCCACCAGGCCGTACTCCATCAGGCCGACGATCGGGGTTTTATACGTCGCCAGCACCGCGTTGTAGGTCTGCGGGCTCACCCGCAGCATCGCGGCGTCCAGGACGTGGACGAACAGGAAGAAGAAGATGGTCGCGCCGCTGATGCGGTGCAGCACCCACGACCACATACCGGGATCCCCCCGGTACAGGGTTCGGGGTGGCCGCCGCTTTCGCGTCGATGCCGGTGCCCCCGCTGTAGAGGCATCCGCGGTTGTCGCCTGCGTGCTCAACCCTGTACTCACCGCCTTCACAACCGCAACTGAACAGCTCTGGCCGGGCAATCGAGCTTAACGTGGCCAAGTAGCCGCTGGCACCAATCTGTTTGATCCACTCCGGTGTGTTGTCTGCGGGTTAGGGTGGCTTACTTGGATCGGCCCATCCGGCGAGCGGGAATTGCGAAATGCTGTTGATCGATTGGAAACTGTTGCGGAGCAAGGCGATTCAAGCGGCGGCTAATGCCTATGCACCCTATTCGCAATTCCGCGTGGGCGCGGCGGCGCTGGTTGACGACGATCGCGTGGTCACCGGATGCAATGTGGAGAATATCTCATATGGCCTTGGTCTCTGTGCCGAATGCGGCGTGGTGTGCGCCCTGCACGCTTCGGGCGGCGGTCGTTTGGTTGCGCTGGTGTGCGTCGACGGGAGCGGGGTGTTGCTGATGCCGTGCGGGCGGTGCCGTCAGGTGTTGCTGGAACACGGGGGCACCGAGCTGCTGATCGACCATCCGGCCGGACCGCGACGACTCGGCGAACTGTTGCCCGACGCCTTCGGGCCCGACGATTTGGCACAAAGCCCTTGAGCAACTTGGTATTCGACGCGCCCACGGTGATCAAGACCAAGCGCGACGGTGGCCGGTTGTCCGACGCGGCCATCGACTGGGTAATCGAGGCCTACACCGACGGCCGGGTTGCCGACGAGCAGATGTCCGCCCTGTTGATGGCGATTGTCTTGCGCGGCATGGACCGCGGCGAGATCGCCAGGTGGACGGCGGCGATGTTGGCCTCCGGCGAGCGGATGGACTTCACGGGCTTGCCGACCGTCGACAAGCACTCCACCGGCGGCGTCGGCGACAAGATCACGATTCCCCTGGTGCCCGTCGTCGTCGCCTGCGGCGGGACGGTGCCGCAAGCGGCCGGCCGCGGGCTCGGGCACACCGGCGGCACCCTGGACAAGCTGGAAGCCATCCCCGGGTTCAGCGCGGACATTCCGACCACCCAGGTGCGTGACCAACTCTGCGATGTCGGCGCGGCGATATTCGCCGCGGGCGACCTCGTGCCTGCCGATGCCAAGCTGTACGCCCTGCGCGATATCACCGCCACCGTCGAGTCGCTGCCGTTGATCGCCAGCTCGATCATGAGCAAGAAGCTGGCCGAGGGTGCCGGCGCGCTGGTGCTCGACGTGAAGGTCGGCTCCGGGGCCTTCATGAACTCCGAGGCGCAGGCGCGCGAGCTGGCGAACACCATGGTCGAACTGGGCGCCGCCCACGGGCTCCCCACGCGTGCCCTGCTGACCGATATGAACACCCCGCTGGGCAGGACGGTGGGCAATGCGCTCGAGGTCGGCGAGGCTCTTGAGGTGCTGGCCGGCGGAGGGCCGCCCGACGTGGTGGAGCTGACACTGCGGCTGGCGGCCGAGATGCTCGAGCTCGCCGGAATCGACGGCCAGGACCCCGCGCAGACGCTGCGTGACGGTACCGCGATGGACCGATTTCGCCGGCTGATCGCCGCGCAGGGCGGCGATTTGGCACAACCGTTGCCGATTGGTAGGTATTCGGAAACCGTGACCGCTGCACGGGGCGGCACAATGGGCGACATCGACGCGATGGCGGTGGGGTTGGCGGCATGGCGGCTCGGCGCGGGCAGGTCCCGGCCGGGCGAGCAGGTGTCCCCCGGCGCCGGCGTCCGGATCCACCGTCGGCCGGGGGAGCCGGTCATCGCCGGTGAGCCGCTGTTCACGCTGTATGCCGACATGCCTGAACGCCTCACCGCCGCTCTGGCCGAGCTGGACGGCGGCTTCGGCGTGGCGGACCAGCCTCCGAACTCCAGACCGCTGATCATCGATCGGATCGCCCAATGACGTCACCGCAGACGCTGGAGATGATCCGGCAAGCACCCAAGGCTTTGCTGCACGATCACCTCGACGGCGGCCTGCGCCCGGCCACCGTGGTGGATATCGCCGGGCAGATCGGTTACGACGGCTTGCCCGCCACCGACGTCGACGAGCTGGCGACCTGGTTTCGCACCCAATCGCACAGCGGGTCGCTGGAGCGCTACCTGGAGCCGTTCTCGCACACGGTGGCGGTGATGCAGACACCGGATGCGCTGTTCCGCGTCGCCTACGAATGTGTGGAGGACCTGGCTGCGGATTCCGTGGTGTATGCCGAGATCCGTTTCGCCCCAGAGCTGCACATCAACCGAGGGCTGTCATTCGACGACGTCGTCGACAGCGTGCTCGCGGGTTTTGCCGCCGGTGAAAAGGTTTGTGCCGCCGCGGGACGTCCGATTACGGTGCGGCTCTTGGTCACCGCGATGCGGCATGCCGCGATGTCGCGGGAGATCGCCGAGCTGGCGATCCGGTTCCGCGACAAGGGAGTGGTCGGTTTCGACATCGCCGGCGCCGAGGCCGGCCACCCTCCGACCAGGCACCTCGACGCGTTCGAGTACATGCGAGATCACAACGCGCGCTTCACAATTCACGCGGGTGAAGCGTTCGGATTGCCATCCATCCACGAGGCGATCGCGTTCTGCGGTGCCGACCGTCTGGGCCACGGAGTGCGCATTGTCGACGACATCGAGCTTGCGGATGGTGGTGGCGTGCGGCTGGGCAGGTTGGCATCGATATTGCGCGACAAGCGAATTCCGCTGGAGCTGTGCCCGAGTTCGAACGTACAGACCGGGGCGGTCAAGAGCATCGCCGAGCACCCGTTCGATCTGTTGGCAAGGTCTGGGTTCCGGGTGACCGTCAACACCGACAACCGGCTGATGAGCGATACCTCGATGAGCCTCGAGATGCTGCGTCTGGTCGAGGCTTTCGGCTACGGCTGGAGCGACCTCGAACGGTTCACCATCAATGCGATGAAGTCGGCATTCATTCCGTTCGACGAACGGCTGGCCATCATCGACGAGGTGATCAAGCCGCGCTTCGCAGTGCTGATCGGATAAGTCGGGACGCTTTTAGAATCCTTTGAGGATCCGATGACAACGTGATGCAACCCGGAGAGGCCGGGACCCATCGTCATCAGGAACCGCAATGTTGCTTCAGTCCTTCGCCACCAGCGCTTCGGGGGCTCACGAGATCGAGGAACCGGTCCGTCTGTCACACCACGTGCTCGAGTTGCACGACGGACACAAGGTCGGCCTGACGGTGGGCGGCCGGGGAGTGCCGCTGGTGTTCCTGCACGGCCTGGCGCTGAACCACCGCGCCTATCTGGACATGCTCGAGGACGTAGCTGGCATGGGTTTTCTTGTTATCGCGATCGACGCCGCGGGACATGGCGACACCGACGCGTTGCGCGCCCGCAAGACATGCGTGGCCGACTTTGCCAAGTTGACGCTGCGCGTCATCGATTTCCTCGGTATTCGGCAGGCGGTGTTCGTCGGCCACTCGTTTGGCGGGCGCATGGTGATCGAGCTGGCGGCGAGCGCACCCGAGCGGGTCCTGGCCGCGGTGCTGTTCAACCCGGCCGCGGGTGCCTGGTTCGATCAGATGCTTTCCGACATCGCGGGGCCCGCGCCTCGAACCGTTGCCGCACTGCTGGCGTTGCTGCGCGGCGGCAGCCACGATCTGACCGGCTTCAGCCTTGCCCGTGCCACACACTGGGCACGGTGCCTGACGAGCGCTGTGACCGGCAACTTCCGGCACCCGATGGCGCTGGTTCGAGCGGTCCGGGCCCTGCTGCGATCGACCGATTCGGCGGCGCGACTGCGCGTGATGCGTGACTACGGCATTCCGACCATGGTCTTCCATGGCGACAACGACTTCATCGTGCCCTTCGAGACCGCATACGACGTCGCCGAAGACTCCGGTGGGGCGCTGTATCCGCTGTACGGGGCGGGCCATTCGTGGATGATCGCCGACCCGCACCAGGGCAGCGCAGCGCTGCGGCACTTGATCGGGGGCGAATTGGGCTACGCCTTACGTCTGGCCGCGGAGCCGCTGGGGATACCGGACTGGCGGGACATTGCCAGCTGGGAGCGCGCGCTGATCTCGCCCGACGCCTTGGTACGCCGGCTCAACGCCGGACAGCGCAACCAGATCGAACAGCCGCAAGCGCAGCCAGCAAGGGAACTCCGACCAGCTGTCTGAGGGCCTCTGGAAAGTGAGGGCCGGCTTCGAGGAGATGTTTGCCGGGGCTGTGGTGCGCACGCCGACCCCGGAGTCGCGGGCGTGGCTGGGTCGGGTGGGGGCGGCGGT
>NZ_LZIJ01000001.1 GCF_001667115.1 Mycobacterium sp. 852002-51163_SCH5372311 | reverse complement strand
CGACAAGCCACACCTCACCCGGAGGTTCTTCTCACATCAACCCGACACGCCTGCTACCAACGTCCTGGCTGAGTACATCTAGCGCGCTACTGGCACCGCGTGGGTCACGGAGTCGCGCACCGCGGCGGTCAGGCTGCGCTCATCGGTGAGGTCGATGTCGACCAGGCTGCGGATCGCCCTGGCGACCACGTCTTCAGCCTGCGGAACGGGTCCGGCCAGGCGCGGTCGGTAAATTTCGACGACGAGGGAGCGGTGCTCGACATGGAAGGAAAAACTGCGCCCATCACCGACTTGTCCGTACCCGCTGGCGAAAATGCCTGGAGTCATTTCCTCAACAGCAAACTCGTTGTCTGCGAGATGCCGGTCAGCGATGACGGTCATGTCGCCAAGATACATGTTCGGAACGAGTTGTTGTGCGCAACATGGTCTTCCGAATGCAACTCGCGACTTTGAAGTTACATAGAATTCGAACCACGTCTTCCACAGTCAAGGGCAAATATTTGCTAACCACGCCTAAACGAGCAGTTCTAGCGGTGTTGTCGGCTTTGCTCTTGACGACGGGCTGTTCGTCGAACCCACTGAATGGTTCACCGCCCACGATCGCGCCGGCCCACGCCGCCGAGTCACCGCCGGTGTCGCAGATTCCAGCGGGCACGATCGCACCGCTGAACGGCCACCCGGTCGCGGCGGTGTCGGACAGCGGCAGCCTGGCGGTGCTGTGCCCCGGCCCCGACCCGACGGCACCGACAAGCATCGCTGTCTTCGGCGATGCCCGAAACGCGTCGAGTGGCCCTGCCCGGGTGATCACTCTGCCGGCGCCAGCGACCGCGCTGACCAGCGACGGACGCGGTACCGCCTACCTCGCCGCTCGCGGTGGCTTCTTCACCGTCGACCTGTCTACCAGCCACCTCACCCGGGTGAACGTCGCCGGCGTCGACAATGTTGATTTCACCGCAATCGCACGCCGCGCCGACGGCAAAGTGGTGCTGGGCAGCGCCGACGGCGCCGTCTACATCGTTACCGGTGACGGTTCGGTGACTCACCGAAAGAAGATCTTCGCGCGCGTCGACGGCCTTGTGACACAAGGAGATACGACGGTAGTTCTGGATCGCGGCCAGACGTCGGTGACATCGATCGGCGCCGACGGTCGCGTCGAGCAGGCGCTGCGGGCCGGCGAAGGCGCCACCACACTGACAGCAGATCCGCTGGGCCGGGTGCTGGTTGCCGACACGCGCGGCGGCCAGCTGCTGGTCTACGGCGTCGACCCGCTGATTTTGCGACAGGCCTACCCGGTGCGGCAGGCCCCGTACGGATTGGCCGGGTCGCGCGGATTGGCGTGGGTATCCCAAACCGCGTCCAACATGGTCATTGGTTACGATCTGACGACTGGAATTCCCGTCGAGAAAGCGCATTACCCAACCGTGCAGCAACCCAACTCGCTGGCCTTTGACGAAGCGTCGGACACCTTGTACGTGGTATCGGGGTCGGGTGCTGGGGTGCAAATCATCGAACACGCCGCGGGTTCGCTGTGACAGATTGGAGCGCGCCGCGGTGGAACCGGCTACCCGCGGGCTGGGACACCGAGATGTCCGACGAGTACGAGTGGGCGCCGTTGCGACTGCCGCCGGAGGTGACCAGGTTGAGCGCGTCCACAAGACTGTCCATCGAAGCCGAATATCGCGGCTGGGAACTGACGCGGGTGCGGCTCTACACCGACGGCAGCAGGCGAGTCCTGTTGCGTCGCAAGAAGTCTCGTTCCGAGAATCGGCTTCCTGACCAGCCGGCGTTGTGACGGTGGTCGACTCGCGCACAGGCCGTCAGCGAGACTGCCATCCCATGTACCGAGTGATGCGGCGGCTGCTGTTCCTTCTGCCGCCCGAACGCATACACACGCTGGTCTTCGCAATCCTGCGCGGCGTCACCGCCGTGAATCCGGTGCGTCGGTTGCTGAATCGCCTGCTGGGTCCGAGGGATCCGATACTGGCCAGCACGGTGTTCGGGGTGCATTTCCCGGCGCCGCTGGGGTTGGCCGCCGGGTTCGACAAGGACGGCTTGGGGCTGTTGACGTGGGGCGCGCTGGGTTTCGGCTACGCCGAGATCGGGACCGTCACCGCCCGCCCACAGCCCGGGAACCCCACCCCGCGCATGTTCCGCTTGCCTCGCGACCGGGCCCTGCTGAACCGGATGGGATTCAACAACCTTGGCGCCGGCGCGCTGGCGATCCGGCTCGCCCGGCATAGCCCCGAGGTCCCGATCGGGGTGAACATCGGCAAGACCAAGACCACCCCGGCCGGCGACGCGGTCGACGACTATCGGGCCAGCGCTCGTCTGCTCGGCCCACTGGCGTCATATCTGGTGGTCAATGTCAGCTCCCCGAATACGCCAGGACTGCGAGATCTGCAGGCGATCGAGTCGCTGCGGCCGATCCTGTCCGCCGTTCTGGCGGAGGCCTCACGGACCTCGACACCGGTCTTGGTGAAGATCGCGCCGGACATTTCCAACTCCGACCTCGACGAGATCGCCGACCTGGCCATTGAGCTCGGGCTGGCGGGAATCGTGGCGACGAACACCACGGTATCGCGCGACGGCTTGGCCACCCCCGCGATCGACCGACTTGGCCCCGGCGGGATCTCGGGCCCGCCACTGGCGCCCCGCGCGGTGGAGGTGCTGCACCGGCTCTACAGCCGGGCGGGCGACCAGCTGGTACTGATCAGCGTGGGCGGCATCGAAACCGCCGAGGACGCATGGGAGCGCATCACCGCGGGGGCATCGCTGCTGCAGGGCTATACCGGCTTCATTTACGGTGGTGGCCTGTGGGCCAAGCACATTCACGACGGCATCGCCCAGCGCCTGCATGACGCCGGGTTCACGTCGCTGCGCGACGCGGTCGGATCCGCGGCGGCGTAAACCGGAAGCACCACCGGGCTAGTAGGCGGCCCGCGGATGAACCTTCGTTGTTCGACCGTTCGATGACGTTGTAAGGTCCTCCCGATGAATCAGACCTGGCTTCGCCGTTGCCTGGCGATATTGACTGTCGCACTACTCATTCCGGCGAGCGCCTGCAACTCGACGCCATCGCAGCCACGTAGCACCACCCGCCAATCGTCCGCCGCCGCAACGACGCAATCGACCGCCGCCTCGGCGACCTCGCAGACGCCCGCCCAGACGCCGACTGTCACCGGCGAGGACCTCGAAGGCACCGTGCGCGCCCTGGGCACGGTATTCAAGCCGTGCAATTCGACGCGCAACGCCTTCGACGCCGCGAAGGTATTCGATCCACAAACGGGCAGAATGGTTGTCGCCCCCACTCCACCGCCCCTTCCCCCGGGGACGGAGTTAGCCTTCGGCCGGGGCAACCCGGCCTATTTCTGCACGCTGACAGGAACGCCGACCGACCTCAAAATTTTTTACGTCTGGACGTACCGCACACCTTCGCATGGTCTTGAACCTGAGCGATTCACACTGATGGCGGGCGTCGGCGGTATCAATGACAAATCGATCACCAAGGTCGCCGAGCTCCCCGCCGAACTCGGCGGCAGCCCAAGCAAGGTGTACTCCACCGCGGGCGGCCCGGTACTCAGCTACTGTTGCCGCACCAGCGGCGTCTCCACCGCGGCCATCGATCCCGAGACGCTGACCGTGAGATGGACCAGCCCCCATAACCTGGCAAGTGTCGAAGAGTCCACTGTCGCATTTCACGACGTTTCCAAAAGCATCGTCACGATCCGGGATGTTGCATCGGGCGCCGAGGTCGTTCTCGACCACGCCGATCCGGCCGGGCCCAAACCGCTCAACTACGAGCTGGACAGCGGATACGTCATCCGACAGACCAAAGACGAAGTAAACCTTGGCGATTTCACCTGGGGGTACTACAGCGTTATCGCCCACAAGTTCTATCCCAACCTCATCACCGCAGGCACGCTCATCGATCCGATAATCAACGAGGGCAAGCTGTTGATCAGGTCAACGAAGAACCTGAAAATCCTTGACATCGCCAACGGCACGGTCCTGTTCGAGATGAGCCCCGACGAGATGCGCGCCGTCAACTCCTACCAGTTCGGTACCTCCGGCGACTACCTCTACATCGGCAATCAAAGCGATTCGCCGGTGATAGATATTCGTGACCGGAAGCAAGTCAGCTCCGGGTGGAAGGTCCGGCCGCTTGATTTCTTCGGCAAATCGTGGGTCCTGGTCGATCACCGTGCGAAAACGGCCGCGAATTGTTACGAAGGCCCTAACGTATTCACCTGCGGCGGCACCAAAGACGTTGTCATCCAACGCATCGACAACGGCGTCTATCCAGGACCGTGGTACTGATCAAAAGTCGTCCTGATCGATGGAGCCGCCGGGCCCGACGGAGTTGAGATACTCGACCACAGAATCTGTTATGAGCCGGTGCCATTGGCGCCACCGCCGCACCATGTGGTGGCCGACGCCCTCGATACCCACCCACTGTGCGTCCAGCCCGCGCTCGCGGGCCCGCAAAGTCTGGGCCCGCGAGTCGCACGGGTCGGTGCGCGCATCGGCGGTGCCGTGCACGACTAGCAGTCGCGTGCCCATGGGGATCAGGTCGGCTTTCTCGCCGTGCCACCACGGCGCCAATGCCACCACAGCGCCAACGTCACCGCGCGCAGCCAGGTGCGCCGCAACCCGCCCACCCATCGAATGCCCCACTAGCACAAGGTTTTCTGGGTCGCACCAGCTACGTACCGAATCGAGAACCTCAGTGGCGTCGCGCACCGGATCCCAGTGTGGACTGTTCCACCCGCGTAGGCGGTACTGGACGAGTCGGACCTCGACGTCAGGTCCCAGCCGGCGCCGCAACGCGCGGGCGACCAACGCCATCCGGAGGTTGGCCGACTGCCACCACCGCGACGGCTGGCTGCTGCGCACCTGGCCGCCGGGCAGCACAAGCACACACGCGCGTGGATTCACGACTGTGATTCGGAGCCGACGACGGCGCGGTCGCCCGGCCTACGCCTGTTCGTAGGTGCCGTGGATATAGGCCCGCGCGATGGCGTGCTGGAACAGGTTGAACCCCAGATAGGCCGGGCTGGCGTCTTCGTTCAGGTCGAGTTTGTCGACCTTCACCGCGTGTACCGCGACGTAGTAGCGGTGCACACCGTGCCCGGGTGGAGGCGCGGCACCGACGTAACGCCGCATGCCGGCGTCGTTCACCAGAGTCAGCGCGCCACCGGGCAGATCGCTGCCGTCGCCGGTTCCGTCGGGCAATTCGGTGACGTCGGCGGGCAGGTTGGCTACCGCCCAGTGCCAGAATCCGGACAGCGTCGGCGCGTCGGGGTCGTAGACGGTGACCGCGAAGCTGCGGGTCTCCTCGGGAAAACCCGACCAGCTCAGATGTGGGCTGACGTCCTCGCCGCCGGCACCCATGATTCCGCTGATCTGCGGAGTGGCCAACGGTTGCCCGTCGGTGATCGAGTTCGAATTCAGGGTGAAACGTGGCAGTTTCGGCAGCGCGTCGTACGGGTCAGGCTTCGAGATCATTCTCAGTCCTCTCGTGTGATCGGCTTCGTCTAACTAGCGTGCGTTAGCAGTTTGTCAGCAAGTGGGTCAGCACGGCGGTACCGAACCGCAGCGCATCGATGGGTACCCGCTCGTCGATCCCGTGGAACAACGAGGTGAAATCCAAATCCGGCGGCAAGCGCAGCGGGCTGAAGCCGAAGCAACGAATACCCAAGCGCGCGAAGGCTTTAGCATCGGTGCCGCCGGACAACATGTACGGCACGGTTCGACCGTCGGGGTCGACTGCCAGCACAGCGGCGTTCATGGCATCGACGAGATCGCCGTCGAAAGTGGTCTCATACGAGGGCAGGTCCCTGATCCATTCCCGGTTGATGTCCGGGCCGAGCACTTCGGCCACTTCGGCCTCGAACGCCGCCTGGCGACCGGGCAGCACCCGGCAGTCGACGACGGCTTCGGCGGTGGCCGGGACCACGTTGGCCTTGTAACCGGCCTTGAGCATCGTCGGGTTTGCGGTGTCGCGCAGGACGGCCTTGAGCATGCGGGCCATCGGGCCGAGTTTCTCGATCGTCCCTTCCAAGTCGGGCGACTCGGGGTCGAAGACAAGCCCGGTCTCTTCGCTGATGGCAGCCAAAAACTGCACCACGGTATCGGTCGCCACCAGCGGAAATTGGTGGCGGCCCAGCCGGCCCACCGCCTCGGCCAGAACGGTGACCGCGTTGTGGTCGTGGACCATCGAGCCGTGACCGGGCCGGCCGCGTGCGGTCAGTCGCATCCACTGAATGCCCTTTTCGGCCGTCTCGACCAAGTAGAGGCGGCGCTCACCGCCGTCGCGGCGGGGCACCGTCAGGGAAAAGCCGCCGACTTCACCGATCGCCTCGGTGATGCCCTCGAACAGATCGGGCCGGTTATCGACCAGCCACTGCCCCCCGTAGGTGCCGCCGTGCTCCTCGTCGGCGATAAACGCGAACACCAAGTCACGCGGCGGCACCGTCCCGGTGCGCTTCAGCTGCCGGGCAACCACGATCATCATGCCGACCATGTCCTTCATGTCGACCGCGCCGCGGCCCCAGACATAGCCGTTTTCGACTGCTCCGGAGAACGGGTGCACGCTCCATTCCGCGGCTTCGGCCGGCACCACGTCGAGGTGCCCGTGTATCAGCAGGGCACCGCGGGACCTGTCCGCCCCGGCCAGGCGGGCGAACACGTTGCCACGGCCCGGCGCGCCGGATTCGACGTATTCAGGCTGATAGCCAACCTCTGTGAGCTGCTCGGCGACCCACTGGGCGCATTCGGCCTCGCCTTTGGTGGTCGCGGGATCGCCAGTGTTGGTGGTGTCGAACCGGATCAGCCTGCTGACAACCTCGACCACGTCATCGCTCACAGTCACTGTTCTTACACCCTGGCCACCAGTGCGCACGCTGCTGGGTTGGGCGGGCGCAGAGCAATCCGATAGCCTTAGCTGCCAGCTCAGGTTGGTCTGGTCCGAGTGGCGGAATGGCAGACGCGCTAGCTTGAGGTGCTAGTGCCCTACTAATGGGCGTGGGGGTTCAAGTCCCCCCTCGGACACAGAGCAAGATCACACATCGTCGCAGCTAGACAGCGGTTTTCCTGCGCTTGCGGCGCCGGTCGGCGGGTGCTTTGGACACTATCTGCGATCTTCGCGTCGAGATTGACTGCGACCGCATCGAGGTCGCTGTCGAACAAGTCGGCATAGATCCGGAGTGTCACGCTCGGGTCCTTCTGGCCCAGCATCCGCGACAGCGCAAGGACGTTCGCGCCGGAACTGACCGCCAGGCTCGCGCACGTGTGCCGCAGGTCGCGCGGAGTGATCGTCTGAACCTCGGGGCGGCTCCTCGCTCGTCGCGGAGAACATCCAATTGATGTGCGCCCGGCACAATTTGACGAAGCACGACAAGATCCAGTGATCTGACGGCTAGCGCAATATGGCTATGTCGTTCGCACAGAGGCGACGGCGAAGAGACGCCATTCGCCGGGCACGCCCTTGAGCTGGTAAGCGCCGCGCTCGTCGAATTCCAGCCCGGAACCGATCACGAGGTCGCGCAGCGTGCTGGACACCAGCACGTCGTTCGGACCGGCCAATGCGCTCACCCGCGCACCGATATGCACACCGATTCCACCGATGTCGTCGCCGCGCACCTCGCATTCGCCGGTGTGCAAACCGGCACGCACCTCGATGCCCAATGCCTGCACCGCGTCGCGAATCGCCATGGCGCAGCGGATCGCTCGCTGCGGGCCGTCGAACATCGCGAGGAAGCCGTCGCCCGTGCTGTTCACCTCGCGGCCTCGAAAGCGGTTGAGCTGCGCTCGCACGATCACGTCGTGCGCATCAAGCAATGCTCGCCAGTCGCGGTCACCCATCTCGGCGGCCCGACGCGTCGAGTCCACGATGTCGGTGAACAGCACCGTGGCAAGGAGCCGATCATCGGCCACCTCGGCCTGCTCGCCGGTGAGAAATTGGGCGATCTCCTGGAACGAATCGCGCCAGGGTTCGACGAAGTGGAACGCGTTGCGCCCGGGCAGCTCTACGTATTTCGCGCCCGGTATGCGGGCAGCGACGTCCTTTCCTCCGGCAGGCGGGATCACCGGGTCCTTCGCGTGGTGGAGGACGAGGGTGGGCACGCGGATTGTCGGCAGCACCGACCGCACGTCCAATTCGCTGGCGAGACGCACCACACGCGAAACCGTCCCTGGGGTGGCCGCCAGGCGTTCGTGTCGTGCCCACGCTGCTCGAATCTCTTCATTCCACGGCATATCTGGGTTGATCGTATGTTCGATCTCCCCGGTCCCCCAGGCGGCGACCGTGGCAGCCTTAACATCCTCGGACGTTGCCGTATGGGTACCCGTAAAGCCCTCGAGGACGACTAGCGCCGCGGTGCGGGACGGGTGTGTCGCCGCAAAAAGCGCCGCTTGTGCAACAGCGCCATTGACTCCGAGGAGCACCGCCTCACTGCTACCCAGATCATCGAGGACCGCCGTAATGCTGTCGGCCCACTGCTCCAAGGTCGGTAGCGCGCCCGGCGTGACTGGGTCGGAGGCTCCTGTGCCCGGCTGGTCGAAGAAGATCAGCCGCCCCAGGGACGTCATCGCCTCAACCCATCCCTGGGTCGATGGCAGCTCCGGTAGGTGCTCGCAGCACGTGAACCAGTTCGGAACGAACACGATGTCACGAGTACCAGGGGGCGACGCGCGATAGGCGACGCGCAAGTCCCCGTTCATCGCATAGCGCGTCTCCGAGAACATTGCGGAAGTCTAAGCCGAGGAGCGGTTCGAGTTTCCGTGTCAAGCAACGAGCTGGGAAACCCCCGTGCCACCTTGCTCAGAGACTTTTGAGCGCGCCGGCGGCCTTGACGAGCACCGCGGCCAGCGACCGCGCCTCGCCGGCGTCGGGGAGCTCGCCGTCGTCGAGCACCAGGGTGACGTTGCGAGCACGGACAGCCGGCCTTGGACACACTGGACACAAACTTGCCTCGGCGTGGGATGTTTTGGTGCTTGTTCCGCCGATGCATTGCGAGAGCCCTCTCGTAACGGTGGCGCCGGACGTAGGCTTGATGGCCAGGAGTCCCCATGAACCCACCGAGCGGCTTTCTGCGGCGGACGCCGGAGCGCACCTTTCGCGACCGCCGCGAGGCGGGTCGCGTGCTGGCCGAGGAACTGGCCTCGTATCGGGGCAGGGACGGCTTACTGGTACTGGGCTTGGCTCGCGGCGGTGTCCCAGTCGGATGGGAAGTCGCCGCAGCGTTGCGGGCCCAGCTGGATGTGTTCCTGGTCCGCAAGCTCGGGGTCCCGGGGTGGGCAGAACTGGCAATGGGCGCTCTGGCCAGCGGCGGCGGGGTCGTGATGAATGACAACGTGGTGTCCAGCCTGCACGTCAGCGACGAGCAGGTGCGCGCGGTGATAGCCCGCGAAACGACGGAGCTGCAGCGACGCGAGCAGGCCTACCGGGGTGGCAGGCCGCTCGCCGACCCGCACGGCAAGACCGTGATCCTCGTCGACGACGGCATCGCCACCGGCGCGAGCATGCTGGCGGCGGTGCGGGCCTTGCGGGCTGCCAGGCCCGAATCCGCCCCCGAATCGATCACTGTCGCGGTCCCGGTCGGGCCGCACTCAGCTTGCCGCGAGCTCGCGCGCGAAGCAGACGACGTCGTATGCGCCACCATGCCGCCCGCGTTCGAGGCCGTCGGACAGGTCTACCGTGACTTTCACCAGGTCACCGATGACGAGGTGCGCGAATTCCTGGCCACCCCGACAGGTGGCTGAGAGGACTGCTACGTGGACCCCTCGTCGCGGCTGATTGCCGACTGCTGGGTCGCGTCGCCATCCGCTTCCTCATGCGATTCGCCGGCAGCGGTCTCCTCGTCGGCGTCGGTGAGTTCCTCGGGATAGTCGACGTAGCCGTCCTCGCCCTCGCCGGCCCCATCCGCTTCTTCGCTCTCATCACCGGCGGCGCGCGCCCGGCGTTCACGTAGCGCGTCGATGATCAACAGCACAACCCCGATAACGCTGGCAACGATGCAGACCCAGGCCACCAGCTCATTGCTGGTGACGACCGCGAAAACCAGCGCGACCAGCCCAATCAAAGCTAGTACCAGCGCAATGATCAACATCGATTACCCTCCGGCCGACGAGCGGGACTGCCCACGTTCAGGACAGCTCTGATGTGCCGACCGTGCAGTCCGGCACGTGTGGGGTCTAGTGGCGATCGCAAGCGCGGCGGAGCCGCGCGCTGCGGGTCGACACCATCTGTCTAGTTATTGCCCCGGCTGAACTGGTCGAACCCGCCGCCGTCCGCGGTGGAATCGACCGGTGCAGCCGATCCGCGCTGACCGAGTTCCTCGAGCTGAGATTCCAGGTAGGTCTTGAGCCGGGTGCGGTACTCACGTTCGAACGTCCGCAGCTGCTCGAGACGGCCTTCCAGCACAGTACGCTGCTGGTTGATGGTTCCCATGATCTCGGAATGCTTGCGTTCCGCGTCGGCCTGCAGGGCGTCGGCTTTCTCCTGGGCTTGACGCAACTGACTCTCGGAGCGTGTCTGGGCATCGGCGAGCATCGCCTCGGCGCGTTGCCGGGCCTCGGCGACCGTGGTTTCCGCGGTGTGGCGGGCTTCGCTGAGAATCTGGTCGGCATTCGCACGCGCATCGGCCAGCATCTTTTCCGACTCGGACTTGGCAGTGCTGGTGAGCCGGTCGGCGGTGTCTTGCGCCAGAGCCAGAACCCGGGCGGCCTTCATGGCCTGTTCCTCGTTGGTCCCGGCCGCGGCCGCAACCGGAGCGGCCACCGGCGCCGGAGCCGGCTCGGGCTCGGGTTCGGGGATCGGTATTGCCTGGGTCGGCTGCGCGGAAAGAGAAGCCGCACCAGCGCCCGCCCCCCCGGCGAGCTCTTGATCCAGCTCTGCGATTCGCTGACGTAGATCGGAATTTTCTTCGATAAGCCGCGTCAGCTCGTTCTCCACCAAGTCGAGGAAGGCATCGACCTCGTCTTCGTTGTAACCGCGCTTGCCGATTGGAGGCTTGCTAAACGCCACATTGTGGACGTCAGCTGGTGTAAGCGGCATTGTTCGTTCCCCTCGAGTTCCTGTCAAACGCTCTGGAAAGTGTAGAACGGTCTGGCAGCCATGGTGCAACTGCCGCCCATCCTGTCACACCAGACCCGTCGGTTGCTGATGGACCAATAAATAAGGACGAATTTCAAACTCTAAATTCCGTGTTCTTAGATTTGAAATCGAGCGCCCCGAACTGTCGCCGAACCGTGCCCGAAACGACGCCCCCCGGCACCGCCGCGAAAGCCTTACTCACGTCCGGCCCAGCGCCACCTGCCAGCCGATGAAGACGACTAGCAGCAGCACCATGATGGACAGATCGAAGCGGACCGCGCCGATGGTCAGTTGCGGGATCAGCCTGCGCAGCAGTTTCACCGGCGGATCGGTGATCGACATGATGATCTCCAGGATCACCACGGTGATACCGGTGGGGCGCCAGTCGCGGCTGAATGAGCGGATGAACTCGATGACAATCCGGAAGATGAGCAGCACCCAGAAAAAGAACAGCGCAAACCCAAGGATCTTAACGAACAGCACCGATGACCCGACCTTAACGATGAGATGTCAATAGCCGCCCTCGCGACGATTTTCAGGGTACCGACTCCTAAGGCCGGCACACATCTCAGCCGTCGGGCAAGAGGAGCGCCTCGCCCGGGTACCGACCTGAAACAGGCCGGCGTCTGCGTCTATTGGTAAGCGTAGAAACCGGTTTCGGCAATCCGGCGCCGCTCCTCGGGCGACACGTCGACGTCGGCGGGTGAGAGCAAGAACACCTTGGTCGCCACCTTGTCGAATGAGCCACGCAACGCGAAGGCCAGGCCGGCGGCGAAGTCGACCAGGCGTTTGGCGTCGGCGTTGTCCATGGAAACCAGGTCCATGATGACCGGGGTACCGTCGCGGAACCGTTCACCGATGGTGCGCGCCTCGCTGTAGTCCTTGGGCCGCAGCGTGGTGATCTTCGACAACGGGTGACCTTCTTCGAACATCATCGCCATCCGCCGCGGGTCCATGGCCAGCGCGCCCCGCGTGGAGTTGCGCAGCCACGATCCCAACCGCGGCCGGCTCATGTCGGCGCGGTCGAACTCGCGGGCGCGGAACGGAGGTTCCTCGCCGTAGCCGCCCCGATAGCTGCTGGGCGGTGGGTAGTCAGCCGGCTCGCGGCGCGGGTCCTCGTAGTCGCGCCCTTCATAGCGGCCGTAATCGTCGTCGAATCGCGGCCGGGAATATCCGCGCGACGGGGCGCGGTCGTCGTAGTACTCGTCGTCGTAGTCGTCCATCGGCGCCATACCGAAGTAGGCCTTGACCTTATGCAGTGTGCTCATTGCGTGACCCCTTCTAGCCCCTGGGAGTATTGGTGTCTGTGATGAAGGTGTGACTACAGTGACTAATTACGGTGACCGTAACCGCCTCGGGCCCAATAGCGCGGTACCGACACGCACACATGTCGAACCATGTTTGACGGCGATTTCCAGATCGTTCGACATCCCTGCGGACAGCCCGGCGGCGGTTGGGTGTGATTCGAGCACCCGCCGATGCTCCGATTGCAGCCGGTCAAAGGCTAGTTCGGCATCCCAGTCCAGCGGCGGGATTCCCATCAGCCCGATCAGTTCCAGACCGCGTGACTCCTGCACCTGCGCACAGACCTGGTCGAGCGCCCCGGGCGTGGTGACGTCTACGCCGCCGCGGGACACGTCGCCGTCGAGGCTGACCTGAACGTAGACCCGCAACGGGTGTTCGCGACGGCCCTCGGACATCGCCACACCGACCGCCCGATCCAGAGCGGTGACCAACTGTCGGCTGTCGACCGAGTGCGCCGTGTGCGCCCAGCCGGCCAATGACCGCGCCTTGTTCCGCTGAATCCGGCCTACCATGTGCCAGTTGATCTTCCGCATATTTCGCGTATCGATCCGCGCAGGTGCCGCGCAAAGCCGGGTAAGTTCGGCAATCTTCGCCCTGGCTTCCTGCTCGCGCGATTCACCAACGGCCCGACAACCCAATCTGGACAGAATTGCAACATCGGTTGCCGGAAAGAATTTGGTAACGGGTAGAAGTTCAATTTCGCCGACATTGCGGCCGGCCGCTTGCGCCGCGGCCGCGAGCCTGGATCGCACACTCGCCAGCGCATGCGTCAATTCCGATTCGCGGTCGCCATTATCGTCACGGGACGCCGCCACCTCCGCCGCCATTCGGGTCATTCCATCCAGATAAGCGACGCCAGTCGCCCCGTCGGCGCGTCTCGGCGATGACTGAACAAAGTGGGGTCGGCCACCGTACAGCGCGGATCGATGTCGATCGCCTCAACACCCAAATCGCTTAACTGGCAAGCGATTCCGGCCCGCAGATCGAGCCCGGGGGTTCCGGATGCGGTAGTGGTTCGGCTGCCCGGCAACGCGGCCTCGACCTCGTCGGCCATTGCCGCGGGCACTTCGTAGTTGCGCCCGCTGACGGCCGGTCCGAGTAGCGCCGAGATGTCCTCAGTCCGTGCGCCCACGCTCAGCATCGCCTCCACCGCACGCGCCACGACGCCCCGCTGGGCGCCGACCCGGCCCGCATGAACGGCTGCCGCCACGCCGGCGCGCGCATCGGCCAGCAACACCGGCACACAGTCGGCCGTCACCACCGCCAGCGCGAGTCGCGCCGTGGTGGTCACCAATGCATCGGTGCCGTCTACGGCAGCTCTCTGGGGCCCGTCGACGACTGCTACCCGGTCACCGTGTACCTGGTTCATCCACACCACCCGGTGGGCAGCCAAACCGATAGCGGCGGCCAGCCGGGCCCGGTTGGCCGCAACTGCCGCCGGGTCGTCACCGACATGATCACCGAGGTTGAAGGTGTCGAAGGGCGGCTTCGACACGCCACCGGCGCGGGTGGTGGTCACCCGCCGGATGCGAACGCTCACGTGCCCAGTATCCGGATTCGGCGCGCATCAATGGCCCCCACAGACCTCAGTGGGCCTCAGCGACGCATGAACGGAGGCACGTCGACGTCGTCGTCGTCGCCGCCGATACTCAGCGTCGCGCCATTGGTGTGCACCGGCACGCTGACCGCGTCCACCGGCTCGAACAGCGTCGAGGTGAGCTTGCCGGCCTTGGCCGTCTCGATCCGGTGCGCCCCGCCCTTCTCCCCGGCGCTGCCGCCCACCACTGGTTTGCGACCCGGACCGGCGTCGAACCCTGCCGCGATGACGGTGACGCGCACCTCGTCGCCCAGCGAATCGTCGATGACGGTTCCGAAAATGATGTTGGCGTCCTGGTGAGCGGCGTCCTGCACCAGCGAGGCCGCCTCGTTGATCTCGAACAGGCCCAGGTCGCTGCCACCGGCGATCGACATCAGCACGCCTTGGGCACCCTCCATGGACGCTTCGAGCAGAGGTGAGTTGATGGCGATCTCGGCGGCTTTGAGCGAGCGGCCTTCACCGCGGGCCGAGCCGATCCCCATCAGCGCGGTGCCCGCACCCGACATGATGCCCTTGACGTCGGCGAAGTCGACGTTGATCAGCCCGGGTGTGGTGATCAGGTCGGTGATGCCCTGCACACCGTTGAGCAGCACCTCGTCGGCGCTGCGGAAGGCGTCCATCAGCGACACGGCCGCGTCGCCCATCTGCAGCAGCCGGTCGTTGGGGATCACGATCAGGGTGTCGCAGCTTTCCCGCAGCGCGTTGATGCCGTTTTCGGCCTGGTTGCTGCGCCGCTTCCCCTCGAACGAGAACGGCCGGGTGACGACACCGACTGTCAGCGCGCCCAATTTTCGGGCGATGCTGGCCACGACGGGTGCTCCGCCGGTGCCGGTCCCGCCTCCTTCGCCGGCGGTGACGAACACCATGTCGGCCCCACGCAGCAGTTCTTCGATCTCGTCCTTGGCGTCTTCGGCGGCCTTGCGCCCGACCTCCGGGTCTGCGCCGGCGCCCAGTCCGCGGGTCGAGTCGCGCCCGACGTCGAGCTTGACGTCGGCATCGCTCATCAGCAGCGCCTGCGCATCGGTGTTGATCGCGATGAACTCCACGCCCTTGAGGCCCTGCTCGATCATCCGGTTGACGGCGTTGACGCCGCCTCCACCGATGCCCACGACCTTGATGACGGCCAAGTAGTTATGCGGGGGGGTCATCATGTGTCTTCCTCCCATGGTGGGCCTGTCCTTCCCCGTCTCTGCCGGGGCTTCTCCCGTTCGGTGTTCTCTCTAGCTGCTTACGGTGTGTCTGCTTGGCAAACCCTCAACCTCAACCATAGAGTTAGAGTTATGTCAGGTAGTTCCGCGTAACCAGAACCGTATTGGCATGACGCGGGCTAACCCCGCAGGCGCGCCGACGGGCGACGGGCGAATTTTTCGCGATTGACGGCTTTGGCATGCCCCGCGACACGGAAATCACGCACCAGACGCGCCGGCGGCGGTCTCCGTGACGTAAGTCTCGAAGAAGCTCGAGAGGCGAATTGCCGCGCGGTTCGACTACTTGACGGTTGGCAGGTCCGGGCTGGACACGTCGTACGTCCGCCCGGGCTGGGTCAACAGCGCTGCCAGCTTGACGGCCTTCTCTTCGGCGCGGTCGGTACTCCCCCAGATCACCACCCGGCCGTCGGACAACGTGAGAGTGATCGATGACACCGATGGCGCCGCGATCCGGCCCACCTGACCCGCGACCTCGGGATGCAGCGTGGTCAACACTTGCAGTGCCGCCTTGGTTGCCGGATCGGTGGGCCCGGGATTGTCGACCTCTAGATAGGGCAGCGCCGCCGGCGGTGGGGCGGTCGCGAAGTCGACGCCGTCGCGGTCGAACAGGTGCGGGCCGTCCGGAAAATCCTTCACTGCCACCGGAACTCGCTCGACAATGGTGATTCGCAGCGCAGACGGGTACTGACGCTGCACCCGCGCGCTGGCCACCCGCCGGATCGCGGCCACCCGGTCGGCGACCTGGCTGGTGTTGATCTGCAGCAGCGGCGTCCCGAGGCGCACCTGTGCAGCGTCGAGAACCTCCTCGCGGGCGACCGCCCCGGTCCCGGTGACGATGATGGAGCGGGCCGACATCGCCGGCGTGAAGTAGAGGATCAGCGCCAGCCCGATGCCGGCAATGACCAGCAGCACCGTCCAGAGCAACATTTTGAGGCCCCGAACAACGCCTCGCTGAGCGGGTTTCGGCTCGTTGACGAGGTGTACCCGGGTCTGACGCTTGGCTTCCCGGCGGGCGTTCTCGATCGCGGTGGCGCGAGCTTGCGCGGCGCGACGCTCGGCCCGCTCCCGTCGGGCGCGCCGCCGCGGCCCTTCGACTTCGGCTTCGGTCTCGGCCGTTTCGTCCTGCGCCTCGGCCTGATCAACCCCGTCGGCCGGGATCGGCTCGGTGGCGGCGGCGGCGTCGGTGGAGTCGCCCCCGACCGGTTCGATCTGGTCGGCGGGCTCGCTCATCGCAACACCCCGGACTGGCCGGGCGCGCTACGGTTGGCCCGCGCCCGCAGCGCGGTGACGATCTCCGGACCCAGCATGGTTACGTCGCCGGCGCCCATCGTGACGATGACGTC
Source organism: Mycobacterium sp. 852002-51163_SCH5372311 (assembly GCF_001667115.1). Taxonomy (GTDB): domain Bacteria; phylum Actinomycetota; class Actinomycetes; order Mycobacteriales; family Mycobacteriaceae; genus Mycobacterium. Next base: position 70 of record NZ_LZIJ01000001.1, on the reverse strand, counting down.
GCCTGGGCCGGCCGCGGCGGCCGCCTCTTCGGCGCCCGCCGAGAAATCCGAAACATAGCGCACCGGCGCG